>NZ_JAERUC010000148.1 GCF_016745505.1 Streptomyces silvae | reverse complement strand
ACCCCCAGTCAAGTGCGCTACCAAGCTGCGCCACGTCCCGATGCGTTTCCTCCCGGTTCTCCCGGGCGGCTGCGCAGGACAAACATTACCTCACTCCGAGGACCGGATCGACGCCCGTACCTGCTGGGCGCGGGTCGCCAGTCCTTCGGCGCCGCAGGCGGTGGCGAGCTTCTCGGCCCGGGCCAGCTCCTGGCGGGAGCGGATGGCGACGCCGTGATCGAAGCGGGCGAGCGCGTGCTCGTAGGCGGAGGAGGACGCGTCCAGGTGGCGTACGGACTCGGCCAGCAGGTGGGCCGCCTCCTCCTCGGGTACGAACAGGGCCATGCAGCGCAGGGCCTCGCCGATCGCCGTGTCCGTGCCGAACCGTTCCGCGTGGACGCGCGCCCGGGTGGCCAGCTGGGCGGCCCTGACCGGCTCGGTGTCGGCCAGGGCGCGGGCGAGATCCCCGGCCCAGGGCGCCCAGACTCCGTTGAAGCGGCCGCGTGGTTCCAGTGCCGCGCCCGCCGACTCCAGCTCGGCCACGGCCTCCGCCGTACGTCCCTCGGCCAGCAGCAGCCGTCCGCGTACACACGGGGCGTCCGGCAGGACCATCGCGCTGGGGTACGGCGGGCCGAAGGCGTACCGGTCGGCGACGAGCCGGGCCTCCGCCGTCCGGCCGCGGGCGAGCAGGGTGTCGACGAGGAGGCAGGTGGCGTCCCAGTGGACGGGCAGTCCGCTGCCGGCCCGGTCGGCGAGGCGCAGTCCCTCGCGCAGGAAGCCCTCGGCCTCGGCGAGACGGCCGCGCCGGCGGTGCACGAGCCCCAGGAGGGTGTGCGCGAACGCGAGGTGCGCGCCGCTCCATCCGGAGATCTCGAAGGCGCGTACGGCCTCGCCGAAGAGGGCTTCGGCCCGGTCCAGCTGGTCGGTGAACGCGTAGGTGATGCCCGCCATCGTGGGGAGCTCGAAGCCCCATTCGGAGTCGGTCCAGCCGAGCCCGCGCGCGGGCCGCCCGTCGACCAGGGCGCGTTCGCAGAAGTCCACGACGAGTTGGGCGTTCTCGCCACGGAGCATGGCGTCGAAGGCCCGCAGGGTGAGCAGGGCGCGTTCGGCGTTGTCGCGGCCCTTGAGGTGGTCCGCGTTGCGGGCGAGCCGGGCCGAGCGCGCGGGTCCGTCGTCCTCGGAGGCCTGCATGCCCTCCCACAGGAAGTGCGCGGCCTGGAGACGCATCAGACCGGGGCCGGGGGCGGTGCGTGACGCCTCGGCCGCCAGCGAGAGCGCCGCGTCCTTGAGCTGGTTGTTGTGGGACAGGGCGGAGGCCAGCCGGAAGGTGGCGTCGACGCGGAGCTTCTCGTCGAGCCCGGGTGTGTCGAGCGCGGCGCGCAGGTGCTGCACCGTGGTGGCCGGCGAGGAGAGCAGCGTGGCGCAGCCCAGTTCGTACAGCAGCTCCGCCCGCTCGTCGGGGCGCGGCGGTTCGTCCAGGGCGCGTTCGAGACAGCGCCTGGCCGCTTCCGGGGCGCCGACCGCGAGATGCTGCCGTGCCGCCTCGCGGAGCTGCGCGACGAGCTCCTGGTCGTCGTCGGGGTGCACTTCGAGCAGATGGCGGGAGGCCGCGGCAGCCCCGAGGCCGGCCTGGGTGATCGCCCAGGCCGCCCGGCCGTGCATGGCGGTGCGCGTCGCGGGCGGGATGGAGCGGTAGACGGCGGTGGCGATGAGGGGGTGGACGAACTCCAGCGGGTCGAAGCCGCTGACGATACGGGCGTCCCGCAGCCGTGCCGTGCAGTCGGCGGCCTCCGCCGAGCTCATCCCGGCCAGGGTCGCTGCGAGTTCCTGGGAGATCTCGGTGCCGAGCACGGCCGCCGCCCAGGCGAAGCGGTTGGCGTTGGTGCCGAGGCGTTCGAGGCGGGCGACGAGCCCGCTGCCCCGGGCGGAGGCGCCGAGTTCACGCAGGAAGCCGGCGGATTCCTCGACCGGTGGCAGTTCGCGGTCCTGGGCCTTGGCGACGAGCTCGACCGCCTCGTACGGGTTGCCGCCGGTGACGGCCCAGACCTCGCGGCAGAAGGGGTCGTCCGCGTGGTCCCCGAGGCCGGCCCGCACCAGTTCGGCCGTGGCCTCGGGGGTGAGGGCGCGCAGCGCCACGCGGGTCAGCGCCGGGTGGCCGGCGGTGCTGTTCTCCGGGGCGCGGGCGATGGCCCAGTCGGCGTTGCGGTCGGCGAGCTCCTGCGGGCGGTGTGCCTGGACGACCAGCACGGGCAGTTCGGACAGCCGTGCGGTGAATCCGGCGAGCCAGGCGAGGGATTCGCCGTCCGCCCAGTGCGCGTCGTCCACTATGAGGAGCAGCGGCCGGTGGCTGAGGCCGGAAGCGAGCCGGGAGACGACGTGGTCGAGGCCGTCCCTGACGCCCTGGGGGTCGGGCTGCGGGCCGCTGGGGTCGGCGAGGCCCAGGGCGGGCGCGGCGATGTCGAACCAGTCGCCGAACAGGGCGCGGATCTCGTCGGCGGGGAACCGGACCAGTGCGGGCTGGAGCAGTTGGCGTACGACGTGGAACGGCACCGAGGTGACCGTCTCACCGCCACGGGCGGACCAGATGGTGCAGCGGTCGGTGGCCATGGCCTGGATCTCGCCGAGCAGCGCGGTCTTGCCGATGCCGGCTTCGCCGCTGAAGACCAGCAGCCCGCCGGCCGCTTGTCCGCCGCAGAGGGCGTCCAGCGCCTGTGCGGCTGCGGCGAGTTCCGGTTCGCGCTCGTACAACGGCCGGGACGGCTTCATGCCTCCCCTTCCCAGGGTGGTTGCGAAGAGCACCGAGCCTAACCGTGCGCGGGTGCGGGGGGACAGGGTTCCAGCCGTTCTCCGCAGGTGCGAGGCACAATCGGGGGGTGGACGAATCTCGCAGGGACCGCGACGAGGAAGGGAGGGCGCGCAATGCGCGCCCCCGGGACGGGCTGGGGCGCCCCCTGCCGTACGGGGCTCCGGGGGTGGAGCGGCAGCCCGAGGGTGTGGTCCGCTCCCCCGGCGAGACGGTGCGCGAGGCCCAGCGGCTGCTGGACGCGGGCATGCCGTTCCATGCCCATGAGGTGTTCGAGGACGCGTGGAAGTCGGGGCCGGACGAGGAGCGCGAGCTGTGGCGGGGCCTCGCGCAGATGGCGGTGGGCCTGACCCATGCCGCCCGGGGCAACGCGGCGGGCGGGGCACGGCTGTTGAGGCGCGGCGCCGCCGCTGTCGAGGAGTTCCGGACGGCGGATCCGCACGGGATCGGCGTGGACGGGCTGATCGGCTGGGCACGGGAGTTGGCGGGCCGGGTGGACCCGTCCGGGTCCGGGGGCGCGGAGGCTGCCGGTCCGCAGGAGGCCGCCCCGGTCGTCGACGCGGCCGCCGAGGCACCCTGGTTGCGGCGGGGAGACCGGCCCGGGGAGTGAGCGCACGAATGCGATAGGTTTTGCTCCTTCTTGACGGCGTGTTTGATCACGCCGGTCACGTTCAGGTTCCATTCTTCGACCACTCGCTCAGGAGACGGACGCCCCGATGACCGACATCATCAACGGCCTCGGCCGTGCCACCGCATACGGGGCCCTCGGCGTCGTACTGCTCGTTCTCGGCATATTTCTGATCGACGCCCTGACACCGGGCAAGCTCGGCCGCCAGATATGGGAGGAGCGCAACCGCAACGCGGCGCTCGTCCTGAGCTCGGCGCTGCTGGGCATCGGCGGCATCGTGTTCACGTCGATCTGGACGACGTACGACGACTTCGGCAAGGGGCTCGTCTCGACGGCCGCGTTCGGGCTGCTCGGTCTGGTCATGATGGCGGTGGCCTTCCTCGTCGTCGACCTGGTCACGCCCGGAAAGCTGGGGGCCACGCTGGTGGAGCGGGAGCCTCATCCGGCGGTGTGGGTGACGGGCGCCTGCAACCTGGCGGTGTCCGCCATCGTGTCGGCGTCGATCGCCTGACCGCCCCCGGGATCCCCGGTCCGGCGAACACCACCGTGCGCAGCTATTACGATCCGGCGTCATGACCACTTCTGACCAGGACCAGGACCGACAGCAAGAGCAGGAGCAGGACCACGGGCCCGGCGAGAGCCCTGCGGCGATACCCGTGGCGATACCTGCGGCTACGGCGGGGGACGACGTACCGGAAGAGGCCGCTGCGGAGGGGAGACTCACTCCACGTCAGGCGCGGCGCCTGCGGATCGTCCTCTCCTCGGTGGGGATGGCGGCGATGGGCGTCGTCCTGGCCCTGCGCATAGCCAGCCGTTCCTCGGTCCTGGTCGTCGGGGTCTACGGGCTCGCGCTCATCCTCTGCGGTGTGGTGATCGAGCTCAGCAGGAACGGCCGCACCCGGCTGGGCAGCTGGCTGCTGGGGGTCGGTCTCGTGGCGGCCGTCGGCGCCGACTGGCTGCTCATCCCCTGACGCCGGTCCGGCCGCCCCGCCCCCTCCGGTCAGTACGCGCTGATCCGGACGGACGCGCCCTCCGGGTCGACCCGGTCCGCCCAGTCGGCCGCCAGATGGAACGGGCGCCCCGGGACGGCGGCCGACAGCAGCCGCTGCCGGTGGAGTTCGCGCCCGTCCTGCGAGACGACGAGCAGCGGCCGGGGCAGCCGCCGCGCGGTGCGCAGCACGAACCGGTCGCCCTGCGGGCGGGCACCGTCCGGCCCCGTCACGTTGGGGGCGATCCACCGCAGGGGTGCGTCGACGACCAGACGTGGTCCGCCACCCGGGGCTTCCCCGGTGCCGGCCAGACGGTGCAGTACGGGCACGGCGACGGCCCGGCCCTCCTGTGCGGCGAACTCGGCGTGCTCGACGGCGTGCAGCAGGTTTCCGGCGGCGAAGACACCCGGCCGCGAGGTGCGGAACGCCGCGTCGTAGGCCGGTCCCCGGGTGCCGGGGTCGAGCAGGAGCCCTCCGCGCCTGGCCAGTTCGTGGTCGGGGACGAAGTCACCGGTGAGGACGACGGTGTCGCAGCGCAGCGTGGTGGTGCGGCCGTCCTCGTGGCGCAGCGACACCCCGGACAGCCGGGTCCTGCCCGTGAGTCCGGTGACGGTGGCGCCGGTGAGCAGCGGGGTGTGCCGGTGACGCGGGCGGACCGTGCGGGACGGCCGGTCGGTGACCATGGCGACGACGTGGACGCCGGCGGCGCGCAGGGTGGCGGCGGCCGCGTGGCCGACGGGCTCGTCGCCGACGACGACCGCCCGGCTGCCGATCCGCTGTCCGTACAGGTGGACGGCCTGCTGGAGTTCGCCGGTGGTGTAGACGCCGGGTGGCCGGGTGCCGGGGACCATGCGGGCGCTGCGCGGCCGTTCACGGGCGCCGGTGGCGAGGACGACGGCTCTGGCGGTGATCCGTTCGAGTCCGGCGGGTCCGGTGGTCTCGACGGTGAGGGGCCCGTCCCAGCCGGTGACGGTGACCCCGGTGCGCAGCGTGGCCCCCGCGTCCAGGGCGGCCGCCACGCTCCGCCGGGCGTAGGCGGGCCCGTCCGTCCCTTCCCGGGCGTACGGGGAACGGGTCGCGGACGTCCACGCGTACAGGGACCGGGTGAGGCGCCCGCCGAATCCGCCGTGGTGGCAGTGGCGGGGGATGCCGCCCGCCTCCTGCTCGCGTTCCAGGATCTCCACCCGGCCTGCGCCGGCCGCGGCGAGCTCGGCTCCGGCGGCGAGGCCCGCGGGGCCTCCGCCGACGATCAGGACATCGGCCTCGCGTGCGTTCCGGGTCACGGTCGCGCCTCCTCGAACAGGGCGCGGACGGCGGCGCCGCAGTAGAAACCCTGGCAGCGGCCGCCCCGGGCGCGGGTACGGCGCCGCAGGCCGTCCAGGGAGTGCGGCGGGACCGTCGCGGACAGCGCGTCCCGGATCTCCCCGAGGGTGACCTGTTCGCAGTGGCAGACGAGCGTGCCGTACGCCGGGTCCTCGGCGATCAGTGCCGCGTTCCGGTAGGGGCGGGGGAACGCCTCGCCGAGGTTGGGCATCGTGAGGGGCGGGAGTGCGCGTGGCTCCCCGGTCTCCAGGCCGGTGGCGGCGAGCAGGTCCATGACGTGGCGGCCGATGGCCATGGACGCGGTGAGGCCGGTGGAGCGGATGCCGCCGACGGCGACGTAGCGCTGTGCGGGGTACTCCTGGATGCGGTAGTCCTCCTGTCCGGTGGCGGCGCGCAGGCCCGCGTAGACGGCGGTGACCTCCTCGTCGAGGAGTTCGGGCAGGATCCGGCGGCCCTTCTCGCGCAGCTCGTGCAGGCCGTCGGCGGTGGAGCCGGTGGCGGTCTTGTCGTCGAGCTCCTCGGCGGTGGGGCCGAGGAGGACGTTGCCGAACACGGTCGGGGCGACCAGGACGCCCTTGCCCGCCGGGCCGGGGACCGGCAGCAGGATGTGGCGGACGAGGTCGCGGGCGAGCTTGTCGTAGACGATGAGCTGGCCGCGGCGCGGGGTCACGGTGAACACGTCGTGGCCGAGGAGCCGGTCGATCTCGTCGGCGTACAGCCCGGCGGCGTTGACCAGGTAGCGGGTGCGCAGGGGGCCGCGCGAGGTGGTGAGCGTGTGTCCTCCGGCGTCGCAGGCGATGTCCCGCACCCGGCAGTTCAGGTGCAGGTGCACGCCGGCGCGGACGGCCTGGGTGGCGAAGGCGAGCGGGGTGGTCCAGGGGCAGATGATGCTCTCGTCGGGGACGTGGAGGGCGCCGAGCGCGCCGGGTCCCAGGTGCGGTTCGCGGGAGCGCAGTTCGCCGGCGTCGAGGATGCGGGACGCGTGGTAGCCGTTGCGTTCGGCCTTGGCGCGCAGCCGGGGCAGGGCGGCGAGCTGGTCCTCGTCCCAGGCCACGAGGAGGGCGCCGACGCGCTCGACCGGGATGCCGGTCCCGGCGGCGTACGCGGCGAGGAGATCCCGTCCTTCGCGGACGAGGCGGGCTTCCAGCGAGCCGGGGTCGGCGTCGAAACCGGTGTGCAGGATCGCGGTGTTGGCCTTGGAGGTGCCGCTGCCGATGTCGTCGGCCGCGTCGATCAGGGCGGTGCGCAGGGGGTGGCGGGCCAGTTCGCGGGCGATGGCCGTCCCCACGACGCCGGCGCCGATCACGGTGACGTCGTACGTGCCCTCCGCGTCCTTCCGCGCGTCCCTCGCCGGGGCGTTCGCCTGCGCGTCCTCCGGGGACAGGGGGCCGGTGGTGGTGACGGTGACGGTCATGCGCGCTCCAGCAGGCTGTCCACGGCGGTACGGAAGCCGGCGAGGCGCTCCGCCGCCTCCTCGGGGCCGATCCGTGGTTCGTACACGGCGGAGGGCCGCCACTCGGGGGTGGCCAGGCCCGGTTGCAGGTCGGGGTCGAGGCCGAGCCTGGCCACCACCCCGGCGCCGAGGGCGGTGACATCGGGCAGCGCCGAGACCTCGACCGGTCGTTGCAGCAGGTCCGCCTGGGTCTGCATGAGCAGGGCCGAGCGGGTCAGGCCGCCGTCGACCCGCAGCGTGGTCAGCGGCCCGCCGAGGTCGGAGGCGACGGCGTCGGCGAGGGCGACGACCTGCGCGGCGATGCCCTCGCACAGGGCGCGGACCAGATGGCCCGCGGTGGTGTCGAGGCCGAGGCCGGTCACCGAGCCGCGCAGGTCGCTGCGCCACCAGGGCGCGGCGAGGCCCGCGAGCGCCGGGACGAAGGTGACCCCGCCGGTGTCGGGGACCGAGGCGCCCACCGGGTCGAGGTCACCCGCTCCGGAGATCACCCCGAGGTCGGTGAGCCAGCGCACGGCCGACGCGGCCGTGTAGACCTGGCCGTCCAGGCAGTAGGCGGTACGTCCGCCGAGGCGCCAGGCGACACAGCTGACCAGCCCGCTGGAGCCGCTGCTGGGCCGGCCGCCGGTCTGGGCGAGGAGGAACGCGCCGGTGCCGTAGGTGCATTTGGCCTGGCCCGGTTCCAGCGCGTTCTGCGCGAGCAGCGCGGCCTGCTGGTCGACGAGGAGACCGGTGAGGGGCACCTCCCCGCCGAACGCGGTGGTGGTGCCGACCGGTCCCGCGCAGTCGACGACGGTGGGGAGCCGCTCGTCGGCGAGGCCGAAGATCTCCAGGGCGGCGGGCGACCAGCCGACCTCGTGGAGGCCGAGGAGCTGGGTGCGTCCCGCGGTGGCGGCGTCGGTGACGAAGGCCCCGGTGAGCTGGTGGACCAGCCAGGAGTCGCTGGTCGTGACGACGCCCTCCCGGGTGCGTTCACGGCGTAACCACGCCATCTTGGGCGCGGCGAAGTACGGGTCGAGCGGCAGGCCGGTGAGCCGCTTCAGCTCGTCCCCGTGTGCGGCGAGTTCGGCGCAGATGCCCTCCGCGCGCCGGTCCTGCCAGACGACCGCGTCGGTGAGCGGGCGGCCGGTCGCGGGGTCCCAGGCCAGCACCGTCTCGCCCTGGTTGGCCAGGCCCACGGCCGCCACGGGCTCGGCGGCGTCCGCGACCGCCTGCCGGCCGGCGTCGAGCACCGAACCGATCAGCTCGGCGGGATCCGCCTCCACGAGGCCCCCGGCGCCGTACCGCGGGCGTACGGGTGCGGAACCGGAACCGATCACCCCGCGCTCGGGACAGATCACCAGTGCCTTGGTCCCGGACGTCCCCTGGTCGATGGCGAGTACCGGTCCCGTCACTCCGTGCTCCAGCCGTGCGGACCGCCCGGACCCGGGCGGAATCGTGATCATCTGGTCTTCGCGCCCACAGTCGTGCAGACCACGCCCCACGTCAACCCTCACCGGAACTTCCCGTCCGGAGCGCCTACGGAAGGTCAACGTGCGGTATGTGAAGGCTACTTGAGAAGATCCTCGGAGTCGCCGGAACGTGGGGGCGCTGGGCTCTAAACTCCTCGCCGTGTGGACAACCGGACGATGACCACCGGTGGTTCATGCCCCGAACGGCCCGACCCCCCACGCTCCATGAGGATTCATGACGAGAAGAGCATGTGCCGTGCCCCTGTGCCCGGCTCGCCGCCCCGCCCCCACCACGCGTCCAGGGGCGGGGCGCGCACATGGCTACCGGTGACTTCCGGCCGGTCTACCACCCCGCGGGGCACGACCACCCGTTGCGTGTGGCGTTGCAGGATCTGCGTACCGGCCGTTGGCTCGCCATGCGGAATCTGCTGGAGAGCACACCGGACTGGGCGCTGTGGACCCAGCGGACCCAGGTCCTCGCGGCCGTGGCGGCCGGCTCCGACGCGGTGCACGCCTGGCTCGCCGAGGAACCGCGGAGTGTCGCGGCGACGGTGATGCGCGCCCGGGTGGCCGTGGAGCGCGCCGTACGCGCCCACCGGGAGAAGCATCCGAGGGCCCAGGAGCTGTGGCAGGAGGCGTGGGAGGGGTGCCGCTCCGCCGCGCACGCCTCGCCCGCGGACCCGGTGCCCTGGGTCTGCCTGCTCGCGCTCTCCCAGCTCGACGAGGGGCAGCGCCTGGAGGAGCACCGGCTGCTGCCGCCGGGCCCGATGCTGTTCCCCGGTCCGTGGGGCCTGCTGGCGGAGGCGGACAAACGCGATCCGTTCAACCGCGAGGCGTACCACCGGATGCTGCAGTTCGTCTACGCGAGACAGACGAGCGGCACGCTCTCCGAGGCGGTCAACTTCGTCCAGTGGGCGGCCTCTTCGGCCCCGGAGGGTTCCGCGCTCCATGTGCTGCCGTTGTACGTCCGGGTGGAGCGCTACCGCCGCGAGCACGGCAACGAGCGGGCGCTGGACCTGCACTGGGTCACCGAGGACGGTGAGCGCGACGCCCGGCGTGCGCTGCGCGTCTGGTTCGAGGAGGCGGAGCCGGCCGGCCGGTCCCTGCTCGATCTCAACCATCTGGCGCACGCGCTGTGGGGGTCGCTCCGGTTCGCCGACGCCGCCCCGGTGTTCCGGGCGATGGGCCCGTACTACACGTCGGTCCCCTGGGCCCATCGCATCCGTTCGCCGCGGGATCCGGCCGGTGCCGAGGAGGTGTTCCTCCGGGCCCGGAACCGCTGTCTGGCCGCCGGTCCCGCGCCCGGGAGGGATCCGCACGGCTGAACCGGCGTGCGCCCGCCGCTCCCCGTCCCCTCCCCGTCACCCACGAGTTTTTCCGTCCCCCGCCCCCCACCTGGAGGTCGTCCCCATGTCCATATCCGCCTCGACCCCGTCGAGCACGGAGCCCACGCCGCACACCGACGAAGAACAGCGGCTGCGCGAGCTCGGCTACCAGCCGGTGCTGGCCCGTCGCATGGGCGGCTTCGGCAACTTCGCGATCAGCTTCTCCGTCATCTCGATCCTGTCCGGCTGCATGACGCTGTACGGCTTCGGCATGTCGACCGGCGGCCCGTCCGTGATGCTCTGGGGCTGGGCGGGCGTCGGCCTGTTCGTGCTCTGTGTGGGCATGGCCCTGGCCGAGGTCACCAGCGCGTACCCGACGTCGGGCGCCCTGTACTACATGGCCGACCGGCTCGGCGGCCGTAAGTGGGGCTGGTACACCGGGTGGCTGAATCTGCTCGGTCTGCTGGGCGCCATCGCCGGTATCGACTACGGGGCGGCGCTGTTCACGGGCGCGCTGCTCAATCTGCAGTGGGGGTTCGATCCGACCCCCGGCTCCACGATGGTGATCTTCCTCTGCATCCTGCTGCTGCACGCCGTGCTGAACCTCTTCGGCGTACGCCTGGTCAGTGTGCTCAACTCGATCAGCGTCTGGTGGCATCTGGCCGGTGTCGCGGTGATCGTGACGGTGCTGGCGGTCGTGCCGTCGCACCACCAGTCGCCGTCGTTCGTCTTCACCGAGTTCGTCAACGACACCGGCTGGGAGAACCCGATCTACGTGGCGGCGATCGGTCTGCTGCTGGCGCAGTACACCTTCTGCGGTTACGACGCCTCCGCCCACCTGTCCGAGGAGACCTCGAACGCGTCGGTGACGGCGGCCAAGGGGATCGTCCGGGCCATCTGGGTCTCGTGGATCGCCGGTTTCGTGCTGCTGGCCGGGCTGACCTTCGCCATCCAGGACTACGCCGGTACGCAGAACAGCGCGACCGGGGTCCCGCCCGCCCAGATCCTCATCGACGCGCTGGGCACGGCGGGCGCGACGGCCATGCTGCTGATCGTCATCGCGGCCCAGCTGTTCTGCGGCAACGCCGAGGTGGCGGCCGCGAGCCGGATGGTCTTCGCCTTCAGCCGTGACAACGCCCTGCCGGGCTCCGCGCTGTGGCGCAAGGTCAGCGCGCGTACGCAGACCCCGGTGCCCGCGGTGTGGCTCTCGGTCGGTGTCGCCGCGCTGCTGGCGGTGCCCTCGCTGTACTCCGCGACGGCGTACGGCGCGGTCACGGCGATCAACGTCATCGGGATCACGCCCGCGTACGCCATCCCGATCTATCTGAAGCTGCGCGCCGGGGACCGCTTCCAGCGCGGCCCGTGGCACCTGGGCCGCTGGTCGAAGCCGATCGGCTGGATCGCGGTGGCGTGGGTCGCGGCCGTGACCGTGCTGTTCCTGCTGCCGCAGTCGTCGCCGGTGACGATCGACTCGATGAACTACGCGTCGATCGCACTGGTCGCGGTGCTGGTCCTGGCCACGGTCTGGTGGTTCGTCGCGCGCCGTTCGTACAGCACTCCGGCCGCGTACGGGAACGCCCGTGAGCAGGCGGAGATCGCCGAGGGCATCGTCTGACTCCCGCTCCCCCGGGCGGTCTTCAGCGCAGCAGCAGCTGGAGGCCGCCCAGGACGGTGGCCCCGATGACGATGCGGTCGAAGAGCTTCTGGTTGATGCGGCCGACACAGGCGCGGCCGAGGTAGGCGCCCGGGACGACGAACAGCACGAGGGCGGCGTCCAGCATCAGCGACTGCGCGTCGATGAGACCGAGGCCCACGCTGAAGGGCACCTTGGACGTGTTGACGATCAGGAAGAACCACGCGGAGGTTCCCAGGAAGCCGAGTTTGCGGAACCCCGCGGAGAGCAGGTAGAGCGACATCACGGGGCCGCCCGCGTTGGCGACCATGGTCGTGAAGCCGCCGAGCACCCCGTACGACCGGGCCTTGAGGCGGCCGCCGCGCGAGGGACCGTCGGTGTCCTCGTCCTCCGGGGGCGGCTCGGGGCGGGCGCGCCGGCGCCAGAGGGTGACGCCCGCCATGAAGAGCAGGATCGCGCCGATCGACCGGGCCACGGCTTCGTCGTCGGCCCACAGCATGAAGACGGTGCCCCCCACCACGCCCACGGCGACGGCGGGGAAGAGCCGCAGCAGCGTGGGCCAGTGGGCGTGCCGGCGGTAGACCAGCACGGCGAGGACGTCGCCCGCGATGAGGATCGGGAGCAGCACTCCGGTGGATTCGCGGGCCGGCAGTACGGCCGCGAAGACCGCGAGGCTGATCGTGTTGGCACCGCTGACGGCGGTCTTGGAGAAGCCGACGAGCAGGGATGCCGCCGCGAGTGCGGCCAGCGGCCACAGGGTGATGGTGTCCATTCCGGATCAGATGGTAGACACATCTTCCGTTCGGCGGATCATCGTTCCATCCTGTGACCCGCCCGGAGCTCCGGCCCCTCGCTATGCTGCGATCACTCAGGCAAACGTTCAAACGAACATCGCACAGCGGTAGGCAAGGGGGCCAGCATGCGGGAGCCGGTTGAGCTGAGGCGCAAGCGCATTCTCGCGGTGGTGCACGCGCGCGGCGCGGTCAAGGTGAGTTCGCTCGCCACCGAGCTGGACGTCTCGGCGGTCACGCTGCGCCGGGACGTGGAGGAGCTGGCGAGGACGGGGATGCTGCGGCGCGGGCACGGGGTGGTCCGGCCGGTCGCGGACGACGTACCGGCCAGGGCCGTGCCCGCCGCCCGGAGCGGGGACACGGCCGGGGACGGGGCGGCGATCGCCCTGGTCGTCCCGGAGCGGCACTCCTATCTGTACGAGACGCTGCACGGCGCCAGGACGGCCCTGGAGGAGGCCGGTGCGCGGATCACCCTGCACATCGCGCCGCAGGCGGCCGGGGCCGAACGGCCTCAGGTGGAAAGGGCGCTGGCGGCCGGTGCGCGCGGCCTGCTCATCTCCCCCCGGTGGCGGAGCGCGGCCGGCGAGGAGGCGGACTACGGCTGGCTCTCCGAGGTGGAGGTGCCGACGGTCATCATGGAGCGGCGGCCCCGGCCCGGCAGCGCGCTGCACGCCCTGGACTCGGTCTGTTCCGACCACTGGTACGGGATCCATCTGGCCGTGGACCACCTGATCTCGCTCGGCCACCGCCGGCTGGTCCTGGCCGCCAGGAACGACAGCCCCACGGCCCGCTCCATCCGTTCGGCGTTCTCCGAGATCGCCGCCTCCCGGCCGGAGGTGGAGGACTGGTCCGTCGTGCTCTCCTCCCCGAACGCGGGCCCCGGGGAGCCCGGCACGAGGGAACCGGTCCCGGACCTCACGGCGCTGCTGCGGGAGCGCGGTGCGACCGGCGCGGTCCTGCACGGCGACGAGGACGCCCTGATGCTGGTCCAGCGGCTGGCGGAGAGCGGGATCCGGGTGCCGCGGGACTGCTCGGTGGTGGCGTACGACGATGTCGTCGCCGCGCTGGGCAGCACCGCGCTGACCGCCATCGCCCCGCCGAGGGCCGAGATCGGACGGGCGGCGGCCGAACTGCTGCTGGACCGGCTGGCCCACCCGGCCGGCACCCGGGGCCCGGTGCGCCGGGTGGAACTGCTCCCCCGCCTCGAAGTGCGCGGATCGACCCGGGAGTTGATCCGTTCGGCAGACTGATCGTTTGAACACTTCAATCTTCTTTTGATCGATCTATTGACCACTATCGATCAGCCGATCAGTATTCCCCGTGTCTCGAATCAGGAGCCGCGGGAGGCGCACATGCCTGGTCGACAGAGCCGTCGATCCGTGCTCGCCACGATCGCCGCACTGCCTCTGACGGGCGCGCTCAGCGCCTGCGGAGGTGGTGGCGGAGACACACGATCGGGCGGTACGAGCAGTACCGGCAGGACCGTAAGCAGCAGGACCGGCAGGAAGACACGCATCACCTTCTGGTCAGCCCTCCGGGGCAGCCAGGAGGTCGTGGACGCGTTCAACCGGGGCCACGACACCATCCAGGTCGATTTCCAGCAGATCCCCGGGGGCGCACAGGGCGGTTACGCCAAGCTCAGCAACGCGGCGCGGGCCGGCAACGCCCCGGACATCGCCACCCTCGAATACCCGCAGGTCCCGGGCTTCGCCATCGACGGGGTCTGCCGCGACATCACGGACCTGGTCGGCGACGGGCTGCGGGCGAAACTCCTGCCGCAGGCGCTGGGGCTGACCACGTTCGAGAAGCGGGTGTTCAGCGTCCCGCTCGACGTGGAGCCGATGGTGCTGCACTACCGCACCGACCTCTTCGAACGGTACGGGCTGACCGTCCCCCGTACGTGGGACGACTTCGAGGACGCGGCGCGGACCGTACGCGACAAGAGCGACGACCGCCGGATGGCGCTGTTCCCGACGGACGGCGACAACCATGTCGCGGCGTACGCGTGGCAGGCCGGGGCGCAGTGGTTCGACACGGCGGGCGGCGCGTGGAACGTCTCGCTCGCCGACGCGCCCACCCGTCGTGTGGCCGCCTACTGGCAGCGGCTGACCGACGAGGACCTGGTCTTCATGAACGCGGTGGAGAGTCGGCACAGCGATGTGCAGATCGGCAACGGCCTCGTGCTCAGCCGGTTCAGCGGCGCGTGGGACGCGGGTGCGCAGATGAAGGCGCGGCCGGGTCAGAAGGGCCAATGGGCGATCGCGCCGTCCCCGCAGTGGGATCCCGCCGATCCCGGTGTCGGGACCCATGGCGGCTCGACCTTCGCGGTCACCAGGGACTGCGCGGACCCGGAGGCCGCGATGGAGTTCATCGAGTGGCAGATCTCGCACCCGGACGCGCTGCGGGCCCGGCTCTCCAGCGGCGCCAGCAGTCAGTACCCCGCCGCACCGGACCTCGTCGACGTGGGCCGCAAGGCCTTCGACCGTTCCTACTACGGCGGTCAGGACATCTACACCCTCTTCGAGCAGGAGGCCCACAAGATCCGTCCGGGCTGGGTCTGGGGCCCCCGGATGACGGCCACCGGAAGGATCATGAAGGACGGACTGGCACGGGCGAGCGGGGGCCAGGGGTCCATCCTCGGGGCGATCAGGGCGGCGCAGGAGGGCACCATGCCGGACCTCAAGGCGCTCGGTCTCTCCACCACCCAGCGCTCCACCTGACCGGCGACCCGTATCCGTTCCCCTCAGCAGAGAGGCAGGTGACACCCATGACCAGCGCCACCCCCGTGTCCGTACCGACGGACGCCCCCGCCCGTCCGTCACCGAAGAGTCCGGCCGCCGCCGCCCCGGCGCCCACGGCCCGCAGGTCGGCCCGCCGGCGTGAACTCGGCGCCTGCGGCGTCCTGATGACACCGTTCTTCGTCCTTCTGACGACCGTCTTCCTGATCCCGGTCGGCACCGCCGTCTATCTGAGCTTCTTCAGCGACGACCAGCCCGGGCTCGGCTTCGGCCCCGAGCGGACCGTCTTCGCCGGGCTCCGCAACTACACCGCCGTACTGGCGGACCCGACCTTCCTCGGCGGTCTCGGCACCGTCGCCCTGTACTGCCTGATCTACATCCCGCTGATGGTGGTCGGCGCCCTCGCGCTGGCGCTGCTGCTGGACTCCGGGGTGGTCCGCCTGCGGGGCACCGTCCAGCTCGCCCTGTTCCTGCCGCACGCGGTGCCGGGCATCATCGCGGCGCTGATCTGGCTGTACCTCTACACCCCCGGGATCAGCCCGGTCATCGACCTGCTCGGCAGGGCCGACATCACCGTGGACTTCCTCGGCGTGCACATGGTGCTGCCGTCCATCGTGAACATCGCGCTGTGGAGCAATCTCGGCTACAACATGGTCGTCTTCTACGCCGCTCTGCAGGCGGTCCCCCGCGAGGTGATCGAGGCGTCGGTCGTCGACGGCGCGGGCCCCGTCCGCACGGCGCTCCAGGTCAAGGCCCCGCTGGTGCGCTCGTCCATCGTCATGGTCGCGATGTTCACGCTCATCTTCGCGCTCCAGCTCTTCACCGAGCCGATGCTGCTCAGCCAGTCGACCCCGATGATCAGCTCACGCTTCTCCCCCAGCATGTACATCTACGACGCGGCCTTCACCCGCAACAACTACGGCCTGGCGGCGGCCTCTTCGGTGATCCTGCTCCTGTGCACGATCGCCCTGTCCTACGGCGTCACCCGCTGGACCAACCGTGCCGACGCCGCCGAGGAGGGCGCCCGATGAGCGCGTCGACCGCAACCCGCACCGCCTCCGCCCTGCGTCCCCGGCTCCTCGGGCGCTCGGTCGTCAACCTGGTGGTGTTCATCTCGGTGCTGTACACCCTGCTGCCGGTGCTGTGGCTGGTGCTCGCCTCCGCCAAGAACAGGGACGCCCTGTTCAGCAGCAACATCCTGTCGCTGAGCGACTTCTCCTTCGTCCAGAACATGAAGGACCTCTTCGCCATGGACGGCGGGCTGTACGGCCGTTGGTACGGCAACAGCCTGCTGTACGCGGTGCTCGGCGCGGCCCTCGGCTCGCTGATCAGCGTCGCCTGCGGCTACGCCTTCGACAAGTACCGCTTCGCCCACAAGGAGAAGCTGTTCGGCCTGGTGCTGGCCGCGGTGATGGTGCCGCAGACCGTGCTCGCCCTGCCGCTCTACCTGATGGCGTCGAGCGCGGGTCTCGTGAACACCTTCTGGGCGGTGTTCATCCCCGTCCTGTTCAATCCGTTCGGCGTCTACCTCGGCCGGATCTTCAGCCAGGGCTATGTGCCCGACGAGGTGCTGGAGGCCGCGCGGATGGACGGCGCGAGTGAACTGGCCGCCTACTTCCGGGTGGCGCTGCGCATGCTCGGGCCGGGGCTGGTCACCGTCTTCCTCTTCCAGCTCACCGCCATCTGGAACAACTTCTTCCTACCCATGGTGATGCTGTCCGACCAGGACCTGTATCCGGTGAGCCTCGGCCTGTACTCCTGGAACAGTGCCGCGTCCGTGTCGCCCGAGTACTACCCGGTCGTCATCATGGGCTCGCTGCTCGCGGTGCTGCCGCTGATCCTCGCCTTCGCCCTGCTCCAGCGTTTCTGGCGGTCCGGACTGACGGCGGGTGCCGTCAAGTAGCCGCGCCGCCCCGCCCGGACCACCACAGCCCGGACCACCGCACAGGAGAACCATGCCCAGCACACCCCCCGCCCACCGCCGGCCGCGCGCCGCGCTCGCCATGGGAGCGGACGCCGCGGCCGCGGTGCTCTCCCCCGACTCCCTGGCCGCGCTGGCCGCGGTGTGCGACCTCGCGCCGCTGCCCGCGATCGACGACTTCACGACCGATGAGGCGCGGGCCGTACTCGCGGACACGGAGGTCCTGATCACCGGCTGGGGCTGCCCGCCGATCCACGCGGGTGTCCTGGCCACCGCACCCGCGCTGCGGGCCGTCGTCCACACGGCGGGCACGGTGCGCGGCCATGTCACCGACGCCTGCTGGGACAGGGGCATCGAGGTGTCCTCGGCCGCGGCGGCCAACGCGCTGCCGGTCGCCGAGTACACCGTCGCGATGATCCTGCTGTCCGGCAAGCGGGTCCTGGAGCGGGCCCGCGACTTCCGGGCCCGCCGGGTGCGCGACGCCTGGCTCGCCACACCGCCCGAGGTGGGCAACTACCGCCGCACGGTGGGCATTCTGTCCGCCTCCCTGATCGGCCGTCGGGTGATCGAGCTGCTGCGCCCGTACGACCTGGAGGTGCTGCTCCACGACCCGTACGTCTCCGACGAGGAGGCCGCCGGACTCGGCGTCCGCCCCGTCACCCTGGCCGGGCTCTTCGTGGAGAGCGACGTGGTCAGCGTCCACACCCCGCTGCTGCCCGCGACCACCGGACTGGTCAGCCGCGGACTGCTCGCCTCGATGCGGCCCGACGCCGTCCTGATCAACACCTCCCGGGGTGCGGTCGTCGACCAGGACGCCCTCACCGACGTCCTGCGCGCCGAACGCATCCGCGCGGTGCTCGACGTCACCGACCCCGACCCGCTGCCCGCCGGCCATCCGCTGTGGGACTGCGACAACGCGACCATCACCCCCCATCTCGCGGGCTCCCAGGGCAACGAGCTGCGCCGGCTGGCCGATCTGGCGGTCGGCGAGGTCGCCCGCTGGGCCGCGGGTGACGGCTTCACCCATCCCGTACGACGCGAAAGGCTGGCCTTCCTCGCATGACGACTTCTCCCTTCCCGCTCCCCGCCGAGGACCGCGCACGGAGCCCGCACACCGGCTACACCCGGGCTCACTGGGAAGCGGCGGCGGACGGACTGCTGGACGCCGCCTGGAAGTGGGCCACCCCCGGCCGGGCCCTGCTCGACCTGCCGGGCCGCCCCTCCCGCTCCGGGGTCCGCTCCGACGGCCTGGAGGGCTACGCCCGTACGTTCCTGACCGCCGCGTTCCGGGTCGCCGGCGCGGAGGGCAAGGACCCGCACAACTGGCTGGAGCGGTACGCCGACGGGCTCACCGCCGGGACCCGCACACCCGGGCGGGACGACACCGAGTCCTGGCCGCTGATCCTGGACCACACCGTCTTCGGCCAGCCGATGGTGGAGTCGGCCTCGGTCGCGATCGGACTGCGGCTGACCCGCCCCTGGCTGTGGGACCGGCTGGACGCCGCCACCCAGGACCGGGCGGAGGAGTGGCTGCGCGGCGCCCTGCGGCACACGCCCGCCCCCAACAACTGGTACCTCTTCCCCTTCTCCGTCGCCGGCTTCCTGGAGTCGGTGGGCCGGGGTGACGCGGAGACCGCCCGGGCCCGGCAGCGGGCGCTCGACCTGCTGGAGGTCTGGTACGGCGGCGAGGGCTGGTACGCCGACGGCGACGCACGCGCCTTCGACCACTACAACGGCTGGGCGCTGCACCTGTATCCCGTGCTGGACGCGTATCTGTCGGGCGACACGGAGCTGTCCGCGCACTACGGGGCACGGCTGAGCGAGCATCTGAAGAGCTTCTCGCTGATGTTCGGCGCGGACGGTGCCCCGCTGCACTTCGGGCGCTCCCTCACCTACCGGTTCGCGGCGGGCGCGGCCGTCGGGATGGGCGCCGTGTCCGGGCACACCCCGCTGGCTCCGGGTGTCTCACGGCGGCTGATCAGCGGCTCGCTGCGCTACTTCCTGGAGCGCGGTTCGGCCGGTGACGACGGCCTGCTGAGCCTGGGCTGGCACGGACCGCACGACGCGACGCTCCAGGTGTACTCCGGTCCGGCATCGCCGTACTGGGCGTCGAAGGCGTTCGTGGCCCTGCTCGCCCCTCCGGAGCACCCGCTGTGGACAGCCGAGGAGGAGACCGCGCCGAGCGAGGGCCCCGACCGGGTGCTGTCGCTGCCGTCGCCGGGACTGCTGGTGCAGTCGACGCGGGCGGACGGCATCGTACGGCTGCACAATCACGGCAGTGACCATCTCAGGCCGCACGAGGGCGATTCGGCGGAACTGTCCGACCCGCTCTACGCGCGCCTCGCGTACTCGACGGCCACCGGTCCCACGGCGTCCGCGAACACCGCGGACAACCATCTGTCGATACGGGTCGGGGGCTCCCGCAGCAGCCGCGCCCGCATCCGTCCGATGGGCGCGGGGCACGGTGAGGGCTGGGGCTGGGCCGCGTCCTGGCACCGTCCGGCCTTCCCCGAGGGCGCGCCGATGGTGCCCGGGCTGCGGGTGGAGAGCGTCACGGTCGCCCGGGGCCGGTACGAGCTGCGGGTCCACCGGATCCTGGGCGCGCCCGCCGGAGCGCGGGCCGAGCTGACGGGCTGGGCCACGGACCCGGGCGGCGCGGTGCGTTCGGCCTTGCTGGGACTGCACGGCTGGCCGGAACAGGAGGACGTACGGGCGCCGCAGGGCACGGCGTTCACCCGCTGGGCGGTGCTCCCACGGCTGGGCGCCGAGGTGGAGGGCACCGAGGTACTGGTGGCGCTGGCCTCGCTGACCGCCGGGACGGATGCCGGTCCGCTCGGGGACGCGGTGAGCGGGGTGGAGGTGAACGGGGAGACGGTCACGGTGCGCTGGGCCGACGACGGGTCGACGACCCGCATCGGCTTCGCACCGCTGGAGGTCGTCCACACGCGCTGACGTACGGCGCGTACGCCCCTGGCGCGTGGCCGCGTCCCCGCCGCTCCCGGATCCTCAGGCGTCGGTGCGGATCACCACCGCGAGGTTACGGGGGCCGTGGACGCCTTCCACCCGCTCCAGTTCGATGTCGGATGTGGCCGACGGCCCGCTGATCAGGGTCGTCGGCCTCTCCGGCACCAGCCGGGCGATCGCCTCGGGGACGCCTGCCACGACCGAGGACAGGTCGACGACGCAGACATGGAGGTCGGGGACGAGGGAGAGGGCGCGCCTGCCCTGGCCCGACGATCCGTCCAGGAAGATCGTGCCGGTCTCGGCGCAGCTGACGGCGGAGGCCGTGACCACCCCGTCCAAGGCGTCGAGGCTCGGGGCGGGAATGTCCGCCGAGTCCCGCTGGACCTCACCGTCGAAGGCACTGAGCCACTCCTCGTCGAGCCCGTCCGGCACGCCGATCCGCCGGGCGTCGTGCTCGCGCAGGATTCCGGCGATCACTTCGGCCGTACGGTCACCGGTGCAGGGGTGGACCTCCGCCTTGTAGTCGACGAGCCGGTCGGTCAGCAGCGCCAGTCGTTCGCCGTCCGGGAGGGTGCGGCCGGTGCGGTAGGACCGGGGCACCTCGGCGGCGGGGGTGGGGGCGAGTGCCAGGGCGTCCCTGATCCGGCCGAGCACCGTGTCGCGTGCGGTGGGAGTGGTCACTGGTCCCCCTCGGGGCTCTCGTCGGTGCGCCCGGCGCCCTCGTCGGGGCCCTCGGTGGTGGGTGCCGCGCCCTCGTCGGGGCTCCCGGCCGGGTGGGCGGCGCCCTCCTCGGCTGCTGCCCGCATCGTCTCCGCGCCCTCGGCGGAGGCCAGCCAGGAGCGGAAGGACTGCTTGGGCGGGGCGGCGGTGTCGCGGCTGTCGCTCCAGCCGTCGAAGGGTGCGGGCAGGTGCGAGATGGTGCGGTCGCGTCCGCCGACGCCGACGGAGCGGCTGAAGGAGGCGGCCTTCTGGGCGGCGGTGTAGATCCTGGGCGACTTCATCACGCCGGCGGCCGCCTTCATCGCCAGCTTCTCCGCCGTGGTACCGGACTGTTCGGTGTTCTGGTGGCGCAGTTCGACCAGCAGCGACGGGATGTCGATCTTGACCGGGCAGGCGTCGAAGCAGGCACCGCAGAGGCTGGAGGCGTACGGGAGCGAGCTGTTGGGGTCGTCCTTGGCGGCGTGCATCCCGGCGAGCTGCGGCGTGAGGACCGCTCCGATCGGGCCGGGGTACGTCGATCCGTACGCGTGCCCGCCGGCCCGTTCGTACACCGGGCAGACGTTGAGGCAGGCCGAGCAGCGGATGCAGTTGAGGGCCTCGCGGCCCACCGTGTCGGCGAGCGCGGCGGTGCGGCCGTTGTCGAGGAGGACGAGGTGGAAGTCCTGCGGCCCGTCGCCCGGGGTCACGCCGGTCCACAGCGAGGTGTACGGGTTCATCCGCTCGCCGGTGGAGGAACGTGGCAGCAGCTGGAAGAAGACCTCCAGGTCCTGGTAGCGCGGCAGGACCTTCTCGATGCCCATGACGGTGATCAGGGTGTCGGGCAGGGTCAGGCACATCCGGCCGTTGCCCTCGGACTCGACCACGGAGAGCGTGCCGGTCTCGGCGATGCCGAAGTTGGCGCCGGAGACGGCCACCTTGGTCGTCATGAACTTCTCGCGCAGATAGGCGCGGGCGGCGGCGGCCAGATGCGCGGGCACGTTGTCGAGGGCGGGGTCGACACCGGGGATCTCCTTGAGGAAGATCTCCCGGATCTCGTCGCGGTTGCGGTGGATCGCGGGGACGAGGATGTGCGAGGGCTTGTCGTGGGCGAGCTGCACGATGAGTTCGGCGAGGTCGGTCTCGTAGGGCGTGATGCCCTCGGCCTCCAGGTGTTCGTTGAGGCCGATCTCCTGCGTGGCCATCGACTTGACCTTGATGACGTCGCTGCTGCCGGTCTCCCTGACCAGCCGGGTGACGATCTCGTTGGCCTCGACGCCGTCGCGCGCCCAGTGCACCGTGCCGCCGCGCTCGGTGACCCTCGCCTCCAGCTGCTCCAGCAGCTCGGGGAGGCGGTTCATGGTGTCGGTCTTGATGGCGGACCCGGCGTCGCGCAGCTCTTCCCAGTCCGGGAGTTCACCGGTGACGTCGATGCGCTTGGCTCGGATGGTGCGGGTGGCCCGGCCGAGGTTGCGGCGCAGCTGGTCGTTGCCCAGTTCGTCGTGGGCCGCCGCGGGGAACTTCCGGTCGCCGCGCAGGTTCCCGGTCCCGTACGGGGAGCGGGGCGGGGCGGCGGGCATGCCGAGGAACGTGCTCATCGGGCGGCCTCCATCAGGGCGTACGGCGCGGTGCGGGTGGATCCGAGGATCTGGGCGAGATGCAGGGTGCGCGTACCGGACTTGATGCGGGAGAGCCCGCCGCCGATGTGCATCAGGCAGGAGGAGTCCCCCGCGGAGCACACATCGGCCTTCGTGTCGGCGATGTTGCGCATCTTGTCCTGGAGCATCGCGGTGGAGGTCTCGGCGTTCTTGACGGCGAAGGTGCCGCCGAATCCGCAGCAGGAGTCGGCCTCGGGGAGCTCGACCAGGTCGATGTCCTCGACGGCGCGCAGCAGCTTCAGCGGCTTGTCGCCGACCCGGAGCATGCGCAGTGAGTGGCAGGTGGGGTGGTAGGTGACCCGGTGCGGGAAGTACGCGCCGACCTGGGTGACACCGAGGACGTCGACGAGGAGCTCGGAGAGCTCGTACGTCTTGGCCTTGACCGTGGCGACTCCGGCGCGCAGCGCGGCGTCGCCGTAGCGCTCGGCGACGATCTCGTGCTGGTGGCGGACCGAGCCGGCGCACGAGCCGGACGGCATGACGACGGCGTCGATCGAGGCGTCCCCGAACTGCGTGGCGAAGTTGCGGACCAGCGGGACGGGTTCGCGCTGGTAGCCGGTGTTGACGTGCATCTGGCCGCAGCAGGTCTGGTCCGGCGGGAAGACCACCTCGTGGCCAAGGCGGGCGAGCAGCACCGCGGTGGATTTCACCGCCTCCGGGAAGAGTGTGTCTCCCAGACAGGTGGCGAAGAGTCCGATACGCATGGGGCCTCCCCGATCGCAATTTGTGGTCAGACCATACTACCCTCTGTCCATTTTGGATAGAGGTCGAGCATCGGGCGCGCATCTGTCACGCACCCCTCCATAGGGGCGCGTGAACGCAAGTGAACGCAAGGGCGTAAGCGCTTTCCGACCCACTCACACCGGGTTCCTCCACGGAGTGACCTGCACAGGGACTTGGTCCGACCTTATTGACATACGACATATGCAGTGTCCTACTGATCGCTCGAACCAGCTGCCCGTTCCTGCTTCTCGCACTCGCATCCGCATCCGCACCTGCGCCCGCACGAGGCCAAGATAGGGCGGCCCACGGCTTACGTCCCGGTTCGCCCTGCCCCGTACCACTCAACGAGGAGTAATTTCGTGGCTACCGCACCACCCGCCACCGTGCTTGCTTCGTACACGCCGGATGTGCACGCCATCGCGGACAGCCTCCTGGCGACCGCGCTGGTCAGCCTGATCCCCCTGGCGGTGTTCTTCCTGCTGCTGATGGTGGCGAAGCGCTCGGCGCTGGTGTCCGCACTGGGCTCGGTGCTCACGGCCCTTCTCGTCGCGGTGATCGGGTTCCGGATGCCGGTGGAGCTCGGCCTGCTCTCGGCGTCCCAGGGCCTGCTCTTCGGTCTGTTCCCGGTGATGCTGATCGTCGTGGCGGCCATCTGGTTCTACGAACTCACGGTCGTCAGCGGCAGGTTCGAGGATCTGCGCCGTTCGTTCAGCGCCGTCGGCCGGGGCGACCTGCGCGTCCAGGCGATGCTCATCGCGTTCTGTTTCGGCGGCCTCCTCGAGGCGCTCGCCGGCTTCGGCGCGCCCGTCGCCATCACCGCCGTGATGCTGATGGCGCTCGGCCTGCCGCCGGTCAAGGCCGCCGTGACGGTCCTGCTCGCCAACACCGCGCCGGTCGCGTTCGGCGCCATGGCCATCCCGGTCACCACGGCGGGCAACCTGACCGGCATCCCCGCCGAGGACATCGCCGCGATCATCGGCCGCCAGTCCCCGCTGCTCGCGCTCTTCGTGCCCCTGCTGCTGCTGTTCGTCGTCGACGGCACCCGCGGGATCCGTCAGCTGTGGCCGATCGCGCTGGTCACCGGAGCCGTCTTCGCCGTGGCCCAGTACTGGTGCTCCAGCCACTTCGCGTACGAGCTCACCGATGTGGTCGCCTCACTCGCCGGCTTCGGCGCCGCCGTGCTGATGCTGCGCTTCTGGAAGCCGTCCACCCCCGACGACCAGCGCTCGCAGGTCGAGAACGAACCGCTGACGCGCCGCCGGGTCATCTACGCCGTCCTCCCGTACGTCCTGGTCATCGCCGTCTTCGCCCTCGCCAAGCTGAATGTCGGAGCCGTCGACGTACCGAAGCTCCTCGGCCACCTGAACATCAGCGTCGAGTGGCCCGGACTGTACGGCGAGCTGCTCACCCCCGGCGGCGACCCCTCGTCCAGCGCGATCTACAAGCTGGAGGTCCTGGGCAACCCGGGCACGCTCCTGATCATCTCCGGCATCCTGGTGACGCTGATCTACCGGTACGCCAAGGACGGCGACGCCTACCCGCTGACCGCGTCGACGGCCGTGTCCGCGGCGGGCCGCACGCTGCGCAACATGCGGGGCGCCATCATGACGGTCGCCACGGTGCTGGCCCTCAGCTACGTGATGAACCAGTCGGGTCAGACCGTGGCCATCGGCACCTGGCTGGCCACGGCGGGCGGGCTCTTCGCCCTGCTCTCCCCGATCCTCGGCTGGCTGGGCACCGCGGTGACCGGCTCCGACACCTCGGCCAACGCGCTGTTCGCCAACCTCCAGCAGACGGCCGGCCAGGCGGCGGGGATCGATCCGACGCTGCTGGTCGCCGCGAACACCTCCGGCGGTGTGGTCGCCAAGCTGGTGAGCCCGCAGAACCTGACCATCGCCGCCACGGCCGTGGGGATGCCCGGTTCGGAGCGCATCCTGCTGCGCAAGGTGGCCGGCTACAGCGTGGGCATGCTGGCGATCCTCTGCGTGCTGGTCTACCTCCAGTCCACGCCGGTGCTCTCCTGGATGCTGCCGTAGCCGCACGGCCCGCACACCGGCGGGCCGACGCGCATGGGGCCGGTGGGGCGCCCGGTTTCCCGGGCGCCCCACCGGCCCCATGCCGTTGCTCGTCTACCGCCGCCCGCCGGACCCGTCCTCGTCGCGGGCCGCGTCACCGGCCTCGTTCCGCTCCTCGTCGCCACCGGCGGTCCGCTCGTCGGCGTCTTCGGCGGTCCGCTCGTCGTCGACCAGCGTCCCGTGGAAGCCGCGGATGTGGAGCTCGGCCAGATCGGCCGCCTCCTCACCGTGACCGGTGCGCACCAGCCGCAGCAACTCGCTGTGCTGCGCGTTGAGATGCTGCCGGGTCGCCGACCAGTCGTCGACCTCTTCCAGCGCCCGGAGGATGAGAGGCCGTACGGACTCCCGCACCGCCGACGTCAGGGTCGAGGTCAGCGCGTTGCCCGAACTGGTCGCCACCATCACATGGAACTGGGTGTCGAGTTCGTTGAACTCCTCCGGCAGGATGCCCGGCTGCGACATCCGGTGCACCACCGCGCTCGCCTCGTCCAGGTCCCGGTCGACGGCGTACTTCGCGGCGGCGGCGAAGCTGGAACGCTCCAGGGCGACCCGGGCCTCCATCACGTCGTGCAGGCTGTAGCTGCCCAGCGCGAAGTGCAGGCGCAGCAGCCGGCCGAGCGCGTCGTCCGGGTTACGCACGATGCGGGCCCCGGAGTCCGGGCCCCGGCCGGGCTGGGCGACCAGGACACCGATGGTCTCCAGCACCCTGAGGGCCTCCCGCAGAGCGGAACGGCTCACTCCGAAGACCGGTGCCAGCTCCCGCTCGGGCGGCAGCCGGTCGCCGGCCCGGAGTTTCCCGGCGAAGACCTGCTCCTCGATGCTCTGCAGGACGAGTTCATGGGTTCGGGACTGCCGCACGGGCTGCCACTCGACAGGCATCCGCTACTCCCCGTTCCGGCCGATATACATGGTTCGACTATGTCACACACACCGTGTGGTCGGACCAGAAAACGGTCGAGCTGCTCCCGGGGCAGGTTCAGGCGTCACGCGGATGTCGGGGAGGGCGGCTCAGAGCGCCGTCCGGTGACCGGGGCGGCGCCTGCGCCGCTGGTCCGGGTCGAAGAGCTGGCCTCCCACTCCGGCGGCGACGAGCCCGGCGGCGATGAGCAGCCCGTGGCCGACGACGATGCCGGTCATCAGTCCCCCCACCCCCACCACCAGCCACACCCAGGCCGCGGTGGGACGACGCCGGGGTGCCGGGCGCCGGCCACCCGTCCCCTGGTCACGGGGGATCTCCGCCCCGGGGTCCTGGGCCGGCACGGTCCCGTTGCCCTGGGCGGGCACGGTGCTGGTGCCGCGGAGCCGGTCGTCCTGGTGAGTCATGATGTCTCCCTCCCTCGACGATTCCGGGTCCTCGGCATGTCCTCGCCGTGTCCCCGGTCTGGCCGGTGCACCGGACTCCGATCGTCTTACGAAGGCGCAGCCCGGTCCATCAGGGCTGGCACCCATCTTCGGGGAGGGACACCATGCAGGCGCGGCGCGGACGACGGCCCTGTGCGAGGGTTCGGCCGCCGACCGGCCATAGTGGAGTCACTCCCCGAGCGTACGAAGGAGGCCCGGCCGGCCGTGTCCCTGTTCTGGCGCATCTTCCTGCTCAACGCCGCGGTCCTGGTCGCCGCCGGGGCGCTGCTGCTCCTCGGCCCGATCACCGTGTCCGCCCCGGTCGTGCTGACCGAGGCCCTCATCCTGGCCGGCGGAATGGCCCTGATGCTGGGCGCGAACGCGCTGCTCCTGCGCCTGGGGCTCGCCCCTCTGCAACGGGTCACCAGGGCGATGACGACCATCGACCTGCTGAGCCCGCGGCCGCGCCCCGAGGTGGCCGGCGAGGGTGAAGTCGCGGCCCTGATCGAGACGTTCAACAGCATGCTCGACCGGCTGGAGGCCGAGCGCGCCACGAGCAGCGCACGGGCGCTCGGGGCGCAGGAGGCGGAGCGCCGCCGGGTCGCGCAGGAGCTGCACGACGAGGTGGGCCAGACCCTGACGGCGGTTCTGCTGGAGCTGAAGAGGGTCACCGGCCACGCCCCGGAACCTCTGCGCGAGGAGCTCACCCATGTCCAGGAGATCACCCGGGGCAGCCTCGACGAGATCCGCCGGATCGCCAGGCGGCTGCGCCCCGGGGTGCTGGAGGAACTGGGGCTGGTCAGCGCCCTGACGGCGCTGACCACCGAGACACCGACGCCGAAGGGGCTGACGATCAGGCGGCAGACGGAGAAGGATCTGCCGCCGCTCGGCGAGGAGGCGGAGCTCGTCGTCTACCGCATCGCCCAGGAGGCGGTCACGAACACCGTCCGGCATGCCGGGGCCACCCTGCTCGAACTCTCCCTGCGCCGCAGCCCCGGCGGGGTGGAGCTGCGCATCCGCGACGACGGCCGCGGCCTCGGGGACGCCCCGGAGGGCGCGGGCCTGCGCGGCATGCGCGAACGCGCCCTGCTCATCGGTGCCACACTCACTCTCGGTACCGGTGCCGAGGGCGGCACGGACGTACGCCTCGATGTGCCCGTACGGAACGGAAGCGCCTGATCATGTCCCCCTCCCCCGCCGGGTCCGGAAAGACCCGCATCCTGCTCGCCGACGACCACGCCCTCGTCCGGCGCGGCGTACGGCTGATCCTCGACGGTGAGCCCGACCTCCAGGTCGTCGCCGAGGCGGGTGACGGTGCCGAGGCCATCGAGATGGCACGCGCGGAGCGGCCCGACCTGGCCGTACTCGACATCGCGATGCCACGCCTGACGGGCCTTCAGGCCGCGCGTGAGCTGTCCCGGGTGATGCCGGAACTGCGCATCCTGATGCTCACCATGTACGACAACGAGCAGTACTTCTTCGAGGCGCTGAAGGCCGGGGCCTCCGGCTTCGTGCTGAAGTCCGTCGCCGACCGGGACCTCGTCGAGGCGTGCCGCGCGGCCATGCGCGACGAGCCGTTCCTCTACCCGGGCGCGGTCACCGCGCTCATCCGCAACTACCTGGACCGGGTCAGGGACGGCGGCGACGTCCCCGAGCGGGCGATCACCGAGCGCGAGGAGGAGATCCTCAAGCTGGTCGCCGAGGGCCACTCGTCGAAGGAGATCGCGGGGATGCTGGTGATCAGCGTCAAGACCGTCGAACGGCACCGGGCCAACCTGCTGCAGAAGCTGGGGCTCCGCGACCGGCTGGAACTCACCCGGTACGCGATCCGGGCCGGACTGATCGAACCGTAGGCTGTGCGTTTCAACCCGGGCTGTGCGTTTCATAGGATTCTCAGCCAGGGCGCCTAGGGTTCTCCCGTGACCCAGACGACCCCGCCCGGCTGGCATCCAGACCCCGGGCACTCAGGAATCGGCCCCCTTCACGAACGCTGGTGGGACGGGAGCCGCTGGACCGACCAGCTCCGGATACCTCCCGCGACGGTCCGGAAGCGCCGCATACGCATCGGCGCGGGCATCGCCGCCGGCATCGTCGTACTCGCGGCCGTCGGCGGCGGTGCGTATCTGCTGGGCGACAGCTCGGACGGCGGCGGCACCTCCGCCACGGCCCCCGCCCCGTCACAGAGCCCGCGCCTCCCGGGCGCCCCGAACGGCGGCCAGGATGGCGGTGGCCAGGACGGCGGCGGGAGCGGCGGCGAGGACGGCGGCCAGAGCCCCGACCAGCAGCTGCCGCAGACCGAGGACGGTTACGCCACCGACGCGGCCAGCGGCATCAGCATCCCCGTACCGGACGGCTGGACCGGCCAGTCGGGGCCCATCGGCGCCGGAGTGACGACCGGCGAGTACGCCTGTCCCGGCGACGAGGCCCAGACGTGTGTACGCGGCGGGGTGTTCTCCGCCCCGGCCCAGGCCCTGAAGGTCGAGGCGACCACGGCGAAGGCCGCGGCGGAGGCCGACATCAAGGCCAACGCCGAGGAGTCGTACGGCGAGGAGATCTACGGCGGCATCACGTCGCACGAGGAGCTCAAGTCCGAGGCCGTCACGGTCGCCGGGCAGAAGGGCTACCTGGTGCGCTGGAAGGTGGTGACGAAGAACGGCGACGACGGATACGTCGAGTCGCTCGCGTTCCCGTCACCCAACGTCAAGAGCATGCTGGTGGTGGTCCGTTCGGGCTTCGACATCAACGCCAAGGCTCCGAAGCTCTCCGTCCTGGACGACATCACCCAGGGCATCAAGGAAGCGGCGGGGTCCGGTTCGGGCTCCGGCACGGGCGAGACCGCCTGAGCGTTCCACTCAAGGCCGGAGGCCGTACCGGACACGTCCGGTACGGCCTCCGTCGCATTCCCGGGCGGTCCGCTGCCGCCCACCGGCACGGCCGGCGCCCCGAACGGTCCGGCGCGCGCCGCCCGTCCCGCTTCCCTCGGTTTGGTACCTTTCGAAGGACACGAAAATCGATCGGATGTTCGCTTCCCAGGATCTCCGACACGTCCGTGGTCGGCAGTAGACGCTCACGTCTCCGACGTGCCGCGTGCCCGTCAATCGGACCAGGTGAAGCTCATGGCAGGAACCGATCACGAGAAGGCGCTGGACACCGCGCTCGCACAGATCGAGCGGAAGTTCGGCAAGGGCGCGGTGATGCGCCTCGGTGAGCGGCCGGACGAGCCGATCGAGGTGATCCCCACCGGGTCCACCGCGCT
>NZ_JAERUC010000147.1 GCF_016745505.1 Streptomyces silvae | reverse complement strand
CAGGTAATGCCGCCGGTGGGAACGCGGCCGGGGGCACGGGCGCCACCGGGGGCAACGACACAGGCGGTGCCGCGGCCGGCGGTGCCGACGCGGGTGCCGGCAGGGGCGGTATGGGTGGCGGGATGACCCAGTACGACCTCTCCGCCGACAAGCCGGAGGAACTCCCCCTGCTCATCGAGATCGACGCATACGTCGAGGGCCGCGCTTACCAGGGCGAGCGGGAGATCTCGCTGCGCCCGGGAGCCGACGAGCAGGTGCCACTGAACGAGGCCCTGGCCCTGTCGCTGACGGACGGGAGCGGACAGACGGCCGAGCGGTACGGCTTCACCACCGTGTCCGTGAACAACGGTCCAGAGGTCACCCGGCTCATGGTCGAGAACCCCGACACCGAGTACGCCGAGGCCGTCGACGGCAACGGGGTGCTCTACAAGGCGCGGGCGGGCGGCACCTTCGCCTACAAGGGCGACGACCCCTCCGACTACGACACGTCCTTCCGCCAGCTCAACAAGGTCGGAAGCCAGGACCTCTCACCCGTCATGAAGTTCATCAAGTGGGTGGACGAGGCGTCGGACGAGGAGTTCGCCGCGGACCTCGACAAGCACGTCGACGTGGAGTCGTTCGCCAAGTACGTCGCCACCCAGAACCTGCTGATGAACTTCGACGACATGGCGGGGCCCGGCAAGAACTACCTGCTCTGGTACGACCTGGACACCAAGAAGTTCTCCGTCCTCGGATGGGACTACAACCTCACCTTCAGCGGGGACGCCGAGGCGGGGCCCGACGACGAGATGAGCATGGGCGGCGGCCGCCCCGGAGGCGCGGCCGGCGACACGGCCGGCCAGGGCGCCGACGGGCAGGGCACCGCCGGCCAGGGAGCGGGCGGCCAGGAGGGCGGGCCGGCGCAGGGCATACCCGAACTGCCGGAAGGCATGGAGCCCCCCGAAGGCATGGAGCTGCCGGAAGGCATGGAGCTGCCGGAAGGCGGCGGCATGCCCGGCGGCGGAGAGGGCGGCGGCCCCGGTGGCGCGGGCGGTTCCATGGGAGGTCACGCCCTCAAGGAGCGCTTCCTGGAGCTGGACGCCTTCGACAGCGTCTACAAGAAGGCGTACAGCGAGCTGTACGAGACGTACTTCGGCTCGGGTGCGGCGGCCAAGGCGCTGGACAGCATCTCCGGCCAGGCCGAGAAGGCCGGTGTCGACGCGGCCGACCTGAAGAAGGCCGTGGCCACGCTGCGTACGACCGTCACCTCGCGCACCGAGGCACTGGCGAAGAACAAGGAGGTGACCGGCTGACCGCCGGTGCCCCGGACCTGGATTCCCCCGATCCGGTCCGGGGCGCCGGTACGCCCGCGTATCCGCAGGCCGCCCCCGTGTGCCCCCGTACGGTGGACACCGCGCCCGCACCACCCGCCCCACCCGAGGTGAACTCCGCCGTGATGGCCGCATCAGCCCGGCACACCGTTCTGGTCGTCGAGGACGACCCGAGCATCCGCACCCTGCTCACCTCCGCCCTGCACGCCGCCGGCTACGCCGTCGTGTCGGCGGGGACCGGGCAGGACGCCCTGGCCGGTACGGAGCGCAGCGGCCCGGACCTGATCGTGCTGGACGTGATGCTGCCCGACACCGACGGCTTCACGGTGACGCGTGAGCTGCGCGCCCGGGGCATCTACACCCCGGTCCTCTTCCTCACCGCACGCACCGAGGTCGAGGACCGCATCATCGGCCTCAGCTCGGGCGGCGACGACTACGTCACCAAGCCCTTCCACGTCCAGGAGATCCTGCTGCGGATCCGCGCCATCCTCCGCCGCAGCGCCGGACTGCACGCACCGGCGCCGCCGCCCGGCGAGCGCCCGCTCCTGCGCTACGCCGACCTCACCCTCGACGAGGAGGCGCACGAGGTGCACCGCGGCGGACAGCGGGTCCCGCTGTCCCCGACGGAGTTCCGGCTGCTGGCCTGCCTCATGGCACAGCCCGAGAAGGTGCTGGAGAAGCAGCAGATCCTGCAGAGGGTCTGGCACTACGACTTCGCCGGCGACACCCGCATCGTCGACACGTACATCAAGAACCTGCGCCGCAAGATCGACCGCGCCGAGCCGCTGCTCATCCACACCGTGCGGGGCGTCGGCTACTGTCTGCGCCTGCCACGGGACCACACCCGGTGAGAGGGATACCGAGGCGCCTGCGCCCCCGCTCCCTGCGCACCCGGCTGGTGCTGATCGCCACGGTCCTCGCCACCGCGGCGGTCCTGGTGAGCCAGGCCACCGGGCTGACCCTCATGCGCTCCTGGCTCATCGGGCAGGTCGACGACCGGCTCACCGACTTCCGTCCGCCCTCGCCCGTCTACCGGGACATCGCCGACGGCACCGCGCCCGCCCACCGGCCGCCCCCGCACGAGACCCTGCCCTCCGACTTCCGGGTCTACTTCTACGATGCCGAGGGCCGTCTGCTGCCCCACTCGCTGGGCAGCGGCCACGGCGAACCCCGCCTGGCCGGGACCATCACCGCCCGCGACCCCGTCGACGGACACCCCGCCACGGTGCCCGCCCGGGACGGCGACGGCAGCTGGCGCGTGGTCGCCGACTCCGGACCCGAGGGCATGCGCGCCGTCGTCGCCCTGCCCCTGGACAGCGTGCAGGACGCGACGTCCCGGCTGCTCTGGTTCAGCCTGGCCATCGGCGCGGTCGCCGCGACCGGGGTGATGCTGCTGGGCAGCGCCGCCGTGCGCCTCGGCCTGCGGCCGCTGACCCGCGTCGAGCACACCGCCCGGAGCATCACCGGCGGCGAGCTGGAACAGAACGTCAGCGACACCAGCCCCGACACCGAGGTCGGCCGTCTCGGCATCGCCTTCAACAGCATGCTCGACCAGCTCCGCGCGGCCCTGCACCGCAAGGACAGGACCGAGCGCCGACTGCGCCGCTTCATGGCGGACGCCGGACACGAGCTGCGCACGCCCCTGACCTCCCTCCAGGGCTTCGCCGAACTCCTGCTGGACGACCCGGACATGGCCCCGGCCCGCCGGCGCGAGGCCCACGAGCTCATCGCGCAGAACGCGGACCGGATGAGCCGGCTGGTCGACAGCCTCTTCCTGCTGGCCAAGCTCGGCGACGCCCCCACCACCGAGCACGGACCCGTCGACCTGTTGTCGCTGGCCGCCGACGGCATCGCCGCCTCGGCCGTACGGCACCCCGACCGGCGCATCACCCTTGCCCCCCTCGGCCCGGGAGAGCTCGACGTGGTGGAGGGCTCCGGCGCCCCCCATCAGCTCGCCCAGGTGCTCGCCAACCTCCTGGACAACGCCTGCACCCACACCCCGCCCGGCACCCGGCTCCAGGTGCGCGTCGGGAGCCTGCGCGCCGGCCCCCGTACCGGAGGCGCCGACCGTCCCGGTCGTACGAGCACCAATCCGCCCCTGCCCGCCGGCACCCCGGCCCACGCCATCGAGGTCGTCGACGACGGTCCCGGTCTGACGCCGGAGGAGGCGCGTCAGGTCTTCGACCGCTTCTACCGGGCGCCGTCCGCCTCCGGCACCCCCCGGACCGGCGGCTCCGGCCTCGGTCTCGCCATCGCCTCGACGATCGCCGAGGCCCACGGCGGACGGCTGGAACTCGACACCGCCCCCGGCGAAGGCTGCACCTTCCGGCTGCTCCTCCCGGCCGGACACCCCTGAGCACGGGGCGGCCGGAGGGCGGACCCACGTGGCCTCAGGCCCACGCGGCGTACCGCACGAAGAGCGCCCACCCGGCGGGGCCTCAGTGCTGGATCAGGCCGCCGACCGGCACGGGAGCGACGTGGCCCGTCGGCGGGGCGGTCCGTGCCAGGGCGAGGCCGATGTCGACGAGCGAGGACCGGCCGGCGCGGGCGACCTCGGGGATCGGGGTGAAGACCGACTCGGTGGTCTCCCCGTTCGGCTCGGGCCGGAGCCGGCCGCCCGTGACGCGGACGCGGTAGAAGACCCCGACGTTATGGAGTGCGGGCCGGCCGGGAAGACGTCGTTCGGCCGCCGGGACCACCCGTGAGTCCACGCCCAGCAGGCATTCGACGACCGCCTCCAGGCCGGTCTCCTCGGCGACCTCCCGGAGCACCGCGTCGAACGGATCCTCCCCGTGCTCGACCCTGCCGCCCGGAAGAGTCCAGTTGGGCTCGCCCTCCGGCGGTACATGACGGGCGAGCAGCACCCGCCCGTCCTCGATGCACACGGCGTACGCGGCCAGTCGCAGATCCATGTCCGGAGGCTATGCCGCCCCGGCCCCGTCGCGCCGTGCTGGTCGCGCCGTCGATCGCCTCCAGGACGGTGCGGCGCCGGGAATCAGCCCCGCGTTCCGCGCGTTGAACGGGCGGCGGAGGCTCCCTCCGCAATCGGTCACAGCAGAGCTGGAGAACAGAAGAGTCATGCGCGTCGAGATATGGAGCGACATCGCCTGCCCGTGGTGCTACGTCGGGAAGGCCCGCTTCGAGAAGGGGCTGGCCGGCTTCGCCCACCGGGACGAGGTCGAGGTGGTCCACCGTTCCTTCGAGCTCGACCCGGGGCGGGCCAAGGGCGACACCGAGCTGGTGATCGACATGCTGGCCAAAAAGTACGGGCGCAGCCCCGAGGAGGCGCGGGCCATGGAGGGCAACGTCGCCGCGAACGCGCGGGCCGAGGGGCTCGGCTACCGCACCGAGGGCCGTGACCACGGCAACACCTTCGACATCCACCGGCTGCTCCATCTCGCCAAGGCGCGCGGGCTCCAGGACGAGCTGCTGTCGCTGGTCTACCGCGCCAATTTCGCCGAGGAGCGCTCGGTCTTCGACGAGGCCGTGCTGGCCGACCTGGCCGTCGAGGCGGGGCTCGACGCCGACGAGGCGCGTGCGGTGCTGGCCGACCCCCGGGCGTACGCCGACGACGTACGGGCCGACGAGCGCGAGGCGGCCGAGCTGGGCGCCAACGCCGTGCCGTTCTTCGTGCTCGACCGGCGGTACGGCATCTCCGGCGGGCAGCCCGCGGAGGTGTTCGTCCAGGCGCTGGAGCAGGCGTGGAAGGACCGCGTGGTCCCCGGCCTCACCCAGGTCGGCGGGGACGCCGCGGCCTGCGACGCGGACGGGGCCTGCGAAGTGCCCCAGACCGACGCGTCCGACCAGCGCGTATAAGGACCCCTTTGACGCGCCGCCCAAATTTACGTCGTTGACGTGAGGTTGGGCGGCCGTCAGGCTGTCCCGCATGGAGACTTCTGCGATCGACCGGGCCAGGGCCACCGAATTCGCCTCCGAGACCACCTATCTCAATACCTCCAGCTGCGGGCTGCTGCCCCGTCGCGCCGTCGAGGCCGTCAGGGCGCTGGCCGCCGACAGCGCCGTGGGCGTCCGGGGCGGGGTGGGCAGCTTCGAGTCCGTGGACGCCGCCCGCGCCGGCTTCGCCCGGCTCGCGGGGGTCGCGCCCGCACGGGTGGCGGTCGGCGGTTCCGTCGCCGCCCATGTGGGGCTCGTCGCCGCCTCCCTCCCCGCCGGTGCCGAAGTCCTCGCGCCGGAGGGGGAGTTCAGCTCCGTCGTCAGCCCCTTCGCCGTACGCGGTGATCTGCGCATGCGGTACGTGCTGCTGGCCGGGCTGGCCGAGGCCGTGCGGCCCGGGACCGCGCTCGTCGCCTTCTCGGCCGTCCAGTCCGCCGACGGGCGGGTCGCCGACCTGGACGCGATCCGTGCGGCGGCGGCCGCGCACGGGGCCCGCACGATGCTCGACGCCAGCCAGTCGGCCGGATGGCGGCCGCTGGACGCCGGGGCCTACGACTACACGGTCACCGGCGGGTACAAGTTCCTGATGTGTCCCCGGGGCACCTCGTTCCTGACCGTCACCGAGGAGGCCCAGGAGACCCTGCCGGCGCTCTACGCGGGCTGGGTCGCCGCCGAGGACCGCTGGAACAGCACCTACGGGCCGGTCGAGAAGCTCGCCGCCGACGCCCGGCGCTTCGACGAACCGGTCGCCTTCCTCGCCTACCACGGGGCCGAGCAGTCGCTCGACGTCCTGGCCGAGGTCGGGGTGGACGCCGTGTACGCCCATGCCACCGGGCTCGCCGCCCGCTTCCGGGACGGGCTGGTGTCACTCGGGCACGAACCGGTGGGCGGCACCTCCGCGATCGTCGCCGTGCCCGGCCTGGGCAGCCGGGAGCCCGACCTGGCGGCTGCCGGGGTGATGGTCTCCGCCCGCGCGGGGAATCTGCGGGCGGCCTTCCACCTCTACAACACCGACGCCGACGTCGACCGCGCCCTGGAGGTGCTGTCCGGCTGAGCCCGGCTCCCCGCTACGGCGCCGGGCACTCCCCGGCCTCGTGGCAGAGGTTCTCCTCCACCTTGGCGAGCAGCCGGGCCAGCTCCGCGCGCTCGGCGGGCTCCAGCCCCGCCAGGGTGTGCTCCTCCAGGCCCGACCAGGCCCCGCGCACCTCGGCGTGCAGGGCGCAGCTCTCCTCCGTCGCCTCGACCAGGACCGCCCGCCGGTCGTCCGGGTCGGGGCGACGGCGTACGTGCCCGGCCTGTTCGAGGCGCTGGAGCATCTTGGTGACGGTGGACGGGTCGAGGTCCATGGCCTTGATCAGCTCGGCCTGCCGGACCGCCCCGGTGTCCCACAGGTGCATCATCAGGAACTCCTGCCCCGGGTAGAGCCCGAGCCCCTTGAGCAGCCGGCCGGCCGTGATCCTGTGCAGCCTGGCCACCCGCGAGACGGCATGGCTGACCGGGCCGTCGAGGGCGGCGCTGGGCAGCGCCCCGGGGCAGGCGGGGTCGGCGGAGGTGGCGCTTTCGGCCTTCATCGGGACTCCTCGGTGCGGTGCCGCGTCCCGGTCCGGGACCGGGGTTCATGACGTCCTCATGAACTTTAGCTTGGTCGGCCAATTAATAGGTTACAGTGACCGGGCACTGATTACTTGGCCGACCATGTAAATGCCTCGGAGGCTTTCATGACCACCGTGTTCGATCCCGTAGATCTCTCCGGTACGCAGCTCTCCAACCGCATCGCCCTCGCGCCGATGACCCGCAGCCGGGCCGGCGAAGGCGGCACGGCCACCGGCCTCACCGTCGACTACTACACCCAGCGCGCCTCGGCCGGGCTCCTCATCACCGAGGGCATCCAGCCCTCCGTGGTGGGCCAGGGATACCCCTCCACCCCCGGGCTGCACAGTGCCGAGCAGGTCGCCTCCTGGCGCGAGGTCACCGACTCCGTCCACGCGGCGGGCGGCCGGATCTTCGCCCAGATCATGCACGCGGGCCGGATCGGCCACCCCGTCCTGCTGCCGGACGGACTGATCCCGGTGGCGCCGTCCCCGGTCGCGGCGCCCGGCCAGGTCTACACCCACGTGGGGCCGAAGGACTTCGTGGAGCCGCACGAGCTCACCGACGAGGAGATCCGCGCGACCATCGGCGACTTCGCCACGGCCTCCCGCAACGCGATCGACGCGGGCTTCGACGGCGTCGAGCTGCACGGCGCCAACGGCTACCTGATCCAGCAGTTCCTGGCCCCCAACACCAACCTGCGCACCGACGCGTGGGGCGGCCCGGACACGGCCCGCATCCGCTTCGCCGTCGAGGTGGTCAAGGCGGTCGTCGCCGAGATCGGCGCCGAGCGGACCGCGATCCGCATCTCGCCCGGGAACCCCTACAACGGCATCGAGGAGCCCGAGCCGGACGCCGTCTACACGGCGCTCGTCGCCGAGCTGGAGCCGCTCGGACTGGCGTACCTGCACGTGCTGGAGCAGGCGGACGGCCGGGAACTGACGCTCGCGCTGCGCAAGCAGTTCACCGGGACCCTCGTCATCAACGTGTTCTCCGAGGGGCCGACGGGACCCGAGCACCACACGGTCATCGACGACGGGATCGCCGACATCATCTCGTACGGCGCCCTGTTCCTCGCCAACCCGGACCTGCCGGCCCGTCTGAAGGCCGGCGGCCCCTTCAACACCCCGGACCCGAAGACCTTCTTCGGCGGCGGCGCGGAGGGCTACACCGACTACCCGGCGCTGGACGCCGTCTGACACGGACGCGCCCCCGGGGGGCCTGACCCGGAAGCCTGAAGCCGCGCGGACCCTCGTGGCAGACTTCCGCCGTGAGCGACGACACGAAGCACGGCATACGGATCAGGCCGGGCGGCCCGGCCGACGCACCGGCCATCCTGGACATGCTCGACTCCGCGGTGGCCTGGATGAACGCCCGCGGCAACACCGAACAGTGGGGCACCGTCCCCTATTCGCAGACGTCCGGCGGCCCGGCCCGGGTCGAGGGGTACACCACGGTGAACTCGCCGTTCGTCGCGGAGCTGGACGGTGTGCCCGCCGGGGCGCTGGTGCTCGACTCAGGCCCCAATCCGCGGATGCCGATCCCGGCCGCGGGGGAACCCGAGCTGTACGTACGCCTGCTGGTCTCCGACCGGCGGCACGCGGGCCTGGGCATCGGGTCGGCTCTGCTGGCCCACGCCGTGCGGGAGACCCGGCGGGCCGGGGTGGACCTGCTGCGGGTCGACTGCTGGGCGGGCGGCGGGGGCGAGCTCGTCGCGTACTACGAGCGCAACGGCTTCGTCCCCACGGACCGCTTCCTGGTCGGGACCTGGCCGGGGCAGGTGCTGGCCCGGCGCGTCGGCTGAGCGCCGGGCCGGCAGGGCCCCTCCGCCGAGCCCCTACGCCGAGTCCCTGCGCACCAGTTCGGTGGGGAGGATGACCGCCGCCGGGTCCTCCCCGCCGATCTGCGCCAGCAGCACCCGTACCATCTCGGCGCTGATCCGGTCCCACGGCTGGCGGACCGTCGTCAGCTCCGGGCGCGCCGCCAGCGCCGCGGGGGAGTCGTCGAAGCCGCCGACCGCGATGTCCTGCGGCACCCGCCGGCCCGCCCGCTCCAGGGTGCTCAGCACGCCCTGCGCCATCAGGTCCGACGCGACGAAGACGGCGTCCACATCGGGCGCCCGCTCCAGCAGCAGCGCGGCCGCCGCCTCACCGCCCGCCCGGCTGTAGTCGCCCGGCACGATCAGCGCCTCGTCGACCGGCAGCCCGCATTCGGCGAGCGTCTCGCGGTAACCGGCCAGCCGGTCCACCCCGCCCGGGGTGTCCAGCGGACCGGTGACCGTGGCGATCCGGCGGCGCCCCGCCCCGTACAGGTAACGCACCATGTCCCGGGCGCCGTGCCGGTCGTCGGCCGCCACATAGCTGACCCGCGACCCCTGCCCGAGCGGCTTTCCGCAGGCCACCAGCGGCACCCCGGCCTCGTGCAGCTGGGCCGCCACCGGGTCACCGGAGTGACTGGAGACCAGCAGCACCCCGTCCACGTGCCCGGCGATGTACCGCATGTTGCGGCGGCGCTCCGCCTCCGTGCCCGCGATCATCAGCAGCAGCGGGATGTCGTGCGCGGCGAGCGCGGTGGTGCAGCCCCGCAGCAGCACATTGAAGTTCGGGTCCTCGAAGAAACGCTCCTGGGGCTCGGTCAGCAGGAACGCCACCGAGTCGGAACGCCCGGTGATCAGGGATCTGGCATGCCGGTTCACGGTGTAGCCGGTCCGCCGGATGGCGGACTGAACCGCGTCCAGCGCGGCCGGGCTGACGTTGTGACCGCCGTTGAGCACCCGGGAGACGGTGCCCCGGGAGACACCGGCCTCCCGGGCGACGTCGTGGATCGTCGGCGGCCGGCGGCGTCCCGTGCCGTTCTGTTCTGTGCGGCTCATGGTGCTGATCTTTCATGAAGAGATGCCCTGTTGAGGAGCTGTCAGGACTTTACGGCGCCGGAGAGCAGGTCGAGGCTCCAGAACCGCTGGATCACCAGGAACAGGGCGATGAGCGGGATGATCGCCAGCAGCGCGCCGGTGATGACCAGCGTGTAGAGCGCCGGGGTGGTCGCGCCCTGCTGGAGCAGCGTGTAGAGCCCCAGGGTCACCGGGAACTTCTCGTCGTCGCCGAGCATGATGTAGGGGAGCAGGAAGTTGTTCCAGACCGCCACGAACTGGAACAGGAACACGGTCACCAGCCCCGGCAGCATCATCGGCAGCGCGATGGTCCGGAAAATCCGCCACTCCCCGCCGCCGTCCATCCGCCCCGCCTCGATCACATCGGCCGGCACGGCGGCCGCCGCGTAGATCCGGGCGAGGTAGACACCGTACGGGGAGAGGATCAGCGGCAGCAGCACCGACAGGTAGGAGTCGGTCATGTCGGCCTCGGCCAGCAGCAGGTACTGCGGCACGGCCAGGATCACCGGAGGCATCAGCACCCCGGCGAGCAGGATGTTGAAGACGGTCTCCTTGCCGCGGAAGCGGTACACGGCCAGCGCGTACCCCGAGACCGCGGACACCGCCGTGGAGAGCAGCGCGCCCGCCCCGGCGTAGAAGGCCGAGTTGGCCATCCACTTCCAGTACACCCCGTCGCGGTACTCCGTGAGGTCGGCGACGTTGTCGGCGAACCCGGAGCCGGGCAGGAAGGTGAAGGTGGAGAACAGCTCGCTGCCGGACTTCGTCGAGGCGACCAGCACCCAGGCGACGGGCAGCAGGCAGTACACCGCGCCGAGCAGCAGCGCGGCCGTGGGGACGAGGGGGAGGCGCCGGCGGCCGGGGGTGGCGAGGGGCGGAGTGCTCATCGGGAGTCTCCCTGCTTCGTACGGGAGTTGGCCGCCCTGAGGAAGCCGAAGGACAGGGCGAGGGTGGCCAGGGCGATGATGACCGCCTGGGCGGCCGCCGCGTGGATGTCGTTGTTGACGAAGGCGTCCTGGTAGACCTTCATCAGCGGACTCCAGGTGGTGGAGAGCGAGTTGGTGAGCGGCTTCAGCGTGGTGGGCTCGCTGAAGACCTGGAGCGTCGCGATGATCGAGAAGAAGAAGGTCAGGATCAGCGAGGGCGCCACCATCGGGATCTTGATCCGCAGCGCGATCTGGAGCTGCGAGCAGCCGTCGATCCGCGCCGCCTCGAAGATCTCGGCCGGGATCGCCCGCAGCGACGTGTAGATCACGATCATGTTGAAGCCGGTGCCGCCCCACACCGCGATGTTGGCCAGCGAGAGGTACAGCGGCCCGCCGTCCAGCAGATCGGGCTGCGGGAGCCCCATCGCGTCGAGTACGTACAGGAAGGGGCTGACCTCGGGAAGGTAGAGGAAGCCCCACATCAGTGCGGCGATGACGCCCGGGATCGCGTACGGCAGGAAGATCGCCAGCCTGCTGAAGCCGCGCGCCCGGAGCCCGTCGGTGTCCAGCAGCAGGGCGAAGAGCAGGGCGAGGCCCAGCATCACCGGGACGACGATCGCGCCGTAGCCGAGGATGCGCAGCGCCCCGTGCAGCAGCTCCGGGTCGGAGAGCGCGTCGGTGTAGTTGGCCAGGCCCGCCCAGATCTCGTCGCGGGCGCCCTTGCCGAGGCCGAGCCCCTTGACCTCGGTCCTGCGGAAGCTGAGGTACACGGCGTAGCCGATGGGCAGGGCGAAGAAGAGCAGGAAGAGGACGGTGGCGGGGACCAGGAAGGCGTACGGGGCGCTCTTGACCCCGTACGCCCTCCTGCGGGGTGCGCGTGTCACTCCGAGACTCCGAAGCCCTGCTTCTTCAGGTCCGCGACGGTGGCGTCCTGCATGGCGGTCAGCGCGGGGCCGAAGTCCGACTTGCTCTTGGCGGCCTCGGCGAAGTTGTCCTTGAAGGCGCTGTACGCGACGTTGACGTTGGGGCCCCAGGCCGCCGGGGCGGTGCCCTGGGCGATCTTGGCGGCCTCGGTGTAGAAGCCGGGCTGGTTGGAGAAGTAGTCCGGCGCCTTCGCGAGCGCGCCACCGGTCTGGGCGGCGGTCGCGGCGGGGTGGATGCCGCTCTCCTCGACCAGCGCGGCGAGGGCCGCGGGGTCGGTGTTCAGCCACTTCGCGAAGGTCGCGGCGGCCTTCTTGTTCTTCGAGTCGTTGGTGACCGCCGTGGAGGAGCCGCCCCAGCTGCCCGTGACGTTCTCGCCGGCCTTCCACTGGGGGAGCGGGGCCATGGCCCACTTTCCCTTCGTCTCGGGAGCGGCGGTGGTCAGGGTGCCCGGTGCCCAGACGGCGCTGACCCAGGCGATCTGCTTGCCGGTGTTGAGCGCCTTGTTCCAGGCCGGGGTGTACATCGGCTGGTTGTCGATCGCCCCCTCCTTGACCAGGCCGCCCCAGAAGTCGGCGACCTTCCGCGTGGCCGGGTCGTCGATGGCGACCTTCCACTTGTCGCCGCCCGTGGTCCACCACTGCGCGCCGGCCTGCTGGGCGAGGCCCGCGAAGAGGCCCGAGTCGTTGGAGGAGAACGTGGTGAGGTCCTTGTCCGGCGCCTTCTCCTTCAGCGCGCGGGCGGTCTCCGCGAACTCGTCCCAGGTGGTGGGCACGGTCAGGCCGTACTTCTTGAAGAGGTCCTCGCGGTAGTAGAACATCAGCGGGCCGGAGTCCTGCGGCAGGGCGTAGAGGGCGTCCGAGCCGAGCGTCGTCTGCTGCCAGATTCCGTCGGCGAACCGGCTCTTCGCGTCGCCGGCCTCGTCGGATATGTCGGCGAGCACGTCGTTGGAGACCAGGGTGGGGAGTGCCTGGTACTCGGCCTGGACCAGGTCGGGGGCCTTGTGGGCCTTCGCCGCCGTGATGATCTTGGTGACCAGGTCGTCGCCGGACGCCTGCTTCTTCACCGTGACGGTGATGCCGGCCTCCTTGCCGGGGCCCTTGTTCCAGATGTCCGCGACCTTGTCCAGGCCGGGCGCCCACGCCCAGTAGGTCAGCGAGGCGGGCTCGGAGGCGGCCGGCTCGTCGCCGCCGTCGTCCGAACCGCACCCCGAGAGCAGGGCGGTGGCGGCGAGAGCTGCGGCGGTGGACACCGCGACGGTGCGGTATTTCATGGTTTCTCCCCTGACGAGACGAACAGACGCATCGGCGGACCGGCCGGAAAGGCGCTGTGAGCGTTCACAGTAGAGAAACGAAACCGACACTTGTCAATGGTTGTTGCTGTGCGGTTATGTTGGCCCTGCGCCGCCGAGAGTGTGTGTGCACGTTCCCAGAAGTTGCCCCGAAGAGCCAGGAGCTGTCCATGCCGCACTCAGAATCCGCGCCCTACCCGGCCGGCCTGCACAAGCTGGCCTTCGGCGGCGACTACAACCCCGAGCAGTGGCCCGAAGAGGTCTGGCACGAGGACGTACGCCTGATGCGGGAGGCCGGCGTGACCATGGTCAGCGTCGGGATCTTCTCCTGGGCGCTGCTGGAACCCGAGCCGGGCGCCCATGACTTCGGCTGGCTCGACCGGCTCCTGGACCTGCTGCACGTCAACGGCATCCGCGCCGACCTCGGCACCCCCACGGTCGCCCCGCCGGCCTGGTTCTACCGCGCCCACCCCGAAGCCCTGCCGGTCACCCGGGACGGGGCCCGCCTCGCCTTCGGATCGCGCGGCGCCATCTGTCACAGCTCGCCCGCCTACCGCGCGGCGGCGGCGGACATCACCGAACAGCTCGCCCGCCGTTACGCGAACCACCCCGCCCTCGCGATGTGGCACGTCCACAACGAGTACGGCGTCCCCGTCAGCGCCTGCTACTGCGACACCTGCGGCGCCCACTTCCGCCGCTGGCTCACCGCCCGCCACGGCTCCGTCGACGCGGTCAACGAGGCCTGGGGCACCGCCTTCTGGGGCCAGCGCTACCGCACCCTCGACGAGATCGACCCGCCCCGCACCACCCCGACCGTCGGCAACCCCGCCCAGCAGCTGGACTACGCCCGCTTCGCCGACGCCACCATGCGGGAGAACTTCACCGCCGAGCGCGACATCCTGCACCGGCTCGCCCCCGGCATCCCGGTCACCACCAACTTCATGACCGCCCTCAGCCAGTGCGAGTCGGTCGACTACTGGGCCTGGGGCCGCGAGGTCGACCTCGTCACCAACGACCACTACCTGATCACCGACGGCCGCCGCACCCACGTCAATCTCGCCATGGCCGCCGACCTCACCCGCTCGGTCGCGGGCGGCGCGCCCTGGCTGCTCCTGGAGCACTCCACCAGCGGCGTCAACTGGCAGCCGCGCAACCCCGCCAAGCGCCCCGGCGAGATGGCCCGCAACAGCCTGGCCCACGTCGCCCGGGGCTCCGAGGGAGCCATGTTCTTCCAGTGGCGGCAGTCCCGGCGCGGCGCCGAGAAGTTCCACTCCGCGATGGTCCCGCACGCCGGCACCGACTCACGCATCTGGCGCGAGGTGAGCGCGCTGGGCGCCGGACTCGGCCTGCTGGAGGGCATCCGCTCCACCCGGACCGTCGCCGACGTGGCGATGCTCTGGGACTGGGAGTCCTGGTGGGCGCAGCGCCTGGAGTGGCGCCCGAGCGAGGACCACGACGCCCGCGAGCGCGCCGACACCTTCTACGCCTCGCTCTACGACCGCCACCTCACCGTCGACTTCGCCCACCCCGACGCCGACCTCTCCGGCTACCCCCTGGTCGTCGTCCCCGCCCTCTACCTCACCACCGAGGAGAGCGGCCGCAACCTCCGCCGGTACGTCGAGAACGGCGGCACCCTCGTCGTCTCGTACTTCTCCGGCATCGTCGACGCCGACGACGCGGTGCACCCCGGGCCCTACCCGGGCGCGTTCCGGGACGTCCTCGGGCTGACCGTCGAGGAGTTCTCCCCGCTCGGTGAGGGCGGCACCGTCCGGCTGACCACCCCCGAGGGCGCCCCCGAAGGCCCGGAGCTCACCGGTGACCTCTGGTCGGACGTGGTGATCCCGCGCGGCGCCGAGACCGTCTGGTCGTACGCCGACGGCATCCCGGCCGGCCGCCCCGCCGTCACCCGCAACCGGCTCGGCGAGGGCACCGCCTGGTACCTCTCCACCCGGCTCTCCGGCGCCGACCTGGCCGCCGTCCTGGACCGGGCCGCCGCCGACGCCGGCATCGAGCCCCGCACCGGTCTGCCGTACGACGTCGAGGTGGTCCGCCGGACCGGCGACACCGGCAGCTACCTCTTCGTGATCAATCACTCCGACACCGACGCCGACGTGGCACTGGACGCCCACGGCACCGAACTCCTCACCGGCGGGCCCGCCGTGGACAAGCTCGCCGTTCCGGCGGGTGCGGTCCGCGTCGTACGGCTCGGCGGCTGAGGCGCCCGCACGTTCCCCGCACCACCCTGTCGAAGGGACATCGACGATGTACGGAACGACGCACACCCGCGCGAGAGCGGCAGGGGCGGTGGCCGCACTGTCCGGCCTCGTCCTCGCCGCGCTCCCCGCCCAGGCCGCCCACGCGGCCACCGCCCCCGTCAACACCGGCTTCGAGTCGGGCGCCACCGGATGGTCGACGTACTCCGCCGGAGGACAGAACGCCGCCTCCTTCACCGAGGCGGGCGGCCACGGCGGCAGCACCCGGCTCAGCCACTGGTCGGCCTCGGCGTACAAGGTCGAGACCTACCAGTACCTGAGCGGCCTCACCGACGGCACGTACACCCTGAGCGCCTGGGTCCGCTCCGGCGGCGGCCAGAACGCCGCCTACATCGCCCTGCGCAACTGCGGCGGCGCCGAGCAGCGCACCGACCTGCCGCCGACCGCGAACGGCGACTGGGTGCGGCTCGTCACCTCCGTCAGGGTGACCGGCGGGGACTGCACGATCAGCCTCAACTCCGACGCGCACGCGGGGGAGTGGGCCAACTTCGACGACATCGCCTTCACCCCCGGGTCCACCGGGCTGAGCGTCAGGGGCGGTGACCTCTCCACCCTCCCGAAGAACGAGGCGCACGGCGCGACGTACAGCGACGCGAGCGGCAGGGCCGGGGACGCCATGACCATCCTCAAGGGCTCCGGGATGAACTACGTACGCCTCAAGGTGTGGGTGAACCCGGCCGACGGCTACAACGACAAGGCCCATGTCCTCGCCATGGCCAAGCGCGCCAAGGCGCTCGGCATGAAGACGCTCGTCGACTTCCACTACTCCGACGCCTGGGCCGACCCAGGCAAGCAGAACAAGCCCGCCGCCTGGGCCGGGCACGGCTACAGCGCGCTCCGTACGGACGTCTACAACCACACGTACGACGTGCTGAACGCGCTGAAGGCCCAGGGCACCACCGCCGACATGGTGCAGATCGGCAACGAGATCAACGGCGGGATGCTCTGGCCGGAGGGCTCGACGAGCAACTGGTCACAGCTCGCCGGCCTCCTCACCTCCGGGGCGAACGCGGCGAAGGCGGTCTCCTCCACGACGAAGGTGGCTCTGCACCTCGCCGAGGGCGGCGACAACGCGGGCACCCGCTGGTGGTTCGACAACGCGGTGGCGCAGAAGGTGCCCTTCGACGTCATCGCCCTCTCGTACTACGCCTACTGGCACGGCTCACTGGCCGAGCTCCAGACCAACCTGGACGACGCCGCCTCGCGCTACGGCAAGCCGGTCATGGTCGCGGAGACGGCGTACGCCCATACGCTCGCGAACGACGACGGCCTGGAGAACAACGTGGCCACCGCGAGCCAGCTGGTCACCGGCTACCCGGCGACCCCGGCCGGCCAGGCGGCGAACCTCCGCGACGTCATGAACGTCGTGGAGGCCGTGCCGAACGGCCGGGGCCTGGGCGCCGTCTACTGGGAACCGGCCTGGACCGCCGTCACCGGCAGCGGCTGGGACCCGGCCGACCCGGCGTCGGGCAACGCATGGGAGAACCAGGCGGTGTTCGACCACGACGGCAGGCTGCTTCCCGGCGGCCGGCTGGTTCTCGCACCGGTAGGCCGGTAGGCCGGTTGGACCGGCGGGCCGGGAGCCGGTAGGACCGGCTGACCGGGAGCCGGTGGGCCGTACTTCTCAGACCGGAGGCGCGGCCTCGATGTTGGCCACCATCGTCCGGAGCACCTTGAGCGCGGCCACGTACTCCGCGTCGCTGATCCCCCGGTGGACCTCGGCGCGGAGACCGGTCACCAGCTCACGCAGCCGCGCCCGGGCGGCCTCCCCGCCGTCGGTGAGGGCGAACCGCTGCCCGTCCCGGCTGATCCATCCCCGGTGGAGCAGCTGGTCGACGGCCCTGGAGATGTCCTGCGGCCCGTCGGCCAGGGGCGTCAGCCCGGCGACCAGCTCCTCACGGGTGGGTGCGACGGGTCCGTGGCGCACCCGGTTGAGCACCCAGTACTGGGGCTGCGTGACGTCGACCCTGGCCAGGGCGTCCCGCAGATGCCGGGTGACGGCGGAGTGGGCCAGGCCGCTCCAGTACCCGACGGGCTGTGTGGCCAGGGCGTCGTCCGCCGCCGCTGGGTCCGCGGGCGCCTGATCGGTGAGGGTGGTGCTGGTCGGCTGCTCCATGGCCGTGACGCTACCGGCGCGCCCCGGCCGACGGCCCCGGAGGCACCGGAACCGGCCGGAACGCGGCCGGTTCCGGAGGTCCGGGGCCCCGGCGGCTCACCGCTCCAGCGGCGCGCCGTGCCACCTCCACGAGGTGACGCGGTCGCGCCCCGGCAGATCCGCGCGGCCGGTGGACCACAGCAGGACGGTCCACCGGTCCTCGTCGTCCGGGGCGCCGGGGAACAGCCGGGCCAGCACGCGGTCGCAGAGGTCCCGGGGCGGGGTCCAGGAGAGGGACAGCCCGGCGGCGACGTCATGGGTGTGGACCAGGGTCTCGACGATGCCCATCGCGGCGAAGCCCTCCGGGTCGGAGACGCCGTACGAGTGGTACGAACGGAGGTCGGGGGAGGCCGTCCGCACCATCGCGGTCAGCAGCGCGCCGCTCGCCTCCAGGGTCAGGAGCAGGCCGGCGGTCCCCGCCTCCGGGTTCGCGAAGACCGAGTTCGAGGGGCCGCCCTCGCGGTCCGGGGCCCAGCGGTAGGGGACCTCGGTCTCCAGGGAGGGCTTCCTCGGGCCGAGTTGGACGGCGTACGCGAAGAGGTCGTCGCTCAGGTGCTCCACGGTCTCCCAGCAGTCCCACGTCAACGACCCTGCGGGGATACGCCAGTCGTCCACCGGGGACGCCGTGAGGGTGTCGACCGCGAGCCGTACCGCCAGCGTCACGTCGTCGGCGGTGACCGGCAGCCGTGTGCCGGTCAGCGCCGCGCGCTCGGCGGCGCCGCACTCCACGCAGAACTCGTTGCCCTCCGGATCGGCCAGCGTCGCCCAGCCCCGGCCGTTCGGCTTGCGGTGGTCCGCGACCAGCGTGGCGCCCAGGGCGAGCAGCCGCTCGACCTCCTCGTCGCGGGAACGCCGCTCGGGGCGGATGTCCAGATGGATCCGGTTCTTGCCGCTCTTGGGTTCCGGCACCGTGATGAAGAGCAGTGCGGCGCCCGGCGCCTCCACGAGCGCCTCGGGATCGCCGGGCGCGTCGTCGTCGGAGACCGGCGAGCCGAGCACCTCGGCCCAGAAGAGGGCCAGTTCGTAGGCGTCGGCGCAGTCGATGGTGATGTGCTGTACGAGCGAAGTCATGGGCGCCACTGTCTCCGCTGATCCGTGCCGGGTCCAGCGAGTTGTACGGTCCGGTGGCCCTACGGGCGGGCCAGGGCCGCCCGCACCAGGGACCGCGCCAGCTCGACGCCGCCCGGGAGGGTGTCGAGCGGGAGGGGCTGCGTGGCGAGGACGCCCTCGTGCAGCACGAGGAGCTGGGTGGCCAGGGCGCCGGGGGCCGGGCAGCCCGCAGCGGTGGCGAGCTCCTCGAACAGGTTCACGAGCCAGCGCTTCTGGTCCGCGGCGATGACGTACGCGGGATGGGAGGCGTCCGGGAGCTCGGCCAGGGCGTTGATGAACGCGCATCCGCGGGCGTTTGTCCCGCTCCAGACCCGCAGCGCCTCGAAGGGGGCGGTGACGGCCTCGACGGGGTCGTCGCAGGCGTCGACGGTGGCGCGGACGAGCGACTGCCAGCGCCGGTCGCGTGCCGCGAGGTAGGCCGCCACGAGCCGGTCCTTGGAGCCGAACTGGTTGTACAGGGTCCGCTTGGTCACCCCCGAGTGCTCGGCGATCAGATCCACGCCGACCGCCGTGATGCCGCGGTCGTAGAACAGCTCCTCGGCGGCCGCGACGATGCGCTCGCCGGCCGGCGTCAGGGGGCGTGTGTCCTGCATCAGCATTCCTTCACCGATCGGTGTACCGTGGAGTGTGTTCACAGATCAGTATACCTAGCAGGAGGTCGAGCGATGGACGTGCCCGGAACCATGCGCGCAGTACGGATCGCGGAGCACGGAGGGCCCGAGGTCCTCCAGCCGTCAGAGGTCGCCGTGCCCGTGCCACGGGCGGGAGAGGTGCTGGTCAGGGTCGCCGCGGTGGCGCTGAACAACACCGACCTGTGGACCCGTGAGGGCGCCTACGGCCAGCCCGGAGACCCGGAGGCGCTGTCCGGCTGGCGAGGCCCGCTCGACTTCCCGCGCATCCAGGGCGCCGACGTGGCCGGCCGGGTCGTGGCCGTCGGTCCCGGCGCGGACGAGAGCCTCGTCGGCCGCCGGGTGGTCGTCGACCCGGCGATCTACGACTCCGAAGGACCGGACGCGAACCCGGTGGGCCTGATGGGGAGCGAACGCGACGGCGGTTACGCCGAGTACGTCACCGCGCCCGCCGGGCGTGTGCACGACGTGACGGACTCCCCGCTCACCGACGACCAGCTCGCGACGCTGCCGACCGCCTACGGCACGGCGCTGGGCATGATCGAGCGGGGCAGGCTCGGGAAGTGCGAGACCGCCCTGGTCTCGGGGGCGTCCGGGGGAGTGGGCCTCGCGCTGATCCAGATCGCCCGGGCCCGCGGTGCGAAGGTGCTCGCCATCAGCAGCGGATCCAAGATCGACGCGGTGCGTGAGGCGGGCGCCCACGAGGTCCTCGACCGGGCGCAGGACGTCGCCGAGCAGATCCGCGCCGTCGCCCCGGAGGGCGTGGACGTCGCACTGGACGTCGTCGCCGGTGACCTGGTGGGCTCGGTGCTGCCGCTGCTGCGCGAGGGCGGCCGATGGGTCGTCGCCGGTGCGCTCGGCGGGTACGAGGTGGCCTTCGACGTACGCCGGCTCTATCTGCACAATGCGCAGGTGATCGGCTCCGCGATGCACACGCCCACGCACTTCGGCCTCCTCATGGACCTGGCCCGGCAGGGCGCGGTCCAGCCCGTCGTCGCCGCGACCTACCCCCTGGAGCAGGCCGCCCTGGCACAGGAGGCGCTCTCCCGCAGGGGCCACGTGGGAAAGATCGTCATGCACCCGTGACCGCCATGCACCCGTGAACGTCATGCACCCATGAGGGGAGAACGTCCCTTGCGCGGCACAGGACGAGGACGGGGCGGGACGCGTGATGCGTCCCGCCCCGTCCTCGTGCCGTACGTCCCTACTTCACCGGCGTGAAGTCACGCGCCCCGATGAAGTCGGGCCGGCGGATCGGAGCCGCGAAGGGCTCCTGCGCCGTGTTCTCCACGCTGTTGAAGACGATGAAGACGTTGCTGCGCGCGTACGGGGTGATGTTGTCCCCCGAGCCGTGCATGCAGTTGCAGTCGAACCAGGTCGCCGAACCGGCCGCGCCCGTGAAGAGCTTGATGCCGTGCCGGTCGGCCATCTTCGTCAGCGCCTCGTCGGACGGGGTGCCGGCGTCCTGCATCTGCAAGGACTTCTTGTAGTTGTCCTTCGGCGTCTCGCCCGCACAGCCGAGGAACGACTTGTGCGAACCGGGCATGATCATCAGCCCGCCGTTGGTGTCGAAGTTCTCGGTCAGCGCGATCGAGACCGACACGGTCCGCATGTTCGGCAGACCGTCCTCGGCGTGCCAGGTCTCGAAGTCCGAGTGCCAGTAGAAGCCCGAGGCACCGAAGCCCGGCTTGACGTTGATCCTTGACTGGTGGACGTACACGTCGGAGCCGAGGATCTGGCGGGCACGGCCCACCACACGCTCGTCGCGGACCAGGTTCGCGAAGACCTGGCTGAGCTTGTGGACCTCGAAGACGGACCGCACGCTCTGCGACTGCGGTTCGATGATCGAGCGCTCGTCGGCCCGGACCTGCGGGTCGGCGACCAGCCGGTCCAGCTCGGCCCGGTAGACGTCCACCTCGTCCGGCGTGATGAGCTGGTCGACGGTGAGGAAGCCGTTCTCCTCGAAGCCCTGGAGATCCTTGGCGGTGACCGGTCCGGGCGCGCCCGGCGCGGACCAGATGACCGGGTCCTGGCGGGGAGTGGTCATCTCGGCGGCGCCGCGCGAGGGGTACAGGTCGGCGCGTACATCGGTGGTCATGGTTCAGCCCTCCTCTGTCAGCAGCGGGTATACACCGTTCTCGTCATGGTCCTCCCGCCCGGTGACGGGGGGATTGAAGACGCACACGCAGCGGAAGTCGGTCTTCGGCCGCAGCGTGTGGTGCTCGTGCCCGTTCAGCAGGTACATCGTCCCGGGGGAGATCCAGTGCTTCTCGCCGGTCTCGTCGTTGGTGAGCTCGGCCTCGCCCTCGGTGCACAGAACGGCCTCGATGTGGTTCGCGTACCACATCGACGTCTCCGTGCCCGCGTACAGCACGGTCTCGTGGAGAGAGAAGCCCACCTTCTCCTTGGCGAGCACGATGCGCTTGCTCTCCCAGGTACCTGATGCGGACTTGATGTGCCGGTCGGTGTTCTCGATGTCACTGAAAGATCGGACGATCACGGTGGGGTGGTGCCTTTCTCTTCTGTCCTGCTCTGTGGTGCCTGCGCGGGGGCGTACCCCGCTCAGGCGGTCTCGCGGACGGACCGGGCCAGCGTGCGCAGGCCCTCGTCCAGCTCATCGGGGGTGACGGTCAGCGGCGGGAGCAGCTTCACGACCTCGGACTGCGGGCCGGAGGTCTCCAGCAGCAGGCCCAGCTCGAAGGCGCGCTTGCAGACGGCGGCGGCACGCGCCGGGTCGTCGAACTCCAGGCCCCAGACCAGTCCGCGGCCGCGGAACTGCGCGGTCTCCTCCTCGCCGCAGATCGCCAGCAGCGTCTGCTCCACCTGCTCGCCGCGGGCCAGGGTCTGCTTCTCCATCTGGCCGTCGGCCCAGTAGGCGTCGAGCGCGGCGGCGGCGGTGACGAACGCCGGGTTGTTGCCGCGGAAGGTGCCGTTGTGCTCGCCCGGCTCCCAGATGTCCAGCTCGCCCTTGAAGAGGCAGAGCGACATCGGCAGGCCGTAGCCGCTGATCGACTTCGACAGCGTCACGATGTCCGGGACGATGCCGGCCTCCTCGAAGGAGAAGAAGCCGCCGGTCCGGCCGCAGCCCATCTGGATGTCGTCGACGATCAGGAGCATGTCCTGGCGGTGGCAGAGGTCCTGGAGGGCGCGCAGCCACTCGGCGCGGGCGACGTTGATCCCGCCCTCGCCCTGCACGGTCTCCACGATCACGGCGGCGGGCTTGTTCAGCCCGGAACCCTGGTCCTCCAGGAGCCGCTCGAACCAGAGGAAGTCGGGGACCTTGCCGTCGAAGTAGTTGTCGAACGGCATCGGGGTGCCGTGCACCAGCGGGATGCCGGCACCGGCGCGCTTGAAGGCGTTGCCGGTCACGGCGAGCGAGCCGAGCGACATGCCGTGGAAGGCGTTGGTGAACGAGACGACGGACTCGCGGCCCTTGACCTTGCGGGCGAGCTTCAGCGCCGACTCGACGGCGTTGGTGCCCGTCGGGCCGGGGAACATCACCTTGTAGGGCAGGTCACGCGGGCGCAGGATCACGTTCTCGAAGGTCTCGAGGAACGCCCGCTTGGCCGTCGTGGCCATGTCCAGGCCGTGGGTGATGCCGTCGCGCTCGATGTAGTCGATGAGCGCGCGTTTCAGCACCGGGTTGTTGTGCCCGTAGTTGAGAGATCCGGCACCGGCGAAGAAGTCGAGGTACGAGTGGCCGTCCTCGTCGGTCAGGCGGGCGCCCTGCGCGCGGTCGAAGACCGCGGGCCAACTGCGGCAGTAGCTCCGTACTTCCGACTCCAGGGCTTCGAAGACGCTCAGGGCGGGCGGGGTGATGGTCACAGCTGATCTCCTGCTCGAGGGGGGTGTGACGGGCGGCGGGTCAGGCATGCCCGGGGAAGCCGCGCCCGGGCGGGGCGCGGTAGGGCGCTGGGAGGCCCTAGAACGGGCCGATGCGGTAGAGAACCTCCGGCAGGTGCGTCCCCTCGGGGAACAGCGCCCCCTCGAAGAGCACCTCGTGCTCCAGCGGCGCGTCGTGCCGCTGCGCGAAGGACGTGAACAGCCGGTCGGAGGCGGCGTTGTCCGGGGTGATCGTCGTCTCGACCGATGTCAGACCCTGGTCGGAGGCGACACGGGCGGTCAGTGCGTCCAGCAGCGTGGCCGCCAGTCCCTTGCCACGGTGGGCCCGGTCGACGGCCACCTGCCAGACGACGAGCGTCTCGGGGCGGTCGGGGCGGATGTATCCGGTCACGAAGGCGATGGGGTCGCCGGTCTCGTCGCGGGCGACCACGGAGGTCGCCGCGAAGTCACGGCACCACAGCAGGTAGCTGTACGAGGAGTTGAGGTCCAGGACCTCGGAGTCGCGGGCAATGCGCCAGATCGCGGCTCCGTCCTCCACTCGCGGGGTGTCGATTCTGAGGAATTCGCTTCGGGCACTTGCAAAATCTGCTGGTGCGGCGGTCATGCGAATTGAATTTACCCAGCAAAAATCAAAATTGCATCGCCGCAGGGGGTTGGGTCAGCGCGCTCGTTGTGTTATCACGCGGGCGCGGATCCACCTCGATCGAGGGGCGTTTTCGCCGGTCCTGTCCGGAATTTAACGCCCAAAGCGGACTCGATGTGGGGTCGGTCACATCGTTGTAACTCTCCTGACATCCGTCCGGATCAGCTGGGCCGATCGAGTGAAAACTGTGGCGTTTAGCCTCTGAGAACGGGGGAAGAAGAATGCGGGGAGCTGCTCCCGATAAAGCAGCTCCCCTTTTCGTGTCCGCGTCCGATAAACCGGCCGCTGTAGTTCACATTTAATTCAGTTCATCGGCCAGGTTTTCGCGACGGCTTCGCGGGCAGCATCGAGGTCGGTCTCCCGTCCCGCGTCCGCCAGCGCGGCGCCCAGGGCGGCCAGCGAGGACAGCACCGCGTCCCGCGTCGCGTCCGCGCCGTAGTGGTTGACCCGGATCATCTCCCTGGACAGCGCGCCGCCACCCGCGATCAGCGGCAGCGAGGGCCCGGTCGCGAGCGCCCGGCCGACCAGCTCCGCCGCGTCGAGATCCGCCGGTACGCGCAGGGTCGTGGCGACGGGCGCCGCGTCCCGGGCGTCGTGGACGTACGGCTCCAGCCCGCCGCCGAGCGCCGAGGCGCCCGCCCGGGTCGCCGCGGCGGCCGACGCGTGCCGCGCGATGACCGTGTCCAGGCCGTCCGCCTCGATCCGGTCCAGGCAGGCGTCGAGCGCCAGCATCTCCAGCTGGGCGGGCGCGTGCGGCAGTGCCCTGCGGCCCCCGTCGATCCAGCGGGCCTTCCAGTCCAGCAGCGAGAGGTACGACTGCCGCGGGGCCCGCGGGTTGGCGGCCATCCGCTCCCACGCCCGCGTGCTCACCGACACGGCGGAGACCCCGGCCGGGCCGCCCATGGCCTTCTGCGCGCCGATGACGCACAGGTCCACGCCCCAGTCGTCCACCAGCAGCGGCTCCGCGCCCACCGACGCGACGGCGTCCACCATGAACAGCGCGCCGTGTGCCCGGACCACCTCGCCGATCTCAGCGACCGGGTTGGTGTTGCCGGTCGCCGCCTCGGCGTGCACGAGCGACACGAAGTCGATCTCCGGGTGCCCGGCCAGCGCCTGCCGGACCTGCTCGGCGGTGACCGCGGTGTGGAACGGCACCGCCAGGTCCACGACCTCGGCGCCGCAGTCGCGCAGCCAGTTGCCGAAGGTCTGGCCGTACGGCCCGGTCACGACGTTCAGCGCGGTCGAGCCGGGCCGGGCGCCGCCCCGGATGCAGCCTTCGAGGGGCAGCAGCGCCTCGCCCTGCATGATGACGACGTCCTGCTCGGTGGCGAGGAGGCCGGCCACCCGCCGCTCGATCGCTGCGAAACGCGCGGCGGTGAGCGGGGCGAGGTCGAGGAATGGGTGTGTCACGGTGCTGCTCTCTTCGGGTCGGCCGGTGCGCTGTCAGCGCCTGCGCGTCGAGGGTACCCAGCACCCTCCCTGGCCCCCGCGGCCTCCTCGTACAGTGCTGTCCATGAGCGATCACGAGGCGGCGCCGGTGCTGCGGATCAAGGGGCGGGTGCTCGTCGGGCCCGACGAGGTGAGGGACGGCCTCTGGGCGGTCGACGGGCGGATCACCTACGAGCGGCCGCCGGGCGCGGACGACGCCGTCACGCTCACCGGATGGGTGCTGCCCGGTCTGGTCGACGCGCACTGCCATGTGGGGCTCGACCACCAGGGGCCCGTCGACGCGGCCACCAGCGAGAAGCAGGCCCTCACCGACCGTGAGGCCGGCACCCTGCTCATCCGGGACGCCGGGTCACCCTCCGACACCCGGTGGACGGACGCGCGCGAGGACCTGCCGAAGATCATCAGGGCGGGGCGTCACATCGCCAGGACGCGCCGTTACATCCGCAACTTCGCCCATGAGATCGAGCCCGGCGACCTGGTCGCCTACGTCGCCCAGGAGGCCCGGCGCGGCGACGGCTGGGTCAAGCTGGTCGGCGACTGGATCGACCGGGACGCCGGCGACCTGACCGCCTGCTGGCCGCGCGGCGAGGTCGAGGCCGCGATCGCCGAGGCGCACCGGCTCGGCGCCCGGGTCACCGCCCACTGCTTCGCCGAGGACGCGCTGCGCGACCTGGTGGAGGCCGGGATCGACTGCATCGAGCACGCGACGGGCCTCACCGAGGACACCGTCCCGCTCTTCGCGGAGCGCGGTGTCGCGATCGTCCCCACCCTGGTCAACATCGCCACCTTCCCCGGACTCGCGGCGGCCGGCGAGGCCAGGTACCCGCGCTGGTCCGCCCATATGCGGCGGCTCCACGAGACCCGCTACGAGACCGTGCGCGCCGCCTACGACGCGGGCATCCCGGTCTTCACCGGCACCGACGCGGGCGGCTCGCTGGCCCACGGCCTGATCGCGGACGAGGTGGCCGAACTGGTGAAGGCCGGCATCCCGCCCCTGGACGCGCTCTCCGCGACCACCTGGGGCGCCCGGCGGTGGCTGGGACGGCCGGTGCTGGAGGAGGGCGCCCCGGCGGACCTGGTGATGTACGACGAGGACCCGAGGGCGGACGTACGGGTGCTGGCGTCCCCCCGCGCGGTGGTGCTCAACGGGCGGGTGATGGGCTGATCACCGGTTGACCCGCTCAGGGGCGCCGTGTTGACCGGCGGTGACCCCGGGCGCCGCGTCTCGTTGAATCACCTCTGTGCTCGGCCCGGGGCATCCCGTGATCATGCCCTCGAAGCAGTGAAACGGGTGGTTCCGAGGAACTCCTGTGCCGGTGGATTCGAATGTGCACACGGAAACCCCTCTTTGGAGTGAACTGGCGGAAGGTGTCTGTCAGTTCACCCTCTGTGCGTAAAGATTCACGGAGTCGAGGCCACCGGTGCCCGCGATGTCCCCCATTGGACGGCTCCGGTGGCTCCATGTCTCTTGTGGGGGTTCCACCATCTTGAACAGCAACACCTTCCGTTCGGCTGCCCTGGCGATCGCCGCCGCTCCCGTCGCCCTGCTCGTCGCCGTCCCCGCGCACGCAGCCACCGCGACGACCCCGGCCACTCCGTCCGGCGGCCACGGAAAGGCGAGCGCGGTCGTGCTCCGCGCCGGGCTCGACGTCTCGCTCCTGAACAAGTCCGTCCAGGTGCCGCTCAAGGCCACGCTCAACGAGGTCCACGCCCCGGCGAGCGCGGAGAAGACCGCGCTCACCGTGGAGCTCGACGGCGTCGAGAAGGGCCGTCCCGTCCATGTCCTCAAGGCCGACGTGGCGACGGCGAACGCCACGGTGGACGCCCACAAGGCGGAGGGCTACAGCAACCTCGCCAAGGCGCGGGTGCACGTGCCGGGTCTGCCGCTGCTCTCGCTGATCGAGGTCGAGAAGGTCACCTCCAAGGCCGTGTGCGAGGTGGGCCACAAGCCGGTCGCCGAGTCGAACGTCCTCGGGCATGTGACGGTGCTCGGCAAGAAGATCGCCCTCACCTCGGGCGGCACGACGAAGGTCGAGGTGCCGGGCGTCGGTGAGGTGACGCTCGACCTGTCGAAGACCTCGACGACCACGCGCACGGCGGCCGCGACGGCACTGCAGCTGCGCGTCTCCGTGAACCCGCTGAAGCTGAACGTCGCCGAGGTGGAGGGCGAGGTCACGCTGGCCGAGGCGACGTGCGAGACGCCCAAGGGCGGCGGCTCGGGCAACGGCGGCTCCGGCGACGACGGTTCGGACGACGGCAGCACCTCCGGCAACGAAGGGTCGACGGGCGGCGACAACGGCTCCGACGACAACGGCTCGGACGACAACGGCTCCGGCTCCGGTGACAACGGCTCTGGTGACACCGGCTCCGGCGACACCGGCGGCAAGGAGAAGCCCGTCGACGTGAAGCCCCAGACCGGCTCCGACCCGGTCCAGGCCTCGAACCCCGGCGCCGGCGACCTCGCCGAGACCGGATCCAGCTCCTCCACCCCGTACCTCGCGGGTGGAGCCGCCGTCCTGCTGGCGGTGGGCGCGGGTGCCACGGTCGTCGCCCGTAAGCGCGCCCGGGGCTGATCACCTTCCAGGGAGCGGTGCCCGCACGGCGGAATCCCTTCCGGGGGGAGCGGTGCCCGCACGGCGGAGCACCGCTCCCGTACCCGGGGAGCCGTCAGCCGACGGCTCTCCGGGGCAGTCCCTGGAGGGCCAGGTCGAGTGCCTGGAGGAACCGGTTGGTCGTCACACGGTCCCGTACGGCCACCCGCAGCCACTCGCTGCCCAGCCCGGGGAACGTGTCCCCGCGCCGCGCCGCGAAGCCCCGTGAGCGCAGCAGGTGCCGCACCTCGTCCGCCCGCTCCAGCCGCAGCAGGACGAACGGCCCGGCGGCCGGCTCCACCACCTCCACCTCGCTGAACTCCGCCAGCCCGGCCAGCAGATGGGCCCGGTCCACCGCGATCCGGTCCGCCGCGTCCGCCGCCTCCACCAGGGCACGCGGCTCCATGCACGCCTCGGCGGCGGCCAGCGCCGGGGAGGACACCGGCCACAGCGGCTGCGCCTCCTGGAGCAGACCGATCGTCGCCGGTTCGGCCAGCACATAGCCGATCCGCAGCCCCGCGAGCCCCCAGGTCTTCGTCAGGCTCCGCAGCACCACGAGACCGGGCACGTCCGTACGCCCGCACAGCGCCTCGCGCTCACCCGGTACGGCGTCCATGAACGCCTCGTCGACGACCAGCGTCCGCCCGGGCCGCGCCAGTTGCTCCAGCGCCCCCGCAGGATGCAGTACGGACGTCGGGTTGGTCGGGTTGCCGACCACCACCAGATCCGCGTCCTCGGGCACGGCCGCCGGATCCAGCCGGAAGCCGTCCTCCGGGCGCAGCAGCACCCGGCCGACCTCGTGCCCCGCCGCGCGCAGGGCCGCCTCCGGCTCTGTGAACTGCGGATGGACGACCACCGGCCGCCGGGCGGGCAGGGCCCGGGCGATCAGGACGAACGCCTCGGCGGCGCCCGCAGTGAGCAGAACCCTTTCCTCGGGCAGTCCGTGCCGTCCGGCGACCGCCGCCCGGGCCGGCCGCCCGTCCGGATAGGCGGCCAGCGACCCCAGCGACGCGGCTATCCGCTGCCGCAGCCAGTCCGGGGGTGTGCCGGTCCGTACGTTGACGGCGAGGTCGGTCAGATCCAGGCCGCGTACTTCCGCGTCGCCGTGGTGCCGCAGATCGGGCCCGGCGCTCTCGATGTGCTTCGTGGGGGGCAGCATGGCAGTAATGGTGAACGGCTCGGCGCCATTCGTCGATGCCGAAGTTTCAGCCGATGGTCTCCGGCGGGCCACCGCACACGTCGCCGACGCCGACTTCCGCTTGGGAACGAGCAGTTCACCGGCGTCCACGAGCGCCGCGGCCTCCGCCACCGATCCGGTCCCCACCGCCGCACGCGGGGCGGTCGACGGGCTGGGCACCGCCACGCCGGCCAGCTCTCCGGCCGTGTACGACCGCACGGGCACCCCCAGGTGCGCCGCCGCGCCGACGATCCCCGGTTCGTCCGCCCTGGTGTCGAGCGTGGCCAGCTCGACCACGTCACCGGCCGCGGGCCCGGCCTCGTCGAGCGTCGTACGGATCAGCTCCAGCACCTCGTCGGCCCGGACGCCGCGACGGGCACCGACACCGACGACCAGAGCGGCCCGGATCGTGCGGGGCATGGCAGAGGGTCCTTCCAGGGGCAGGCGGGCAGGGGAGGGGCGACACGGGTAAGGGCGGCCTGAGGTGCGCGAGGCGGGTTCGATCCGCTAGCAAGGGCCCATGGCGGTATTCGTCGCGCTCGGCGCGTTCCTGATGACCCTGGCGGGCGGCTGGGTCGCGCAGCGCGTCAGCGACCGCCGGCACCTCGTGCTCGGCTTCGCGGGCGGACTGATGCTGGGCGTCGTCGGCCTCGATCTGCTGCCGGAGGCGGTGGAGGCCGCGGGCGGCACCGTCTTCGGCGTACCGGCCGCCCTGCTGCTGTTCGTGGGCGGCTTCCTGACGGCCCATCTCGTCGAGCGCTCGCTGGCCGTGCGCCAGGCGGCACACGGGGCGGGTGAGGAACGGGTGCCGCAGGTCGGGCTGACGGCGGCGGCCGCGATGGTGGGCCACAGCCTGATGGACGGCGTCGCGCTCGGGGCCGCCTTCCAGATCGGCGGCGGGATGGGGGCGGCCGTCGCGCTCGCCGTCATCACCCATGACTTCGCCGACGGGTTCAACACGTACACGATCACCAGCCTCTACGGGAACGCCCGCCGCAAGGCGCTCCTGATGCTGTTCGCCGACGCGCTGGCGCCGATCGTGGGGGCGGCCACCACGCTGCTGTTCACCCTTCCGGAGGAACTGCTCGGCTGCTATCTCGGATTCTTCGGCGGGGCGCTGCTCTACCTCGCCGCCGCCGAGATCCTCCCCGAGGCGCACCACGACCACCCGGCCCGCTCCACGCTGCTCTGCACGGTCGTCGGGGTGGGCTTCATCTGGCTGGTGGTCGGCCTCGGGGAATGACCTCGTCCCCGGCCCCGCTCCACGGAGGCGGAGCGGTCTCACCCCCGGCACCGCTCCACGAAGCGCCGGGCCACCCCGGGCTCCGCCGCCCAGTGCGTGTGCAGATAGCTCGCGTGCACACCTCCCTGCACGAAGCCCTCCACCCGCCGCTCCGGCTGGAGCAGGCCCCAGGCGGGTGTCGCCCCGGCCCCGGGCTCCAGCACCGTCCGGTGGAACTCGTGCCCGCGCAGCCGGGTGCCGGCCGCGGCCAGCACGCTGTCGGCGACCGCCACCGCCTGCCGGTAGCCGAGCGTCAGCCGCTCGGACATCCGGGCCGAGGCGTCCAGCACCCCGCACATGGGCCGCCCGTCCAGCTCACGGGCCAGATACAGCAGCCCCGCGCACTCCGCCGCCACCGGGGCACCGGACAGGGCCAGTTCGGTCACCGCCCGGCGCAGCGGCTCGTTCGCCGACAGCTCCGGCCCGTACACCTCGGGGAATCCGCCGCCGATGACCAGCCCCGCCGTGCCCGAGGGCAGCTTCTCGTCGTGCAGCGGGTCGAAGACCGCCACCTCCGCGCCCGCCGCCGTCAGCAGCTCCGCGTGCTCCGCGTAGGCGAAGGTGAACGCGGCGCCGCCCGCCACGGCCACCACCGGCCGGCTCCCCTCCCGGGGGTACGCCTGCGGCTCCCACGCCTCGTCGGACAGGGCGGGCGCCGAACGGGCCAGCGCCAGCAGGGCGTCCAGATCGCAGCCCTCCCGCACGCGCTCACCCATCGCCCGTACGGCGTCGAGCGCGTCGGCCTGCCGCTCGGCGACCGGGACGAGCCCCAGATGGCGCGAGGGGGTCGCCACCTGCGGTGCCCGCCGCAGCACGCCGAGCACCGGCAGCCCCGACTCGTCGAGCGCCTCCCGCAGCAGCGCCTCGTGGCGGTCGGAGGCCACCTTGTTGAGGATCACCCCGCCGATCCGCACCTCCGGGTCCCAGGAGGCGAAACCGTGCACGAGGGCCGCCACCGAACGCGACTGCGAGGACGCGTCGACGACCAGCACCACGGGAGCCCGCAGCAGCTTCGACACCTGGGCCGTCGAGGCGAGTTCACCCTGGCCCGACGCCCCGTCGTACAGCCCCATCACGCCTTCGACGACGGCCAGGTCGCAGCCGCCCGCCCCGTGCGTGAACAGCGGGGCGATCAGATCGGGCCCGCACATGTACGCGTCGAGGTTGCGCCCCGGGCGGCCGGTGGCCAGCGCGTGGTAGCCCGGGTCGATGTAGTCGGGCCCCACCTTGTGCGGGGACACCGCGAGGCCACGCCCCGCGAAGGCCGCCATCAGGCCCGTGGCGACCGTGGTCTTGCCGCTGCCCGAGGCGGGCGCCGCGATCACCAGACGAGGAACACTCACCACTCGATGCCTCTCTGGCCCTTCTGGCCCGCGTCCATCGGGTGCTTGACCTTCGACATGTCGGTCACCAGGTCGGCGGCCTCGATCAGCTTCTGCGGGGCGTTACGCCCGGTGATCACCACGTGCTGCGTGCCCGGACGGTCGCGCATCACCTCGACGACCTCGTCGGTGTCGATCCAGCCCCAGTGCATCGGATAGGCGAACTCGTCGAGCACGTACAGCTTGTACGTCTCGGCCGCCAGGTCACGCTTGACCTGCTCCCAGCCCTCGCGGGCCTTCTCCTCGTTGTCGAGCTGACCGTCCCGCTGGACCCACGACCAGCCCTCGCCCATCTTGTGCCAGTCGACGCTGCCGCCCTCGCCGCTCGCGCCCAGCACCTTCAGCGCGTTCTCCTCGCCGACCTTCCACTTCGCCGACTTCACGAACTGGAACACCCCGATCGGCCAGCCCTGGTTCCAGGCCCGCAGCGCCAGCCCGAACGCCGCCGTCGACTTGCCCTTCCCGATGCCCGTGTGGACGAACAGCAGCGGGCGGTTGCGCCGCTGACGTGTCGTCAGTCCGTCGTCCGGTACCGATACCGGCTGTCCCTGGGGCATCAAGCGGCCCTTCCCGTAGCAGTGATGTCCTTGACCAGCCCGGCGATCGAGTCGGCGCGCAGCTCGTCGAGCGTGACCGCGCTGCCTCCCAGATCCCGGGCGAGCTGTGCGGCGAGCCCGAGGCGTACGAACCCCGACTCGCAGTCCACGACGACGGACGCCGTGCCCTCGGAGGCGTGCAGCCGTCCGGCCCGCGCCGCCAGGGCCACCGGGTCGACACCCCCGGTCGCCCGGCCGTCCGTCACCACGACCAGGAGCGCCCGCCGCGAGGGGTCGCGCAGCCGCTCCACCCGCAGCACGTCGTGCGCCTTGAGCAGTCCGGCGGCCAGCGGGGTGCGCCCGCCGGTCGGCAGCGTCTCCAGCCGTGCGGCGGCCGCGTCCACCGACGAGGTGGGCGGCAGCGCCACCTCGGCGTCCCTGCCCCGGAAGGTGACCAGGCCGACCTTGTCCCGGCGCTGGTAGGCGTCCAGCAGCAGCGACATCACCGCGCCCTTCACGGCGCTCATCCGCTGCCGGGCCGCCATCGACCCCGAGGCGTCCACGACGAACAGCACGAGATTGCCCTCGCGCCCCTCCCGCGTCGCCTGCCGCAGATCGTCACGCCGTACGACCAGACCCCGCCCCGAACGGCCGCGCGCCCGCTGGTGCGGTGCCGCCGCCTGCACGGTCGCCGCCAGGTGCAGCTTCGTCAGCGCACCCTCCGGCCGCCGCGACCCGGTGGTCCGGCCGTGCTCGGTGCGCGCCCGGGACCGCCGCCCGGCCGCGCCCTCACCGAGACCGGGCACGCTGAGCATTTTCGTACGGAAAGGCTCACCGGCCCGCACGGGCTGCTGTTCCCCGCCGCCCGGCGCGGGCGTGTCGCCGCCGCCGGTCTCCTCACGGCCGGGCGCGCCGGGACCGTTGTCCTCGGGCCCGCCCGTGTCCGTACCGCCGTCGTCCGTACCGCCGTCGTCCGTACCGCCGTCGTCCGGGCCGTCCGTGGCGGGGCCGTCGTCAGGGCCGCCGCCCTGCGGGGGGACCCCGCCGCCCGGGCCGTCCGGGTCCGGATCGTCGTCGCCTCCGCCGTCCGCCGTGTCCGCGGCCTCGTCGAGCGCCTCGTCCAGCTTGTCCTCGTCCAGCCCGGGGGCGTCGAACGGGTTGCGCCGGCGCCGGTGGGGGAGTGCCAGGAGTGCGGCCTGCCGCACGTCGTCCGCGACGACCTCCTCGCGTCCCGCCCACGCCGCAAGCGCCGTCGCCGTGCGGGCCATGACGATGTCGGCCCGCATCCCGTCGACCTCGAACGCCGCGCACGTCGCCGCGATCTGCCGCAACACGCCGTCGCCGAGCACCACACGGGGGAGCAGGGCGCGCGCGGCGACGATCCGCTCGCGCAGCGCGGCCTCCTCGTCGGCCCACCGCGCCGCGAAGCCGGCCGGGTCGTCGTCGTAGGCGAGCCTGCGCCGTACGACCTCGACGCGCAGGTCCGTCTCGCGCGAGGCCGCCACCTCGACGGTCAGCCCGAAACGGTCCAGCAGCTGCGGCCGGAGCTCGCCCTCCTCCGGGTTCATCGTCCCGACCAGCAGGAAGCGCGCCGCGTGCCGGACGGAGACGCCCTCCCGCTCGACGTACGAGGCGCCCATGGCCGCCGCGTCGAGCAGCAGGTCCACCAGGTGGTCGTGGAGGAGGTTGACCTCGTCGACGTACAGGATCCCGCGGTGCGCGTCGGCGAGGAGACCCGGCTCGAAGGCCTTCACGCCCTCCGAGAGCGCCCGCTCGATGTCGAGGGCGCCGACCAGCCGGTCCTCCGACGCGCCGACCGGAAGCTCCACGGTCCGCGCCGGACGCGACACGCCCGTACCCGCCTCATGGGGGCCGTCAGGACACGCCGGATCGGGCGCGCCCGGGGCGCACGAGAACCGGCACCCCGCCACGACGTCGACCTCCGGCATGAGCGCCGCGAGCGACCGTACGGCGGTGGACTTGGCGGTGCCCTTCTCGCCGCGGACCAGGACCCCGCCGACGGCGGGACTCACCGCGTTGAGCAGGAGCCCGAGCCGCAGGTCGTCCTGCCCCACGATGGCGGTGAAGGGATACGGCGTACTCACAGGGCCTCCTCGTTCGCAGAAACATCAGCAGTACGGGGCAACACATCACGCTCCGGGGGAGATTGAGGACCGGGGTCCGGGGCGGGCGAGGGTGGCGCCCCCGGCGGAACGAACGGCAGCCCCGCCGGCGCGCCGTCCTCGATCAGCCGCCACAGCGCATCCGTGTCCGCGTGTTCCTCGATCAGATCCCCCAGCCGGTCCAGCTGTTCCTCCCGCAGCGCCCCGAAGCTCGTGTCCGGCGCCGCGGTGAACCGCCGCCCCGACGCCCGCGCGACCTCGCCCAGGAACGCCCGCCGGAACGCGTCGCTCTCCAGCGAACCGTGCCAGTGCGTGCCCCAGACCGAACCCACCCGGCACCCGTCGAGGAACGGCTCACCGCCGCTCACCTCGGCGACCCCGTGATGGATCTCGTACCCCTCCACCGGCTCCCCGAGCGCCGACCCGACGGGCCGGCCCAGGACCTTCTCCCGGCCGAAGCGGACCCGCACCGGCAGCAGTCCGAGCCCCTCGACCCGGCCGGCCCGCGACTCCACGTCGTCCTCGATGCGCTCGCCCAGCACCTGGAACCCGCCGCAGATGCCCAGCACCGGGCGCCCTTCGGCGGCCCGCCGGCGCAGCGCGTCGGCGAGTCCCCGCTCGCGCAGCCACGCCAGCGCCTTCACGGTGCCCCGCGTCCCGGGCACGATCACGAGGTCCGCGTCGGCGAGCTCCTCGGCCCGGTCCACGAACCGCACGACCACGCCCGGCTCGGCCGCCAGCGCGTCCACATCGGTGAAGTTCGACATCAGCGGCACCGCGCACACCGCGATCCGCAGCACGTCCTCGCCGTGCGGCGGCGCCACCACCGACTCCCGTACGGTGCCGCGCATCGAGACCCGCAGCCCGTCCTCCTCGTCGATGCCCAGCCCGTGGGCGTACGGCAGCACCCCGTACGTCCGCCGCCCCGTCAGCCCGAGCAGCATGTCGAGCCCCGGCTCCAGCAGCGACACGTCACCGCGGAACTTGTTGACGAGGTATCCGGCCACCAGCGACTGGTCCTCGGGGCTCAGCAGCGCCGTCGTGCCGAAGAACGAGGCGAACACACCGCCCCGGTCGATGTCGCCGACCACCACCACCGGGAACCGCGCGGCCCGCGCGATCCCCATGTTCACGATGTCCGTGCGCCGCAGATTGATCTCCGCGGGGCTGCCCGCCCCCTCGCAGATCACCGCGTCGTACGTGCTCCGCAGCTGCTCCAGGCAGTCCACGACGGTCCCCAGCAGCGCCTCCTGGCGCCCGCCGTGGTAGCCGCGCGCACTCATCTCGCCGACCGGCTTCCCCATCAGGACGACCTGGCTGGAGCGGTCGCCGCCCGGCTTGAGCAGCACCGGGTTCATCAGCGCCGACGGCTCCACCCGGGCGGCCTGCGCCTGCATCGCCTGGGCGCGGCCGATCTCCGCGCCCTCCCGGGTGACGAAGGAGTTCAGCGACATGTTCTGCGCCTTGAAGGGCGCGACCTTCACCCCCCGACGCACCAGCCACCGGCAGATCCCCGCGGTGACCACGCTCTTGCCCGCGTCCGACGTGGTCCCCGCGACCAGCAGTCCGCCGCTCATCCGGCTCTCCGTCCCCTGGCCAGCCGCCCCGCCGCGCACACGGCGAGGGCCAGCACACTCACCCGGCGCGACAGCCGCACCGCACGTTCGATGTCCGCGACCCGCACGTCCCTGCCCGCGTCGCCGTTGAGCACCGGCCGGTGCTCGACCCGCCCGCCGTACGCGAGGGTGCCGCCGAGCCGTACGCCCAGCGCCCCCGCGAACGAGGCCTCCACCGGGCCCGCGTTGGGGCTGGGATGCCGGCCCGCGTCGGCCCGCCAGGCCCGGACGGCCGCGCGGGGACGCCCCCCGGCGGCCACGGCCAGCACGGCGGTCAGCCGGGCCCCGGGCCAGCCGGCGAGGTCGTCGAGCCGGGCCGAGGCCCAGCCGTAGCGCCGGTGGCGGGGCGACTTGTGCCCCACCATGGCGTCCAGGGTGTTGACGGCCCGGAAGCCGACCAGCCCCGGCACCCCGCCGAGCGCGCCCCACACGAGGGCGCCCACGACGGCGTCGGAGGTGTTCTCGGCGACGGACTCCACCACGGCGCGGGCGATCTGCTGCGCGTCCAGCGACTGCGGGTCACGGCCGCACAGGTGCGGCAGGCGCTCCCGGGCCAGCTCCACGTCCCCGGCGGCCAGCGCCCCGCCGATGGCGCGGGCCTCGCGGCCCAGTGAGGTGCCCCCGACGACGGACCAGGTGGCGGCGGCGGTCAGCGCCACCGCAGCGGCGGGGCGGTTCCGTACGGCACGGGCCGCCAGCGCGGCGGCCCCCGTGGCGCCGCCGGCGCAGACGAGGGTGTGCAGGGCTCCCCGGCCCCGGTGGTCGCGCCACAGCCGGCTCTCGACGGCCGCCGCCGCGCGCCCGAAGGCGGCGACGGGGTGCCCCCGCCGGGGATCACCCAGCAGCAGGTCGCCGATCAGGCCGGCGGCGGCGCCGTACGCGAAGATGCGGTCGGCTCGCACGGGTCAGCCGGCCGTCGTGCCTCGGAGGGTCCCGGTGACAGGTGGTGCGGCGACCGACGCAGGGCAGCCCGGCATGGCGTATGTCCTCACTCAGGGTCCGCGCCCTGGTTCGACGTGACCGGCGACGAGAGTCTCCTGGCTTCCGGATCCGCAGGTCCTCCGGCCTTCCAGTCCGCGGTGGCGGACCGTGACTTCCGTGTGGAGGCTGCTCCCCGGTGACAGTGGCGGGACCGCGCCGGATTCGCACCGGCTTCCTCTCCTGTCGCCGTAAATGGCTCCGGCAGTCCACCACGCCCCGCGAACGCCCGTCAACCTGCCGTTGACCTGCGGGCCTTCAGTGTGCTGAGACGCACACCGGCCGGACACACACGGGGTGTGTCCGGCCGGTGAGGGTGCCCGAGGGGGTGTCAGGCGACGATCAGATAGATCCCGTACGCGACCGCCGCCGCGCACAGCGCGAAGCAGGCGTACGCGCCGGTGCGCGCGAGGGCGGTGGAACCGCCGCCCTGCGCCGTCGGTGTCCGCTTGGCGAGGCCCGTGATGCCGAGGGTGAAGAGGCCGACCAGTGCGACGGTGACCACGAGGCTGACGCCGAAGACGGAGGCGAGAGCTGCCCAGTCGATGTTCATGCGGATGCGTCCTTACACCGTGGCCGGGTCGGCCGGGGTTCCGGCCGTCTGGGCCGGGGCCGAGATGGTGGTCTTGAGCTCCGGTACGACGGCACCGGCGGGCGGCGGGCTGACCGCCGAGATGGCGGTGGTGACGACACCCGCGGGCTCGGTGCCCGCGTTCACGTTGGTGTGGTCGACCGGCTTGCGGCGCGACAGCAGCCAGATGGCGCCGGAGCCCGCGACGAGCAGGACGGCGACCGCGCCGACGCCCCAGGGGCCCTGCTTGGTCAGGAACTCGGCGCCCGCGCCCATCAGCCCGGCGGCCGGGAGGGTGAGACCCCACGCGACGAACATCCGGGTGGCGGTGGACCAGCGGACCACGCCCCCCTTGCGTCCGAGGCCCGCGCCCATGACGGCGCCGGAGCAGGACTGCGTGGTGGAGAGCGAGAAGCCGAGGTGCGAGGAGGCCAGGATGACCGTGGCCGCACTGGTCTGGGCCGCGAAGCCCTGCGGCGGCCGCAGCTCGGTGAGGCCGCTGCCCATGGTGCGGATGATGCGCCAGCCGCCGAGGTAGGTGCCCATCGCGATGGCGATACCGGCGGAGGCGATGACCCAGACCGGCGGGTTGGAACCGGGGGAGAGCACGCCGCCGGTGACCAGGGCCAGGGTGATGATGCCCATGGTCTTCTGCGCGTCGTTGGTGCCGTGGGCGAGCGAGACGAGCCCGGCCGAGGCGATCTGGCCGGCGCGGTAGCCCTTGGCGGTCGACTTCAGCTGCGCCTCGTCGGTGATCTTCCGGTTGAGGCGGTACGTCAGCTTGGTGGCCAGGAGCGCGGCGATGCCCGCCACGACCGGCGCGGCGATGGCCGGCAGCAGGACCTTGGTGACGACGGTGCCGCCGTTGATCGAGGACCAGCCGGCCGACATGACCGCGGCGCCGATGAGGCCGCCGAACAGTGCGTGGGAGGAACTGGAGGGGAGGCCGACCAGCCAGGTCAGCAGATTCCACAGGATCGCGCCGACGAGCGCGGCGAAGATGACCTCGGTTCTGAGGCCGTTCTCATTGATGATCCCGCCGGAGATCGTCTTGGCGACCTCCACCGACAGGAACGCGCCGACGAGGTTGAGAACGGCGGACATGGCCACCGCTGTCTTGGGCTTGAGTGCGCCGGTCGAGATGGTGGTGGCCATCGCGTTGGCGGTGTCGTGGAAACCGTTCGTGAAATCGAACACGAGAGCTGTCACGATCACGATCGCGAGCAGCAGCGTGATGTGTTCCATTTACCCAGGCAATCGTTCGACGTCATTGGCTCGTGGAACGTAAGCAACCAGGGTGAACGGAAGATGAACTGGACAGGGCGGCACGGTGACCCCAACCGCGTACGAGGGTTCCGCTTGTGTGCGGGATGCGTGGCCCGGCGTCCTCGCGCCGGTGCTGGGCCCGGCCCCCGCCCCGGAACGCCCCTGGCCCCGGGCCCGCCGCGTCCCCCCGGGGAGACATCGGTCACCCGGCCCGCCGGCCCCCGACCCTAGGATCCCCGCATGAGTGATGTGCGTACGGACGCGATCGAACAGGCCTGGGACGGTGTCGTCGCGACGGCCCGGCGGACGGCGGCGGACGGTCTGGTCGTGGGCACCTCGGGCAACGTCTCGGCCCGGGTCGGCGGGATCGTCCTGGTCACCCCCAGCGGGGTGCCCTACGACCGGCTCGGCCCCGGGGACGCGGTCGGCGTCGACCTCGAAGGCCGCCAGGTCCTCGGCGACCTGGTCCCCACCAGCGAACTCCCGCTCCACCTGGCCGTCTACCGGGGCAGCGACGCCGGGGCCGTCGTCCACACCCACGCCGTGCACGCGACGGCCGTCTCCACCCTCGTCGACGAGGTGCCGCTCGTCCACTACGCCGCCGCCCTGCTCGGCGGCCCCGTCCGCACCGCCGGTTACGCGCGCTACGGCACCCAGGAACTCGCCGACGGCATGCTGGCCGCCCTGCGCGACCGCACCGGATGCCTGCTGAGGAACCACGGCACCGTCACCTACGGGGACACCCTCGACCAGGCCTACGACCGCACCGCCCAGCTCGAATGGATGTGCAGGCTCTGGCTCACCGCGAGCTCCGTGCCCGGCCTCCGGCCGAGCCTCCTCACCCCGGCCCAGCTCGACGACGTGCGGGACGCCCTGAAGGGGTACGGCCAGCCCGGCTGAGCCCCGCCGCCGTACCGTACGGCTGCCGCCCACTGGCATCCGGAGCCTTCGCCCAGGACACTGGAGCCGTGCGCCCGGCAACAGCGGCGGCAGTGGCCGCCACATCGATCCTCGGCGTCGGCGCGGCAGCGGTCGCCGCCGGCCGCTACGCCAGCGACGCCGCCCTCGGGCCGCCCTCGCCACGGCCCTTCCCGGCCGACCGCCGTCTCACCGTGCACGCCACCGCGGCCGGGCAGATCACTCTGACCCGCTCCTTCTCCGCGCTGCGCCCCGGTACGTACGGACTGGCCGGCCGGGGCGTCCACGCGGTGGTCGGGCCGGTGATCGAACAGGTCCCCGGCCACTCCGTCATCTCGCCGGACACCGTCGTGCGCCGGCTGGAGCGCGTGACCCTCGGAAGCCTGAAACCGGGCACCAGGGTCCGCCTCACCCCCGAGCTCCACCGGGGCGACCCGCTGGCCGCCCTCGGGCTCGCGTACAAGGAGGTCGAGGTCCCCGGCGAAGTCGGCGCCCTGCCGGCCTGGTTCGTGCCCGCCGCCCGCGACACCTGGGTGATCACGGTGCACGGCCTCGGCACCACCCGGGACCACCCCATGAACGTGATGGGATTCCTGAACGCCCAGCAGTTCCCCGTGCTCGACCTGGCCTACCGCGGCGACCCGGACGCCCCGCGCTCCCCGGACGGCCTCTCCCACCTCGGCGAGTCCGAATGGCGCGACCTCGACGCTGCCATCCGCTACGCCGTGCGCTACGGCGCGGAGAACGTCATCCTGTACGGCTGGTCGTCCGGCGCCTCGATGGCCCTGCACGCGGCCGTCAACTCCGCCCTCCGCGACCGCATCAGCGGCCTCGTCCTCGACTCCCCGGTGCTGGACTGGAGGACCACGCTGCGCGCCCTCGCCTCGGCCCGGGGCGTGCCCTCCGCGCTGCTGCCCCTCGCCGTCCGGGCCGCCCAGGGCCAGACCGGGCTGCACGGCGCCCCGCTCCTGGACACCTCGGTGCCGACCGCCCTGCACGTCCCCACGCTCGTCGTCCACGGCCCCGACGACACCCTGGCCCCCTGGCAGCCGTCCCAGGAGCTCGCCGCCCGCCGTCCCGACCTGGTGACACTGCACCCGGTAGCGGAGGCTCCGCATGCGGCGATGTGGAATGCCGACCCGGCCGGTTACGAGGAGACGCTCAGGCGCTTCCTCACGCCCCTGATGTGAGCTGATGGTCCGGAACCGCCCGGTTGGTGACCCGTCCCGAAAGCCCCCCGAACCCCGGTGACACGGCTTCCGTTTGGGCTTTCGGCCCGTCAGAGGCAAGACTGCTCCTCGTGACGTCCCGTACCCCGCGCGACTCCAGGCTGCGACTTGTCCGCCCGCGACCCCAGGCGACCGCCCGCAAGGCCGTGACGACCCGGCGCACCAGGCCGGCCCCACGCCCACCCGAGGGCACCCCACCCCCGGCGGAACTGGCACGCCAGGCCAGGGCCGTGCTGGCCGACGCCGTACGGATCGCCCACTGGGCCGCGGACGGCACCCGCACGGGCGCCGCCCCGCTCGCCGCCCAGGCCCTGGAGCGGGCCGCCGCCGCGCTGGAGCTCTCCCCGGCCCAGGTCCGCACCGGCTGGGACCGGGCCAGGCTGGCCGGGCTCATCGAGCTGCACGGGGACACCGCACGCCCCGGCTGGCGGCTGAGGGCCTGGGACCGCGACGACTCCGCCGTGCTCCGCGGCTGGGTGGCGCTCTTCGACGCCTGGTCGCTGGTCCACGCCTCACCCGAAGGCATCGAGGCCACCGCCGTGGCCGAAGCCGTCGAGGCCGTGCCCCAGGTGCTCTCCCTCCTCCAGCTCTCGGCGGGCGCCGTCACGGTGCCCGCGCTCCTCGACCTCCTGGGCCAGCGCGTCGCGGAACTCCACGAGGAGCGGTGCGAGGTGCCGTACGGGCCGCAGGAGCAGCCCGTGCCCCCGGGCGAGGGGTCCGCCGAGCTGAACGCGCTGCTGCTCGACTGGGCCCTGGAGGGGCTGGCCTCCGTCGGCGCCCTCACCCTCGGCGCCGGTCACGCCACCCTCACCCCCCTGGGCAACTGGGCGGTCTGGGTCAAGCTGGAGCAGATCTGCGTCGCCGCCCAGAGCCCGGCCGGCAACATCGAGCAGTCCGCCGCCGACATGCTGCTCGGCTGCGCACGGCTCACCCCGGGACCGGCCCGCGCCGAATACCGGGCCTGGCTCGCCGCGCGGCCCGTCGGCAGCGCCGTCGCCGAACTGCTGGCCGTCGCCCGCGGTGAGGACGCCCTGTTGCGCGGCCTGGCCTTCGAGGCGCTGCGCGTCGTCGGCGCCCCCGCCGAGCCCGTCGTCCGCTCCGTCGTCACCGAGGCGCCGCTGCGCCCGTACGCGCTGCTCTGGCTCGCCGAGTACGAGGGCACCGACCCGGACGACGCCCAGGACGTCCTCAGCCGCGAGGAAGCCACCTGGCTCTGGGTCGACACGGCCGCGGCCGTCGCCGACCACGGCGAGACCGGGCTGCTGGTCCGCCATCTCGACTCCGCCGTCCAGGGCACGGTCCCCGCGCTCCTGGAGGAGGTACGGGCCGTCGGACACCCCAGAACCGTCCAGGTGCTGGTCGCCCTGGCCGCAGCGCACCCCGACCCGGCCCTCGCCAAAGCCGTGCGCCGCGCCGCCTTCCAGGTGCACACCGGCGGGGTGTGACCGCGCGGCGCGTACGGACCCGGGGGAGCCGGCCCGTGGATCAGGCGGCCCCCGGGGCGTACGTCCCGAAGCTCCAGACGTTGCCCTCCGCGTCCCGGGCCATGTAGTCCCGGGAGCCGTAGCTCTGGTCGGTGGGCGGCATCAGGATCTCCACCCCGTGCTCCACGGCCCGCGCGTGGTGGGCGTCCACGTCGTCCACCACCACGTACACCCCGGCGGGCCCGGCACCGGCCATCGCCTTGGCGAAGAGCCCCTCGCCCCCCTTGGAGCCGAGCATCACCCGGCCGTTGCCGCAGGACAGCTCGGCATGGAGCACGCTGCCGTCCTCGCCCTCGTACACCGCCTCCTCGGTGAAGCCCAGGGCCTGGGTCAGCACTCCGATCGCGGCCTTCGCGTCGTCGTACAGAAGCGTCGGGAAGATCGTGGGAACACCGTTCGTGCCTGGCATCAAGCTCACCTCTCCAGCTGTCCGATGCGATCGCGGCGTGATGCGCTGTGATCTCCGTCTCAGTCTTCCACCGACCACTGACAACGTCAGCCGAGGTGCGCGAGCGGGCCGGGTCCCACCTGCGGTTCGACGAGGCGACGGAGCGGGAACACGCGGAAAAGCAGGTGGACACCGCCAGTAGACTGGGTCCATGGCAATTCTCCTTGTGCACTAGACGGCGTCGAGTCGTGAGTCCGCTGTCCCTCCGCCGTCCATACCGCCCTGGAGTATTTCCGTGATCACCGCCTCCGGCATCGAGCTGCGCGCCGGCGCCCGCATCCTCATCGAGTCCGCCTCCTTCCGTATCGCCAAGGGCGACCGCATCGGCCTGGTCGGCCGCAACGGCGCGGGCAAGACCACCCTCACCAAGTGCCTCGCGGGTGAGGGGACGCCGGCCGGCGGCACCATCACCAACAGCGGCGAGGTCGGCTACCTCCCGCAGGACCCGCGCACCGGCGACCTCGACGTCCTGGCCCGCGACCGCATCCTCTCGGCCCGCGGGCTCGACGAGATCCTGCGCAAGATGCGGGAGAACGAGGAGCGGATGGCGAACGGCAAGGGCGCCACCCGCGAGAAGGCGATGAAGAAGTACGAGCGCCTGGAGACGGAGTTCCTCACCAAGGGCGGATACGCCGCCGAGGCCGAGGCCGCCACCATCGCCGCCGCGCTGAGCCTGCCCGACCGGGTGCTCGGCCAGCCCCTGCACACCCTCTCCGGTGGTCAGCGCCGCCGTGTCGAGCTCGCCCGCATCCTGTTCTCGGACGCCGACACCCTGCTGCTCGACGAGCCCACCAACCACCTCGACGCGGACTCGATCGTCTGGCTGCGTGACTACCTCAAGACCTACCGCGGCGGCTTCATCGTGATCTCCCACGACGTCGAGCTCGTCGAGACGGTCGTCAACAAGGTCTTCTACCTCGACGCCAACCGCGCCCAGATCGACATCTACAACATGGGCTGGAAGCTCTACCAGCAGCAGCGCGAGGCCGACGAGAAGCGCCGCAAGCGCGAGCGCCAGAACGCCGAGAAGAAGGCCGCGTCCCTGAACTCCCAGGCCGACAAGATGCGCGCCAAGGCGACCAAGACCGTCGCCGCGCAGAACATGGCCAAGCGGGCCGAGCGCCTGCTCTCGGGGCTGGAGGCGGTGCGGGTCTCCGACAAGGTGGCGAAGCTGCGCTTCCCCGAGCCGTCCCCGTGCGGCAAGACCCCGCTGATGGCCGAGGGACTCTCCAAGTCCTACGGATCGCTGGAGATCTTCACCGACGTCGACCTCGCGATCGACAAGGGCTCGCGGGTCGTCATCCTCGGCCTCAACGGCGCGGGTAAGACCACGCTGCTGCGGCTCCTCGGCGGTGCCGAGAAGCCCGACACCGGCCAGATCATCGAGGGCCACGGCCTCAAGCTCGGCTACTACGCCCAGGAGCACGAGACCCTGGACCCCGAGCGCACCGTCCTGGAGAACATGCGCTCCGCGGCGCCCGACCTCGACCTCGTCGAGGTCCGCAAGACCCTCGGTTCCTTCCTCTTCTCCGGTGACGATGTGGACAAGCCCGCCGGAGTGCTCTCCGGTGGCGAGAAGACCCGGCTCGCCCTGGCGACGCTCGTGGTCTCCTCCGCCAACGTGCTGCTGCTCGACGAGCCGACGAACAACCTCGACCCGGCCAGCCGCGAGGAGATCCTCGGGGCGCTGCGCACCTACAAGGGCGCCGTCGTCCTGGTCACCCACGACGAGGGTGCCGTCGAGGCGCTCCAGCCGGAGCGGATCATCCTGCTGCCCGACGGGGTCGAGGACCTCTGGGGCGCGGACTACCGCGACCTGGTCGCCCTCGCCTGACCTCCCAGGGCCTCTTCGGGCCCCCTGCAAGGCTCCCGGATCCGGTGCGGGCCCGGTGATCCAACGCGTCTGGATCATTCGGCCCATCGGTGATCCATCATCTGGGTGAGCGGGTCTCGTACCCCGGCGCGGCGCCCGGCAGATAGCTGCCGGGCGCACTCATTTCCGGCCACTCCACCCCGTACGGCCCTGACCTGGCCGTTTTTCCCGAAGCTCGTCCCACAGGGCCCCAGAGCCCCCAGGAATGCCGGATTCCGATTGTGTCCGGCCGCTTCCGGGCGCGGAATCCGGTCGTACGTACCTTGCCGAATGGGTGGCCAGGAAGCGCAGGAGGGGTGATCATGAGAGTCCAGAGCGCACTTCCTTGAGGAGGCACGGGTGGCCGAGACTCTGAAGAAGGGCAGCCGGGTGACCGGCGCCGCGCGCGACAAGCTCGCGGCAGACCTGAAGAAGAAGTACGACTCCGGTGCGAGCATCCGGGCGCTGGCCGAGGAAACGGGCCGCTCCTACGGATTCGTCCACCGGATGCTCAGCGAGTCCGGAGTCACGCTGCGGGGACGCGGCGGAGCGACTCGAGGCAAGAAGGCCGCTTCGGCCTGACGGCGGGCGGCGGTCAGGAGCCGGTCACGGCCGGCTCCCGGGGCTCACCGGAACACCGGGTGGCCACCCGGCCGACCGTAGGGTCGTCCGGGTGGTTACTGTTCAGTTACTTGCCAGTAAGTGCTGACTGCACCCGATCCGGAGGCGCTCCATGACCTCGCTCGACTCTGTGCTCGACAAGGACGGCGTACGGCTCACCGTCGATGACGCGGTTGCCACGGTGACGCTCACCAACCCGGCCAAGCGCAACGCTCAGTCTCCCGCTCTGTGGCGGGCGTTGACAGAGGCCGGACGGTTGCTCCCCGGCAGCGTGCGGGTCGTCGTGCTGCGCGGCGAGGGCAAGTCCTTCTCCGCGGGCCTCGACCGGCAGGCGTTCGCACCCGAGGGATTCGACGGCGAGCCGTCCTTCCTCGACATGGCGCGCGGCCCGGAGGCCGAGCTCGACGCGACCATCGCCACGTACCAGGAGGCGTTCACCTGGTGGCGCCGCAACGACATCGTGTCGATCGCGGCCGTCCAGGGGCACGCGATCGGTGCCGGCTTCCAGCTCGCCCTCGCCTGTGATCTGCGGATCGTCGCCGAGGACGTTCAGTTCGCCATGCGCGAGACCAGCCTCGGTCTCGTCCCCGACCTCACGGGCACCCACCCCCTGGTGAACCTCGTGGGGTACGCCCGCGCGCTCGAGATCTGCGCCACCGGCCGCTTCGTGCACGCCGAGGAGGCCGAGCGCACCGGTCTCGCCAACCTCGTCGTCCCCGCCGACCAGCTCGACGCGGCCGGGCTCGACCTGGCGGCGGCCCTGCTCGCCGCCCCGCGCGACGCGGTCGTCGAGACCAAGGCGCTGCTCAGCGGCGCCCTTTCGCGTACGTACGAGGAACAGCGCACCGCCGAGCGGGCCGCGCAGGGCCGACGGCTGCGCGACCTCGCGGGTCTCGCCGACTGAACCGCCGCGACACCGGCACACGCCGCCCCTCGCCGGCCGCGAGGGGCGGTGTCAGTTCCGGTCCACGACGGCGGTGACCAGCACGGCGACCGTCGGCCGCCCTTCCACGGCGTCGGCCACCGCGCCGCGCACCGCCTGCGCCACATCCAGGGCCCGGTGGTCCCCGGCCGTCGCGAGCTCCACCCGGACGTGCCCTTCCGTGTGCTGCACGGCGCTGCCCAGCACATGGGTCAGCGCGACGACGCCCGGAACCCCGGCCGCCGCGGTCCCGGCGGGATCGGAGGAGCCGGCCGGTTCCGCCGCGACGACGTCGGCGGGCCGCTCCGGGGCAGGGCGGGGCTCCTCCTCCAGCAGCTCCGTCACCCGCAGGTCCACCTCGTCCACCAGCAGGCCGAGCCGCTGGGCCGCCGCCGTCAACAGGGCGGCGCGCAGGGCGTCCGCGGTCGTGTGCAGCGGCCGCCGCGCCGTCGTGGCGAAGCCGGCCTCGATCCGTAGCGGCCCGGGCCGCAGCGCGCTGGGAGGCCCGGGCACCACCGGATCAGGGGCGTTGTCCTCGTCGGCCGGAGCGATCCTGAGCGTGCCCAGCACGGTCCCCGTCCCCGCCGTGGCCTCGCGCAGTACCGTCGCCGCCGCTCGTTCCGCGATCCAGGACCCGTCGGCGGGGCCGCCCAGAGGGAGCAATCGGCCCAGGCCGAGCCGTTGGCGTACCGCGGTCGTCCATCCCTCGGCCCGGTGCGGGCTGTCAGCCGTTGTCATTGCTCCACCCTGCCCCATCCACGGCGCGGGACGGGGCAAGCGCACTTACTGTGGGCCACGGAAGTTCAACCCGCCCCGAAGGGAAGAGCGGCGATGACCGAGAGCCCACAGCGGAACCGGCCCGACAGCCCCAGCAGTGTGACCGGGGACGACGGCAGGCAGAGCCAGTTCAGCAAGCGCGGCGGGGGAGCCCCCGGGACGCGCGGCCGTACCACCATCGCCGACGGCGTGGTCGAGAAGATCGCCGGAATGGCCGCACGGGACGTGGTCGGTGTCCACGCGATGGGCAGCGGCATCTCCCGTACGTTCGGCGCCGTGCGCGACCGGGTCCCCGGCGGCAACAAGTCCGTGTCCCGCGGCGTCAAGGCCGAGGTCGGCGAGTCGCAGGCGGCCCTCGACCTGGAGATCGTCGTCGACTACGGCGTGGCGATCTCCGAGGTGGCCCGCGACGTCCGCGAGAACGTCATCGCGGCGGTCGAGCGGATGACCGGCCTGGAGGTCGTCGAGGTCAACATCGCCGTGAGCGATGTCAAGCTGCCCGACGAGGAGGACGACGAGGACGAGTCCGAGTCACGCGTCCAGTAGACCTCCCCCGCGCGGCAGTTGAGGAGCACACGATGAGCATGGCTGTGGTCGGCCTGGTGGCCGGCATGGCGCTCGGTTTTGCCGGATACTTCGGCGGTTTCGGGGCCTTTCTGCTGGTGGCCGCGCTGGGCGCGGTCGGCTTCATCGCCGGCCGCTTCCTGGACGGCGATCTTGAACCCGGCGACTTCTTCAGGAGTCGCGACCGCGGCGACCGGCGACGGTGACGGGGGTGACAGGGCCGGTCGGCGCCGCCGAGCGCGGGCAGACCCGGATCGCCGACCGGGTCGTGGCGAAGATCGCCGCACAGGCGGCGAAGGAGGCCGTGGACGAGCGGCCGCCCAAGGACGCCGACGCGCCGCGTGCCACCGTCACCGTGCACCGCGACACCGCCCGGGTGCGGGTCACCCTCGACCTCGCCTACCCCTGCGACATCGGCCGTCAGTGCGGCGCGGTGCGTCGTCGCGTCGGTGAGCGGGTAAAAGCCCTGGCGGGCATGGAAGTGCCCGAAGTGGCGGTGCAGGTCGAACGGCTGCACCGGTCGGGAGCGGGCAACGCACCGGAGGGGAGCACCCGATGACCGAGCCCCAGGAGCCGGAGAACAGTACGCGGCGCCTGCCCACCGTCGAGTCGGCGCCGTCCGGCGGTGTGCTGGAGATGGACCAGTCCGCGTCGGGCTCCAGCTACGAACCCGCCCCCGCACGGGGGGAGCCGGGCGGCAGGGCGGGCCGGTTCTGGTCCGGGCGCAGGATCCCCGCGGCCCTGGTCGCGCTCGTCGTGCTCGGGGGGTGCGGACTCCTGCTCTACGACGTCGCCGCGGTGCGGGCCGACCACCCGGCCATGCAGTGGCGGCGCACCGCCGCCGACGACCTGGCGAGCCGTCACCTCGACGACGTATGGGTCCTCGCGGCGTCGGCGCTGGCGGCCGCACTGGGCCTCTGGCTGCTCCTCCTCGCGCTCACCCCTGGACTGCGTGCCCTGCTCCCCATGAGCCGCCGGCACGCCGGTGTACGGGCCGGGCTCGACCGGACCGCCGCCGCCCTCGTCCTGCGGGACCGGGCCGTGGAGGTGGCCGGGGTGCAGTCCGTACGGGTGAAGATGAGCCGGCGCAAGGCGACCGTGCGCGCCCTCTCGCACTTCCGTGAACTCGACGACGTCCGGGCCGACCTGGACACCGTCCTGTCCCACGCCATCAGCGAGCTGGGCCTGGCCCGGCCGCCCGGCCTCTCCGTGCACGTGCGCCGGCCGGCGAAGAAGGGGTGACCCCGTGATCAAGACCGTCAACCGGGTCCTGCTCGGCCTGGCAGGGCTGATCCTCGTCGTCGTGGGAGGCGCAGTCCTCGCGACCGGGCTCGGCGTGTCCGTGCCCTCCTGGTGGCCCTTCGACGGCAAGGACGACGTGCTGCTGAGCAAGGCCGACCGCACCAGGTGGCGTGACGAGGGCTGGTGGTGGCCGACCGTCATCGCGGTCCTCGCCGTCCTGGTGGTCCTCGCGCTGTGGTGGCTCCTGGCCCAGCTGCGCCGCGGGCGCCTCGCCGAGGTGCTGGTCGACAGCGGCGACGGCGAGGGAGCGCTTCTGCGCGGCAAGGCCCTGGAGGGTGTGCTCGGCGACGAGGCGGAGGCCCTGGACGGGGTCTCCGACGCCAGGGCCACACTGACCGGCCGGCGGACCGCCCCGCGGGCCCGGCTCCGGCTGCTGATGGAACCGCACGCCACCCCCGGACTGGTGCTGCGCGGGGTCTCCGAGGGGGCGGTGGCCCACGCCCGGACCTCGGCCGGGCTGGAGGAACTGCCCGCCGAGGTCCGTCTGAAGGCCGTCAAGCACCGCGCGGAGCGGGTGAACTGACCGGCCGCCCCTTCTTCGGCGGCGGGAAGCGCCCCGCCGCCCGCGGCCCCGCCGTCAGAAGCCGTGCCGGGCGCCGCCGTCGACCGGCACCATGATGCCCGTCAGATAGGAGGCGGCCGGGGAGAGCAGGAAGGCCGCGGTCTTCCCGAACTCCTCCGGGGTGCCGTAGCGGCGCAGCGGGATGCGCGCCTCGTTCGCCGTACGGGCGGCCTCCGCGTCGCCCGACAGGGCGTCCAGCTCGCGCACCCGGTCCGTGTCGATACGGGCCGGCAGCACCCCGACGACACGGATGCCGCGTGGGCCCAGCTCGTCGGCGAGGGACTTGGCGAAGCCGGCGAGGCCCGGGCGCAGACCGTTGGAGATGGTCAGGCCGGGGATCGGCTCGTGCACGGACCCGGACAGGACGAAGCCGATGACACCGCCCTCGCCGAGCGTCTCCGCCGCCGTACGGGCCAGCCGTACGGCACCGAGGAAGACCGACTCGAAGGCCGACTGCCACTGGTCGTCCGTGTTGTCGGCGACGAAGCCCGGGGCCGGGCCGCCGACGCTGATGAGGATGCCGTCCAGCCGGCCGAAGCGTTCCTTCGCGGCGTCCACCAGCCGCCGGGCGGCCAGCGGGTCGGCGTTGTCCGAGCCGACGCCGACCGCGTCGGGGCCCAGCTCGGCGGCGGCCTCGGCGGCCGTCTTCTCGTCACGGCCCGAGACGATCACCTTCGCGCCGTCGGCGGCGAGGGCGCGCGCGGTGGCGTTGCCCAGCCCGCGGGTGGCCCCGGTGACGATGTACACACGGTCCTTCAGTCCAAGATCCATGGCCCTATCCTGCCAAGTCCTCACCGGCGAGGTCGACCGCGCTGTTCACCAGACCGATGTGGCTGAACGCCTGCGGGTAGTTCCCGAGCTGACGGCAGGCCACCGAGTCGTACTCCTCGGCCAGCAGGCCCACGTCGTTGCGCAGCTCCAGCAGCCGTTCGAAGAGCTCCTCGGCCTCGTCCGTGCGGCCCGTCCGCTTCAGCGCGTCGACCAGCCAGAACGAGCAGGCGATGAAGGCCCCCTCGTCACCCGGTAGGCCGTCCACCGACCCGCCCTCGGTGCTGTAGCGGCGGATCAGACCGTCGTGGGCGAGCTCGCGGCGCACCGCGTCGACGGTCCCGGTCACCCGGGGGTCGTCGGGCGGCAGGAAGCCGGTGCGCACGATGAGCAGCGTCGAGGCGTCCAGCTCCTCGGAGCCGTAGTACTGGGTGAAGGTGTTGCGTACGGGGTCGTAGCCCTTCTCGCAGACCTCCGCGTGCACGGCGTCCCGCATCGCCCGCCACCGGTCGGCGTCGCCCGGCAGGTCCGGGTTCTCCTCCAGGGTGCGCACCGCGCGGTCGGCCGCGACCCAGGCCATCACCTTGGAGTGCACGAAGTGGCGGCGCTGCCCGCGGACCTCCCACAGGCCCTCGTCCGTCTCACGCCAGGTGGACTCCAGGAAGCCCAACAGGCTGAGCTGGAGGTTCCAGGCGTGCGGCTTGTCGTGGAGCCCGGCGTTGCGGGCCAGCCGGAGCGAGTCGATGACCTCGCCGTACACGTCGAGCTGCTGCTGCCGCACGGCGGCGTTGCCGATGCGGACCGGCAGGGAGTTCTCGTACCCCCGCAGCCACGGCAGCTCCGTCTCGGGAAGTCTTCGCTCGCCGGCCAGCCCGTACATGATCTGGAGGTCGGCGGGGTCACCGGCCACGGCCCGCAGCAGCCAGTCCCGCCAGGCGGCCGCCTCCTCCATGTAGCCGACCGAGATCATGGCGGCCAGGGTGAGGGTGGAGTCGCGCAGCCAGCAGTAGCGGTAGTCCCAGTTCCGTACGCCCCCGATCTCCTCCGGGATCGAGGTCGTCAGGGCCGCCACGATCCCGCCGGTGGGAGCGTAGGTGAGCGCCTTCAGCGTGATCAGGGAGCGGAGCACCGCCTCCCGGTGCCTGCCGTGGTACGTGCAGCGCGCCGCCCACTTCGCCCAGTCGGTGAGGGTGTGCTTCAGCGCCTTGTGAGGGTCGATCAGCTTGGGGCGAGGGGAGTGCGAGGGGTGCCAGGTGAGGACGAACGCCACGCTCTCGCCCTCGGAGACCGTGAAGGAGGAGCAGGTGCTGAACTGCTGGCCCCATGTCTTCACCGCCGGCTCGCTGCGCAGCCAGACGGAGTCGGGGCCCGCCACGGCCACCCGGTGGCCGTGCGAGCGGCGCATCCACGGGACCACGGAGCCGAAGTCGAACCGCAGCCGCAGGACGGAGCTCATGTCGACGCTGCCGCTGACGCCCTCGACGATCCGCATGACGTCGGGGGCCTTGTCGCGCTGCGGCATGAAGTCGATGACCTTGACGATCCCGGTCCTGGTCTCCCAGAAGGTCTCCAGGACCAGGGAGTCCTCCACATAGGCGCGCCGGGTGCAGGTCTCGGTGCTGTCCGTGCCCTGGGGGGCGATGCGCCAGTGGCCGTTGTCCTCGTCGCCGAGCAGGGCCGCGAAGCAGGCGCCCGAGTCGAAGCGGGGCAGACAGAGCCAGTCGACAGAACCGTTCCTGCCGACCAGAGCGGCGGTCTGGAGATCGCCGATGATGGCGTAGTCCTCGATGCGTGGGGTCACGCTCTGGCGTCTTCCCGAACCTGAGCCCCGTTAAGCAGCCGAAGCCGTACGAACAGAACGGCGCCGCCCCGGGCCTACGCGGTCGCCGGCTCCGGCTTCGCCGCCGTGTCCCCGTCCTGGTCGGCGGCGGCCTCCTCGCGGTCGCGCTTCTCCCGGCGTACGAGAATCACCCAGCCGACGGGGACGCCGGCGGCGAAGAGCCACCACTGGACGGCGTACGCCATGTGCGGGCCGATGGAGCTGTCGTCGGGGGCGGCGATCGTCTCGGGGCTGCCGTCGGCCGGTTCGGGGGCGGTCAGCTCGACGTACCCGCCGAGGACGGGGCGGCCGAGCAGGTGCGACTGCTGGGAGCTGTTGATCAGCATCACCTGGCGGTCGGGCAGCCCTTCGAGGTCCTTGATCCCGCTGGCGCTCGTCGTCTCGTCCGCCTTGAGCCGGCCCGTGACGGTGACCTCGCCGCGCGGCGGGGCGGGGACCTCGGGGAAGGCCTGCTGGTCCTCCGCGGCCGGGACCCAGCCGCGGTTCACCAGGACGGTGCCGCCGCCCTTGAGGTTCAGCGGGGTCAGGACCAGGACGCCGATGCGCTCGTCCTGCGAGGTACGGCGGCGTACGACGACCTCGTGCTCGGTGTCGAACGTCCCGGTGGCCTTCACGGCGCGCCAGTAGTCGGAGCGCGGGACGGTGTGCCCGGGGGAGGTGAGGCGGGTGACGGAGACCGGCGCCGCCTCCAGGTTCCGGGTGATCAGCGCGTTCTGCTCGACCCGGTGTTCATGCCGGTGCAGCTGCCAGAAACCCAGCTCCACCATCGTGGGAATCATGGCGAGGACGAGGAGGGTGAGGATCACCCACTGCCGGGTCAACAGGAAGCGGTACACCCCATGACCGTACAACCGGGGTCATGGGGTGCGGCACGGAGGGGTCCCCGTGCGGACGGGTGGGCCCGTCATACTTTGTCCACGATGCCCGTCCTTCCCTCGGCGCGGGCGCAGTGGCCGCCGCAGTACCAGTGGCCGCCGACCTCGACGCCCTGGCCGATGACCTGGACCCGGCAGTGCTCACAGATGGGCGCCATGCGGTGAATGGCGCAGGAGAAGCAGTCGAAGACGTGCACCGCGCCCTGCGCGTGCACCTCGAAGGACATCCCGTAGTCGTTTCCGCAAACCTCACAACGTGCCATGCGCCACAGGGTGGGACGCCGGGCGGCGGGGGGCGAGCCCGCGCGGGGCGAGTCGTCCCCGGTTCACTCCGATGACGGTGACGGCTTCGGCACGGCGACCGCCGTGGCCGGGGCCACGTCCCTCAGCAGATGGGTGAAGGCGCTCTCCTCCAGGATCGGCGTGCCGAACGACTTCGCCTTCACCGTCTTGGACGTCGCCGAGTCCGGGTCGTTGGTGACGAGGAGGCTCGTCAGCCGCGACACGCTGGTCGCCACGTGCAGACCGGCCTCCACGGCGCGGTCCTCCAGGAGCTCCCGGTCGATCGAGGTGTCCCCGGAGAAGGCCACCCGCATGCCCTGCATGAGTGGTTTGTCCGACTCGTAGCGCCCGGGGTTGGGATACGGGCACGCCGGGCGCTTGCGCGAGGGACGCCAGCTGCCCTGGGCCTGCGCGGGCCGGTAGCCGGAGCGCGGGGTCACCGGGGAGTCGTACCACTCCGTCAGCGGGCGGCACTCCAGGAGCGGCAGCCGCACCCCGTCCCTGGCCGCCGCGTGCAGGCTCGGGCGGAACGCCTCGGCCAGCACCCGCGCGTCGTCCAGCGCGTGGTGCGCGCGCTGCTGCACCACGCCGAAGTGCGCGGCCAGCGACTCCAGCTTGTGGTTGGGCAGCGGCAGCCGGAGCTCCTTGGCGAGCGCGATCGTGCACAGCCGCTGCTCGACGGGCGCGGTCACCGCCGCCCGTGCGTACTCCCGGGCGATCATCGACCAGTCGAAGGCGGCGTTGTGGGCGACGAGCACCCGCCCGGCGAGCCGCTCGGACAGCTCCGCCGCCACCTCGGGGAAGAGCGGCGCGCCCTCCAGGACATCGCTGGTCAGCCCGTGGATCCAGACGGGGCCGGGATCCCGCTCGGGGTTCACCAGCGTGTACCAGTGGTCCTCGACGGCGCCTCTCGCGTCCAGGCGGTACACGGCAGCGGACACTATCCGGTCGTCGCGGGCGAGTCCGGTGGTCTCCACGTCGACGACCGCGTACCCCTGGGGATACGCGGCCGGCCACGGCGCTGCGGTCTGACGGTCGTCGAGCATGGTCACAGAGAATACGGGCCGGGACCGACAGCAGCCCATCCGGGCGCCCTCCGCCGCGAACCGGGAGGGCACGCGGAGCAGTTGGCGGCGGGGCCGGAGACACGGCCGCCGGCGCGGGTCGGGGATGCGCCGGGGGAGGGTGCGGTGAGACGCTCCCCGGGTGACGGACACCCAGGCGCAGACACACGACGAACCTCACCCGGGCGGGCTCGGCACCCGGCTCAACTGGCTCCGGGCCGCGGTGCTCGGCGCCAACGACGGGGTGGTCTCCACCGCGGGCCTCGTCGTCGGTGTGGCCGGCGCCACCGGGGACCGCTCCACCCTGCTGACGGCCGGCCTGGCGGGGCTGCTCGCGGGATCCATGTCGATGGCGGCGGGCGAGTACGTGTCGGTGTCCACCCAGCGCGACTCGGAGAAGGCCGCGCTGGCGACGGAGAAGCGCGAGCTGGAGGAGACCCCGGAGGCCGAGCTCGCCGAGCTGACCGGGATGCTGGAGGAGAAGGGGCTGAGCAACCGGCTGGCCCGGGAGGCCGCCGTCCAGCTCACCCGGCGCGACGCGCTGCGCGCCCATGCGGAGGTCGAGCTCGGCATCGACCCGGACGAGCTGACCAACCCCTGGCACGCGGCGGGGGCGAGCTTCCTGGCCTTCACGGTGGGCGCGCTGCTGCCGCTCCTGGCGATCGTGCTGCCGCCGTCCGCGGCGCGGCTGCCCGTCACCGTCCTCTCCGTACTCGCGGCGCTGGCCCTCACGGGGTGGTGGAGCGCACGGCTCGGCGAGGCGCCGGCAGGGCGTGCGGTGCTGCGGAACATGGCCGGGGGAGCGGTGGCCATGGGGGTGACCTACGCGGCGGGGGCGCTGCTGGGGGCGGCGGGGGTCTGACGCCCGGGGCAACTCCCTTACGGGAAGCGCCTGTTCCCGCTTCCCCTGGCCGGGCGGGCCGGGGAGCCGGGACGGGCGCTCTTTGGCAGAAGGTGCCAAAGGCTGCTGACAGGGCGTCTCGCATACTTGTGGGTAACAACGTCTAGCGGCAGCCCGCCGGCGCCTCTACGGTGCTCGCATGGAGCCGAACCTGCCCGATGTCGTGCTGTGGTCGATCCCCGCCTTCGTCCTGCTCACCGTCCTCGAAATGGTGGCCTACCGGCTTCACCCGGACGAGGACGCCGCCGGGTACGACGCCAAGGACGCCGCCACCAGCGTCACCATGGGACTCGGCAGCCTGGTCTTCGACCTGCTGTGGAAGATACCCATCGTCGCCATCTACGCGGCCGTCTACGAACTGACCCCGCTGCGCGTCCCCGTCCTGTGGTGGACGGTCCTGCTGATGCTGCTCGCCCAGGACTTCTTCTACTACTGGTCCCACCGGGGCCACCACGTCATCCGGGTCCTCTGGGCCTGCCACGTGGTCCACCACTCCAGCCGGAAGTTCAACTTCACGACGGCGCTGCGGCAGCCCTGGACCTCGCTGACCGTCTGGCCGTTCTACGTGCCCCTCATCGCCTGCGGGGTCCACCCGGCCGCACTCGCCTTCTGCTCATCGGCGAACCTCGTCTACCAGTTCTGGGTGCACACCGAACGGGTCGGCAAGCTGCCCCGGCCCTTCGAGTTCGTCTTCAACACCCCCTCCCACCACCGGGTCCACCACGCCTCCCAGGGCGGGTACCTCGACCGGAACTTCGGCGGGATCCTGATCGTCTGGGACCGGCTCTTCGGCTCCTTCACCGCCGAGACCGAGCGTCCCGTCTTCGGGCTCACCAAGAACATCGACACCCACAACCCGTTCCGTGTCGCCACCCACGAGTACGCCGCCATCGCCCGCGACGTACGGGCGGCCACCAGCTGGGGCGAGCGGGCCGGGCGGATCTTCCGCGGTCCCGGCTGGCAGCCCTCGCGCCCCGGGGGCGCCCCCGCGACCGCGCCCGTGCAGCCGCGCGCCGCCACCGAGCGCACCGGATGACGCCCCGTGCGGGTGCGCCCCGGCTCGTGCGCCCGCTGTTCGTCGCCTTCCTCGCCGTGGCCGTCGTGGACCTGGCCGGACTCCTGGCCGGGCTCCACACCGCGCACCTCGTCGCCAAGCCGCTGCTGATGCCCCTGCTCGCCGCCACCGCGGCGGCGCGCGGCGGCCCCCGGCTGCTCGTCGCCGCCCTGCTGTTCGGCTGGGGCGGGGACGTCCTGCTGATGCCCGGCTCGGACGCCGCCTTCCTCGCCGGGATGGCCTGCTTCGCCGCGGGCCACGTCTGCTACCTCGTGCTCTTCGGCCGCGCCCGGCTCCGGCCGGCCGCCGGACTTCTGTACGCCGCCGCGCTGGTGGCGTTCCTCGTCCACCTGTGGCCCGGACTCCCCGCCGAGCTGAAGGTCCCGCTGACCGGGTACAGCCTGCTGCTCGCCGCCATGGCCTGGCGGGCCGGCGCCCTCGGGCGGTATGCCGCCGCCGGCGGCGCGCTTTTCCTGCTCTCCGACGCGCTCATCGCCACCGGCATCGCCGACCGGCCGCAGCTCCCCGCCCACGATTTCTGGATCATGCTGACCTATCTGGCCGCGCAGTACCTGCTCACCCGGGGGGTGCTCGGGGGAACAGCGGATTCCACCGGCGCCGCCCCCGGGGCGTACCGTGAGGGGAGTATCAGAATCTGAGACGAGCGAGGACCCCCACGCATGCGCGCCACCGTGATCCATGCCCCCCACGACATCCGTGTGGAGGAGGTGCCCGACGCCACGGTCCAGCAGCCCACCGACGTGGTCCTGCGGGTCCTGCGGGCCTGCATCTGCGGCAGTGACCTGTGGGCCTACCGCGGCGAATCGGCCCGGCAGCCGGGCCAGCGCATCGGCCACGAATTCCTCGGCGTCGTCGAGGAGGCCGGCCCCGGCGTCAAGGGCTTCGCCGTCGGCGACCTCGTCGTCGCGCCCTTCGTCTGGTCCGACGGCACCTGCACGTACTGCGCCGAGGGGCTCACCACCTCCTGCCCCCAGGGCGGCTTCTGGGGTTCGGTCGGCTCCGACGGCGGTCAGGGCGAGGCCGTCCGGGTGCCGTTCGCCGACGGCACCCTGGTCAGGCTCCCGGCGGCGGCCGCGTCCGACGACCGGCTGCTCACCGCGCTCCTGGCCCTCTCCGACGTCCTGGGCACCGGCCACCACGCCGCGCTCGGCGCCGCCGTCAAGCCCGGAAGCACCGTCGCCGTCGTCGGTGACGGCGCGGTCGGCCTCTGCGGCGTCATGGCGGCCAAGCGGCTCGGCGCCGAACGGATCATCGCCCTGGGCCGGCACCAGGCCCGTACCGACATCGCCCGTGCCTTCGGCGCCACCGACGTCGTCGCCGAGCGCGGCGAGGCGGCGCTCGCGGCCGTCCGGGAGCTGACCCGGGGGGAGGGCGCCCACGGGGTGATCGAGGCGGTCGGCACCGAGCAGTCGATGCGCACGGCCATCGGCATCGTCCGCGACGGCGGCTCCATCGGTTACGTCGGCGTCCCGCACGGCAGCGGCACCGGCATCGACCTCGGCGACATGTTCGACCGGAACATCGCGCTGCGCGGCGGCGTCGCCCCCGTGCGTACGTACATCCCGGAGCTGCTCCCCGACGTGCTGGACGGCACGATCGACCCGTCGCCGGTCTTCGACCTGTCGGTCGGGCTCGACGGGGTGCCGGGCGGCTACAAGGCGATGGACGAGCGCACGGCGCTCAAGGTCCTGATCACGCCGTAGACGTACGACCCATGAGGAAGGGGCCGGGGACAGCGCGTCCCCGGCCCCTCCGTCATGCCTGGATGGTCACCTACCAGCGGACGGCGTCCAGCGCGTCCACGACACCGGCTCCGTAGAAGCCGTTGTACTGCTTGCCGCCCTGGCAGACCGCGTCGACGGTGCCGTCACCGTCGATGTCGTACGGCGCACCGCACGCGGTGGCGTCGGCCTGGAGGGTCAGCAGCGCCTTCACCACGGCCGCCGAGGCGTGCGGGTGGGTCGACTTGATCAGGGCCGCGACTCCCGCGACGTGCGGGGACGCCATCGACGTACCGGCCTTGTAGCCGAATCCGCCGCCGGGCAGCGTGGACAGGATCAGACCGTTGTCCGCCGGGGCGTCGGGGGCCTGGTAGCGCGTCGAGTCACCGCCGGGGGCGGCCACGTCGATGACCCCGAGACCGTAGTTCGAGTAGGACGACTTGAGGTTCTTCGCACCGGTCGCGGAGACCGTCACGACACCCGGGAGCATGGTCGGGATGTCGGGGCAGGCGCTCGGGTCGACCGTACGGGTGACCGTCGTCGAGTCGTTGGGGCTCGTGGTGTCCTCGATGGCGTCGAGGGCCAGGTCGTGGTCGGAGTTGCCGGCCGCGGCGACGTTGACGACGCCCTTGCCCTCCGCGTAGCGGGTGGCGCGGGTGACGGCCTCGACCAGGGCGCCCTGGTCGGGGTCGTTCTTGCAGTTGAACAGCCACGGGTCGGTGTAGTAGCTGCTGTTCGTCACGTCGACGCCGTGCTCGGCGGCCCAGACGAAGCCGCAGACGACGGCCTCGGTGTAGAAGTAGCCGGCCGGCGTGGACACCTTGATGCCGGAGACCTTCACGCCCGGCGCGACGCCCGTGACGCCGGTGCCGTTCTTCGCCGCGGCTATGGTGCCGGCGACGTGCGTGCCGTGGTCGCTCTCACCGGCCGCGGGCCGCCAGGCGCCGTCCGTGGTGTCCGGGGCGCCGGACACACAGTTCACCGAGGCCTTGCGGTCGAAGTTCGGGGCCAGGTCCGGGTGCGTGTCGTCCACACCGGTGTCGATGACGCCGACGGTGACCTTGCTGCTGCCGAGCGACTTCTTGTGCGCCTTGTCCGCCTTGATCGCGGGCAGGTCCCACTGCAGGGGCTCCAGCGGGTCCTGGCCCGCCACCGCGTCCTTCGACGCCGCCCGCGCCTCGGCGGCGGTGAGGGGCTGCTCGACCCCGATGTCCTTCGTCGCCTGCGGGAGGATCGGGCTGGTGCGCGTGGCGCCCGCCGACTGGACGCCCTTGGCCTTGCGGATCGTCTTCCCGAAGTCCGGGTTCTGCGAGTGGACGACGACGACGCCTATCTTGTCGTACGACGTCACGACGGTCCCGCCTGCCGCGGATATCGCCTTGCGTACCTGGGCGACGGTGCCGTGACCCGTCCGTGTGTTCACGACGTACGACAGCTTGGGGCCGTCCGCGGAGACCGCCGCCGCCGGCTCGTCCGCGGGTGCCGCGGCCGCGGTACCCGTCGGGAGGAAGCCGAGCGAGGCCGTGAGCGCGAGTCCGACGGGCAGCGTGAGTACGCGGGTCCGTCTGGATGCCAGATGAGCCATGGGTTCTCCACATCATCCGTGCCGGTGGGGCCGGACACCCGTGTGTCCGGTCCCGTACATGACCAGTGAAGTTATCGCTGATCTTCCCGGCGCATCAACGAATACGGGCAAGTGAGTTCGAGGTGTGACCTGTGGGAGTCGCGTCCACGGGAGCCGGCCGGAGAAGACCGAACCTGCGGTGAACCGCTTCGCCGCGCTCTCCGTGCCGTTGCACAGGGAGTCGTGCGTCGAGCCCCGCAACCCCCACAACGCAGAGGACTCCCCTTGAAATCCACCGTTCCCACCACCGCACCCGCGTCGCGAGGAGAATCCGTGGCCACCGAAGCACCGCCGCCGCCCCAGAGCCCTGAGGGCGGCAGTCCCGTCCAGCCCACGACCGAGGCGTTCCTCGAGGCGCAGAACAGCCCGGAATTCGCCGAACTGCGCCGATCCCACCGCTCCTTCGCGTTTCCGCTGACCGTCGGCTTCATCGCCTGGTACCTGCTGTACGTGCTGCTGTCCAGCTATGCCGACGACTTCATGAGCAAGATCGTCTTCGCGAACTTCAACGTGGCCTTCGTGTTCGGCCTCGCCCAGTTCGCCACCACCTTCCTCATCGCCTGGTTCTACTCGCGCCACGCCACGAACAAGCTCGACCCGCAGGCGGCGGCCATCAAGTCCCGTCTGGAGGCCGACGCATGAGCGCCGCGCACAGCTCGCACGCCGTGATCCAGCTCGCCGCGTCGACGTCGTCGACGAGCGAGCACCGGCCGCTGATCATCACCCTCTTCGCGGTCTTCGTCGCGGCCACCCTGGGCATCACCGTCTGGGCCGGCCGGCAGACCAAGAGCGCGTCCGACTTCTACGCGGGCGGGAGGCAGTTCACCGCCTTCCAGAACGGCCTCGCCGTCTCCGGCGACTACATGTCGGCGGCGTCCTTCCTCGGCATCGCCGGTGCCATCGCGCTCTTCGGCTACGACGGCTTCCTCTACTCCATCGGCTTCCTCGTCGCCTGGCTCGTCGCCCTGCTGCTGGTCGCCGAACCGCTCCGCAACTCGGGCCGCTACACCATGGGCGACGTCCTCGCCTACCGGATGCGGCAGCGGCCGGTGCGCACCGCCGCGGGCGTCTCCACCATCGTCGTGTCGATCTTCTACCTGCTGGCCCAGATGGCGGGCGCCGGCGTCCTCGTCGCCCTGCTGCTCGGCATCACCAGCGACGCGGGCAAGATCCTCATCGTGGCGCTGGTCGGCGTGCTCATGATCCTCTACGTCACCATCGGCGGCATGAAGGGCACCACCTGGGTGCAGATGGTCAAGGCCGTGCTGCTCATCGCGGGCGCCCTGCTGATGACCCTGATGGTGCTGTGGAAGTTCGACTTCAACGTCTCCGACCTGCTCGGCACCGCCGCGGAGAAGAGCGGCCACGGCTCCGCGTTCCTGGAGCCCGGCCTCAAGTACGGTGCCACCGACGTGTCGAAGCTGGACTTCATCTCGCTCGGCATCGCCCTCGTGCTGGGCACCGCCGGACTCCCGCACATCCTGATCCGCTTCTACACGGTCCCGACCGCCAAGGCCGCCCGTAAGTCCGTGAACTGGGCCATCGGCATCATCGGCGCCTTCTACCTGATGACGATCGCCCTCGGCTTCGGCGCCGCGGCGCTCATCGGGCCCGAGGAGATCAAGGCGAAGAACCCGGCGGGCAACGCGGCCGCACCCCAGCTCGCCGAGTACCTCGGCGGACTCGGCACCACCGGCGGCGCCGTCATGCTCGCCGTCATCTCCGCCGTCGCCTTCGCGACGATCCTCGCCGTCGTCGCGGGCCTCACCCTCGCCTCGTCGTCCTCCTTCGCGCACGACATCTACGCCAACGTCATCCGCAAGGGGAAGGCCACCGAGAAGGAGGAGATGAGCGCGGCCCGCTGGGCCACCGTCGCGATCGGCGTCGTCTCCATCGGCCTCGGCGCCATGGCCCGCGACCTGAACGTCGCGGGACTCGTGGCCCTGGCCTTCGCGGTCGCCGCGTCGGCCAACCTGCCGACCATCCTCTACAGCCTCTTCTGGAAGCGCTTCACCACCCAGGGCGCCCTCTGGTCCATCTACGGCGGTCTCGCCTCGTCCGTCCTCCTCGTGCTGTTCTCCCCGGTCGTCTCCGGGAAGGCGAGCTCCATGTTCCCGGACGTGGACTTCGCCTGGTTCCCGCTGGAGAACCCGGGCCTCATCTCCATCCCGCTGGGCTTCCTGCTCGGCTGGGTCGGCTCGGTCCTCTCCAAGGAGGAGCCGGACAAGGGCAAGTACGCCGAACTCGAGGTCAAGTCCCTCACCGGCACCGGAGCCCACTGACGGCCCCGCCCGCCGCGCCCGACGGGGCCCCGTCGTAGATCTCTACGACGGGGCCCCGTCGCACCTCGTGGCAACCGAGCCCCCTCCGATGTCAGGGGCCTCGCGTAGTCTCGGAAGTACCGGAACCGCAAACCGCCGACATCACCGGGGGAGGGGGCCCACAGTGCTCATCGACACCTACGGCCGGGTCGCCACCGACCTGCGTGTCTCGCTGACCGACAAGTGCAATCTCCGCTGCACCTACTGCATGCCCGAAGAGGGCCTGCAGTGGCTTTCCAAGACGGAGCTGCTCAGCGACGACGAGATCGTCCGGCTCATCGGGATCGCCGTCACCGAGCTCGGCATCACGGAGGTCCGCTTCACCGGAGGCGAGCCACTGCTGCGCCCCGGGCTGGTCTCCATCGTCGAGCGGTGCGCCGCCCTGGAGCCCCGCCCCAGGATGTCGCTCACCACCAACGGCATCGGACTCAAGCGCACCGCCGCCGCACTGAAGGCAGCCGGCCTCGACCGGGTCAACGTGTCCCTGGACACCCTGCGGCCCGACGTCTTCAAGACCCTCACCCGCCGCGACCGGCACAAGGACGTCCTGGAAGGGCTCCAGGCGGCACGCGAGGCGGGGCTCACCCCCGTCAAGGTCAACTCCGTCCTCATGCCCGGGCTCAACGAGGACGAGGCCCCCGACCTGCTCGCCTGGGCCGTGGACAACGCCTACGAGCTCCGCTTCATCGAGCAGATGCCGCTCGACGCGCAGCACGGCTGGAAGCGCGACGGCATGATCACCGCCGGGGACATCCTCACCTCGCTGCGCACCCGCTTCACCCTCACCGCGGAGGGCGACGACGAGCGCGGATCCGCCCCCGCCGAGCGCTGGACCGTGGACGGCGGCCCGCACCGCGTCGGCGTCATCGCCTCCGTGACCCGGCCCTTCTGCCAGGCCTGCGACCGCACCCGGCTCACCGCCGACGGACAGGTCCGCACCTGCCTCTTCGCCCGCGAGGAGACGGACCTGCGCGGCGCCCTGCGCTCCGACACGCCGGACGAGGAGATCGCCAGGATCTGGAAGCTCGCCATGTGGGGCAAGAAGGCCGGCTCCGGCCTCGACGACCCCACCTTCCTGCAGCCCGACCGCCCGATGTCAGCCATCGGCGGCTGATGTCAGCGACCGGTGGCTGATGTCAGCGGTCGGTGGCTGAGGCGTCCCACTCCGCGAGCGTGACGACGTCCTTGAGGAAGCCGCGCACATCGAGGAACGAGGAGAGGTGCTCCCGGTGCTCCTCGCAGGCCAGCCAGGTCTTGCGGCGCTCCGGGGTGTGCAGCTTCGGGTTGTTCCAGGCCAGCACCCAGACGGCGTCGGCGCGGCAGCCCTTGGCGGAGCAGACCGGCGCGCCGGCGGCGCTCTCGGCGGGAGTATCGGGGAAGTTCACGGCCTCAACCCTAAGCGCTCCAAGGCAACGCCTCCGCGGCGCATCCCCGCCGGAGAATGGCGACGCCGAGCAGCCACGGGGGGAGCTGCCCGGCGTCGGTCCGTCGCTCCGACGGGGGATGCGGAGCGCTCACGAAGTATGCCATGGGGTCCGGGGTCAGGTGCACCGGAACGTCATGATTGATCTGAGCTTTTCTTGAGCTTCGGGCGGGTGTTCCCGCTCAGCCCGCGGGGTGCGGATCGCCCGCGCGGCCGGCCGTGCCGGGCTCCGTGAAGGGTTCCGGACCGGGCTCCGCGGAGCTGGCCGGCGTGGCCGCGCCGAGAGCGGGCCGCACCGGTGCGGGCACGAACGTCGTAGGGAGCGAAGGGGCGTTCTCACGACCGGCGTTGGCGATGACCACCGCCACATAAGGGAGCAGAACGCCCAGGGCGAGCGCCACCACGGCCACATGCCGCTCCACGTTCCACAGGGTCGCGGCCAGCACCACGGAGACCGTGCGCACGGACATCGAGATGATGTAACGCCGCTGTCTGCCGCGCACATCGTCGGCGAGACCCTGCCGGGCCCCCGTGATCCGGAAGACCTCCGTGCCGCTCTGCTTCCGCATCGTGATTCCACCACCAGATCTCTGTGCCGGACTTCCCCGGACGGTGCGGCTCCTACGGTACGCCCGGCATCCGCCGCCCACGAGACCGGGGCGAGCCCGGTGCGGCGGCCCCTCGGGCGCTGACCCACGTACGGCCCTGTCCGGCATGCGGCGTACGTCCCGCGGGCCGAGACTGGGCCCACGTGCGCACTTCTGCGCCGCACGAGGAGGCGATATGAGCTGGTTGTGGGCAATCATCGTAGGTCTGGTGCTGGGTGTGATCGCCCGGGCGATCCTTCCGGGGAAGCAGAACATCCCCCTCTGGCTGACGGTGGTGTTCGGCATCCTCGGCAGCATCCTCGGCAACGCCGTGGCGACCTGGATCGGGGTCAACGACACCAAGGGGATCGACTGGATCCGCCATGTGCTGCAGCTGATCGGAGCCGTGGCCGTGGTCGGTGTCGGGGACATGCTCTGGCAGTCCATCAGGGGCAACCGGGCCAAGCGGGAGAGAACCTGACCCCCGGCGACGCAGCACGGCGGCCGGCCACGCGTCATGCGTGACCGGCCGCGGTGCTGTGCCTGCCGGTGTCAGCCGGCGACGACCTCGACGGCCGCCAGGTTCTTCTTGCCGCGGCGCAGGACCAGCCAGCGTCCGTGCAGCAACTCCTCCTGTGCCGGAGCGCCCTCGCCGTCGGTGACCTTCGCGTTGTTCACGTAGGCCCCGCCCTCCTTGACCGTGCGGCGGGCGGCCGACTTGCTGGCGGAGAGCCCGACCTCGACCAGGAGGTCCACCACCGGGCCCAGCTCGGTGACCCGGGCGTGCGGCACCTCGGACAGGGCGGCGCTCAGCGTCGCCTCGTCCAGCTCGCCGAGCTCACCCTGGCCGAACAGCGCCTTCGACGCCGCGATCACCGCGGCGCACTGCTCGCCGCCGTGCACCAGCGTCGTCAGCTCCTCCGCCAGCGACCGCTGGGCCGAACGCGCCTGCGGACGCTCCTCGGTGAGCTTCTCCAGCTCGTCGAGCTCCTCACGGCTCTTGAAGCTGAGGATGCGCATGTACGTCGAGATGTCCCGGTCGTCCACATTCAGCCAGAACTGGTAGAACGCGTACGGCGTCGTCATCTCCGGGTCGAGCCAGACGGCGCCGCTCTCGGACTTGCCGAACTTGGTGCCGTCGGCCTTCACCATCAGCGGGGTCGCCAGCGCGTGGACATGGGCGCCCGGCTCCAGGCGGTGGATCAGGTCGATCCCCGCCGTGAGGTTGCCCCACTGGTCGCTGCCGCCCTGCTGGAGGGTGCAGCCGTGGCGCCGGTACAGCTCCAGGAAGTCCATGCCCTGGAGGAGTTGGTAGCTGAACTCCGTGTAGCTGATGCCCTCCTGCGACTCCAGCCGGCGGGCCACCGAGTCCTTGGTGAGCATCTTGTTGACCCGGAAGTGCTTGCCGATGTCCCGGAGGAACTCGATCGCGGACAGGCCCGCGGTCCAGTCCAGGTTGTTCACCATGGTCGCGGCGTTCGGGCCCTCGAAGGTGAGGAAGGGCTCGATCTGCCCGCGCAGCCGCTGGACCCACGCGGCGATGGTCTCCGGGTCGTTCAGCGTGCGCTCCGCGGTGGGCCGCGGGTCACCGATCTGACCGGTCGCCCCGCCGACCAGGGCGAGCGGCTTCAGCCCCGCCATCTGGAGCCGGCGCATGGTGAGCACCTGCACCAGATGGCCGACGTGCAGGCTCGCCGCGGTCGGGTCGAAGCCGCAATAGAAGGTGACCGGGCCGTCCGCGAGAGCCTTGCGCAGTGCGTCCTCGTCGGTGGACTGGGCGAACAGCCCGCGCCACTTCAGCTCGTCGACGATGTCCGTCACGGTCGTTTTCTCCTTGCGGGGGTTCGATGGTCTGTCCGGTCAGTCTATGGGGGTCATACGCCCCGGCTGACCGAGCTCATGTGGAAGTCGGGGATGCGCAGGGCGGGCATCGCGGCCCGGGTGAAGTAGTCGCCCCACTCGCGCGGCAGCGTCTTCTCCGTACGGCCCGCCTCCGATGCCCGGGACAGCAGCCCGACCGGCGACTCGTTGAACCGGAAGTTGTTCACCTCGCCGAGGACCTCGCCGTCCTCCACCAGATAGACCCCGTCCCGGGTCAGGCCCGTCAGCAGCAGGGTGGCCGGGTCCACCTCCCGGATGTACCAGAGGCAGGTCAGCAGCAGGGCCCGGCCCGTCGTCGCGGCGACCATCTCCTCCAGCGACCGCTCGCCGCCGCCGTCCAGGACCAGGTTGTCCATCGAGGGCGCCACCGGCAGACCCGTCAGCCCCGCGGAGTGCCGGGTCGTGGTCAGCCGCTCCAGCCTGCCGTCCTTGATCCAGTCCGTCGGGGCCAGCGGCAGCCCGTTGTCGAAGACCGACGAACCGTCCCCCGAGGAGTGCGCGATCACGAACGGGGCCGACTCCAGCCCCGGCGCGTGCGGATCGCTGCGCAGGGTCAGCGGCAGCTCCGAGAGCGTCTCGCCGATCCTCGTACCGCCACCCGGCCGGGAGAAGACCGTCCGGCCCTCCGCGGCGTCCCGGGCGCCCGCCGACCAGTACTGGTAGATCAGCAGGTCGGCCACCGCGGTCGGCGGCAGCAGCGTCTCGTAGCGCCCGGCCGGCAGCTCGATCCTGCGCTCCGCCCAGCCGAGGCGCTGCGCCAGCTCCGCGTCCAGGGCCCCCGGGTCGACGTCCTTGAAGTCCCGGGTGGCCCGGCCCGCCCAGGCGGAACGGGTCCGGTCGGGGGACTTGGCGTTCAGCTCCAGCGTCCCGTTCGGCTGGTCGTGGCGCAGCCGCAGCCCCGTCGACGTACCCAGGTACGTCGAACTCAGCTGGTGGTGGGCGAAGCCGTACAGCTCACGGCCGCCCGAGCGGGCCCGGGCGAAGGCGTCGCCGAGGGCCGGGGCGAAGTCGGCGAAGACGTCGGAGCCGGTCTCGGCCGGCGGCTCCGTGAAGTCGGCGGCGGCCGGTACCCCGGTGACCAGCGGCTGCGCGTCCTCGGCCGGGCCCGCGCCCCGCGCGGCGGCCTCGGCGGCCCGCACCAGCGGTTCCAGGTCGCCGGCGGTGACGGCCGAGCGGGACACCACCCCAGAGGCCGTGCCCTCGGCGCCGTCCACGGTCGCGATCACGGTCAGGGTCCGCCCCCGCGTCACCCCGTTCGTGGTGAGCGCGTTGCCGGCCCAGCGCAGGTTGGCGGAGGAGCTCTCGTCCGCGATGACCACGCAGCCGTCGGCGGTGGACAGCTCCAGGGCGCGCTCGACGATCTCGTACGGCTTGCTGACGCGGCTCATCGTCCGGCCTCCTGCGTCGTGTTGAGGATGTTCACGCCTCGGAAGAGGGCGGAGGGGCAGCCGTGCGAGACGGCCGCGACCTGGCCCGGCTGGGCCTTGCCGCAGTTGAACGCGCCGCCCAGCACATACGTCTGCGGGCCGCCGACCTTCTCCATCGAGCCCCAGAAGTCCGTCGTCGTCGCCTGGTACGCCACGTCCCGCAGCTGGCCCGCCAGCCTGCCGTTCTCGATCCTGAAGAACCGCTGCCCGGTGAACTGGAAGTTGTAGCGCTGCATGTCGATCGACCAGGACCGGTCGCCGACCACGTAGATCCCGCGCTCCACCCCGCCGATCAGGTCCTCCGTGGAGAGCCCGCCCGGATCCGGCCGCAGCGACACGTTCGCCATGCGCTGCACGGGGACGTGCTCCGGCGAGTCGGCGTACGCGCATCCGTTGGACCGGCCCAGGCCCGTGAGCTTCGCGATCCGCCGGTCCGTCTGGTAGCCGACCAGCGTGCCGTCCTTCACCAGGTCCCAGGACTGGGCCTCGACGCCCTCGTCGTCGTACCCGATCGTCGCGAGCCCGTGCTCGGCGGTGCGGTCACCGGTCACGTTCATCACGGGGGAGCCGTACGCCAGCTTCCCCAGCTGGTCGAAGGTCGCGAACGACGTCCCCGCGTACGCCGCCTCGTAGCCCAGCGCCCGGTCCAGCTCGGTGGCGTGGCCGATCGACTCGTGGATGGTCAGCCAGAGGTTGGACGGGTCGACCACCAGGTCGTACGTCCCCGCCTCGACGCTCGGCGCCCGCATCTTCTCGGCCAGCAGCCCCGGGATGCGCTCCAGTTCGGCGTCCCAGTCCCAGCCGGTGCCCGTGAGGTACTCCCAGCCCCGGCCCACCGGCGGGGCGATCGTCCGCATCGAGTCGAACTCACCGGTCACCGAGTCCACCGCCACCGCGGTCACCTGCGGATGCACCCGCACCCGCTGCTGGGTGGTGACGGTGCCGGCGGTGTCCGCGTAGAACTTGTTCTCGTGGACGGTCATCAGCGAGGCGTCCACATGCGCCACCCCGTCGGCCGCCAGCAGCCGCGCACTCCACTCCGCGAGCAGCCCGGCCTTCTCCTCGTCCGGTACGGAGAACGGGTCGACGTCGTACGCCGACACCCAGGTCCGCTCCCCGTGCACCGGCTCGTCCGCCAGCTCGACGCGCTCGTCGGAACCGGCCGCCGCGATGACCTTCGCGGACAGCTTGGCCATGGCGACGGCCTGCGAGGCGACCTTGGCCGCCGCGTCCATCGTCAGGTCCACCCCGGACGCGAACCCCCAGGCCCCGCCGTGCACCACCCGGACCGCGTACCCGGTGTCGGTGGTGTCCGACGTCCCGGACGGCCGGGCGTCCCGCAGCCGCCAGGAGGCGCCGCGCACCCGCTCGAACCGGAAGTCCGCGTGTACGGCGCCGAGCGCACGTGCGCGGGCGAGAGCCGCGTCGGCGAGGGCACGCAGCGGCAGGGCCAGGAACGACTGATCTACCTCGTGGGCCACGCGGGCCTCCCCTTCTCCACCTCTGAAAACGTCTCCGCAGTGAATCATGGGGGTTCGCGGCGTCCCCGCGCCCCGGTTTTACGTTGCCGTGTCCCGGCCGGACCGATCGGGACCGTTCTGTAGGGATCCAACAGTCCCCGCCCGACGGCGCTGTCAGAGGCCGATTCCTTGGTCGAGGCCTGGTAACGATAGGTTTTCGATGTACCAGACCGCCAAGGAAAGGCTGATCCGTTGAGCCGCTCGGTTCTCGTCACCGGAGGAAACCGGGGCATCGGCCTCGCCATCGCCCGCGCCTTCGCCGACAACGGCGACAAGGTCGCCGTCACCTACCGCTCGGGGGAGCCGCCGCAGGCGCTCACCGAGGCGGGCGTCCTCGCGGTCCGGTGCGACATCACCGACACCGAGCAGGTGGAGCAGGCCTACAAGGAGATCGAGGAGAAGCACGGTCCCGTGGAGGTGCTGGTCGCCAACGCCGGTATCACCAAGGACCAGTTGCTGATGCGGATGACCGAGGACGACTTCACGTCCGTGGTCGACACCAACCTCACCGGCACCTTCCGCGTCGTCAAGCGCGCCAACCGCGCGATGCTGCGCGCCAAGAAGGGCCGCGTCGTCCTGATCTCCTCCGTCGTCGGCCTCCTCGGCTCGGCCGGACAGGCCAACTACGCCGCGTCCAAGGCGGGCCTGGTCGGCTTCGCCCGGTCGCTGGCCCGTGAGCTGGGCTCGCGGAACATCACGTTCAACGTCGTCGCACCCGGGTTCGTCGACACCGACATGACCCAGGTGCTCACCGACGAGCAGCGCAAGGGCATCGTGTCGCAGGTGCCGCTCGGCCGCTACGCGCAGCCCGCCGAGATCGCCGCCGCGGTGCGCTTCCTCGCGTCCGACGACGCGTCGTACATCACTGGAGCCGTCATTCCCGTTGACGGCGGATTGGGCATGGGTCACTGATCACCATGAGCGGAATTCTCGACGGCAAGCGCATCCTCATCACGGGTGTGCTGATGGAGTCGTCCATCGCTTTCCACGCAGCCAAGGTGGCCCAGGAGCAGGGCGCCGAGGTCATCCTGACGGCCTTTCCCCGGCCGACGCTGACCGAGCGGATCGCCAAGAAGCTCCCCAAGCCCGTCAAGGTCCTGGAGCTCGACGTCACCAACGCCGAGCACCTGGAGCGCCTGGCCGGCCTGGTCAAGGACGAGCTCGGTTCGCTGGACGGCGTCGTGCACTCCATCGGCTTCGCGCCGCAGGACGCGCTCGGCGGCAACTTCCTGAACACCCCGTTCGAGTCGGTCGCCACCGCGATGCACGTCTCGGCGTTCTCGCTGAAGTCGCTCGCCATGGCCTGCAAGCCCCTGATGAACGACGGCGGCTCGATCGTCGGCCTCACCTTCGACGCGCAGTTCGCCTGGCCGCAGTACGACTGGATGGGCCCGGCCAAGGCCGCGCTGGAGGCCACCTCCCGCTACCTCGCCCGCGACCTGGGCAAGGACAGCATCCGCTGCAACCTGATCTCGGCCGGACCGCTCGGCTCCATGGCCGCCAAGTCCATCCCGGGCTTCGGCGAGCTCGCGGACGTCTGGAACCACCGCTCCCCGCTGGAGTGGGACATGACCGACCCCGAGCCGGCCGGCCGCGGCGTCGTGGCACTGCTCTCGGACTTCTTCCCGAAGACGACGGGCGAGATCATCCACGTCGATGGTGGCGTGCACATGATGGGTGCCTGACCCGCCCACGGCTCACCGACGGCCGCGTACCCCCGGCGAGGGGTACGCGGCCGTCGCGCGTGTCCGGCGGCTCTCCCGGCGCTCGAGTCGAAAAGATGGCCGTCCCACCGCAGAATGTGGTGGAACCGGACTTTTGGTCAGGCTGTGGGGAGGAGATCGCTGTGCGCTCCACACGTCGCCGAACCTGGGCCCTGCTCGCAGCGGCGGCCGTCGTCGCCGGGCTGCTGGCCCCTGTGGCCGTGAGCGCGGCCAACCGGGCCGGGGGCGGGGCGGCAGCACCCCTCGCCCCGGAACCGGAGCCCTCGGGCGCCGAATGCCGTATGTCGGTCGAGGGCTCCCGGGTGGTCGCCTACTGCCACAACCCGTACCCCAGCACCGATCTCGTCCAGCTCCACACCGAGTGCACCCGCTGGTGGGACGTCGACGCCGACGGCGGCGCGGTCGCGGTCCAGCCGGGCCGGACCGTCAAGCTCGAGGACCGCTGCTGGAAAGAAGTCGGCTCGGCCTGGGTCAGTCACTCGGTGTCCTAGCCGTATCGATCCGCGGTGAGGGACCTCAGACCCGCTCCCGCAGACAGTCCAGGGCGTGCGCCGCCGCCTCGGCGGCAGCCGTCTCCGCGTCGCCCGCACGGATCGCCTCGACGAGCCGCGCATGGTCCATGAGCGCCTGCGGGCCGAGCTTCGAGCCCACGTCGTCGCGCAGGTAGTCGCGGAGCAGGTCGTTCAGGTCGGCGTAGAGCTCGGTCAGCACGTCGTTGTGCGAGGCGGCGACCACGGCGAGGTGCAGGGTCGCGTCGGCCGCCACGAAGGCCTCCGCGTCCCCGGACGCCCAGGTCTCCTCGCGCCGCGCCATCAGGGTGTCCAGCTGCCGCAGATCCTTGTCCGTACGCCGCAGGGCGGCGAGGCGGGCCGCCGAGGACTCCAGCGTGGAGCGCAGCTCGGCGACGTGCCGGGGGTCGGCGTCAGCGAACCGGCGGTGCATGACCCCGGCCAGCTCGCTGGTGGCCACCACATACGTGCCGGAGCCCTGGCGGATGTCCAGCAGCCCGTTGTGCGCCAGGGCGCGCACCGCCTCGCGCACCGTGTTGCGCGCCACCCCCAGCTGCTCGACCAGCTCGGGCTCGGTCGGGATCCGCGAGCCCACGGGCCACTCGCCCGAGGTGATCTGGTTCCTCAGCTGGGCAATCACCTGGTCGGCGAGAGCCGAACGCCGCGTGGACGTCAGCGCCATGGTGCTCCTTGCTCGTGTTCCGGAAGGGGTCGTCCGGGAGGTGCGGGCCCGTCGGATCGTCCCCGATCATCCCAGGGGGAGAACGGGAGTGGACAGTCAATCATCCCATGATTCTATGATGGGTCCCATGCGTCACGACGAGACCCCGACCCTGAGCCCTCCCGGCACCCCCGGCACCCACGCGCCCGGAAGCCCCGCGCCCGGCCCCTCGCCCTGGATGCTGCGGATCGTCACCGTCGGCCTGGTCCTCGCTGCGCTCAACCTCCGGCCCGCCATCACCAGCCTCGGCCCGCTCCTCGAAGAGGTCCGGGACACCCTGCACATGAGCGGCAGCGTCGCCGGCGTCCTCACCTCGGTGCCGCCGCTCTGCTTCGCGGTCTTCGGCTTCATGGCGCCACGGCTGGCCCGCAGGTTCGGCGCCGGCGCCGTCGTCTGCGTGGGCATGGCGGCCATCGCCGCAGGCCTGCTGCTCCGGCCCTTCGTGGGCGGCACCGCAGGCTTCCTCGCCGCCAGCGCCCTCGCCCTGATGGGCATCGCGGTCAGCAACGTCCTGATGCCCGTCATCGTCAAGCGCTGGTTCCCCGACCGGGTCGGCACCATGACCGGCCTCTACTCGATGGCCCTGGCGCTGGGCACCGCCCTCGCCGCCGCTCTCACCGTGCCCCTCACGGACGCGCTGGGCGGCAGCTGGAAGACCGGCCTGGCCGTCTGGGCGGCGCTCGCGGTGGTCGCGATCCTGCCCTGGCTCCCGCTCGTACGGGACCGGGGCCCCGCCTCGGACCGGCCCGCCGGGCAGGCGCCGAAGCCTGCCCCCGCGCTGCGGATCACCCGCAGCCGTACGTCCTGGGCGCTCGCCTGCTTCTTCGGCCTCCAGGCCACGGCCGCGTACATCACGATGGGCTGGATGCCGCAGATCTTCCGTGACGCGGGCATCCCGGCGGGCACCGCGGGCGTCCTGCTCGCCGTGACCATGGCCATGGGCGTGCCCCTCGCCTTCGTCATCCCCCGGGTCGCCTCCCGGCTGCGGACCCAGGGCCCGATCGTCCTCGTCCTCAGCGGCTGCGGGCTCGCCGGCTACGCGGGCCTCTACCTGGCCCCGGCCGGCGGCGCCTGGCTCTGGGCCCTGCTGCTGGGCATCGCCAACTGCGCCTTCCCGCTCGCCCTCACCATGATCGGGATGCGTTCACGGAGCGGCGCGGGCGTCGTCAGGCTCTCCGCCTTCGCGCAGTCCACCGGCTATCTGCTCTCGATCCCCGGCCCCCTGCTCGTCGGCGTGCTCTACCAGCACAGCGGCGGCTGGGGCCTGCCGCTCGCCCTCATGGCGGCCCTCCTGGTGCCCCAGACCGTCGCGGGGATGCTCGCGGGGCGGGACCGGACGATCGAGGACGAATGCTGAGATGCGAGACTGTGCGCATGCCAGTGCTCGATCCGAATCCCCAGAACGGCCAGAAGAAGCTTCTCCTCGTCTTCGGGGCGATGCTTCTCATCTCCGTGATCATCGGCGTGATCGCCACGATCGCCTCTCCCTGACCCCCCGGGGGTGGGGCTGGCCCCCCGTCCCCTAGGGGGCCAGGTTCAGGGTCGAGTGGGTGGGTCACCGGATGGGCCCGCCGCCGGCCGGCCCGTAGGTTCTGGGTGACACAGCCGAGGACCCACGGAGGCGGACATGCCGGCCCGTACACACATCCGGACCCACCGCCCGGCCACGGACACCGTGGAGGTCCGGCTGCCGTGGTGGGCCGTCGCGCTGCCCGCCGTCGCCTTCGCCGCGCTCCTCCTGCTGATCGTGGAACCCGGCACGGCGCACGCCGCCGAGGCCGACCCCGCCGTGGGGCGGCTGCTGGGGCACATCCTGGGACTGCTGCCCGCCTGACCGGCCCCGTACACCCTCCGCCGCCCGTCCTTCACCTCGCACGGGCGAGCACGTCAACACCCTGCGCCCGGCGGCACAATTCGTGCGAAGCTGAGGTGTATGAGCGCCGATACACCTCGCAGGATCGTCCTTCTCAGGCATGCAAAGGCGGAATGGTCGCAGGAGTCCGACCATGAGCGGCCACTGGCGGAACGGGGCAGGAAGGACGCCCCCGTCGCCGGCCGCAAGCTGGCCGATTCAGGCACCGTCTTCGACCTGGCTCTGTGCTCGACCGCCACCAGGACCCGGGAGACCTGGAAGCTGGCGGTCCACGAGTTCGCACAGCGCCCCAGGACCGTGTACGAGGAGAGGCTGTACGAGGCCTCCCTCGGCGAACTGATCGCGCTGTTCAACGAGACCCCGGACGACGTGCGGAACCTCCTGGTCATCGGCCACAACCCCGGTATGCACGGTGCCGCGGACGCGCTCTCCGGCGGGGCCGAGGGCGACGCCCTCGCCCGCATGACCAAGGACGGCTTCCCGACGGCCGCCTACGCCGTCGTCGAGTTCCCCGGCTCCTGGAAGAGCCTGGAACACGGCGCGGGCAAGCTCGTCGAGTACTGGACGCCGAACGACTGAGCACGACGGACGAAGGGGCGCCGGCAGCTGTGTGCCGGCGCCCCTTCGCGTCGTACGCCGTGCATTGCTCCGTACGGAAGCCCGGTCGGTCAGTCCACCACGACGCCGTCGGCGGTCTCGACCTCTTCACGGGTGATCCCGAGCAGATACAGCACGGTGTCCAGGAACGGGACGTTCACCGCCGTGTGGGCGGCCTGCCGGACGACCGGCTTGGCGTTGAAGGCGACACCCAGACCCGCCGTGTTCAGCATGTCCAGATCGTTCGCACCGTCGCCGATCGCCACGGTCTGCGCCAGCGGCACCCCCGCCTGCTCCGCGAAGCTCCGCAGCAGCCGGGCCTTGCCCGCCCGGTCCACGATGTCGCCCACCACCCGGCCGGTGAGCTTGCCGTCGACGACCTCCAGCGTGTTGGCGGAGGCGAAGTCGAGCCCGAGGCGCTCCTTGAGGTCGTCCGTGACCTGGGTGAACCCTCCCGAGACGACCCCCACTTGGTACCCGAGCCGCTTCAGCGTCCGGATGAGGGTGCGGGCGCCGGGGGTCAGCCGGACCTCGGAGCGCACCTTGTCCACCACCGACACGTCGAGCCCGGCCAGCAGCCGCACGCGTGCGTGCAGGGACTGCTCGAAGTCGAGCTCGCCGCGCATCGCCTGCTCGGTCACCGCGGCGACCTCGTCCTCACAGCCGGCATGGGCGGCGAAGAGCTCGATGACCTCGTCCTGGATGAGCGTCGAGTCCACGTCCATGACGACCAGCCGCTGCGCCCGGCGGCTCAGCCCGGCCGACATGACGGCGATGTCGACGCCGATGTCGGCGGACTCCGTCGCCAGCGCGGTCCGCAGCTCCTCGGTCGCGGTGCCGGACACCGCGAACTCGACCGCGGTGACGGGGTACTTCGCCAGACGGAAGATCCGGTCGATGTTGCCGCCGGTGGAGGTGATCCTGGCCGCTATGGCCGCCGTGGACTCCGCGGTCAGCGGGTGCCCCAGGACGGTCACATGGGAACGGCCGTAGCCGCGGGGGCGGTTGTCACCCGTACCCGAGATGATCTCGGCCTGCAGCTTCAGCGACTCCGCCCAGCTGTGCACCGTCGCCCGGAGGTCGCCCTCCGTCGTGCCGCCGGGTTCCGGGGAGGTCACCAGGGCGCACAGCACGATGCGGCCACGGGTGACGACCTGCTCGATGTCGACGACGTCGACGGCGTAGGCCGCCAGGGTGTCGAAAAGCCCGGCGGTGATGCCAGGCCGGTCCTTCCCGAAGATCTTGACGAGAAGGGTGGGGGCGTCCGTGCCCCGAGGGGACTCCGGGGGCTCAGGGGACCGGGGAGACCGAGGTGGCTGAGATGCGCTCATGGTGGTCCCACCGTATAGGGCCCCGGGGCGAGCTCCGAAGCCGTCCCGAGTGGCGGACAGCCGCCGGCCGCACCTCGAAGGGGCCGCCGGCGTCACCCCGAAAAGGCCACCGGCCCGCGAAGCGCGCGCCTCGGATGGGATGCTCCGGGCCCATTTCTCCCGAGTCGCGGGAGGAGACTCCGGGCCTCCGCGCCCTCTTCACGCCGCCCGGCTTTCCGTTACGGGACCGCTCCTGGAATAGTTCCCCACGATGTTCAGCATCCCTAGGCTCCCTGCGACGGGGGCGACACGGGGGACAACTAGTGGGGCGCGGAGTGCCGGAACTCGTACTGGAATTGAATGGAAGGACCTGGGCGCTCGATCCGTCCAGGTCGTACACCCTCGGACGTGATCCGCAGGGCGACCTGATGATCGACGACGCCAGAGTGTCGTGGCGGCATGCCACGATCAGCTGGAACGGCCGCGGCTGGTCCATCGAGGACCACGGCAGCACGAACGGCACCTACGTGCAGGGCCGGCGTATCCAGCAGACGGAGATCGCCCCGGGGACCTCGGTCCACCTGGGCAACGCCACCGACGGCCCGCGCCTGAACCTCACCGCGGCGGCGGGCGCCGGAGTCCACGGCGGGCAGGCGGCGGGAGCGCAGCAGCAGGCGCCCGTACCTCCCGCGCAGGCGCAGCAGGCCCCGGTGCAGCCTCAGCCGCAGCACGCCCCGCAGCAGCAGCAGGGCGCCGGCGGCTGGCCCGGCGGCCCGGCGCAGCAGCAGGCCTGGCAGCAGCAGGCGCCGCAGATGCAGCAGAATGCTCCGGTCCCGCACCAGCAGGGCCACGGCGGCCCGCCCGGACCGGGCGCGCACGGCGGCGCCGCCGGTGCGCCGCCGGTCTACGGCGACCGCAGCCCGACCACGTTCCACCAGCTGGACCTCGGCCGGGTCATGCGCATCGGTCGTGCGCTGGAGAACGAGCTGGTCGTCTCCGACCTCCAGGTCTCGCGTCTGCACGCCGAATTCCGGGCGACGCCCGACGGCCGCTTCGAGATCCGTGACCTCGGATCCCACAACGGCACCTACGTCAACGGCCAGCCGCTCAGCAAGTCCGGCTCCGCGCTCATCGGCCCGAACGACATCGTCGGCGTCGGTCACTCGACCTTCCGGCTGGTCGGGGACCGGCTGGAAGAGTTCGTCGACACCGGGGAGGTCTCCTTCTCGGCCCGGCACCTCACGGTCACGGTCGACGGCGGCAAGGACATCCTCAAGGACGTCTCGTTCGGCGTCCCCGAGAAGTCGCTCATCGCCGTCATCGGCCCGTCGGGCTCCGGCAAGTCCACCCTGCTCAAGGCGCTCACCGGCTACCGGCCCGCCAACCAGGGTGACGTCCTCTACGACAACAGGAACCTGTACAAGCAGTTCGCCGAGCTGAGGCAGCGCATCGGCCTGGTCCCGCAGGACGACATCCTGCACAAGGAACTCACGGTCACCCGGGCGCTGCGGTACGCCGCCAAGCTCCGCTTCCCCGCGGACACCACCGAGGCCGAGCGCACCGCCCGGATCCACGAGGTCCTCGCCGAGCTCAAGCTCGACATCCACAAGGACAAGAAGATCACCTCGCTCTCCGGGGGCCAGCGCAAGCGCGTGTCGGTCGCCCTGGAGCTGCTGACCAAGCCGTCGCTGATCTTCCTGGACGAGCCGACCTCGGGCCTCGACCCGGGCATGGACCGCGATGTCATGCAGCTGCTGCGCGGTCTGGCCGACGACGGCCGTACGGTGCTCGTGGTCACGCACTCCGTGGCCGAGCTGGCCATCTGCGACAAGCTCCTGGTGATGGCGCCCGGCGGCTCCGTCGCCTACTTCGGGCCTCCCGAGGAGGCGCTGAACTTCTTCGGCTACACCAGCTGGGCCGACGTGTTCTCCGCGTTCGAGAACTACCGCGACTACGACTGGGCGGGACGCTGGCGCGGCTCGCAGCACTACCAGATGTACGCCGCGGACATCGATGCCGTCGCCGCGCAGCCCGTACACATGCCGCCGCCGCAGCAGATCCGCCCGCCGAAGCCGTCCGGCTGGGCGGCCCAGCTGTGGACGCTGATGCGCCGCTACATCTCGGTGATCGCGTCCGACAAGGGCTTCCTGCTCCTCATGGTGCTGCTGCCGGCCGTGCTCGGTGTGGTCAGCGTGGTCATCCCCGCCGAGTTCGGCCTGGCGGAGCCCGATCCGCCGTCCCGCTTCAACGGCAAGGCCGGGACCATCATGCTGATCCTCGCGGTCGGCATGTGCTTCGCGGCCGCGGCCAACTCCGTACGAGAGCTGATCAAGGAGCGGGTGATCTACGAGCGGGAACGGGCCACCGGTCTCTCCCGGTCCGCGTACCTGCTGTCCAAGGTGATCGTCCTCGGCGTGATCACCGCCTTCCAGGGCGTGATCATCTGCGGGATCGGCTTCTCCACCCGTGATCTGCCGGAGGAGGGACTGTTCATGTCCCCGGCCGTGGAGATCTGCCTGTCGATCATCGTGCTCGGCTTCGTCTCGATGATGTTCGGCCTGATGATCTCCGCGCTGGTGAAGACCGCCGAGAAGACGATGCCGCTGCTCGTCATGTTCGCCATCGTCCAGGTCGTCTTCACCGGTGTGCTCTTCCAGGTCTACGGATCGCCGGGCCTGGAGCAGTTCGCCTGGCTGATGCCGTCGCGCTGGGCGGTGGCCGCGGCCGGTACGACGCTCGACCTCGCCCACCTGATGCCGCCGTGGGACCCGAAGAACCCGACCGACCTGGATCCGCTCTGGGAGCACTCGGCCGGCCAGTGGGGCGTCAACATCACGGTGATGCTGGTGATGAGCGCGGTGCTCTTCGTCGCGGTCTCGCGGATGCTGCGGCGCCACGAGCCCGAGGTGATGCGCAAGTAACGCCGCCGGGGTCCGGCTCGGACCCCGGAAACGCCCGAGGGCGGCACCCCGCGGGGTGCCGCCCTTCGGCATGTGCCGGCCGGTCACGCGACGCTGCGGACCGGCAGGTCTGCTATGCCAGGCCTTGCTCGGTGCGTGGCTCAGTACGCGCTGTCGACGTTGTCGATCGAGCCGTACTTGTCCGCGGCGTAGTTGGCGGCCGCGGTGATGTTGGCGACCGGGTCGTACTGGTCGTGCTTGGTGCCCTTGACGTGGTAGTAGTCGAAGGTCGGCTTGATGACCTGCAGCAGACCCTTCGAGGGGATGCCGTTGATCGCGTTGATGTCCCAGTTGTTGATGGCACGCGGGTTACCGCTGGACTCACGGATGATGTTGCGGTGCAGGCCCTCGTACGTACCGGGGATCTTCTTCTCGTGCATGATCGACAGCGCCTCGCGGATCCAGCCGTCCAGGTTGTTGGCGTAGACCGGCTTACGGTCGGCCGCACGGCTGGCCTTCTTGGCGGAACGCTTCTTCGCGTCGGCCTTGGCCTTGGCGAGGGCCTTGGCCTTCGCCTCCGCCTTGGCGGCGGCCTTCTTCTTGGCGGCGGCTTCCTTGGCCTTGGCCTCGTCGGCGGCCTTCACCAGCTGCTCGGCCGTCGAGTTCTTCTCGATGACACTGGCCTGGACGTTCTTGGTGGTCTGCTTGCCGGTGTAGGCGACCGGAGCGGCGGCCGCGGCGGCCTGCGGCTCGGTCGTGGCCGAAGCGTCGTCGGGGACGAGCGAGAAGGCGACAGCGGCGGCGGCCAGGGTCGAGACCCCCGCGACGGAGAGCTTCTGCGCCTTGTTCAGACGACGGCTACGGCTGGAGATGCGGGACACGGACATACAGTCGTACCTCTTCGAATTGCAGGGGGTCCTCGGCGAGGACGCGGACGGAAGAGCCGGAGCATCTCCGTCGGGGACAGATGCAATTCTTAGCGCCAGCAAAATGGCCTGGCAAAGGTGTGACGTACGAAGCCGGGTAGTGGATGGGGGTCTTGTTCATACCTCCTTGTCCGGTTTGAACCCTGGCAACTTGCCCGTTTTACACTAACTATCCTTCTTCGTAAGTGACGTGGGTCCTATGCCTGGGCTCACACGGGGCCCCCTTCGCACTCACGAATAGTTGCTGCTGTAACGCGGAGCGTAAGCGACTTACCGGGCATCGGGCAGCAGGAGGTGGATGTCTCCGAACTCGTGCCACAGATAGCGGTGGGCCAGCGCCTCGCCGTACCCCCGCCGCAGCGTCTCCCGCCCCGCGACCGCCTCCAGCATCAGCAGATGGGAGGCCTCGGGCTCGTGCAGCCCGGTCAGCAGTCCGTCCACGGCCCGCACCCCCCGCTGCGGCGTCACCACCAGATCCGTCCAGCCCGCCGCGGCCCGTACCACCCCGTCCTCACCCGCCGCGGACTCCAGGGCCCGCACCGCCGTCGTCCCCACCGCGATCACCCTGCCCCCACCCGCCCGGGCCGCGTTGACCAGCCACGCCGTCGTGGGCGGCACCTCGAACCGCTCCGGATAGGGAGGCTCGTGCACCTCGGCCGACGCCACCCCCGTGTGCAGCGTCAGCGGCGCGAACTGCACCCCCCGGCTCACCAGCGCCGCCACCAGCCCCGCGGTGAAGGGCCGCGCCGCACTCGGCATCTCCGCCGAACCGCTTCCGTCGGGCGACGGCACGGCGAACACCGTCCGGTACGCCGACAGCGGCTGGTCCCGCTCCGTGTACGCGTACCGGATCGGCCGCCCGTACCGGCGCAGCAGACCGGGCACGTCCCGCGGCACCCGGGCCCACCAGAGCCTGGCTCCCTCGCGCGGGCCGAGCGGGTCCTCCAGGACCAGCGCGTCACCGCCCGGGAGCCGCACCACCGCCCCCGCCGGGCCGCCGGGACGCGGCAGGGTCGTCCCGTCGCCGTCCGGCCGGCGCAGCTCCACCGCCCACCGCCCGTCCTCACCCCGCGTCGAGAAGTGCACGACGACCGGCTCACCGCACAGCCGCCCGTTCACCGCGGCCGCCAGCGTCATCGACGTATTGACCACCAGGACGTCCCCCGCCCGCAGCTCCCCGGGCAGCTCGTCGAACCTCCGGTGCGTGACCTCGACACCCCGCGAGACCAGCAGCCGTACGTCGCCGCGCCCCGCACCCCGCTGCTCGGCCGGCACCCGCGCCGAGAGCTCCGGCGGCACCCGCAGCGAGTCCAGCGCCGTCACCGCTCAGCCCTCCGGTCCGTGGCCGACAGCGCGGAGGCCGTGTACCTGCCACTGGCGGGGCGCAGCTCCAGCAGCCGGACGAAGGCCGGCGCCACGCTCTCCGGGTGCGGCCGGGGATCGGTGTCGTCCGGCACCGCCGCCGTATAGAGGTCCGTCCCCATGTCACCGGGGTCCACCGCCCACACCCGCAGCCCCGGCTCCTCCTCCCCGAGCACGGCGCTCAGCTGGTCGAGCGCCGCCTTCGAGGCCCCGTAGCCTCCCCATGTCCCGTACGGCTCGATGGCCGCGTCCGAGCTCACCGCCACCACCGCCCCGGCCGACGAGGCCCGCAGCAGCGGCAGCGCCTCCTGCACGAGACCGAGCGCCGCCACCACATTCGTCTCCAGCGCCGCCCGCAGCCCCTCCAGGGGCAGCGCCTCCAGCCGTACGAGCGGCTCGGCACCCAGCGCGCTCGCGTTGTTCACCAGTACGTCCAGACCGCCCAGCTCCCGGGCCGCGGCCACCAGGGCCGCCCGGTGCGCCGGGTCCGTCACATCCCCGGCCACCGCCGCCACCCGCGTCCCGTACCGGCCGGCGAGCTCCTCCGCCGTACCCCGCAGCACCTCCTGGGACCGGGCGCCCAGCACCAGGTCCCAGCCCCTTTCCGCCAGCGCCGCGCCCAGTGCGCGCCCCAGCCCCTTCGAACCGCCCGTGATCATCGCGATCGGCATGACAGCCATCCCCTCGCACCTCGTGGAGTTCCGACGCCACCAACGTAGGAACGGGGCGAGGCCCGGCGCCTCGTCCATCGGCCGCAGCCGCGCACGGCACTTGGGACTAGGTCCCGAGCCCCGTACGACGGAGGTCCACAGCCCGATACGGCGGCCTCACCCCCGCCGGTACGGTGAGCACATGAGCCATCGCCCCCCGTCGGGCCTCGCCGCGGTCAGCGCAGCGCTGCTCGCCATGAGCCGGCACCTGGAGATGCGCGACGTCCTCAAGACGATCGTCGCCTCGGCCCGCGAACTGCTGGACGCCGAGTACGCCGCCCTCGGCGTGCCCGACGACCACGGCGGCTTCGCCCAGTTCGTCGTCGACGGTGTCAGCGACGAACAGTGGAAGGCCATCGGCCCGCTGCCCCGCCAGCACGGCATCCTCGCGGCGATGCTCCAGGAGGCGAAGCCCCAGCGGCTCGCCGACGTCCGCGAGGACCCCCGCTTCGAGGGGTGGCCCGACGCCCACCCCGACATGTCCGACTTCCTCGGCCTGCCCATCCAGGACGGCGACGAGACCATCGGCGCGCTCTTCCTCGCCAACAAGCGCTGCCCCCGGCCGACGGGCGGCTGCAACTTCACCGAGGAGGACGAGGAGCTCCTCGGGATCCTCGCCCAGCACGCGGCGATCGCCCTCACCAACGCCCGGCTCTACGAACGCAGCCGTGAGCTCACGATCGCCGAGGAGCGCTCGCGGCTCGCCCACGAGCTGCACGACGCCGTCAGCCAGAAGCTCTTCTCGCTGCGCCTCACCGCCCAGGCGGCCGCCGCCCTCGTCGACCGCGACCCGGCGCGCGCCAAGGGCGAGCTCCAGCAGGTCGCCACCCTGGCCGGGGAAGCCGTGGACGAGCTGCGCGCCGCCGTCGTCGAGCTGCGCCCCGCCGCTCTGGACGAGGACGGTCTGGTCGCCACGCTCCGTACCCAGATCCAGGTCCTGGACCGCGCCCACACCGCCCGGGTCACCTTCGAGAGCGCCGGGGTGCGCGCCCTGCCCTCCGCCCAGGAGGAGGCGATGCTCCGGGTCACCCAGGAAGCCCTGCACAACGCCCTGCGTCACTCGGGCGCCGGGCAGGTCGCCGTCACCCTCGGCCGCAACGCCTCGGCCACGGTGCTGCGGATCACCGACGACGGCAGCGGCTTCGACACCCACACCGTCCGGCGCGCCGGACGGCATCTGGGCCTCGTCTCGATGCGGCACCGGGCCGGCAGCGTCGGCGGCCGGCTCACCGTCGACTCGGAGCCCGGCAAGGGCACCACGATCCAGATGGAGATCCCCTGTGGCTGACAAGATCATCAAGGTGCTGCTGGTCGACGACCACCAGGTGGTCCGCCGGGGACTGCGTACGTTCCTGGAGATCCAGGACGACATAGAGGTCGTCGGGGAGGCGTCGGACGGGGCCGAGGGTGTCGCCAGGACCGAGGAGCTGCGGCCCGACGTGGTCCTGATGGACATCAAGATGCCCGGCACGGACGGTATAGAGGCGCTCCGCAGGCTCAGGGAGCTGGAGAACCCGGCCAAGGTGCTGATCGTCACCAGCTTCACCGAGCAGCGCACGGTCGTGCCCGCCCTGCGGGCGGGAGCCTCGGGTTACGTGTACAAGGACGTCGACCCGGACGCCCTGGCCGGAGCCATCCGCTCGGTCCACGCGGGCCATGTCCTGCTCCAGCCCGAGGTCGCCGGCGCGCTGCTGGCCCAGGACGACACGGGCAACGGCACGGGGCGGGGGAGCACCCTGACCGAGCGGGAGAGGGAGGTGCTCGGCCTGATCGCCGACGGCCGCTCCAACCGGGAGATCGCCCGCGCGCTGGTCCTGTCGGAGAAGACGGTGAAGACCCACGTCTCGAACATCCTGATGAAGCTCGATCTGTCGGACAGGACCCAGGCCGCGCTGTGGGCGGTCCGGCACGGGGCGGCCGGCTGAGGTGGACGCCTGTCCACCCGGACAAGCGGACGGTTCCACTCCAGTCCGAGATTCATACTGTCGGGTGTATGTCACCCGGACGGCGCACCCTCCCCGGGGTGAGGGGCGTTCTCCATGCGTGCTGCGGCGATCGGCCGCAGCGACGCGAGGAGGATCCTGAAGTGAAGAACCTGAAGAAGGCCGCAGCCGTCACCATGATCGCGGGCGGAATCATCGCCGCCGGTGCCGGAGCCGCCTCCGCCACGGGCCACGGCGGCGCCGGTGCCCACGGCACGGCCGTCGGCTCCCCGGGCGTCGTCTCGGGCAACCTCGTCCAGGTCCCGGTGAACGTCCCGGTGAACGTGGTCGGCAACACGGTCAACGTGGTGGGCCTGCTGAACCCGGCCTTCGGCAACTTCGGCCTGAACGGCTGACCGACGCCTCGCACCCGGCCGCCGGGAGAGCTCACTCGAGCCCTTCCGGCGGCCGGGGGACGATCCCGGGGACGGGACCGCCCGGCCCGCTCCCGGCGGCCGGGGGACTATCGCGGGGGACGGACCGCCCGGTCCGCTTCTACCGCCCCCGCTCCTCCACGTACGCGTTGTACGCCGCGACCTGCGCCCGCCGCGCCACCCGCTCCACCGGCCGCAGTGCCTCGCCCCGGGCCGCGATCTCGGAAGCGCTCACCGCCCCGCCGTGCCCGTTCTCATGGGCGACCGCCACCAGCAGCCCCACACGCTGGGCCAGCTCCAGCACCCGTACCGCCCTCGGCGGATAGCCCGGAGCCAGCACCTCACGGCCCCGCTCCGCCCGCGCCCGGTAGGCGTCCACGGCGGCCTCCGCGACCGGACCCGACCCGGCGACGTCCAGCCGCGACAGCACCGCCGTCGCATCCCGCAGCGCCTCGGCCAGCTCCCGCTCCGCCTCGCTCAGCGACGGCACATCGGCGGGCGGCGCCTCCCGTACCGCCAGACAGCGCCACACCACCTCGACGTGCAGATCCCCGGCAGGCCCCGCCTGGCTCACCTCCGGCACGAGCCCGTACGGCGCCCCGGATGTGACCACCGCCTCCTCCGCCTCCAGCGCACGGGCGTTGAAGTCCGGCGGCCCGCTGAGCCCCAGCGGATGCCCGGGCACCGGCAGCGCGACCCGGTAGCCGGTCGCACCGAGCCCCCTCAGCCGGCCGAGCGCCAGCGTCAGCCCGACGGGCCCCGCCTCACCCGGCAGCCCCTCGACCCGGTGCACCGCGTCCTCGCCGACGATCGCGAGCGCCGCGTCGTCCGGTGACACAAGTCCGGCCAAAAGCGCGTTTCCCCATGCGGCAAGCCGCCCTGAGCGTGGTTCCGAAAGCATGGGAACAGCCTAGGGAACGGCCCCAGGGCCTGAGCACTCTTCGGGTGGCGTAGGTTTTCCCTGGGAGCTGTGCCCACAGGCACGCGACGATCTCGACACTGTATGGGGAGACAACGCGCCATGAGCGATGTACTGGAGCTGGTGGACGTATCCGTGGTCCGCGACGGACGCGCTCTGGTGGACGACGTCTCCTGGTCGGTCAAGGAGGGGGAGCGCTGGGTCATCCTCGGGCCGAACGGCGCCGGCAAGACCACCCTCCTCAACATCGCCTCCAGCTACCTCTTCCCCAGCACCGGCACGGCCAAGATCCTCGGTGAGCGCCTCGGCGGCGTCGGCACCGACGTCTTCGAGCTCCGCCCCCGCATCGGCATCGCCGGCGTGGCCATGGCCGAAAAGCTCCCCAAGCGCCAGACCGTGCTGCAGACGGTGCTCACCGCCGCGTACGGCATGACCGCCACCTGGCACGAGGACTACGAAGCCGTCGACGAGGAGCGCGCCCGCGCCTTCCTCGACCGCCTCGGCATGACCGAGTTCCTCGACCGCAAGTTCGGCACGCTCTCCGAGGGCGAGCGCAAGCGCACCCTCATCGCCCGCGCCATGATGACCGACCCCGAGCTGCTCCTCCTCGACGAGCCGGCCGCCGGACTCGACCTCGGCGGACGCGAGGACCTGGTGCGCAGGCTCGGCAGGCTGGCCCGAGACCCGTACGCCCCCTCCATGGTCATGGTCACCCACCATGTCGAGGAGATCGCGCCCGGCTTCACCCATGTCCTGATGATCCGTCAGGGCAAGGTGCTCGCCGCCGGTCCCATGGAGACCGAGCTCAGCTCCCGGAACCTCTCCCTCTGCTTCGGCCTGCCGCTCGTCGTCGAACACCGCGGCGACCGCTACACCGCCCACGGACTGCCCCTCGGCCAGTAGTCGCACCACAGCCAACCTCCTCTGCGCCCTGTCGGTGGAGGCACTCGCGGTCCTACGATGACCATGTGGACATCGACGCGTGGGTGTGGTGGCTGATCGGCGCGGTGGGACTGGGCATTCCCCTCGTCCTGACCGCGATGCCCGAATTCGGGATGTTCGCCGTCGGAGCGGTGGCCGCGGCCGTCGTGGCGGCCCTCGGCGGCGGAGTCGTCGCCCAAGTCCTGGTCTTCGTCGTGGTATCGGTGGCCCTGATCGCCGTGGTCCGCCCGATCGCGGCCAGACACCGCGCGAGTCAGTCCACGCACGCCACCGGCATCGACGCCCTGAAAGGCCGTCAAGCCGTCGTCCTGGAACGGGTGGACGGCAGCAGCGGCCGCATCAAGCTCGCCGGCGAGGTCTGGTCCGCACGCTCACTCGACGGCGACCAGACCTTCGAACCGGGCCGCCAGGTGGACGTCGTGGACATCGACGGCGCAACAGCCGTCGTCATGTGAGCGAACCGGTCACACGGCAGACCGCAGTCTGCCAAACTCGAAGTCGATCATCATGACAATGCGACCGTCATGACCGTCACACCGTTCGACCTCGATCACCGCGATCCGTCGGCAACCGAAGGGCACGAGTCACACGATGCAACCGATCATCATCGTCCTGATCATTCTGGTGGTGCTCGTCTTCATCGCCCTGATCAAGACGATCCAGGTCATTCCGCAGGCCAGTGCCGCCATCGTGGAGCGCTTCGGCCGCTACACCCGCACGCTCAACGCCGGGCTGAACATCGTCGTCCCGTTCATCGACTCGATCCGCAACCGGATCGACCTCCGCGAACAGGTCGTCCCCTTCCCGCCCCAGCCGGTGATCACGCAGGACAACCTCGTCGTCAACATCGACACCGTCATCTACTACCAGGTGACCGACGCCCGCGCCGCCACGTACGAAGTCGCCAGCTACATCCAGGCGATCGAGCAGCTCACCGTCACCACGCTGCGGAACATCATCGGCGGCATGGACCTGGAGCGGACCCTGACCTCCCGCGAGGAGATCAACGCGGCACTCCGCGGCGTCCTCGACGAGGCCACCGGCAAGTGGGGCATCCGCGTCAACCGCGTCGAGCTCAAGGCCATCGAACCGCCTACCTCCATCCAGGACTCGATGGAGAAGCAGATGCGCGCCGACCGCGACAAGCGCGCCGCCATCCTCACCGCCGAAGGCATCAGGCAGTCCCAGATCCTCACCGCCGAGGGTGAGAAGCAGTCCGCGATCCTCCGGGCCGAAGGTGAGGCGAAGGCGTCCGCACTCCGCGCCGAGGGCGAGGCCCAGGCCATCCGTACGGTCTTCGAGTCCATCCACGCCGGGGACCCGGACCAGAAGCTCCTCTCGTACCAGTACCTCCAGATGCTCCCCAAGATCGCCGAGGGCGACGCCAACAAGCTCTGGATCGTGCCCAGCGAGATCGGCGACGCCCTCAAGGGCCTCAGCGGAGCGTTCGGCAACCTCGGCGGCGGAGCCCCCGGCTTCAACACCGGTACGGAACGCCGGGAGCAGCCCCCGGTCGACTGACCCGGGAACACCTTCGTGCATGATCGGTGAGGCCCCTCGACCTTCAGGGCGGGGAGGCGTCACTGACCATCGAAGGGGATGGCCTTGTCCATCTGGGAAATGCTCGCGGTCTTCGCGGCCGGCGTCGGCGCCGGAACGATCAACACCATCGTCGGATCGGGAACGCTGATCACGTTCCCGGTCCTGCTCGCCACCGGGCTGCCCCCGGTCACCGCGACCGTGTCCAACGCGCTCGGCCTGATCCCCGGATCCATCAGCGGAGCCATCGGCTACCGCGAGGAACTCACCGGCCAGCGCCGCCGCATACTGAAACTGAGCGCCGGCGCACTGATCGGCGGCCTCACCGGCGCGACCCTCCTCCTCGCCCTGCCCTCCACGGCGTTCGAGACGATCGTCCCGGTCCTGGTGACCCTCGCGCTGGTGCTGGTCATCCTGCAGCCCCGGATCAGCAGAGCGGTCCAGCGCCGCCGCGACCGCACCGGCACCGCCGCCCGACTCGACGGCGGCCCCCTTCTGTTCACCGGGATCATGCTCGCCAGCGTCTACGGCGGCTACTTCACGGCCGCCCAGGGCATCATCTACCTCTCCCTGATGGGCATGCTGCTCGACGACACGATGCAGCGCCTGAACGCCGTCAAGAACGTCCTCGCCGCCGTCGTCAACAGCGTCGCCGCGCTCTTCTTCCTCTTCGTCGCGGACTTCGACTGGACGGCCGTCGTCCTCATCGCGGTGGGCTCGGCGATAGGCGGCCAGATAGGCGCCAGGGTCGGCCGCCGGCTCAGCCCGGGTTTGCTGCGCGGCCTGATCGTCGTCGTCGGCACCGCGGCCATCGTCCAACTGCTGCTGCGCTGACGTACGGAGCCCGCCCCCTCCGTGCGAGGGGACGGGCTCCTTGGTTCCCTACGGGGCTCACCCGTTCACGCGGTGCTCGCCGGCAGGCTCATGCCGCCGACTGCGCCAGCCACTCCGGCAGCGCCGACCGGTCACCGGCACCCAGCGCGAGCAGCATCGCGTCCGCCGGCGACGGCACGAACGGCTGACGCAGCAGCGGCATGCCCGCCTGCTCCGGCGTCCGGGCCGCCTTGCGGTGGTTGTCCTCCGCGCACGAGGCCACGGTGTTCAGCCAGGTGTCCTGACCGCCCTGGGCACGCGGCACCACGTGGTCCACGGTGCTCGCCCGCCGCCCGCAGTACGCGCACCGGTGCTGGTCCCGTATGAGGACACCCCTTCTGGACCACGGAGCGTGTCTTCGGAACGGCACCCGTACGTACCGGCAGAGCCTGATCACCCGGGGCACCGGAAGATCCACGGCGGCACCTCGCATACGGAGCCCGGGATGCGACTGTTCGACGACGGCCTTGTCCTGCAGGATCAGAACCACCGCACGGTTGAGCGTCACCGTCGACAGTGGCTCGAAGCTCGCGTTGAGTACAAGTGTGTCCCGCATCCTGCCCACCTCCCGTGTGCCGCCCGTCTGCCGGCGGGCCCGGATCAACTCTGTCCGGGTGAGCCGTGATGGACAACGCAATAAAAAGTGCCCTGCCCTGATCTCTCCAAGACCAGGGCAGGGCAAACAGCAGGCGAACCCTCAGCTTTCGGGGGCGGCGTACTCCCCGATCAGCTGGGCGCGGCCCAGGGTGTGGAACCGCAGGTTGAATCCGACCACGGCGGGCGAGGCGTCGCTGTCCGGGCCGAGCTTCTCGGTGTCCACCGCGTACACGGTGAAGACGTAGCGGTGGTTCTCACCGGCGGGCGGGGCGGCGCCGCCGAACTCCTTCGACCCGTAGTCGTTGCGGGCCTGGACGGCACCCTCGGGCAGCCCCTCGAACGCCCCGCTCCCGGCACCGGCCGGGAGCTCGGTGACCGATGCGGGGATGTCGAAGACCACCCAGTGCCAGAACCCGCTGCCCGTCGGGGCGTCCGGGTCGAAGCAGGTCACGGCGAAGCTCTTCGTCTCCGCGGGGAAGCCCTCCCACCGCAGCTGCGGCGAAGTGTTCCCCGCCGCGAACACCTGGGCGTCCGCGAGTACGGCTCCCGGCGCGAGGTCCTCGCTCACCACGGTGAACGAGGGGACCTCGGGATGGAAGTCGTGCGGCAGCGGCGCCCTCTTCGGCTCGGTCACGTCAGCACCTCTCCTGGTCGGCTGTGCGTTCTTCCCACCGACCCTAGGGGGTGTCAGAGCCAGTTGCGCTGGCCGCCGACCTGAGCGAGCCACTGATTCAGGTATGCGGCCCAGTCCGTGCCCTGGAAGTCGTTGAGACCCACCTTGAAGGCACGGTAGGAGTCGCTGCCCTCGCTGAAGAGCCCCGGCTTCTTGTCCATCTCCAGGACGACGTCCATCTCGCGGTCGTCCGCGACGAACGTCAGCTCCACCTGGTTCAGCCCCCGGTACTGCGACGGCGGGAAGAACTCGATCTCCTGGTAGAACGGCAGCCGCTGGCGCGTACCGCGGATGTGACCGCGCTCCATGTCGGCACTGCGGAAGCCGAAGCCCAGCTGCCCGAAGGCGTCCAGGATGGCCTGCTGCGCCGGCAGCGGGTGCACGTTGATCGGGTCCAGGTCACCGGAGTCCAGCGCGCGGGCGATCTCCAGCTCCGTGGTCACCCCGATGTTCATCCCGCGCAGCTGCTGCCCGGCGAACATGGTGATGGGCGTCTCCCAGGGGATCTCCAGCCCGAACGGCACGACGTGCACCGCGCCCGCCTGCACCTCGAAGGCACCACCCAGGCGCAGCTTGGTGAACTCGATGTCCTGCTTGGTCTCCTGGTCCCCGCCCTCGACCTCCACGCGCGCCTGCAGACCGACCGAGAGACCCTCGATCTGCTGGTTCACGGAACCGCCCTGGATCCGCACCTCGCCCTGGACCACCCCGCCAGGGACGACATTGAGTTCGGTCAGTTCGGTCTCGACCGAAGCACCGCCGGCACCCATGCTCGCGAGCAGCCGCTTGAAGCCCATGTTCTTCCTCCTTGGTCCTGACACCCCTACATACGCGCCATGACGGTAGCCGGTTCCCGACACGCCGACCCCAGTACCCTCGGACGCCATGAACAAGGGCATGGACCGTACGCCGCTCACGCGGGACTTCTTCGACCGGCCGGTCCTGGAGGTCGCCCCCGACCTGCTGGGCCGCATCCTCGTCCGGAGTTCCGACGACGGCCCCATCGAGCTGCGCCTGACCGAGGTGGAGGCGTACGCGGGCGATGTCGATCCGGGCTCCCACGCCTTCCGGGGCCGGACGGCCCGCAACAGTGTGATGTTCGGGCCGCCGGGCCACTCGTACGTCTACTTCACCTACGGGATGTGGCACTGCCTCAATCTGGTGTGCGGTCCCGAGGGCCGGGCGAGCGGTGTCCTGCTCCGGGCGGGGGAGATCGGCGTGGGGGCGGAGATGGCCCGCAAACGTCGATTCTCGGCCCGGCATGACAGAGAACTGGCCAAAGGGCCGGCCCGTCTGGCCACCGCTCTCGACGTCGACCGCGCGCTGAACGGAGCCGACGTGGTGTCCGGCCCGGAGCGCCCTCTGTCCGTACTGCACGGTGAGCCGCCGCCGCGTGACCAGGTGCGGAGCGGCCCCCGGACAGGGGTCGGCGGTGACGGCTCCCACCAGCCCTGGCGCTTCTGGATCGACGGCGACCCCACGGTCAGCCCGTACCGGGCACATGTGCCACGCCGCCGGGCAACTTGACTCACCCCTGACGTTTCCCTAATGTAGTCCGAGCCGCTTGAACGGATGCAGTTGTTGTTGGCACGGTCCATCGGACCGGGTCGAAGCATCGTGAGAGGGCCAACCACTACCTACGATTCACCCCCGGCGGGTGCAATTTCGGCATGCCGAAATTCGCCCAACGGCTCGATTATGAGTCACCGAGGAAATCGGCTAATGTAGTGACCACGCCGAAAGGGAAACGCGAAAGCGAAGAACCGGAAAGCGCGGTG
>NZ_JAERUC010000146.1 GCF_016745505.1 Streptomyces silvae | reverse complement strand
CGACCCGCGCCCGCCGCACCGCTGTACGTGAACGACCCGCAGTACGTGAACGACCCGCGCACCCAGCAGCCGCCTCGGCGCCGGAGCCCCAGGGACGGGGCCCGGCGCCGGACCCCATGTCGAGGAGCCGCTCGTGACCACGCCCGCCACCGCCGCCGCATCCGCCGCGCCCACCGTTCCCGTCCTGGTCGAGCCGACCAAGGTCAGGGCGGCCGACGGTTCCGTACGGGAGGTCTCCGTGCCGCCGTTCGCCCCGGCCGTCCGGCGGGGCTCGCTCGCCGAGATCCCCTTCGACAACGCCCGGGAAGCCCCGTCCGAGCCGGTCCTCAGCCGTAAGCAGGACGACGGCAGCTGGCAGGACGTGGCCGCCTCAGCGTTCGCCGCCGAGGTCCAGGCCGTCGCGAAGGGGCTGATCGCGGAGGGCCTCCGGGCCGGTGACCGGATCGCGATCATGGCCCGTACGACCTACGAGTGGACGCTCCTCGACTTCGCGTCCTGGGCGGCCGGGCTGGTCACCGTGCCCGTCTACCCCACCTCGTCGGCGTTCCAGACGCGCTGGATCCTCCAGGACTCCGGAGCCGCCGCCTGCGCGGTCGAGACCAAGGAGCAGGGCCGGCTGGTCAGCCAGGAGCGGCAGCAGCTCGGGGATCTCACGCATCTGTGGCAGTTCGACACCGGGGCGATAGGCCGGCTGAAGGCGGCCGGCAAGGACATACCCGACGCGGCGGTCGCCGAGCGGCGCGGCGCCCTGGAACCCGACAGCCCCGCCACCCTCATCTACACCTCCGGCACCACGGGCCGCCCCAAGGGCTGCGTCCTGACCCACGGGAACTTCTTCGCCGAGGTCGACAACGCCATCGAGCTGCTCCACCCGGTCTTCAAGTCGGTCTCGAAGGACCCCGCCTCCACGCTCCTCTTCCTCCCGCTCTCCCATGTCTTCGGCCGGATGGTGGCCATCGGCTGCATGCGCGCCCGGGTGCGGCTGGGACACGCGCCGTCCATCCGGACCGAGGACCTGCTCGCGGACCTGGCGGGCTTCAGGCCGACGTTCCTGCTGGCCATCCCGTACGTCCTGGAGAAGGTCTTCAACACCGGCCGGGCCACCGCCGAGAAGATGGGCCGCGCCTCCTCCTTCGACCGCGCCGCCCGTATCGCTCGGCGTTACGGCGAGGCCGTCGAGGCCTCCGAGCACGGCACGGGCCCCGGCCCCGGCCTGGGACTCCGCGCCGCCCGTGCCCTCTACGACCCGCTGGTCTACCGCCGCATCCGGGCGGCCCTGGGCGGCCGCGTCCGGTACGCGATCTGCGGCGGCTCCCCGCTCGGGCGCAGGCTCGCGGCCTTCTACGCGGGGGCCGGCATCCAGATCTTCGAGGGCTACGGCCTGACCGAGACCACGGCCGCCGCCACGGTCACCCCGCCCCTCAAGCCCCGCCTCGGCACGGTGGGCTGGCCGCTGCCGGGCACCGCCGTGCGGATCGCGGACGACGGCGAGGTGCTGCTCGGCGGGGGCCAGGTCTTCGGGGGCTACTGGGACACCGAGCGCGGCGCCGCCGTCCCGTATCTGGAGGACGGCTGGTTCCCGACGGGTGACCTGGGCGCCCTGGACGAGGACGGCTACCTCACGATCACCGGCCGCAAGAAGGACATCATCATCACGTCCGGCGGCAAGAACGTCACCCCGGCCCCGCTGGAGGACTGGCTGCGCGCCCACCCGCTGGTCAGCCAGTGCATGGTCGTGGGGGACAACCGGTCGTTCATCAGCGCCCTGATCACCCTGGAGCCGGACGGCCTCGCGCACTGGCGCCGGATGCGGAAGAAGGAGGACGTCCCCCTGCGCGACCTCGTCCACGACGAGGAGCTGCGCACCGCTCTCCAGCGCGCGGTCGACGAGGCCAACCGGCTGGTCTCGCGCGCCGAGTCGATCCGGAAGTTCACCGTCCTGCCCAAGGACTTCACCGAGGAGAGCGGTCACCTCACCCCGTCGCTGAAGCTCAAGCGGGACGCGATCACACGGGACTTCGACGCGGAGATCGAGGAGCTCTACCGCAAGCCGTGATCAGGGTCCGCCCAGGGGCGGCGGGAAATTTTTGAACCCGCACAAAGTGGACAGGGGTGCGATTCCCGTACGCTTCCCGGCCACATTCCGGTGCATTGATTGCAAGGCTGTGTTCACTTCATGCCTTCGATGCATTGACCCAACTGCCGTACGACCGTGGTGATTCAAGGGTGAGACATCGGAGTCTCACCCTCCGGATATGGAAACCGCAGCGCATAGCGTCCTCCCCATGACTCAGCTGGACGCACGGCCACGGGCCGGAGAGACGGCACGGGGAAGCGCCCCGGCCGACGGCGGCGTACGCGAGAAGGGGCTCGGCGGGAACTCCGTCGGCCTGATGGGCAGCGCCGTCCTCGGCATCTCCACCGTCGCCCCGGTGTACTGCCTGACCTCGACCCTCGGCTCCACCGCCGGTGAGGTCGGCGTGCAGATGCCCGCCGTGTTCCTGGCCGGGTTCCTCCCGATGCTGCTGGTCGCCTTCGCGTACCGGGAGCTCAACAAGGCCGTGCCGGACTGCGGCACCTCGTTCACCTGGACGGTGAAGGCCTTCGGGCCGCGGCTGGGCTGGATGTGCGGCTGGGGTCTGGTGATCGCCACGATCATCGTCCTGTCGAACCTCGCGGGCGTCGCCACCTCCTACTTCTGGCTGCTGGCCGGCGAGCTCTCCGGCAGCGACGCGGTCGCCTCCCTGGACGACAGCAAGCCGGTCCACATCCTCACGTGCCTCCTCCTGATCGCCGTCGCGACGGCGATCAGCTACCGGGGGATGACGGCCACCAAGGGGCTCCAGTACACCCTCGTGGCCCTCCAGCTCGTGGTCCTCGCGGTGTTCGTGGCGATGGCGGTGCAGAAGGCGGGCAGCGGCGACTTCGCCGCGACCTCGACGGACTTCTCCTGGTCCTGGCTGAACCCGTTCGCCGTCCGGTCCTTCGCCGCCTTCACGGCCGGGCTGTCCCTCTCGATCTTCATGTTCTGGGGCTGGGACACCTGTCTCACCGCCAACGAGGAGACCACCGGCGCCGAGAAGACGCCCGGCCGCGCCGCCCTCATCGCGATGGTGGTGCTGGTCGGCTCCTACCTCGCCACCGGCATCGCCGCCCAGATGGCCGTCGGCACCGGCGGCTCGGGGCTCGGCCTCGCCAACCCGGACACCTCCGACAACGTCTTCGCCGCACTGGCGGGACCGGTCATGGGCCCCGGCCTCGGCATCCTGCTCTTCGTGGCGGTGCTGGCCTCCGCGGCCGCGAGCCTCCAGACCACCTTCATCCCGGTGGCGCGCACGGTCCTGGCGATGGCCGCGTACGAGGCGCTGCCCGCCTCCTACGCCAAGGTCCACCCGAAGTTCCGTACGCCCGGAAGGGCCACGGCCGTCGCGGGCGTCGCGACCGGCGTGTTCTACACGGTGATGACCCTGGTCAGCGAACACGTCCTGGTGGACACCATCTACGCGCTCGGGCTGATGATCTGCTTCTACTACGCGCTGACGGCCTTCGCCTGCGCCTGGTACTTCCGCGCGGAACTCACCCGGTCCGTCCGCGACCTCGTCTTCAAGGGCCTGTTCCCCGTGGTGGGCGGCATCCTGCTCACGGCGGTCTTCGGCAAGACCCTGTACGACATGTGGGACCCGGCGTACGGCTCCGGGTCGTCCGTCCTCGGCGTCGGCTCCGTCTTCGTCATCGGTGTCGGGCTGCTGCTGCTCGGCGTGGTGCTGATGGAGGCCATGCGCCGCCGCGGCCCGGCGTTCTTCCGCGGTGAGGTGCTGACGAAGGAGACCCCGGCGTTCGTGGTGGACGACTGAGGACCGCCGGTCAGCCGGCGCGCCAGTAACCCAGCGCGTTCACCCGCTCCTTGGGGACGGCCAGCTCCTTGCGGGCGTACGAGGCGAGGGTCCGGGTCGTCGCCGTGTCGCAGGCGATCCAGACGTACGCGTCCGAGGCGTCCTCGCCGAGCAGGCCGGGCAGGGCGGCCTTCACCTCGGAGACCAGGTGCGCGCCCGCGTCCCGGCGCGGGACGGTGTGCAGGGTGTGGTGGTCCGCGTCCAGCCGGAACGGCGGCTTCCCGTCCGGGGCGTGCGACGGGCCTGAGGCCGGCGCGGCGTCCGCGGTCTCGTACCAGATCGTCGCCGGGGTGCCGGGGAGTGCGTCCAGCAGCGAGTTGACCGCGGGCAGCGACGCCGCGTCCCCCACCAGGAAGAGCCGTGCGGGCCGTGGTTCGGGCAGGGTGAAGCGGGTGCCCTGGAGCGTCGCGTCGATCGTGTCGCCCGGCCGCGCGGTGCGGGCCCAGTCGCTCGCGGTCCCGTCGTGGAGGGCGAATTCCAGGGCGAAGGTCCCGGTGTCCGGGTCGGGGTCGACCAGGGTGTAGCCCCGCTGGTGCGGCTTGCCGTCCCGCTCGAACCAGAGCCTGACCCACATGGTCGGATGCGCGCCGCCCGTGGCCGCGAGCAGGCCGTCGTCGGTGACCGTCACCCGCCGGAAGTCCTCGGTGACCTGTTCCGCTCCGGTGACGGTGAACGTGAAGTCCCGCCCCCGGAAGAGCTTGAGGACGACGCCCTCCCAGCCGTGACCCATGAAGGCCTCCCGTGTGCTCCGGAGTGGAATGAAACTTAGGCTAACCTAACTTTTGCCTTCCGGGTGGTGCAGCAAGGGAGTTACGGCGGAAACGTGCGACGGTCGCCGGTGAGTGGGCCCGGTGGCGCGGTCCACCGCATACCGTGGGCCCTCACGGACGACGACGGAGGTGCCTCGCATGCGGATCGCCACAACGATCTTCCTCACCGACCGGACGATCACACCGGTCAGGCTCGCGCGGGAGCTGGAGCAGCGGGGGTTCGCCGGGCTGTATCTGCCCGAGCACACCCACATCCCCGTGAGCCGGGAGTCCCCGTACCCGGCGGGCGGTGAGCTGCCGGACGAGTACGGCCGCACCCTCGACCCGTTCGTCGCCCTGGGGCAGGCCGCCGCCGTCACCGAGCGGCTGGCCCTCGGCACCGGCATCACGCTGATCGCCCAGCACGACCCCATCGACCTGGCGAAGCAGGCCGCCACGCTCGACCACCTCTCCGGCGGCCGGTTCACGCTCGGCATCGGCTACGGCTGGAATGTGGAGGAGGCCGCCGACCACGGGGTGGAGTGGTCGACCCGGCGCGCGCTGGGCAGTGAGCGGCTGGCGCTGATGCGCGCCCTGTGGGCCGACGAACCGACAGCGTACGACGGTGAGTTCGCCTCCGTCCGGGCGAGCCACGCCTACCCGAAGCCGGTGCAGCGGCCGCGCGGCCCGGTGATCGGCCCGCGCACCCTGATCGGCGGGGCGGCGGGGCCGAAGCTGTTCGCGCGGATCGCGCGTGAGGCGGACGGCTGGCTCCCGATCGGCGGGCGGGGCCTCTCGGAGTCCGTGCCGAAGCTGCGTGCCGCCTGGGAGGAGGCGGGCCGCGACCCGGAGCAGCTCCATGTGGTGCCGTACGCCGTCCAGCCCTCCCCGGGGAAGCTGGCGCACTTCGCGGAGCTGGGCATCGAGGAAGTCGTCGCGCAACTGCCCCCGGCCGGTGAGGCGGAGGTGCTGCGCGCGCTGGACGCGTACGCCGCGTTTTTGTGAGGGAACCGTGTCCGGTCACCCGCCGGAGGTGATCCTTCGATGCAACCATCAACGCTAAAATCGCATCTATCACCTCCGGACATCGATGGTGCGGCCCGTGTGCGTGTGTGCTCGGCTGCCTGGGAGCGGGAGCACGATGAACAGGCCGTTGCGGCACATAGCCGTCTTCTGTGGGCTGCTGATGCTGGCCCTGCTGATCCGGACCAACTGGCTCCAGTACGCCAAGAGCCAGGAGCTGGCCACCCATGAGCACAACCGGCGGGTGAAGATAACCCAGTTCGCCACCCCGCGCGGTGACATCATCGTGGGCGGCAAGGCGATCACGGGGTCGAAGGAGGTCGAGGGGACCGACTTCAAGTACCAGCGCACCTTCAAGCAGGGCCCGATGTACGCGCCCGTCACCGGGTACGCCTCCCAGGCGCAGGGCATGTCCCTCCTGGAGAAGACGTACGACAGCGTCCTCAGCGGTCAGGACGAGCGCTTCGCCTTCCAGAACGCCAAGGGCATCCTCACCGGTGAGGAGCGGCGCGGCGGCGATGTGATCACCACGATCGACCCGAAGGCGCAGGAGGCGGGGTACAAGGGCCTGACCGACCTCGACGCGCGGGGTGCGGTCGTCGCCCTCGAACCGACGACGGGCAAGGTCCTCGCCCTGGTCTCGACGCCCTCGTACGACCCCTCGGTCTTCGCCGGCAACTCCTTCAAGGAGGGCGACAAGTTCCAGGCGCTGGTCGACGAGAAGGGCAAGCCGCTGGCCAACCGCCCGCTGCGCGAGACCTTCCCGCCCGGTTCCACCTTCAAGATCCTCACGGCCGCCGCGGCGCTGGAGCACGGTGTCGTCACGGACGTCGACGCCCACACCGACGCGATCTCCCCCTACCAGCTGCCGCAGTCGTCCAGCACGATCAGCAGCGAGGCCGGCGACGCGACGTGCAGCAAGGCGTCGATGAAGACGGCCATGCAGTACTCCTGCAACAACGTCTTCCTGGACGCCGCCCTGAAGGTGGGCGACAAGGGGATGCGGGAGACGGCCGAGAAGTTCGGCTTCAACGAGGACGTCTACTCGGAGGCGTTCGGCGACATGCTCGCCACCAAGAGCCTCTACCCCCAGGAGCTCGACAAGCCCGGCACCGCCCTCACCGGCATGGGCCAGGGCAGCCTCACGAGCACCCCGATGCAGATGGCGATGGTCACCGCAGCCCTCGCCAACGACGGCAAGCTGATGCAGCCGTACATCGTCGACGAGCTGAGGGGCCCGGACCTGTCGACCCTGGAGAAGCACGAGCCGCAGCTCAAGAGCCAGGCCGTCTCGGAGGAGACGGCGAAGAAGGTCCAGGAGATGATGGAGTTCACCGCCAGGGAGGGCAGCGCGAAGCGCGCCCTGATCGACGGTGTGACGGTGGGCGGCAAGACGGGTACGGCTCAGCGCGGCAACGACGTGAGCAAGGAAGTCCCGTACGGCTGGTTCGTCTCGTACGGCAAGAAGGCCGACGGCCGGTCGGTGGCGGTCGCGGTGTTCATCGACCCGACGGCCATGGACATCTCCCGCTCGGACATCTCGGGTGGTGGCCTGGGCGGCCCGATCGCCAGGGAAGTCATGAAGGCGGTGCTCGGCAAGTAGGCCGGGCTCCGGACGCAGCACGGCCCCCGCCCGGGGCGAATCGCCGGGCGGGGGCCGTGGTGCGTCACGCCGGGGCGGTGATCTCCGCCGGCGCGGGCCCGGTGCTCTCCGCGCGGCCTCCGGCCAGGCGCAGGGTCACGACGGTGGTGAGGCCCGCCAGCAGGCCCCAGGTCAGGGCCGCCGGGACGTGGCCGCCCAGGGCACCGGTGAGGTACTGCCAGCCCCACCGCAGGCCCGCGTCGGCTCCGGTCACCGCGAACTGGAACAGCTGGGAGGCCAGGAGTCCGACGACGGTCGCGCAGACCCCGCCGACCGCCATCGCCGGCACGGTGGCCCGGGTCAGCAGGACGGGCAGCAGCCGCAGGGCCCACCACACGACGGCGAGCAGCAGCGCGTCGGCGAGGCGGTACAGGAGCCAGTGGCCGAGGAAGCCGTCCGTCGGCGCGTTCCAGCCGCCGAGCAGCAGCCATGCGCGCAGCAGGTCGCCCGGCTCGGAGAGCAGCCGGCCGGACAGGGAGACCGTCTGGATGGACGCGGCCACGGACTGGTAGGAGAGGACCACCAGGGACACCGCGACCACGGCGGTCCCGGCGGTCGCCGCCAGGCGGGCGGCCCGTACGGGAACGGCCCCCAGCGGCAGCGGGCCCGCACCCTTGGCGGTGATCCGGGCGGCGAGCACGGTGACCACCGCCGCGACGAGCGCGGCCACCGCGACGATCTGCTGCCCGGAGGACGCCATGCCGGCCAGCTGCGGCAGGAACCGGTGACTGCCCTGCCCGGTCGAGGCGATCAGCCACGGCGCGGAGACGGCCGACGCCAGCATGCCGGCCACCATGCCCCAGGCCCACACCGCCGCCAGCGCCACCGGCATCCGGCGGTTCACCGGAGGCAGTCTGCGGACCAGGAGCAGCGCGCCCGGCACGAAGAAGGCGAAGACCGCGGCGAACCGGATCTGCATGCCCGTCCGGTGCAGCGAGAGATAGCGGCCGGGGTCGGCCGAGGCCGGGTCCCCGATGTCCCCCAGCGCCCCGGTGCCGAACCGCACGGAGTCCGGGGGATCGTACGACCACGGCGAGAGCCAGCTCTGGAGGTCGGCGACCAGCCGGCCCCCGAGCGTGTTCGCCGCGCCCTGGAGGTGCAGCGCGTCCACGCTCGCCCCCGCCCACCACAGCAGCGCCGTGAGCAGCAGTCCTCCGGCCAGTGCCGGTATCGCCGCGCGTCTGTATGTCATGTGCCGCCCCGCCCCCATGTGATCGCACCCCGCGATTCCCCTGATCGGAGGGAGATTACGGGCTGTCGATCACATGGAGATCACGGTGGCGGTCACGGCCGCCCGGAAGTCGCGGTCCGTACGCGGGCGTTGTGCCTCTTCGGCTCCCGCCGCCCGCGCGGGATTCACGCCCGGGGGAGCGCGGCCTCGATCCGGTCCAGGTGTGCGGCCAGGAGCTCTTCGAACGCGGCAGGGCGGTCCGCGCCGAGAGGGTGGATGTCGCGGCCGAAACGGGCCAGCGCCGGGAAGCGGTCGGGGTCGGCGCCCAGCACCGCCACCCGGAAGAGCTCCATGCCCTGTTCGTACTCCTCGGGGGTGACGGTGCTGATCCCGGCCTCGGAGGCGATCAGGGCCGCGATGAGGACCGCGATCCGGTGGTAGCGCGTCGGGATCTCGTCGTCGGGGAGCCCCGACGAGCGCAGGGCCTGCAGGACCTCTTCCATGAGCAGCCGGGAGCCGGTGCCGCTCGACGCGTAGCGCCCCCAGGTCGCTGCGAGCTGGGGGTGCCGGCCGAACGCCTCTCTCAGGTTCAGCGCCAGGGCCGTGATGCGCTGCTTCCAGTCGCCCTCGGGACGGTAGCCGTCCATGGCCTCCAGGAGGATCCGGTCGGCGACCGCGCGCAGCAGCTCCGTCTTGCTGCGGAAGTGCCGGTAGAGGCTGGAGGAATCGGTGCCGAGCACCGCCGCGAGCTTGCGCACGCTGAACGAATCGGCGTCGCTCGTGCGCAGCAACTCCGCGGCCGCGTCCAGGATCTCCTCGGTCGACCAGCGCCTTCTGCCTGCCATGTTCACCCCTCGCGTCGGCATCAGCCTAACGTATGCACTTGGTGTTGCACGCACCGCGTGCATAATGGGTGCAAGAGCGCCGGGCGGCCTGGCAGTGGGCCGTCGGTGGGCCGTGCAACACGAGAGGACGCATGTCGTGAGGAACGCGCTGGACACCGCAGAGCTCAACGCCGCCATCGAGAACGTCATCCACGCCGGGATGCCGGGCCTCTTCGCCGAGGTGCGCCACGGTGACCAGGTCTGGCGGGGCGCCGCCGGGGTCGCCGACGTCGCCACGGGCCGTCCCGTCACCGCCGGCCTGAGGCACCGCGTCGGCAGCGTCACCAAGACCTTCACCGCGGCAGCGGTCCTGCGGCAGGCCGAGAGCGGCCGGGTCGACCTCGACGCGCCGGTCGGCCGCTACCTCCCCGAGCTGGTTCCCGGGGAGAGAGGGGAGGCGATCACGGTGCGGATGCTGCTCGACCACACCAGCGGCCTCGCCGAGTACCTCCCGTACGCCTACCCCTCCCTCAAGGGGTTCCCCGTCGTCGCGGACACCCGGCCCCAGAGCCTGGACGACCACCGGTTCACCCGGTTCCACTCCGCCGACCTGATCGGGATGGGGGTCACCGCACCCGCCGTCGGCACCCCGGGCGGCACTCCCGGGGTGTACTCCAACACCAACTACCTGCTCCTCGGTGAACTGCTGGAGCGGGTGAGCGGCACCACGGCCGAGCAGTGCATCACCCGGGACGTCATCGAGCGCGCCGGGCTCCGGGACACCGGCTTCCCCACCGGCACCCAGGTCGACGGGCCCCACGCGAAGATCTACGAGGCGTGGTTCGGCATGATCGACCCGCCCCGCGACTACAGCGTCTACGACATGTCGTTCGTGGGGCCGACGGCCTCGCTCATATCGACCGTCGCGGACCTCAACCGCTTCTACCGCCTGTTGCTCGCCGGGCAGATCGTCGGCCCGTCGTCGCTGGAGCAGATGCGGCGCACCGGCCCGGTCGTCTCCCAGGAGGGGCGGATCATCGAGTACGGCCTCGGCCTGCACCCGATGGAGGGCCCCGGCCAGGGCGCCTTCTGGGGGCATGGCGGGACGGTCTGGGGCGGTGGAACGCTGGCCATGACCTCCGAGGGCGGCGAGCGGCAGATGGCCGTCGCGGTGAACTTGCAGAGGTGGAACAGGCTCGATTCCTCGGGCCGTCCGCAGCCCCATCCCCTCGACGGCGCGCTCGCGGACCTCTACCGCGTGGCGCTGTACGGCTGACCGGACCGAGCCGTGGGTCAGCGGTGGGTGGCGGACACCGCCGCGTGCGCCTCGGCCCGCAGGGCCTCGGCCTCGCGCTGCTCGCTCGCCCAGGCGACATGCCCGTCGGGGCGGACGAGCGCGGCACGCACGGTCGACCAGGCGGGGCGCGGGTCGGGCTCGGACACGGCGTGCGTGACGAGGTGCGGGGCGGGAGACGGTGCCTGGGTACCGGTGAAGTGCAGGAGGACATGGCGGCCGGAGCGGAGCAGGGTGAAGAGGGTGCTTCCGTCCGTGAGCCGGAGGTCGGGAGCGCGGTCGCCGGTCAGGGGGTGGAGGGGAGCCGGGGGCGCGTAGGTGACGGCCAGCCCGGAGAGGCGTTCGGCCAGGCTGCGGGAGAACTCGGGCACGGTGGCGATGAGTTGGCCGAGCAGGGTGCGCAGGTCCTGGCCCTCCGCCGCGTGGGCGTTCATCAGCGCCGTCTGGGCCCGGGTGCTGAGCAGCAGGTCGGCGCCGACCGGGTGGCGTTCGTCGTGATAGCTGTCCAGGAGTCCCCCGGGGGCCGTACCCGCCACCGCCCGGGCCAGCTTCCAGCCGAGGTTGGTGGCGTCCTGGAAGCTGACGTTGAGGCCGACGCCACCGGCGGGGTAGTGCATGTGCGCGGCGTCACCCGCGAGCAGGACACGGCCCTTGCGGTACGCGGCGGCCTGCCGGGTGGCGTTGCCGAAGCGGGAGAGCCAGCTCGGGTCGCGCATGCCGAAGTCGGTGCTGGCGATCCGGGTCACCTTGGCGCGCAGCGCGTCGAGGGTCAGCTCGCCGGGGTGGTCGGCGCCGTTGCTGTCGGGGTCGCCGCCGACGATCCGGTGCACGCCGCCCGGCATCGGGACGACCATGACACCGCCCGCCGGGCCCGACGCGGCGTACACCGCGCCCTCGGGCGGGGCGTCCAGGACGACATCGCCGAGCCAGCCCCAGGTCGTGGCGTCGGTGCCGGGGAACGCGATGCCGGCGGCCTCGCGCACGGTGCTCCGGGTGCCGTCGCAGCCGACGAGGTACGCGGCGCGCAGGGTGTACGGGCCCTCGGGGCCGGCCGCTTCCACGGTCACCCCGTCCTCGTCCTGGACGAGACCGGTGACCCGGTGCCCGCGCCGCAGGTCGGCGCCCGACGCCACCGCGTGCGCCTCCAGCAGCTCCTCGGTACGGACCTGGGGCAGGGCGAGCGTGAAGGGGTACGGGGTGTCGAGGGCACCGAAGTCCATCCGCTCGTCCAGCCCGCCGAAGTGACCGCTGGGGATGCGCCTCCCCTCGGCGAGGAAGGGCTCCGCCATGCCCCGGAAGGCCAGGATCTCCAGCGTGCGGGGGTGCAGGGTGAGGGCCTTCGAGTGGGGGTCGCGCTCCTCGCGCACCTCCAGGACGGTGACGGGGGTCCCGGCCAGACGCAGCTCGGCGGCCAGCCACAGGCCGGTCGGCCCGCCTCCCGCGATGACGACGTGTTCCATGAACGCTGCTCCTCTGACTCTTGGCCGACATCTCTTGGCCGACATCTCTTGGTCGGTGACCAAGAGCGGTGGGGTTCAGTAGACTAGGTCGGTGACCAAGAAGCAAGTGCGGGCGGAGGCGTCCGCGCCGGGACAGACGCGGCTCGGCCCCGACGCCGTGGTGCGCGCGGGGCTGGAGCTGCTGGACGAGAAGGGCGCGGACGGGCTCTCGATCCGGGGCATCGCCGACCGTCTCGGCGTACGGATGAACACCGTGCTCTGGCACGCCAAGACCAAGGCGCGCCTGCTGGAGCTGATGGCCGACGCGATCCTGGCCGAGGTCCCGGTGGACGGGCTGCCCGAGCCGTGGGAGCCACGCGTCCGCGAGCTGTTCCACCGCTACCGCCGCGCCCTGCTCGCCCACCGCGACGGGGCCAGGATCGTGGCCGGCACGTACGCCGCCGAGCCCGCCACCCTCCGCTTCGCCGAGCTGCTGGTCGAGGCGCTGCTGGCCGGCGGGCTGCCGGAGCGCGAGGCGGTCTGGACGTGCTGGGCCCTGGTCTACTTCACCCTCGGGCTGGCCCAGGAGGAGCAGGCGCTGCCGGACGCGCGGGGCCCGGCGTTCGCCCGGCGGCTGGGGGCGGGGGACTACCCGTCACTCTCCCGGGCCGCCGAGCACTTCGAGGACACCTCCTTCGACGAGCGCTTCGACTACGGGATCTCCCGCATCCTCGGCCCGTGAGGGACGGCCGGGCATGCAAAGGGCCGGGCATGCGAAAGGCCGGGCATGCGAAGGGCCGGGCTCTCCACCCCTGATGGAGAACCCGGCCCGTCCCGCGGGAGACCCGAGCGGCTGTGCCGGTGGTCAGGACCGGGTCAGCGCCTGATCTCCTTGATCTTGAGCATCCGCGTGATGACCTTGTCGAGCTCGTCGTCCTCGAAGACGTTCTTCCAGTCGTCGCGGACGATCGACTCGCGGCCGTAGTCCATCGCGATCAGGCACGCGTCGGAGAACGGGTTCGACCCCTTGAGGGTGTTGGCCAGCGCGACCTGGGTGTGGCCGAGCAGCATGGCGCGGGCCGCCTTCTCCGGGACACCCACCGTGTGGACGGTCTCGTGGAGGGCCTCGGTCAGCAGGGCGCCGACCATGCAGGCGATCGTCTCGACGAGCGTCGGCTCCAGGACCGCGAGCTGCTTGACGGTCACCCAGTGCACCTCGACGACCGGGGCGTACATGGTGGAGATGACGGCCTCGGCCAGCTCCTGGGCGGCCGGGTCGGGGGAATCGGAACCGGGCTCGAAGGAGGCGACGACCTCCTGCGGAGCCGCGATACCGCCGAAGGTGTCCGCCCACTCCTCCTTCGTGGTGCGCTCCAGGAACACCGACGGGTGGCAGGGGTGCGCGACCGCGTTGTGCACGTCCGCGCGGCGGGTCAGCAGACCGGCGTACGCGGCTGCCGGATCCAGGGTCAGCAGGATCGCGCCGGGCTTCATGACCGGGACGAGCTGCTCGGAGACCGTGCCCAGGACGACGTCCGGGACGGCGAGGATCACGACGTCGGCCTGTGCGGCGGCCGCGGCGCTGTCGGTCAGTTCGCGGCCGAGTTCGCGGATCAGCTCCTGGCCCTTGGGCGAGTTCTCGGAGAAGAGCGTGGTGAAGTCGCTCCTGACCAGGTTGTTCGAGACGCGCTGCCCCATCTTGCCCGCGGCCCCGATGACGGCGACTGTCTTGTTCCCGGTGGCCATTACGTGCTCCTCAGAAGGGTGTTGATGCTGTGCCGGGTCCACCGGTCCTCCAGGAGGGCGGTCTCCTCGAAACCGCCCTGCCAGGGGAGCCAGTGCTCCACGATCTGGTTGATGCCACGCTCGCCGGGACCGACCTTGCGGATCATGTCGTCGTAGTCGAGCAGGCCCTCGCCGAGAAGGCAGCCGGCGAAGGTGAAGCCGACCCAGCCGTCACGGCGGGAGAACGAGAAGTCCTTGACGTGGATGTTCACCACGTAGGGGGCGGTGGCGTCGACGACGTCCACCGGGCGCTCCAGCCGGGCGACGCTGTTGCCCGGGTCCAGGACCACGCCGAGGTGCGGGCTGTCCACACCGCGTACGACGGCCAGTAGGTCGTCGGTGGAGACCTGTTCGTAGGTCTCCAGGCCGAGCGTGACACCCGCCGCCGCGTACGCGGGGACGGTGTCGCGCAGGAGCGCCGTGGCCTCCGCGACGGACGGCCGGTGGTCCGCCGTGTTCAGCATCGAGCGGACCAGCGTCACGCCCAGACGCCGCGCGATGCGCAGGTAGGCGGCCAGGTGCTCCGTGCGTACGCCCCGGGTGCCCAGCTCCAGCGTGATGCCGTGTCCGGCCGCCGTGGCGCGCAGGGCGTCGAGCCGGCCGTCGTCGTACGTCTCGATGAGCGGGTAGTCGCAGATCTGGAAGACCTCGCCGCCCATCTCCCGGGTCCGCGCCAGCATCTCGTCGAGCGTGAGGGGGCGCGGGGCCCGGTCGGAGATGCGCCAGAAGAAGGCGTAGGTGCTCAGGCCGTACACGCGGCGGCCCCTTCCCGCGCCTCGTCGAGGACGCGTTCCACCGCTGCCGGGTCGTGGGCGAAGCGGCCGAGGAACAGTCCGTCGACGCTCGCGCCCAGCTCGGTCAGCAGGCCGGGGCCCGCGCTGCCGCCGTAGATCACGCGGCTGCCGGAGAGGGCCGGCCGGGTGGCGAGCCAGCCCGTCAGGGCCTCGCAGACCGCCCGGATGTGGGCGGGCGAGGCGGGGCGCGGGGCGCCGATGGCCCACTGCGGTTCGTAGGCGAGGACGACCGGGCCGAGGGGGCCTTCGTGGGCCGCCGTGGCCAGGACGCGTTCCGCCTCGGCGACCGTACGGGCGGCGGCCTCGGCAGGCGCCACCCGGTCGAGCTCGCCGACACAGAGCACGGGGGTCAGCCCGTTGCGCAGGGCGGCGGCCGTCTTGGCGGCGACGACCGTGTCGCCCTCGCCGAAGAGCCGGCGGCGCTCGGCGTGGCCGACCTCGGCGTAACGGGCACCGATCTCGTGCAGGTGCGCGCCGCTGACCTCGCCGGTGTACGGACCGGAGTCCTCGGTCGCCAGGTCCTGCGCCCCGGTCCGCACCTCCGTACCGGCGAGGATGCCGGTCACCGGGACGAGCGCGGGGAACGCGGGCAGCACGAACAGCTCGGCGGTGCCGCCGGTGACGGCCGGGTGCCGGGCGGCCAGATCCGCGATGCCGCGGGCCCAGTTGAGGGTCTCGTGGTGGCCGAAGTACATCTTCAGGCTCACCCCGACGGTGACCCGGGGGCGGTTCTGCGCGGGCATCAGGCTGCGGCTTCCTGCTGGTTCGCGTCGTTCTGGTTCTCGTAGTCGTCCATCAGCGCGACCTTGGCCGCGGACGCCGACGCCTCGTCGAAGCGGTACGTCAGCCACTCGGCGGCCAGCCGGCGGGCCAGCTCCAGGCCGACGACGCGCTGGCCGAAGGTGAGGACCTGGGCGTTGTTGGAGAGGACCGCGCGCTCGACGGAGAAGGAGTCATGGGCGGTGACGGCCCGGATCCCCTTGACCTTGTTCGCGGCGATGGCCATCCCGAGGCCCGTGCCGCAGACCAGCAGGGCGCGGTCGGCCTCGCCGCGGGCGACCATCTCGGCGGCGGCGATGGCGACCTTCGGGTAGGCCGTGTGCCCGTCCGCGTCGACCCCCACATCGGTGACGGCGGCGACGAGGCCGCTGGCCTCCAGGTCCTGCTTGAGGGCTTCCTTGTACGCGTGGCCGGCGTCGTCGGAGCCGACGACGACGCGGAGCTTCTGGGACGGCTTCTCGGACCGCTTCTCGGACATCAGTGGTTCTCCAGGGTGGGTACGAACACGCCGTGCACCGCACGGACGATCAGGGCGAGCGAGTGGGCTCCGGCGTCCGGGGTGCCGAGGCTCTTCTCCGCGTGCGGGCGGGCGCGGCCCATCCGGGGGAGCAGGTCCGCGGTGGCCTCGGCGGCGGCGGACGCGGAGTGCGCCGCCGTGTCCCAGGCGGTGGCCAGGGGCTGGCCCGCCTCGGTGGCGGACATGAGGGCGTACGAGAACGGGACGAGGACGTCGACCATCGTCTTGTCGCCGACCTCCGCCTTCCCCAGCTCCCTCACGTCCGCCGCGGCCTGGGCGACCCCTGCGGCGACCGCCGGGGCGGTGGGCCGCTCCGTGTCGCCGAGGGCGGTGCCGACCGCGCGGAGCATGACGCCCCACAGGGCGCCCGACGTGCCGCCGGCCCGGTCGGCCCAGGCGTCGGCGGCCCGGTGCAGAAGCGTTTCTGCACCGGCGCCGAGCGTCTCGGCGCGGACCGCGGCCTCGTACGCCCCGGTGGAGCCCCGCTGCATGCCGATGCCGTGGTCGCCGTCCCCGGCGACCGCGTCGATCCGGCCCAGCTCCTCGGCGTGGACATCGACGGTGTCCTTGAGGACGCGCAGGGCGGCGAGGACCGTGCGGGCCGCCGCACGGGATTCGTCGGTGGCGGGCGGGGCGGTCTCCTCGGCGGCCTCCGCCGACGGGTCCGGCACGAACAGGTCGGCCGCCTCCACCGTGCCCTTGCGGTACGCGGGGGCGTCGGCGGGGGCCGTCCACAGCGGCTCCAGCTCGTCGGTGAGCCAGCACAGGGTGAGCGAGACGCCCGCCATGTCGAAACTGGTGACCAGCTCGCCGACCTCGGGGTCGACGGCCTCCACCCCGGCCTCGGCGAGCAGTTGGGCGACCCGGCGGTAGACGACGAACAGCTCCTCGTACTTCACCGAGCCGAGGCCGTTGAGGATCACCGCGGCCCGCTGTCCGCGCGGGGAGACCACCCCTTCGGGAAGCTCGCCGAGGACGGTGGCGACCAGGAGTTCGGCCGCCTCGTCGGCGGTCGGTACGGGCCGTTCGCCCATGCCGGGCTCACCGTGGATGCCCAGACCGACGGCCATCCGGCCCTCGGGGACGCTGAACAGGGGGTGGTCGGCGCCCGGCAGGGTGCAGCCGGAGAACGCGACGCCGAAGGAGCGCGTACGGACGTTCGCCAGCTCGGCGATCCTGGTCACCTCGTCCAGCGGCTGCCCGGTCTCGGCCGCCGCCGCGGCCGTCTTGAAGACGACCAGGTCACCGGCGACACCACGGCGCTTGTGGGCCTCGTCGGGTGAGGCGCTGGACATGTCGTCCGTGACACCGAGCGTGCGGGTGGGTATGCCCTCGGCGGCCAGCAGGGAGGCCGCCTGCCCGAAGTGCAGGACGTCGCCGGCGTAGTTCCCGTACGCGAGGAGGACACCGCCACCGGTCTCGGCGGCCCGCGCCACCTGGCGCACCTGGTGGGCGGAGGGCGAGGCGAAGACGTTGCCGACCGCCGCGCCGTGGGCGAGGCCCTGGCCGACCAGCCCGGAGAAGGCCGGGTAGTGGCCGGAGCCCCCGCCGACGACCACGGCGACCTGGCCGGGGGTGGTGCGGGTGGCCCGGACCACACCGCCGGGGACCTGGCGGACCCTGCGGGGGTGGGCGGCGGCGAAGCCTTCGAGCGCTTCGTCGGCGAAGGCGGCGGGGTCGTTGGACAGGCGGGTCATCAGCGGACCTCTGCGAGGGGCCGGCCGTGGTCCGCGCCCCGGCTGTTCGACCGGTCGGCGAGCCACAGCATCAGCGCGGCGGACATGAGCATGAAGGCCCCGACGAGGAACAGCGGCAGGTAGTAGGCACCGCTGAAGTCCTTCAGCCAGCCGGTGACGTAACCGGCGGCGAAGCCGGCCACGTTGCCCGCCGTGTTGATCAGGGCGATACCGGCGGCGGCTGTCGCGCCGGTCAGGAACTGCGAGGGGACGGACCAGAAGACCGGCAGTGCGGCGAAGATCGCACAGGCGGTGACGGTGATGACGGCGACCGTGGCGGCCGGCGACCCCATGTAGAGGGCGACCGGGATGGAGATCCCGCCGACGACGGCCGGCCCCGCGATGTGCCAGGTGCGGACGCCGTGCCGGGTGGCGTGGCGGGACCAGAAGAAGAGGACGATCGCGGCCGGCAGATACGGGATGGCCGTGATCAGGGCCTTGTCCATCACGCTGAACGTCGTGCCGAACTGCTCCTGGAAGCCGTTGATGATCGTCGGCAGGAAGAACGCCAGGGCGTACAGGCCGTAGATGAAGCCGAAGTAGATGAGGGCGAGCGTCCAGACACGGCTGTTGGTGAAGGCGGCCTTCAGCGCGGCCTTGCCGTGGCCGGTCTTCTCGTCGGCGCCGGCCTTCCCCGCGTTCTCGGCGGCCAGCTCCTCGGTCAGCCAGTCCCGCTCCTCGGGGGTCAGCCACTTCGCGTCGGCCGGCTTGTCGATCAGGTAGAACCAGGCGACGACGCCCAGCAGGATCGCCGGGATGGACACCCCGAGGAACATCACGCGCCAGCCCTCGAGGCCGAAGAGCCCGTGCTGGTTGATGAACCAGCCGGCCAGCGGGGCGCCGATCACGGTGGTCAGCGGCTGCGCCAGGTAGAAGAGGCCGAGGACCTTCGTACGGTGCCGGGAGGGCACCCACTGGCTGAGGAAGAGGATCGCGCCGGGGAAGAAGCCCGCCTCGGCGACACCGAGCAGGAAGCGGAGCGTGTACAGCTGCTCGCTGTTCTGCACCCAGGTGAAGAGGAGCGCGACGACGCCCCAGCTCACCATGATCCTGGCCAGCCAGCGCCGGGCGCCGAACTTGTGCAGCGCCATGTTGCTGGGCACTTCGAGAATGATGTAGCCGATGAAGAAGACGCCCGAGGCGAAGCCGAACTGCGCCGCCGTGAGGGCGAGGTCCTGCCCCATGCCGTTGGGCTCCGCGAAGGAGACGGCCGTGCGGTCCAGATAGTTCACGAAGAACATCAGGGCCACGAAGGGGACGAGCCGGACCGAGACCTTCCTGATCGCTGATCTCTCGATCACTGAATGCGCGGTGGCGCCCATGGAGACTCCTCGCTCGCGGACCGCTCTGTCCGGGTTCCGTGTCTGCTCCGGCAGGCGAAGGCGAACCGTGGAAGGTCGTGTTTCCGGCCGGTGAACAACTCCAAGCTAGCCCTGGATCCTAAATTGGTCACCAATTTACCAAAGTGACGTAGGTCGCTCCCCTGAGCTCTTCTCCTGGACCGATGAGCGCGTTATCGTCCGCCCGCTCCGGGGATCCGCCGCCCCGTCTGATGTACTGGTCAGCGTGTCCACGCAGCCCGAAGCGCCCGATTTCACGTCACTTCTGCGCCCCGTCGTACGGGAGTCCTCGGTCAGTGAGGTGGCCAAGCGGCTCCTTGATCACCTGTCCGAGGGCAACCTGAAGCCGGGCACGCGCCTGCCCGCCGAGCGCCAGCTCGCCGACGCCCTCGGCGTCGCGCGCTCCAGCGTGCGCGGGGCGCTGTCCGCGCTGGACGTCCTGGGCATCATCGAGATCAGGCCGGGCTCGGGCTCGTACGTCCGGGAGGGGACCTCGGAGTTCCTGCCGCGCGCCATCAACTGGGGCCTGATGCTCGGTCAGCGGCGTACGCAGGACCTGGTCGAGGTCCGCACCTTCATGGAGGGCATGTCGGCGCGGCTCGCCGCGGACCGGGCCTCGCGGGAGGACGTCGAGCGGCTGGAGCAGCACCTGGAGCGGATGCGGGAGGCGGGGACGGACGTCAAGGCGTTCATCGAGGCCGATATCGCCTTCCACCTGGAGACGGCGCACATCGCCCGCAACACGGTGCTCAGCGACATCCTCCACTCCATCCGGGCGCTGCTCCAGGTGTGGATGGAGCGGGCGGGAGACATCGAGGGCACGGTCAGCGGGACGCTGCACGAGCACGGGGCCGTGCTCGACGCGATCCGGGCGGGCGACCCGGAGGGGGCGGACGCGGCGATGGCCGAACACATGCGACTGGCGAGCGACCGGCTCCGGCTCTCGCTGAGCGGGACCGACGAACAGGGCGCGGGGGAGTAGGGACTCAGGCCCGCGCCTGCTCGGACGGGGCGGTGTCGTCCTGGGGCGGTGTCTCCTCCTGGGGCGGTGCGGACTGCTCCTGCGGGGCCGTGTCCCGCTGGGACGGTGCGGCCGCTTCCCGCGATGGTGCGGCCGCTTCCTGCGGTGCGGCGGTCTCCTCCCGCGACGCTGCGGTCTCCTCCCGCGACGCTGCGGCCTCCTCCCGCGACGGTGCCGCCGGGCCCGTCTGCTCGGGTACGTCCGCCCGCTCCGGCGGCGCCGCGAGTGCCATCCGCCGCTTCGTCTTCGTTCCGCCCAGCAGCGCCGGCAGCTCGGTCAGGGCGCTGACGCGCCAGTCCGCCGTCTCCAGGACGTCGGGGTGGTCGGCCCACCAATGCCCGTACGGGCCACGGCGGATGTGGGCCGCCCGTAGCCCGCAGGACTTCGCCGGGAACAGGTCGTCGGCGGGGTGGTCCCCCACGTACAGGGTGGAATCCGGCGACGCGCCCGACACCTCCAGGACGCGGGCGAAGAACTCCCGGCCCGGTTTGGCGACGCCCCACTCCTCCGAGGTGACGACCAGGTCGGCCGGCAGGTCCAGCGCCCGCAGCAGCTCTCCCGCCCGCGCCGTCCGGTCACCCGCGACGACGACCCGAAGGCCCAGTGCCCGCAGTTCGGCCAGGGCGGGGCGCACGTCGGGGTAGAGGTCCGTCTCGTCCAGGTGCTCCCCGCGCCCGGCTGCCGCCCGTGCCTGGTACGCCTCGCCGACGTCCATGCCGGGCCGCAGGACGCGCAGCGCGTCGGTGGCGTCGCGGCCCTGCGCGACGGCGGCGCCGACCAGCGCGCTGACCGTGTGCGGCGGGACCCCGAGCCAGTCGGCCCACGAGGCCCAGAGGCGGTCGTCGCGGACGAGGGTTTCTCCGATGTCGAAGACGATCGTTTTCATCACCCCTCCGAGCCTACGGGGCAAGCGGGACATAACGGCCAAGGCGCCAGTGCCGGACCGGCGGTTACGCGCGGAAGAGGCCCTGGTCCGGAAGGAGGGACGCGCTCGTATGCTCGGATCATGACCGTTCCTCAGCGCCCCACGACCAACGCCATGCGGCGCGCCCTCCGGCGGGCCCGCGACGGTGTCGCCCTCGACGTGGCCGAGGCCGCCGTCCTGCTCCAGGCGCGGGGGGATGACCTGACCGACCTCGCCGCGTCCGCCGCCCGGGTCCGGGACGCGGGCCTCGACGCCGCGGGCCGGCCGGGAGTGATCACGTACTCCCGCAAGGTCTTCATCCCGCTGACCCGGCTCTGCCGCGACACCTGCCACTACTGCACCTTCGTCACCGTGCCCGGGAAGCTCAGGCGCGAGGGCCACGGCATGTTCCTGTCGCCGGACGAGGTCCTCGACATCGCCCGCAAGGGCGCCGAAATGGGCTGCAAGGAAGCCCTGTTCACGCTCGGCGACCGGCCCGAGGACCGATGGCCCGAGGCGCGGGAGTGGCTGGAGGCCGAAGGCTACGACGACACCCTGGCGTACGTACGGGCCATGGCGGTGCGGGTGCTGGAGGAGACGGGACTGCTGCCCCACCTGAACCCCGGTGTGATGACCTGGACGGACCTGCAGCGGCTGAAGCCCGTCGCCCCGTCCATGGGCATGATGCTGGAGACGACCGCGACCCGCCTCTGGTCCGAGAAGGGCGGCCCGCACTACGGCTCCCCCGACAAGGAGCCCGCGGTCAGGCTGCGCGTGCTGGAGGACGCCGGCCGGTCCAACGTGCCGTTCACCACGGGCATCCTGATCGGGATCGGCGAGTCGTACGAGGAGCGCGCCGACTCCCTCTTCGAGCTGCGCAAGACGGCCCGTGCCTACCACGGCATCCAGGAAGTCATCGTCCAGAACTTCCGCGCCAAGCCGGACACCGCGATGCGCGGGATGCCGGACGCGGAGCTGGAGGAGCTGGCGGCTGCCATCGCGGTCGCCCGCCACATCCTGGGCCCCTCGGCCCGCATCCAGGCCCCGCCGAACCTCGTCGACGCGGAGTACGCCCTGCTGATCGGCGCGGGCATCGACGACTGGGGCGGCGTCTCACCCCTCACCCCGGACCATGTGAACCCCGAGCGCCCCTGGCCGCACATCGAGGAACTGGCCGCCCGCACCGCCGAGTCCGGCTTCCAGCTGCGCGAACGGCTCACCATCTACCCGGAGTTCATCCAGCGCGGCGAGCCCTGGCTCGACCCGCGCCTCCTGCCGCACGTGCGGGCGCTCGCCGACCCGGAGACCGGCCTCGCCAAGGAGGGCGCGATCCCCGCCGGGCTGCCCTGGCAGGAACCCGACGAGGGCTTCAACGCCTCCGGCCGCACCGACCTGCACCGCACCATCGACACCGAGGGCCGCACCGGCGACCGGCGGAACGACTTCGACGAGGTGTACGGCGACTGGGAGGCCCTGCGCGAGGCCGCGGCCCCCGGCATGGTCCCGTCCCGTATCGACGCCGACGTACGCCAGGCGCTGAGCCAGGCCGCCGACGACCCGACGAAGCTCACCGACGACCAGGCCCTCGCCCTGCTCCACGCCGACGGGCCGGCGCTGGACGAGCTGTGCCGCATCGCGGACACCCTGCGCCGGGACGTGGTCGGTGACGAGGTCACCTACATCGTCACCAGGAACATCAACTTCACCAACGTCTGCTACACCGGCTGCCGCTTCTGCGCCTTCGCCCAGCGGCGTACGGACGCCGACGCCTACACCCTCTCCCTGGACCAGGTCGCCGACCGTGCGGCGCAGGCCTGGGACGTCGGCGCGGTCGAGGTCTGCATGCAGGGCGGCATCCACCCGGACCTGCCCGGCACCGCGTACTTCGACATCGCGCGGGCCGTGAAGGAACGCGTCCCCGGCATGCACGTCCACGCCTTCTCGCCGATGGAGGTCGTCAACGGCGCGTCCCGCACCGGCATGTCCGTCCGCGACTGGCTGACCGCCGCCAAGGACGCCGGACTCGACTCGATCCCGGGCACGGCGGCGGAGATCCTCGACGACGAGGTCCGCTGGATCCTCACCAAGGGCAAGCTCCCGACGGCCGACTGGCTGAACGTCATCAGGACGGCACACGAGACGGGCCTGCGCTCCTCGTCCACGATGATGTACGGCCATGTCGACCAGCCCCGCCACTGGCTCGGCCACTTCCGGACGCTGTCCCGGCTCCAGCAGGAGACCGGCGGCTTCACCGAGTTCGTCACGCTCCCCTTCATCCACACCAACGCCCCGGTCTACCTGGCGGGCATCGCCCGCCCCGGCCCCACCGACCGCGACAACCGGGCGGTCACCGCGATGGCCCGCCTCCTGCTGCACCCGCACATCACCAACATCCAGACCAGCTGGGTGAAGCTCGGCGCGGAAGGCGCCGCCGAGATGCTGCGCTCGGGCGCCAACGACCTGGGCGGGACGCTGATGGAGGAGACCATCTCCCGTATGGCGGGCTCCAGTTACGGCTCGTACCGCTCGATCCAGGACCTGGTCGCCATCGCCGACCTGGCGGGCCGCCCGGCGAAGCCGCGTACGACGCTGTACGGCGAGGTGCCCGAGGAGCGCATCACGGCCGCCACGGCCTCGGACGGCCACCTGCCGGAGCTGCTGCCGGTGCTGGAGGCCTGAGCGGGGTACGGACCGCTTCCGGAGCCGCGCGTCCGGGCTCCGGAAGCAGCCGCTCGCAACCGTGCAACTGCGGAGTGGGCCTCCCGTCGGGTCCGGATCGGCCCCCGCCAGTGGCCCGCGCTCACCCTGCACCCGCTCGTCGCGGGCCCGCACATCATGCCGGTGATCACCGATGTCGCCGAGGCCCGCAAGGACCTGGCGCTCACCACACTGGCGGCGATCACACATGCCGCCGATCCGGACATCGGTGCCATACTGAAAACGCTGTCCACCGCTCTACGGGACGTACCGGAAAGCATCGCCGATCCCCTTGTCGAACTCACCGCACAAGGCCTGGGCAACCGCCCGGCCGCACAACAGTGGAGGAACCTGGTGGCCGTGGACCTCTCTTTCCACAAGTCCTTCATGGCAGAGGAAATCCGGGACGAGGGCCGGACGGAAGGCATTGCGCAGGGCATCCTGCTCTTCCTCGCGCAGGCGGGTGTCGACGTGTCGGACGAGGCGCGTGAACGGATCACCACCTGTGGCGACCTCGACACCCTGAACCGCTGGCTTCTGCGGGCCCCCACCGCCCGGTCGGCCGAGGACGTCTTCGCCGAGGAGCAGGCGGCTCCTCAGCCGAAGTGACCTTCTCCCCCGGGCACGGCGCCCGGGGGTTCTCACCGGTACCCCGTCGCGTCGGCCGGCTTGCCTGCGCCCTCGACCTCGTCCAGGTAGCGCCAGCAGTCGGGGCGGGAGCCGTCGAGGTCGGTGAAGCCGTACTCCTGGGCGAGCTGTCCGCTGGACAGCGACCCGCCGTTCCGGAGCGAGACGCCGGGGTCGCCGGCCAGGGCGGCGACCGCTCGGCCCACGTACGCCGGGCTCTCCGAGATGCAGAAGTGCGGCACCTCGGTGAGCGCGTCGCGCCAGTTCTCCTCGGTCACCCCGAAGGCGTCGAGCATCATCTCCGAACGCATCCAGCCCGGGGTGAGCGCCACAGCCGTCCCGCCGTGCGGCTCCAGTTCGTGGGCGAGGACGAACGCCATGCGCAGCACGCTGTTCTTGACCAGGTCGTAGAAGTAGGAGTTGCGGTAGTTCGCCGTGTTGTACGCAGCCGTCCCGTCGGTCATCTCGACCACGAGCCCGCCCGGCCGCCGGACCAGCAGGGGCAGCAGGAAGTGGCTGGTGATCGCGTGGGTCTCCACGCCCAGCCGGAGCAGCCGCAGCCCGTCGTCGAGGTCGTGCTCCCACACCGGCTTGTCGAACGCGAACAGCCGCTCGCCGCCCCAGACATCGTTGACGAGTACGTCGAGCCGCCCCTGCTCGGCATCGATGCGCCCGGCCAGCGCACGGACCTGCTCGGGCACCAGGTGATCGGTGGGCACCGCGATGCCCGTCCCGCCCGCGGCGGTGACCAGCTCCGCGGTCTCCTCGATCGTCTCGGGCCTGTCGTACTCCGAACGCCGCTCCCGCGTGGTGCGGCCGGTGACGTAGACGGTCGCCCCCGCCGCCCCCAGCTGCACCGCGATGCCGCGCCCGGCACCCCGGGTGGCGCCCGCGACCAGGGCGATCCTTCCGTCGAGTGCCGGTGTCGATGTGTCGGGCATGAATCTCCTCGAGTCCTGTCCGGCTGTGTGACCCGGTCCATGAATGTCATCGCCGGCGACCGGTGAAACCATGCTCGACGCAATACCCGACAGCTTGTGTCGTGTTTCTTCACCGACCTCGACTGCGGCACGGCCCCGACCGCCTCGCCGCACGTGAGGCCGCTGCCCCGACGTCTGGTTCAGCTGCCGTCCGTGCCCTCGCCCGCCGCCGTCGCGATCACGTCGTCCAGCACCTCGCGGGAGCGGCGCAGCTCGTCGATCTTCCGGTCGATGCGGTCACGCTCGACCGACAGGTCGTCGACCAGGCGCGGGGTGGCGATCTCGGAGGGGCCGCCGTCCACGTCCCGTACGCAGGGCAGCAGTTCGGCGATCTTCGGGCTGCTGATCCCGGCCGCGTAGAACTCCTGGATGCGGATCACGCGGTCGATCGCGCCCTCCGCGTAGTCGCGGTGACCGCCGGGGGTGCGGTCGGACGTCAGGAGGCCTTGGGCCTCGTAGTAACGAAGGGAGCGTTCGCTCACACCCGTACGCCTGGCCAGCTCGCCGATCCGCATGGAATTCCTCGCCTCCGGGACTTGAACCTGACACCGGTGTCAATTCTTACCGTTCCGGCATGACGAACGCAGCCACTTCCCCCCGGGCGCTCTTCGAGCCCGTCGCACTCGGCCCCCTCACCCTCCCCCACCGCCTCGTGATGGCCCCGCTCACCCGGAACCGCGCCACGCCCGAGGGCGTACCCACCCCGCTCATGGCCACGTACTACGCGCAGCGCGCCTCGGCGGGGCTGATCATCGCAGAGGCCTCCACGCCGAACCCCGTGGGCCAGACGTACCCGAACATCACGGCGATCCACAGCCCGGCCCAGGTCGAGGGCTGGCGCCGGGTCACCGAGGCCGTACGGGCGGAGGGCGGGCAGATGTTCCTCCAGATCCAGCACGGCGGGCGCGCCGGCCATCCCGACACCAGCGGGCTGACGCCCGTCGCCCCCTCGCCGATCGCGCTGCCGGAGACGATCCACACCCCGGCAGGACGCGTGCCCTCGGTCGTGCCCCGCGAGATGACCACGGAGGACATCCGCACCACCGTGGCGGACTTCGCCTCCGCGGCCCGCAACGCCATCGACGCGGGCTTCGAGGGCGTCGAGGTGCACAGTGCCAACGGCCACCTGCTCCACCAGTTCCTGGGCCAGGGGACCAACCGGCGTACCGACGCCTACGGCGGGCCCGTGGCCCACCGCATCCGTTTCGTCGTGGAGGTGACCGAGGCCGTGGCGGCGGAGATCGGACCCGAGCGGGTGGGCCTGCGCATCTCGCCGTGGAGCACGGTCAACGGCATGGTGGAGGGCGACACCGAGGAGATCTACCCGGCGCTCCTGGCAGCCCTGGCCGGCACCGGCCTGGCCTATCTGCACGTGGGGTACGCCGACCCGGAGGACCCCGTCTTCCAGCGGATCCGGAAGGACTGGGCGGGCACACTGATCGCCAACCCCGTACTGCCGAAGGACCGCATCCCGGAGGACGGCGGCATCGCACAGGCCGAACGGCTGCTGGCCGCCGGAGCCGAGGTGATCGCGCTCGGCCGCCCCTTCCTCGCCAACCCGGACCTGATCCGCCGGATGCGTACGGGCGCCCCGGTCAACCAGGTCCGGGACGCGTACATGATGTACGTGGGCGGGGAGACGGGCTACACGGACTACCCGACGCTGGACGCCGTGGGGTGAGCCACGTGGGCGACGAAGGCGGTCCACGCGGGGGCGGTGACGATGAGGGTGGGGCCGGTGGGGATCTTGCTGTCGCGGACGGGGACGAGACCGGGGTAGCCGTCGGCGACCTCGAGGCAGTTGTTCGCACCGCCGTCGCTGTAGCTGGACTTGCGCCACATCGCGATTTCGAGGTCGGGGATACGGCTCATGATCTCTGCTCCTTCAGGACGCCCCTGATGAACTCGATGGACTCCGGCGGGGGCAACGCCCGGTCCCGCAGCCGATCGTAGGACAGCCGGTAACGCGTCACCGCTGCCGGATCTTCGATGAGCTCGGCGCAGCCGTTGCCTTCCGTGTAGGCAACCGAGGACCCGTCCTCCTGCCAGAGCAGGGTAAGTGAGCCGTCCATGAGGTGGTGGTGCCCCACGGAGAACGGCAGCACCTGGAGCACGATCGAGGGCAGTTGCGCCGAGTCGATGAGGTGGTTCAGCTGCTCTTTCCACATCTTGGTCTCCGGGACCGCTCGACGCAGTGCGTACTCATCGATGATCATCCGGACCGATGGAGCCGGCTTGCGGTGCAGGAGTTGTTGACGGCCCATCCGCGCCACCACCTGCTCCTCCACCAACTCGGCGTCCTCCTGCGTTTCCTGTGTGCCGGACAACGACTCGCGAGCGATGTCCTCCGTCTGCAACAGGCCAGGAATGCCAAGGGTGAAGGTGTGCATGATCCGCGCCGTCGGCTCCAGCCGCATGAACTCCTTGTACCGGTCCTTGAACACCTCCCGGCGGGCCACCTTCCACAGCTGCACCAGCAGCCCGCCCGACTCGTAGTGCCGGTCCAGGTCCTCCATCACCGCCAGTTTGGAGAGCCGCTGGCCGACCTCCAGCCGGTACAGGTAGCTCTTGTCGTACCGCGTCTCCCCGGCGAGCTCGCTGAGCGACTTCCCCGACCGCTCCCGGAGATACCGCAGGGCCCGCCCGAGCGCGGCGCGTCCCGATTCCTCGTCCACGTCGGCCGATGGGTCGGTCATCGTGGCCTCCCGTTGTCCTGTGCGCCGGCAATCGGGCGCCCCTTCCGAGGCTACGGGCGGACGGTGATCATCGGAGTACGAACGGTGAGCATCACCCGATGGAAGACACCCCACACTGCGAGGCGCCCCCATGGCCGATTCCTCCCTCCGCCTGCTGCCCTGGAACTCCCCCGAGGGGAAACCCTGTTACCTGAGTACGGACGATCCCGGCAGCAGGCTGTCGCGTCTGGCCGACGAGGTGGAGGCCGAGCTGATCGCCTGCGGCGAGGAGGTGCTCGGCGGGGCCGAGTCCGTGCTCGCCGACCGGGCCGCGGGGGAGCGGGCCGTGCGGTTCGCGCTCGTACGGACGACCGAGTCCCTGCGGGATGTGCTGCGGGTCGCGGAGTGCCGGCAGGGGCGGGCGCCCCGGGGCGCGGAAGGCCTGTCCGTACGGGAGGACTCCGGCACCCCGGGCGGGTGATGTGCGGCAGAGAGCCTTGACCGTTCCGCCGTCGATGACGAAGTCGGCACCGGTGATATCCAGGTCACACGGGGGCGTGTCACATCCGGGCGGGGCCCATCCGTCGAGGGGGTGTAAGCATCGCGCGACAACGCAGGAGCTGATCATGAACGCTCGACTCGACCTCTTCGGCAACAAGGCTGCCGCCACCTTCCTGAAGCACATCAACATGGCGGGGAAGGTGGTCACCGACCTGGGGCTGCCCGCCGCGACCCAGGAGCTGGTCAAGATCCGGGCCAGCCAGATCAACGGGTGCGGCTTCTGCACCGACATGCACACCAAGGAGGCCACGGAGGCGGGCGAGACGGCCCTCCGGCTCAACCTGATCGCGGTGTGGCGTGAGGCAACCGTCTTCACCGACGCCGAGCGCGCCGCCCTGGAGCTGGCGGAACAGGGGACCCGGATCGCGGACGCGGCCGGCGGGGTGCCGGACGACGTGTGGGCGAACGCCGCCAAGTACTACGACGAGGACCAGCTCATCGCCCTGGTGGCGCTGATCGCCGTCATCAACGCGTACAACCGGCTGAACGTCCTCGTACAGCAGCCGGCGGGCGACTACCGGCCCGGCATGTTCGGCTGACCTCGGCGCGGGCCGGGGGCCGGTTCGGCCCCTCGTGCCGGTGCGATCCGACCCGGGAACCCGCCCCGGAGGGCCGGGCCGGAAACCATGAGGAAAGCCGCGCACACGGGCTCTCGCGTACCAGTCCGTACATTCCGTTCCGCCCCTGAACCGCTCCTTCCGTTCGATTACAGTGCTTGCGCAGTCGCACACGGTAAGACGGACGGAAGGGGCACGGTGAGCACAGGGACCACAGCTGTCTGGGGCCGTGCCCAGCAGCAGGACTTCCGTGGGCGGGTACGGGGCTCGCTGCTCGGCGGCGCCATCGGGGACGCGCTCGGGGCGGGCGTCTCGGGGCTCACGCTGGAGGCGATACGCGCCGCCCACGGGGTGGACGGGGTGGCCGACTTCGTCCCCGTGCACGGCAGGCGGGGCGCGGTCACCGCCGTCACCCAGCTCACCCTCTTCACCGTCGACGGGCTGATCAGGGCCCAGGTCCGCCGGGACACCGGCGCCTGGCACCCGCCGACCGACGTGCACCGTGCCCATCTGCGCTGGGCGGCCACCCAGAGCGCCTGGGGGCCCGACGAACGCCGCAAGGACAACGGCTGGCTGGCCAGGGAGGAGTGGCTGTACACCCGCCGCGCCCCCACCCGGGAGTGCCTCGTCGGCTTCGGCGACGCCACGATGGGCACCCTCGCCGTGCCCAAGAACCCGGCGGCGCGGGACTCGGCCGCGCTCACCCGCTCCGCGCCCTTCGGGCTGCTCGTCGGCTGGGAGCCCCAGCTCGTCCTGCAACTGGCCGTCGAGTGCGCCGCGCACACCCACGGCCATGCGACCGCGCAGCTCGCGGCCGGAGCCCTCGCCGTCATGGTGCACGGGCTGGCCCGCGGCGAGACCCTGGACGGCTCGGTCCAGCGCACCCTGGCCCTGCTCGCCGAACGCCCGGGCAACGAGCAGGTCTCCGAGGCGCTCCGGCAGGCCCTCGGCTCCGTACGCCAGGGGATTCCCGGGCCGGCCCTCATCGAGGCGCTCGGGGACACCGACTCCGCGGAGGAGGTCCTCGCCGTGGCGCTGTACTGCGCGCTGGTCGGTGAGGACATACGTCACGGCCTGCGGCTCGCGGTGAACCACTCCGGGCCGTCCGCGGCCACCGGGGCCGTCTGCGGGGCCCTTCTCGGCGCGCTGCACGGGGAGACGGCGCTGCCGCCGGCCTGGCTGGCGGAGCTGGAGGGGCGCTCGACGCTCCTCGAACTCTCCGACGACTTCGCGATGGAGATGACCCAGGGCCCCGCCCTGCACAGCCCGACCGCCGTCGCCCCGGGCTGGCTGGCCCGCTACCCGAGGGACTAGGGCTCTCCCTCGGGCCTGTCCGGATACGGAGACAGAGACGGAGATGGGCGGGCGCCGCCGCGCCCGCCCACCGTTCATGTGTCCCCTCCGTGAGGGGCGGTCAGTCCTTCACGCCCTCCGGAACTCCCGTGTTCTCGGGGCCGGGCTTCTGCGCCGGGACGGACGCGGCCGCCGCTCCGCCCGCGGGGCTCCCGTCGTCGGAGTTGATCCGGTCGATCAGGGCGTCGCGCTCCGGGGTGTCCTCGGGCTTGATGTAGCCGATGACGACGTAGAGGACCAGCGAGATCGCGAGCGGCAGCGCCACCTGGTACTGCAGGGCGACATCCGTCTTCACCGAACCGTCGAAGTTGTAGTTGGTGAAGTAGAAGGCGAGCAGCCCCGCCGCCCAGCTGGTGAGGGCCGCCGTCGGGCCGGACCGGCGGAACCGGCGCAGCAGGCCGAGCATGAACGGGATCGCGATCGGGCCCATCAGGCCGGCCACCCACTTGATGACGACCGAGATGATGTCCTTGAACGTCGGCGAGTTGATCTGGGTCGCCAGCGCCATCGACAGTCCGAGGAAGGCGAGCGTGGAGAGCCGCGCGGCCAGCAGACCGCTGCGGTTGCTCCAGTTCCGGGCGGCCTTGGAGAAGACCGGTGCGATGTCCCGGGTGAAGACCGCCGAGATCGCGTTGGCGTCGGAGGAGCACATGGCCATCGTGTGCGAGAAGAAGCCGACGACGACCAGGCCGAGCAGACCGTGCGGGAGCAGCTGCTCGGTCATCAGGGCGTAACTGTCCGAGGCGTCGGGCTTCTTGGCCTCGACGAGCAGCGGGGCGACCCACATCGGGAAGAAGAGCACCGTCGGCCAGACCAGCCACAGCACGGCGGAGAGCCGGGCCGAACGGGTGGCGGAGCGCGCGGAGTCCGTGGCCATGTAGCGCTGGGCCTGGTTCCACATGCCGCCGTTGTACTCGAAGGTCTTGATGAAGAGGTACGCGAGCAGGAACGTCACCGTGTACGGGCCGGCCGTCGGGCTGGTGTGCCCCTCGGGCAGCTTGTCCCAGACCGTCCACAGCGAGCTGAAGCCGCCCAGCTTGCTCGTGGCGATGAACAGCATGGCCAGACCGGCGAAGAGCTGGATGATGAACTGCCCCAGCTCGGTCAGCGCGTCGGCCCACAGCCCCCCGACCGTGCAGTAGACGGCGGTGATGGCGCCCGTGATGAAGATGCCCTGGGTCAGGGTGATGCCTGTGAAGACGGAGAGCAGTGTGGCGATGGCGGCCCACTTGGCGCCGACGTCCACGATCTTCAGCAGCAGCCCGGACCAGGCCAGGGCCTGCTGGGTCTGGATGTTGTAGCGGTTCTTCAGGTATTCGAGCGGCGAGGCGACGTGCAGCCGCGACCGCAGCCGGTTGAGCCGGGGCGCGAAGAGCTTCGCACCGATGCCGATACCGATCGCGATCGGCAGCGACCAGGTGACGAAGGACGTGACGCCGTACTGGTACGCGATACCCGCGTAACCGGTGAACATCACCGCGCTGTAGCCGGACATGTGGTGCGAGATGCCCGACAGCCACCACGGCATCTTGCCGCCGGCGGTGAAGAAGTCGCTGACGTTGTCCACGCGCTTGTGCGACCAGAGTCCGATCGCGACCATCACACCGAAGTAGCCGATGAGCACGGCCCAGTCGAGACTGTTCATGTGCCCCCTCCAGGGGTCCGCCTTGTGAACGGGAACGCACTTCGCCAGTACGGCCGTTCAGCGGGGCCCCCGTGCGGGAACGGGGACTTCGGGGATTGAACCGCTTGTCCGGGTCCTCGGTCAAGGTTTTCTCGGTCAGGGATGTGAACGCGGATCAGTAAGCCGAACGATTTTGCTCGTTCTTGACCTTGCGGGGCGTTGTCGCCGACGTGACCACGGCCACACGATGAGCGGGCACTTCGTCAGGCTGTGCAGAGACCGACGCAATCAGGAACGCCCGAGAACGCAGAACGACCGCACGGGATGCGGGTCCCGTGCGGCCGGAGAAAGGGGAAAAGCTGTACGACGTGATGCACGCGCGCTGCCGGCGTCGATTCCGGTACGCGAATGGCGACGCACGATTCCGGTGTGCGATTTCCGGTGCGCTGATTCCGATGGCGGGCCGAGCCCCCTCGGCCAGGACGGCGGACCAGTCGAGAGGGCTCCTGGCGGTCGTGTGCAGTGACCGGCCACGGTGCGGTGCGTGAGGACCGGCGAACCGGTCGGGCGAACCGGTCAGGCGTTGATGGAACCGGACGCCACGTCGCGCACGAAGGTGTTCCACGCTCCCGACACGAAGGAGAGCGAAGGGCCTTCGGGGGCCTTCGAGTCACGCACGGCGATGGCCTGTGTGACGGGCGACTTCACCTCGACGCATGCGCCGTTGCCGCCGGAGTACGACGACTTCGTCCAGTTTTCCGTAGCACCCTGAAGAATGGCCATGTTCACTCCGGTTCAGAGAGTTGATGTGAGAGGCACCAACTTCGATCTGTTGGCGTGATCGACGCTACTCGCCAACATCGCCCGGTGGTGGGGCCGTTCACTCGACCGGATGGCTTATTCCATGCGGGTCTTCCGCTGCGAGGTGGTGGCGGTGTATCTTCCCGCCCCCACCTGGCTCACGGGGCTTTCAGCGCGTGTAGCTCTTGGCGATGTCGCCGATGAACTGACGGGTCTGGTCCACGTTCAGCGCCTGCGCCCGCAGATGCTCGTACATGACGCTGTAGCGCTGCACGTCGTTCGCCTTCTCCAGGTAGAGGTCGCTGGTGACCCCTTCGATGTACACCACGCTGGAGTCCGCGGCGTCGGGGAACTCCAGGATGGCGTACTGGCCGTTGATGCCGGGGTGCGCCCCCATGTCGAAAGGCAGCACCTGCACGGTCACGTGGGGCAGCTGGGACTGCTCGATGAGGTGCTCCAGCTGTTCGATCATGACCTGCTTGCCGCCGACCAGCCGGCGCAGGGCGGACTCGTCGATGACGGCCCAGAGGCGCAGGGGGTGCTCCGGGGCGTTGACCCGGTCCTGGCGGCGGGCCCGGACGTTCACCCGCTTCTCGATGTCGGACGGCGGCGTCTCGGGGAGAGCGCCGTTGATCAGTGCCTCCGCGTACCCCCGGGTCTGCAGCAGGCCGGGGACGACCTGGGGCTCGTACACCCGGAGGGATTCGGCGTCGGTCTCCAGGCCGATGTACACGCTGTAGGGGATGTCGCCGAAGGCGTGCCACCAGCCCTGCTGGCGGGAGTCCTTCGCCATCTGCATCAGGGAGTCGACGACGCGGTGGTCCTCGACCTCGTACACCCCGCAGAGATCGCGTACGTCGCGCTGGCTGATCGAGCGGCGGCCGTTCTCCAGGCGGCTGATCTTCGACTGGGAGACCAGCAGTCGCTCGGCCACCTCCTCCGCCGTCATGCCCTTGATCTCGCGGAGGCGGCGCAGTTCCTGGCCCAGCCGGCGTCGCCTGACAGTGGGATTGACGTTGGTCGGCACGGGAACGGCACCTCCGGCTATGCAGCTGTTGTAGCTGTGCGTATCTGCTTGCTCAGCAGATTGCCACCCGGGGCCCCGGCCGCGCTGGGAAATGGCCACACCGAAATGACCACGCGCAAGAGCGCGGGGCAGCCGGTGGATCCGGCTGCCCCGCGCCTGGTGCGGCTCCCGAACCGGGTCATGGGGACGTCGGTGCGGCGGTATTCGGTACTCCGCGCAACTGTCCGCGCGGTCGTGCTGTCAGTGGACGGAGGTGTGCGCCATGCTGCCTCGGCGCGCTTGCGCTTGCGGCTGCAACGGCACGCTCGCCGTCTGCTGATTACGGCGTGGCTGGACGGCCACGCCGTTCTGGACGTCCATCACGGCATGCGCCACGAGACCGCCCATCGGGTCGTGTCTGATCAGGTCCCGGAGCCGGGAGCGCGACGAGCGCCCCTCGTTCCCGGGGTACAGGTGCTTGCCGAGTCCGACCGCGTGGGCCAGTGCGGCGAGCGCCGCGGTCCGCGGGTCCGGCGGTACGCCGGTGCGGATCGCGTTGTCCAGCCGGGCCTTGATGTCCCGGCTGATTGCCGTGTCCGTCGCCTGGTAGCGAGTCGTCGGCAGCACTCCGCACATCTGGCCCGCCACGGCGTGAACCATGCCGCACCGCTCCAGATGAGCGAGGTAGATCTGGCGAAGTCCCAGTCGGGGTCCGCCGATCCAGTGGACGGCCCGGACCGGACTGCCACGACGGCGCAGCAGTTCCAGTGCGGAGTCCAGAGTCGGATCTCCTGTCGGCCGTGGCATCACCACGGCGATACGATCCCCGTCAGGGGCTATCCGTCCTGCCAGAGCCAGCTCCACTAGCTGTGCCCCGGCCAGGCCGAGGTCGAGCGACTGCGGCTGCGCTGTGGTACCCGTGGTCGGGTCCAGAGCGAGCAGCAGAAGCTCCTCCGGAATTGTTCTGCGGCTCCTGCCCATCCATGCCTCCCCGCGTGGATGTCTGACAGGGTGACCCCTCTCACATTGGTCTGTCGAGGGTGCCTGGGTGCTTTGTGAGGGAACCGTTAGGTATGTCGTTCTCGTCTAGCGGCTCGGTCAAGGGTTCACACAGGACACTGGTAGATGGTTCGGACACAGTGCGGGCATGTCCCCGCGGCGCACAAGGAGGTATCGGTGGCGGGCGAGTCCCCCGACAAGTCGGAGCAGCGGAAGTCGTCGGGGTCGGCTGAGGAGCGCGATCCGCGTCTCGCCGTGTTCCGTGAACCGGTCGCTGCGGCGGGCGGGAACACAGCGGGCGGGACGGCGGGAGCCGCGAAGGACAGCAAGACGGCTGTCTTCCGTCTGCCGCGTTCCGCGGACGCCGACGCGTCCGCGGGCCGCGAGAGCACGGATGCCCCTGCGGGTGCCGGGGGCCCGGCGGGCTCGGAGGGCCCCGAGGAGGCCTCCACGCCTCGCGGTGGGGCCGGGGAGCCCGCGGAGGCGGAGGGCGCTGCCGGGGAGGCCACGAAGGCGCCTGAGGCGCCTGTGGACGCTACCGGGCCCGTTCCGGGCGGCACGGGGGCCCGTTCGGGCTCCGAGGGCGAGGACGGGGCTGAGGACGAGGACAGGGCCGAGGTCGAGTCCGAGGCTGCCGAGGGCCCTGGCGCCGACGAGCGGGCCGAGGCCGCTTCCGGGGACGCCGCTGCGGACGCTGTCGGGGATGCCTCCGACGTCGGTGAGGATGCCGACGCCGGTACGGGCGATGACGCCGAGGCCGGCGAGCAGCCCGAGGCCGCTTCCGGCTCCGCGGCCGGGTCCGGGTCGGAGTCCGGCTCCGGCTCCGGCGATGAGCCGACGCCGACCGACGCCCGCCTCCGCGCCGCCGTAGCAGCCTGGGTGGCGACCGGTCCCGACGAGGAAGCCGCAGCTCAGGGCGGTACCACCGCCGACGACAAGGCGTCCGGGGACGACGACAAGCCGTCCGGGGACAGTGGCGAGGCGGCCGGTGGGAGCGCTGCCGTTTCCGCCGACCCCAAGGCCACCACCCCCACCGACCGGAAGGCCGCGGCCCCCGCCGGCGAGAAGCCCGCGGACACCGACGAGCCCCCGGCCGACGCCGACGCCGACGCCGACGCCGACGCCGACGCCGACACGGACGACGCCAAGGCCCCTGCGGCCGACGCTGACGACGACGCCAAGGCCCCCGCAGCGGATGCCGACGCCGACTCCGACGCGGACGCCGAGGCCCCCGCAGCCGACGCGGACAAGGCCTCCGCCGACGCCCCCCGCGTCCCGAAGACCCGCGCGGAGGCCGACCCCGCGAAGGACGCCGACCCCGCTTCCGACGGGCGAGGAATCGATCATCCGACCGCCGTCTTCAAGGCCCCCCGCGCCGAACGCGTCGACCAGCCGACGACCGCGCTGAAGCTCCCGTCCAAGGAGAAGGAGGCCGCGCGCAAGCCCGCCTCCTGGGCTGCCAAGGCATCCGGAGCCGCCGGAGCCGCCGGGTCCGCCGGGGCTCCCGAGGCCCCGGAGTCCCCCGCCGAGCGGACCAGCAAGTTCGTGCCGCTGCGCTCGGACGACGTACGCCCCGCGCCCGTCGTCGGTCCGACCATCACCCCGGACGTCGCGGCCGGCCCCGGCACCCCCGCGAGCCCCGGGGCGGGTATCCCCGAGGCCGAGCGGACCAGGCAGCAGCCCATGCCGCCCCGGCCGCCGCTCGACCTGCTCGCCGAGCTGACGAACACCCCGCCGCCCCCGGAGACCCCGGTCCGCACCGCGGTCCGGCGGGTCAAGATCTGGACCCCGCTCCTCCTGCTCGTACTGATCATCTTTGCGATCGCGCAGGCGGTGCGTCCGCTGCCCGACCCCACGCTGACCCTCTCCGCCGCACCCACGTACACCTTCGGCGGCGAGAAGCTGGACATGCCGTGGCCGGAGGACGGACAGGGCGCCGTCGAGGTCGAGGGCGTCGGCAGCATCGGCACGTACGGCGAGGAGAAGTCCGCCCCGATCGCGAGCGTCGCGAAGATCATGACCGCGTACGTGATCCTCCAGGGCCACCCGATCACCGGCAAGCAGGCGGGCGACCAGATCGTGGTCGACGCGAAGGCCGGTGAGGAGGCGAACCGCCCCGACGAGTCGACGGCGCCGATCAAGGAGGGCCAGAAGTACACGGAGCGTCAGATGCTCCAGCTCCTCATGATCCCGTCCGGCAACAACGTGGCGCGGCTGCTGGCCCGCTGGGACGCCACCACCGAGAAGGCGTTCGTCGAGAAGATGAACGCGGCCGCGAAGGACCTCGGGATGACGAACTCGGTCTACACGGACCCGAGCGGTCTGGAGGCCACCACCCGGTCCACCCCCGCGGACCAGCTCAAGCTGGCCAAGGCGGTCACGCAGAACGACGTCTTCCGCGAGATCGTGAACATGCCCCAGGCCGAGATCCCGGGCATCGGCAAGACGATCTACAACAACAACAACATCCTGCTGGAGCCCGGCGTCAGCGGCATCAAGACCGGTTCGTCGACCCCAGCGGGCGGCAACCTGATCTGGACGGCCGAGACGGTCATCGACGGCAAGACCCGGCGGATCATCGGCGCCGTGATGGGTGCCGACACCGACGGGACCCTGGACGCCAAGCTGCAGCGTGCCCTGCAGAGCAGCCTGGCGCTGATCCAGACCGCCCAGGAGGGCGTCGACTCCGCGGCCGTGGTCAAGAAGGGCCAGGTCGTCGGGTACGTCGACAACGGCTTCGGCACGCGGACGCCCGTGGTCGCCACCAAGGACCTCAAGGCCGTCGGCTGGGGCGGGCTCCAGGTCGACCTCAAGCTGACGGACGGCGGGAAGACTCCCGCCCACGTGGCGAAGGCGGGCACCGTCGTCGGTGAGGTCTCCGTCGGCACCGGCACGGGCAAGGTGTCGGTCCCCGTCGCCCTGCAGAGCGGGATGACGGAAGCCGGCTTCGGCGACAAGCTCACCCGCATCACCTGACGGGCCGGCCCCCCGCCCCCGCTCCGGCGGGGACGGGGGGCCCGTCCGCCGATGGGGCAGCGCGGTGAAAATGCCGCATGCTAGCGTCCCGAAAGCAACGGACGGGCGCCGGGACGCGTCTGTCCGCATACGGATGAGGCCCGTGCGGTACTAGGACGGTTCGGCAGGCCCGGGCAAGGACGGGGAGAGTCGCAGTGACCACCGCTGAGCCGACACGGGCCGACGCCGACAGGCCGGCCGAGGATGTACCCGTCCGGATCCCGGCCGGAGACCTCGACGGCGCCGACAGCTCGATACGGAGCCGTCTGCGGCGCCACCCGGTGCTGCTGACGACCGCGGTGGCCGCGGCCGTGCACCTCCTCTGGTTCTTCTTCTTCGCCAACAGCGGCGGCGACATCGCCGCCCAGGACGCCTGGGCCGAGTTCGTCGGCCGCCACCCCGGGACCGCGTACAACCTCGCCTGGTACGGGGGCATGCACCCGGTCTCGTACAGCGTGGTGTCGCCGTACCTGATGTCCCTGCTCGGCGTCCGGTCCACGATGATGGTCGTCGGCACCGTGTCCTCGGCGCTCACCGCCCTGATCCTGGTGCGGGTGCCCGCGGTCCGTAACCCCCTCGCGTGCGCGCTCGCCGGGGTCTTCGCCTACCTGTGCAACGCCCTGTCGGGCCGGGTGACGTTCGGGCTCGGCATGATGTTCGCGCTCGGCGCCGTCGCCGCCGTCTTCTGCTGGCCCCACCGCTGGCGCTACAAGCGCTGGGCGAAGGCCGGTGTCGCCGCGCCGCTGGCCGGGCTCGCGACGGCGGGCAGCCCCGTCGCCGGGCTCTTCCTGGGCGTGGTCGCGGCGGCGCTGTTCCTGAACAAACGGCGCCCCGGGGCGTACGCGCTGGGCGTGGCCCCCGTCGTGGTGGTGGTCCTGTCCGCGTGGCTGTTCCCGTTCTCGGGCACCCAGCCGATGGCCCTGGGCACCCTGTCGCTGCCCTTCCTGTACTCGGTGTTCGTCTTCTTCCTGGTGCCCCGGGACTGGCACACCGTGCGGACGGCCGCCGCGGTCTACGGCGCCGGGACGCTGCTGACCTACGTGGTCGACTCGCAGATCGGCTCGAACGTGTCGCGCATGGCGATGCTGTTCGCCGGTGTCGTCCTGCTCGCCGCGCTCCCGTACACCGCGCCACGCACCCGGCGCTGGTACGCGCTGGTCATCGTCTTCGCCGGGCTGAACTTCTGGATCGGCTTCAAGGGCGTCGACGACATCGTCCGTACCGCCCCGACCGCGTCCTGGAACCGTTCGCTGGCCCCGCTGGTCAACCAGCTCCAGCGGGTCGGCGCGGAGCGCGGCCGGGTCGAGGTCGTGCCCCCGAGCAGCCACCGCGAGGCCTCGGCGCTCCTGCCGCACGTGAATCTGGCCCGCGGCTGGAACCGCCAGGCCGACATGAAGCGCAACCCGCTCTTCTACGACGACACCCTCAACGCGGTGAACTACCGCGAGTGGCTGGACCGCTGGGCCGTGCACTACGTGGTGCTGCCGACGGGGAAGCCGGACTCGGGAGCCCTTCAGGAGACGGCGCTCGTCGAGAAGGGACTGCCGTATCTGAAGGCGGTCTGGCGCGACGCCAACTGGAAGCTGTTCCGGGTCGTCGACCCGGTGCCGCTCGCCGACCCGCCCGCGACCGTGGAGCGCGCCGGTGAGGACACGCTGACGATCCGCGTGCAGTCGGCCGGCCGGGTGCTGATCCGGATCCCGTACTCCCGGTGGCTGGCCGTCGTCGACGACGAGGGCAAGGGCGTGGAACGGCCGCAGGAGACCGAGGAGTCCAAGAAGCGTTCGGCGGAGGACGGGGACGCCCCGAAGGAGTTCACCAACGACCACGGCTGCCTCATCAAGGTGGAGGAGGACGGGGACGGCGACGAGTGGACCGAACTCCTCGCACCGCGTCCGGGGGTCTACCGTCTGGCGGGGCCGTACCAGTTCCAGCCGGGCACCCCGTGTCCCGAGGAACTGCGCCAATAGTGCGGGAACTCTCCCTCAGGGCGGGCAGCACTGGCATGGTGTGCTGCCATGAGGTGCCAACATTGCGGCGGCGAACACATCGGTCCGCTGCCGGGCATGGTCTGCCCCCGGTGCGGTTCCGTGGCGCGCTCCCCTCGCGGGGGCGGTTCCTGGATCGCCCAGGAGACGCTGATGGGCCGGGTCTCGACGCTGCCCCGACGGCGGAAGGCGCTGCTGGCGGCGGGGGTCGTGGTCGCCGCGGGCAGTCTGGCCACCGCGGTGTCGCTGCTCGCCACCGGGTCGGGCAGCGCACGCCCGGAGCCCGCGGGCCGGGCCGGCGCCGTACCGGCCCCGATCGGCGGCGGGGTCCCGACCCGGATCGGACCGACGGGGCCCGGGGGCATCGGAGCGCCGTCCGGTGACGTGACCTCCGACCCCACCGACCCCACCGACCCCTCCGAACTCCCCGAACCCTCCGACGGTACGGACCGCTACCGCTACTCCGCGTGGGCCGGCCCCGGCTGCACGACGGGCGAGTACGCGGAGTACGGGCGCTTCGAGCGCGGCGACGCGGGCTGGTACACCGTCGACTCGGGTGGCTTCACGGGAGGCTCCTGCGACGGCCGGTTCAGCGCGGTCCCGATGTCGGGGAGCCCGGTCCAGGACCGGGGGAGCAGCGCCGTCTGGTCCTGGCACCTGGGGGCGGGCTTCCGCGAGTGCGCGCTGACGGTGTTCGTACCGAGAAGCGTCCGCGACCGCGACGTGGCGGGCGACCCGACGGTCTACCGGGTCCTGTCCGACCCGCGTGACACGGACTCGGCCTATACGGGCTTCGCCGTGCACCAGCCGGAGCACCGGGGCACCGCGGTCGACGTACGGAGCTACCCGGTCAAGGGGGACACCTTCGCCGTGCAGCTGGTCGACCGGGGCCGGGACTGGGGCGACGCGGCGCTGGTGGGCGCGCACCACGGGGCGGCGCAGCTGAGGGCCTCCTGCCGCTGACGCGCCGCGGGGGGAGGCAGCACCGTGGCATCACCGTACGTACGCCCTGTCCCGTTCCGTCACCAGCCCGGCAGGACCGGCGGACCTGAGCACCACGTCCAGCGCACGGTCCGGGTCGGAGGCGTAACACCCGCTGGCCCAGGCGGCATTGGCCTCGACGACGGCCCACTGTCCGGCATCGGTGCGGCCGACGTCGACGACGATCGCGGACGGCAGCGTGTGCCCGGCGGCGGCCAGCAGGTCCGAGCCGAACGCGCGTGCCTCGGCGGACAGCGGAGCCAGGCCCAGCTGCCCCGAGACGGCGTACCGACTGCCGGTGTGGACCTGCCCGTCGAGCAGATACAGCCGGTACTCCGCGTCGAACACCACGACATCGCTCACCAGCACCACCGTCTCCGGGCCGACCGCGTCCGGCCCGGGCAGCCGGGACCCGTCCGCGTAGACCAGCGCCGGAATGCCCTTGTCGTTCGGCGACTTGACGAAGACCGGGCGGCGCAGACCGTACGCCTCATGGATCGGGACGGCGCGGATCTCACGCCGGACGAACGCGGCGGGCAGCCGGGCCAGCCAGTCGGCGGGAGCTTCGAGCGGTGCGACGCCCAGCGCGGGCGCCACGGCGTCGGCGAAGGAGGGACCGGCGTGCAGATACGCGTCCCCGCCGCGCAGCCCCTCGGGCACCTCCTGGTCCGGCAGCTGCACGGTGTGCAGATCTCGCCGCCGGGCGCTGTCGCGGATCATCCGGGCGGACGCGGTGAGACGGGGTGGAAGTACGAGGGGCATGGGCATGGATCCTGCCGCAGCGGCGCCGCGCCGCCCACCCGATTTCGGTCGACAACGCCCGCCCGGTTCGGCTTGCATGGGCCGGGTGCACGCCAACGAGACGAAGACCGACGCGGCACTCGTACGACGCCTGCTCGCCGCGCAGTTCCCCGCCTGGGCGGATCTCCCGGTCGAGCCGGTCCGCTCGTCCGGCACGGTCAACGCCATCTACCGGCTGGGCACGGACCTGACCGTGCGGCTGCCCCGCGTCGAGGGCGGCTCGCGGGACGTGGCGACGGAACACCGCTGGCTGCCCCACCTCGCCCCGCACCTCCCTCACGCCATCCCCGCTCCGCTGGCCCAGGGCGTGCCCGGTGAGGGCTACCCGTGGTCCTGGTCGGTGTGCCGCTGGCTCGACGGCGCCAACCCGGGCGCCGGAGCGGGCGGCGCAGAACTCGCTTGCGACATCGCGGAGTTCGTCCTCGCGCTACGCCACGTGGACGCAACCGACGGCCCACCGGCCTTCCGCAGCGAACCACTGGCCGCACGGGACACGGCCACCCGGGGTGCTCTGGACGCACTGCACGGCGTGATCGACACGGGGGCCGCAGCCGACGCCTGGGCGGCCGCGCTGCGGGCCCCTGCCCCCGAGGGCCCGGCCGTATGGGTCCACGGGGACCTCCAGCCGGGCAACGTCCTGGTCACGGGCGACGGGCGGCTGAGCGCGGTCATCGACTTCGGCTGCATGGGCCTGGCCGACCCCGCGGTCGACCTGATCCCGGCCTGGTACCTGCTCCGGGCCGAGGCGAGGCCGACCTTCCGTACGCGGGTGGGGGCGGACCCGGCGACGTGGGAGCGGGCGCGGGGCTGGGCGCTGTCGATCGCGCTCATGGAGCTCTCGTACTACCGGACGTCGAACCCGGTGATGGCGGGGACGGCACGGCGGGTGATCGGGGAGGTCGTGGGGGAGAGGGGCTGACGGAGCGAAGGCCGTCAGGGGGTGTCATCCGTCCGCGCTCCCGGCCCTTGCCGGTGGCGCGGGGCCGCGATCGGTCCCCTGTTCCGGTCGCGGCCCCGTGGGCGTCGAGCTTGGTCACGGGCAGCAGCCACCAGTCTCGACGGGCGCTGGCGGGCCTGCTTCGGTGACGGGGCCCGCGCAGCAGGTGCTGTTCTTCTGCTTGGCCATTGAGTCGGCGTCTGCCTTGACGACGTAGACCTCCCACGGTTCCTTGCCGGGGCCGTGGACCCAGACCTTGTCCTGGAGGGCGTAGCAGCAGGTGGTGTCGTTCTCGATGTCGGTCGCCAGCCCTTGGTCCTGGAGACGGGTCGTGGCGGAGTGGACCTCTTCGGTGGTGGCGACTTCGACGCCGAGGTGGTCCATGCGTGTGTCTGCGTCCGGTGTGCCCTGTACAAGGACCAGCTTGAGCGGTGGGTCGGCGATGGCGAAGTTGGCGTACCCGTCGCGCAGTTTGGCCGGCTCGGTGTCGAAGAGCTTGCTGTAGAAGGCGATTGATGATTGGAGGTCGGGGACGCGCAAGGCGAGTTGTATGCGTGACATGACGTTCCTCCAGACTCGGAGTGGTAGCGCCCAGGCCGGGAGTGGCCTGGGTGCGGTGTTTCAGGACCCGCAGCACCCACCGGACGCTGTGTCCTCGGCGACTGCGACCGGCACGGAGATGCCGGTGCCGATCTGTACGAGGGCGGGTGCCGGAGCGCAGCAGCCGCCTTCGGCCTGGCCGACGGCGGGGTCGTCGAAGAGTCCGGCGCCGCCGCAGACTCCGGTTTCGGGGAGGGTGAGTTCGACGCGGTCGGCGGACTCCGTGTCACCGGCGAGCGCGGCGGTGACAGAGCGGACCTGTTCGTAGCCGGTCATGGCGAGGAAGGTGGGGGCGCGGCCGTAGGACT
>NZ_JAERUC010000145.1 GCF_016745505.1 Streptomyces silvae | reverse complement strand
TGCCCGGGCGGAGCCCGCCACCACCACCCGCCACTCAGCCGTGCTCGCCCCCACCACGGCACCCGCACTCGTCACGGCCGCCCGAGCCCCGGAGGAGACCCCCGCCGAGCCCTCGCCCGCCGCAGCCGTCCCCCAAGCCGGCACCCCCACCCTCGTCCTCCTCAAGCGCATCGGCGCCGTAGACCCCGCCTCCCTCGACGACTACCGCTCCACCGGCGGCTACACCGCCCTGCGCCGCGCCTTCTCGCTCGGCCCCGCCGGGGTGATCCGCGAGGTGCTGGAGGCCGGGCTCGTCGGCCGCGGCGGCGCCGCGTTCCCGACGGGCCGCAAGTGGCAGGCCACCGCCCAGCAGGCCGACGGCCCGCACTACCTCGTCTGCAACGCGGACGAGAGCGAGCCCGGCACCTTCAAGGACCGGGTGCTGATGGAGGGCGACCCGTACGCCCTGGTCGAGGCCATGACGATCGCCGGGTACGCCGTCGGCGCCCACCAGGGCTACGTCTACCTCCGCGGCGAGTACCCCCGCGCGTACGAACGCCTCGCCCACGCCCTGACGAGCGCGCGCACCCGTGGGCTGCTCGGCCCCGACGTCCTCGGGCAGGGGTACGCCTTCGACATCGAGATCAGGCGCGGGGCAGGGGCGTACATCTGCGGCGAGGAGACCGCGATCTTCAACTCGATCGAGGGGCAGCGGGGCGAGCCGCGCTCCAAACCGCCGTTCCCGGTGGAGAAGGGCCTCTTCGGCAAGCCGACGGCGGTCAACAACGTCGAGACCCTCGTCAACGTGCTGCCGATCCTGGAGCACGGGGCGGCCGCGTACGCCGCGACCGGCACGGAGACGTCCACCGGCACCAAGCTGTTCTGCGTCTCCGGGCAGGTCGACCGCCCGGGCGTCTACGAACTGCCCTTCGGCGCGAACCTCCGGGAGCTGCTGGACCTCGCGGGCCCGCCCGAGCGGCTGAGGGCCGTGCTCCTCGGCGGGGCGGCCGGCGGCTTCGTACGCCCCGACGAGCTGGACGTCCCGCTCACCTTCGAGGGCACCCGCGCCGCGGGGACGACGCTCGGTTCGGGGGTGGTCCTGGTGCTGGACGACTCGGTGGAACTCCCCCGCGTGCTGCTGCGCATCGCCGAGTTCTTCCGCGACGAGTCGTGCGGTCAGTGTGTGCCCTGCCGGGTGGGAACGGTCCGCCAGGAGGAGGCCCTGCACCGGATCGTGGATCGTACGGGCGCCGGGGCGGCCGAGGACATCGCGCTCATGAGAGAGGTGGGGCAGGCCATGCGGGACGCCTCGATCTGCGGTCTCGGCCAGACCGCGTGGAACGCCGTGGAGTCCGCGATCGACCGTCTGGGGGTCTACAAGTGACCGCTGTTCCGCTACAGCCGCCGCGCCGGCTCGTCCCGTTCACGCTGGACGGCGAGGAGACCCGGGTGCCGGAGGGGTCGACGATCCTGGACGCGTGCAGGGCGGCGGGCAAGGACATCCCGACCCTCTGCCAGGGGGACACGCTCACCCCGAAGAACGCCTGCCGGGTGTGCGTGGTCGAGGTCGAGGGCTCCCGCACGCTGGCGCCGGCCTGCTCCCGTCGCGCCGAGCCGGGCATGACGGTCCGTACGGACACGGAGCGGGCCCGGCACAGCCGGAAGGTGGTGCTGGAGCTGCTGGCGTCGTCGACGGATCTGTCGACGACACCCCGGGCCGAGGAGTGGATCAAGGAGTACGAGGCGAAACCCGGCCGCTTCGGCGCGGACGCCGCCCGGATGAACGAACAGCCGAAGATCGACAACGAGCTGTACGTCCGCGACTACGACAAGTGCATCCTCTGCTACAAGTGCGTCGACGCCTGCGGCGAGCAGTGGCAGAACACGTTCGCCATCGCCGTGGCGGGGCGCGGCTTCGACGCCCGTATCTCCACCGAGCACGATGCCGCGCTCCCCGACTCGGCCTGTGTCTTCTGCGGGAACTGCATCGAGGTGTGCCCGACCGGCGCGCTCTCCTTCAGCACGGAGTTCGGCATGCGGGCGGCGGGCACCTGGGACGAGGCGGCCCAGACGAAGACGACGACGGTGTGCGCGTACTGCGGGGTGGGCTGCAACGTGACGCTCCATGTGCAGGAGAACGAGATCGTCAAGGTCACCTCGCCGCACGACAACCCGGTGACCCATGGCAACCTCTGTATCAAGGGCCGTTTCGGCTTCCAACACGTACAGAATCGGGATTGACGGCTATGGGACGGGTCACCGAGCGTCGCCGCACCATCCGCATCAGGGACGGGGCGGTCACGGCCCGTCCCGACACCCTCGTCGCCGAGGAGCCGCTGGAGATCCGGCTGAACGGGAAGCCGCTCGCCATCACGATGCGCACCCCGGGCGACGACTTCGCGCTGGCGGCGGGGTTCCTGGTGAGCGAGGGCGTGATCGGCGAGGGTTCCGAGGTGCAGTCGATCGTGTACTGCGCCGGGGCGACGGCCGACGGGGTGAACACGTACAACGTGGTGGACGTGAAGCTCGCCCCGGGCGTCGTGGTCCCCGACATCACCCTCGAACGCAACGTCTACACCACCTCGTCCTGCGGACTGTGCGGCAAGGCGAGCCTCGACGCCGTACGCACCACGACCCGCCATCCCGTCGCCGACACTCCCCCGGTCCGGGTGACGCCCGCCCTGCTCTCCGCCCTCCCCGACCGGCTGCGCGAGGCGCAGCGGGTGTTCGACCGGACCGGGGGCCTGCACGCCGCGGCCCTGTTCTCCCCGGAGGGCGAGCTGCTCGACATCCGGGAGGACGTGGGCCGCCACAACGCGGTCGACAAGCTCGTGGGCCGCGCCCTCACCGACGACCGTCTGCCGCTCTCGCAGGCGATCCTGCTGGTGTCGGGGCGCGCCTCCTTCGAGCTGGCGCAGAAGGCGGTGATGGCGGGGATCCCGATGCTGGCGGCGGTCTCGGCGCCGTCGTCGCTGGCCGTGGACCTGGCGGCCGAGAGCGGACTGACCCTCGTCGGCTTCCTGCGGGGCCAGTCCATGAACGTGTACGCGGGTGACCACCGCATCGCCCTGGAGGCGACGGTGGGCCAGGGCTGAAGCCCCGCCCGCTGCACGGGGCAGTGGTCCGGCCGACGGGGAGCGCCCCCTGCGCCGGCCGGACCCTCTCGTGGGTCACCAACGGGCGACCAGGGTCTCCTCTCCACCCCGGTTGCGGTAGAGCCAGGTGGTCCCGGGAGCGACATCCCCGTTCAGATAGCCGACGATGGGCTCCCGCTGCGTCGCGCGGTCCGCACCGGGTCACCCACGAGCAGCCCGGTCTCCTCCCGCAGCTCACGCCGGAGGGCTTCGTGCATGAGCTCGCCGTCCTCGACCCCGCGCCGGGAAGCGACCAGAGGATCTCTCCTGCGGCGCCGATGCTCTCTCGCACGAGCAGGATCTCGTTGCCCCGGCGGATGATGCCGATGACCAGCTGCACGCGGGGTTTCGGGGCCTTCGGTTCCTCTGCCGTCATGCTGGGGACCACACGAGGTGTTCGTGGCCGGGTCCGCCCCGCAGGAGACCCCCGGGCGGGGCGAGCGTCAACAGCCGAGATGAGCGCTGCCACCGTCAGGTGCTCCTCGCGCCGCACTTGATGCCTGCGGTGCCGGGATGCCGTGCCTCGTGCGCAGGCCCGGGATCAGGACCGCCGCCACCGCCAGGTGCATCAGGGCCAGGGCGGCCCGGGTGCCGGTGCCCATTCCGTCGCCGGTCAACGGCAGGAAGGAGAGGGCCAGTACGGCGACGGCGGCCCCGGTCCAGACGGCGCGGGCGCGTCGTACGCCGAACCGTTCCAGGACAGCCAGCGCTCCCCAGCCGGCGAGCGACGCGAGCAGGGCGACGAGCGCCACGGGTAAGGCGCCGATGTCGAGCGTCTGCTCGGCGTCGGTGATCCGCAGCCGGTGTCCCAGCAGCGGGTCGGCGGCCAGCCACACCAGGACGGGTGCCACGACGGCCAGGGCCGTGACCCCCAGGCGTCTCCTCCGCGCGCTCACTCGGCGCCTGCCGACTGCGCCCCGTGCAGGAACAGCTCCACCAGCTCCTGCGAGGTCAGGTCGGGCTCGTCGTCCGTACGCGGCTGGGTGAAGAGCAGCCCGAAGAAGAGCGCCGCGATCTGCTCCGGCGGGCGCCGCAGGGTGGCCTTGTCGGGCTCCAGCAGCTCCGCGAGGGCCGAGCGGAGACGGGTCGTCGACTCGTTGCGGCCCGCGCCGCGCACCGTGCCGGGATGCTTGCCGCCGCCGCGGTGCCCCAGTGAGCCGGCGATCGCACCCATCCTGGCCATGTGCGCCTGCAGTGCCTCGGCCGCCTCGGCGAGCCGGTCGGGCAGCGGCTGGGACATGTCGATCGCGTCGAGCTCGCGGATCGCGTGCTCGGGGGAGAGCGCCTCGGCCATGCAGGCCTGGAGCAGCTCGTCCTTGTCGGCGAAGACCCGGAAGATCGTGCCCTCTCCGATACCCGCGGCGCGGGCGACCTTCGCGGTCGTCACCGCCGCGCCGTACTCGGCGATCAGCGGGATCGCGGTCTGGATGATCATCGCGCGCCGCTCTTCCGGCGACATGGCGGGGGCGCGGCGGCGGGTGGTGGTCTGGTTCTGCTCAGCTGCTGTCATGGGTGCGAGCATACGGAGTGAGCCCTCACTCCGTCAATGAGTGAGGACTCACTCCGTTCAGTCGATATCTCGCCGAGGGTCAGTTCACCAACTCCGCCTGGGCCGGTCCGACCGGATCACCGCTCGGCAGCGGGTCACGCGAACGGCGCTTGGCGATCACCGCGCAGACCATCAGCTGCATCTGGTGGAAGAGCATCAGTGGCAGCACCGCGAGGCTCGCGTGCGCGCCGAACAGGACGCTGGCCATCGGCAGCCCGGCCGCCAGGCTCTTCTTCGAACCGGCGAACTGGATGGCGATCCGGTCCTCCCGGCCGAAGCCGAGCCGCTTCGCCCCGTACCAGCTGATCGCGAGCATGAGGGCCAGCAGCACGGCCTCGGCGCCGAGCAGGGCACCGAGGCGGAGCGGGGTGACCTGGTGCCAGATCCCGGCCACCATGCCCTCGCTGAAGGCCGTGTAGACGACGAGCAGGATCGAGCCGCGGTCGACGTAGCCCAGCACCTTGCGGTGGCGGCCGATGAACCCTCCGACCCAGCGGCGCAGCAGCTGCCCGGCGAGGAAGGGCACCAGCAGCTGGAGGACGATCTTCATCAGGGAGTCCGCAGAGAACCCTCCCCCGCTCCCGCCGAGCAGCACGGCCGCCAGCAGCGGGGTCAGCACGATGCCGGCGATGCTGGAGAAGGAGCCCGCGCAGATCGCGGCCGGGACGTTGCCGCGGGCGATCGAGGTGAAGGCGATCGACGACTGGATGGTCGACGGCACCAGGCAGAGGAAGAGGAAGCCGTCCTGGAGCTGCGGGGTCAGCACGTACGGGACGAGCCCGTGGCTGGCGAGGCCCAGTAGCGGGAACACCAGGAAGGTGCAGGCCAGGACGGTCAGGTGGAGCCGCCAGTGCTTCAGGCCGTCGAGCGCCTCAGCGGTCGAGAGCCGCGCCCCGTAGAGGAAGAAGAGCAGGGCCACCGCTCCGGTCGACGCGCCGCCCGCCACCTCGGCGCCGGCCCCGGACACCGGCAGCAGCGCCGCGAGTACCACCGTGCCGATCAGCGCCAGGATGTAGGGGTCGACCGGCAGCCAGGACGGCAGCGCGGGGATACGGCGGCTGGTGCGGCGGCTCATGTGCTCCGTGCTCTCTCGGTGGAATCGTGCCCTCCCCATCGTGCTCCTGATCACCGCGATCGGGAATCAGGTACACCGCACTGACTGTCATCACGGTTCGCGATAGCCTCGCCCCATGTACGACCCCGTTCAGCTCCGTACGTTCCTCGCCGTGGCCCAGACCCTGAGCTTCACCCAGGCCGCCCGCCGGCTCGGCATCCGGCAGTCCACGGTCAGCCAGCACGTCCGCAGGCTGGAGTCCGAGGCCGGCCGTCAGCTGTTCGACCGGGACACGCACCGGGTCGACCTCACCGAGGACGGCGAGGCCATGCTGGGCTTCGCCCGGACGATCCTTCAGGCCAACGAGCGGGCCGCCGCCTTCTTCACAGGCACCCGGCTGCGGGGACGGCTGCGCTTCGGGGCGTCCGAGGACTTCGTCCTGACCCGCCTCCCGGAGATCCTGGAGTCCTTCCGGCGGGAGCATCCGGAGGTCGAGCTGGAACTCACGGTGGAGCTCTCCGGCGCACTGCACCGGCAGCTCGCGGCGGGCCGGCTCGACCTGGTGCTGGCCAAACGCCGCACCGGGGACACCCACGGGGAGCTGGTCTGGCAGGACACCCTGGTCTGGATCGGCGCCCCGCAGCTGAGGATCGACCCCGAGCGCCCCCTCCCGCTGATCGCCTTCCCGCCGCCCGGCATCACCCGGGCGCGAGCCCTGGAGGTGCTGGAGGAGCACGGCAGACCCTGGCGCTTCGCGTGTACGAGCGCGAGCCTGAGCGCCCTCGTGGCGGCGGCCCGCGCGGGGCTGGGCGTCATGGCGCACACCCGTGGCCTGATCCCGCCGGGGCTCGTCCCGGTGCCGTCCAGGGCAGGCCTGCCGGACCTCGGGGACGTGGATTTCGTTCTGCTGCACGGGCGCCGGAGGGACAGCGCGCAGGAGGCGGCGGGGGCTCTCGCGGCGGCGATCCTGGCCGGCGGGGACCGTCTCCACCGCGGCCCGGTTGTGCCCTCGCACCCGGACCCGGCGTAAGTGCCGCGTACAGATTCGGTGGAGATTCCCGCCCCAGGCACTTACTCCGTGGTCAGAAGTCCGCCCGAGCCTTGCCCATCTGGCCCGATTTCTACGGTTGGACTGGCCAGATGCCACGTTTTCCGGAGACTTCGGACCCTCCCGCAGCCTCGTGCGGTGAGGTAGCGTCGCGGCGCCGTGCGGAGCGCCACAAGGAGCAGGTCATTGCGCGAGTTCACTGTCCCACCCATGGCCGCTGCCCCTCAAGTCGGCGGTCTTGCCGATACCGTCTTCGACTTTGCGGAGGAGGACCCCCACCGGATCGCCCTCGGCCGCAAGGACGCGGAGGGCCGGTGGCACGACGTGTCGGCGGCCGCCTTCCGTGACGAGGTGCTCGCTCTCGCCAAGGGGCTGATCGCGCACGGCGTCCGGTTCGGCGACCGGGTCGCCCTCATGTCGCGTACGCGCTACGAGTGGACGCTCTTCGACTTCGCCCTCTGGACGGTGGGCGCCCAGTCCGTGCCGATCTATCCCACCTCGTCGGCCGAGCAGGTCCTGTGGATGCTGCACGACGCCGAGGTCGCGGCCGTCATGGTCGAGCACGAGGACCATGCGATGACGATCGGCTCGGTCATCGACCGGCTGCCGAATCTGCACCGGCTCTGGCAGCTGGACGCCGACGTGGTGACCGAGCTCGTCGAGGCCGGGGCGCTCATCGACGACGAGGTCGTCCACCGGCACCGGCGCGCGGTGACGCCCGACTCGGTGGCGACCGTGATCTACACCTCCGGCACGACGGGGCGTCCCAAGGGCTGTGTGATCACGCACGCCAACTTCATGTTCGAGGCCGACACCATGGTCGGCCGCTGGCACCCGGTGTTCCTGTCCAAGCCGGGCGAGGAGGCGGCGACGCTGCTCTTCCTGCCGCTCGCCCACGTCTTCGGCCGCATGGTGGAGATCGCCGCGCTGCGCGGCCGGGTGAAGCTGGGGCACCAGCCGGAGCTGTCGGCGAAGGCGCTGATGCCGGACCTCGTGTCCTTCAGACCGACGTTCATCCTCGCGGTGCCGTACATCTTCGAGAAGGTCTTCAACGGCGCGCGGCGCAAGGCGGAGTCGGAGGGCCGCGCCGGGGCGTTCGACAAGGCCGTCGACGTAGCGGTGAAGTACGCGGAGGCGATGGAGGAGCGGGCCTTCGGCACCGGTCCCGGGCCGTCCGCCGGGCTACGGATGCAGCACCAGTTCTTCGACAAGGTCGTCTACCGCAAGGTCCGCGACGCGATGGGCGGCCGGGTGCGGCACGCCATGTCGGGCGGCTCCGGCATGGACCGCCGGCTCGGGCTGTTCTTCGCGGGTGCCGGCGTCACGGTCTACGAGGGCTACGGCCTGACCGAGACGACCGCGGCGGCCACGGCCAACCCGCCCGAGCGCACCCGCTACGGCACCGTCGGCCAGCCGATCCCCGGCTCCACGGTGCACATCGCCCGCGACGGCGAGGTGTGGGTGCACGGCGCGAACGTCTTCTCCGGGTACCTGGGCGACCCCAAGTCCACCGACGCCGTGCTGCACGACGGCTGGCTGGCCACCGGCGACCTGGGGGCGCTCGACGAGGACGGCTACCTCACCATCACCGGGCGCAAGAAGGAGATCCTGGTGACGTCGGGCGGCAAGAGCGTGTCCCCGGCCGGTCTGGAGGAGCGGGTGCGCGCGCACCCGCTGGTGGCGCAGTGCATCGTCGTCGGGAACGACCGGCCGTACATCGCGGCGCTGGTCACGGTGGACCACGAGTCGGTGGAGCACTGGCTCGCCATGCAGGGCCGTACGATGATGCGCCCCGCCGAGCTGGTGCGCGACCCCGACCTGGAGATGGAGGTGCGCCGGGCGGTGGTGGCCGCGAACACGGCGGTCTCCCAGGCGGAGTCCATCCGCACCTTCCGTATCCTGGCGCACCAGTTCAGCGAGGAGCACGGTCTGCTGACCCCGTCGCTCAAGCTGAAGCGGAAGGCGATCGAGACGGCGTACTCGGCCGAGGTCGACGCGCTCTACCGCTGAGCCCGTGCCGCTCCTGACGGGCGGTCGGAGGCAGGCCTTTCCCCCGGTTCTCCGGTTCACCGGATCAAGGCGGCCGGGAATGCTTACGCTGTGCCGATCGTTCCCTCTGGGAGTACCCACCCACAACGTAAGGATCGACTGCTCGTGAGCCAGGTCCCCACCATCACCCTCAACAACGGCCTCGAGATGCCGCAGCTCGGCTTCGGTGTCTGGCAGGTGCCGGACGACGAGGCCACAGCGGCCGTGACCACGGCCCTGGAGGCCGGGTACCGGAGCATCGACACCGCCGCGATCTACGGGAACGAGACGGGCACCGGAAAGGCCCTCGCCACCACGGACGTGCCCCGTGAGGAGCTGTTCGTCACCACGAAGCTGTGGAATTCCGAGCAGGGTCACGACTCGACGCTCCGCGCCTTCGACACGTCGCTGGACAAGCTGGGCCTCGACTACGTCGACCTCTACCTCATCCACTGGCCGGTGCCGGCCAAGGACGCCTACGTCGACACGTACAAGGCCTTCGAGCGGATCCTCGCCGACGGCCGCGCGAAGTGCATCGGCGTGTCCAACTTCCTCCCGGAGCACCTGGAGCGCCTGCTGGGCGAGACGTCCGTCGTCCCCGCGGTCAACCAGATCGAGCTGCACCCCCAGCTCCAGCAGGCCGAGGCCCGCGCCTTCCACGCCGAGCACGGCATCGTCACCGAGGCCTGGTCGCCGCTGGGCTCGGGCAAGGGCCTCCTGGAGGTCCCCACCGTGGTCGCCGTCGCGCGCAAGCACGGCCGGAGCCCCGCCCAGGTGGTGCTCCGCTGGCACCTGCAGACCGGCCACGTGGTGATCCCCAAGTCCGTGACGCCGTCGCGGATCGCGGAGAACATCGACGTGTTCGGCTTCGAGCTGGACGCCGACGACCTGGCCGCGTTCGCCGCGCTCGACGAGGGCAAGCGCATCGGCTCGAACCCGGCCGAGGTCAACTCCTGACCGTCAGCTCCTGACTCCGCGTCTCCCCCGGCGCCCGCACCGCGCCACGCGCGGTGCGGGCGCCGGTGTGTGTCCGTGCCGTCCGCCGGCTTCAGAGCAGGGCACGGCGCCGGCGGCGGTGCGCGGGGACCGGACACCGCCCGGTCCCCGCGCGCCGGTTCAGCCGCGGGTCAGCCGCAGGGTGACCAGCTCGAACGGGCGCAGCGACAGGCTCACACCCTCGTCGGTGAGCTCGGGCGCCGTCACACCGTCCAGCGGCCGCTCCAGCAGGTCGGTCACCGCGACGCCGGTGGCCGCGAAGCCGGTGCCGAGACGGACCCTGGCCCGGCCGCCGGTGGACTCGTAGAGCCGTACGACGACGTCACCGCTCGCGTCGTCGGCCAGCTTGACCGCGCTGACGACGACGGCGTCGTTGTCGACGGTGACCAGCGGTGCGACCTCGTGCTCGCCGGTGACGCGGCGCTCGGGCAGGTTGATGCGGAAGCCCTCACGGACCGCGTCGCCGATCGCCGCGCCCGGTGCGAGGGCGTGCCGGAAGCGGTGGACGCCCTGGTCGGTCTCCGGGTCGGGGAAGCGCGGGGCGCGCAGCAGTGACACGCGGACCGTGGTGGTGGTCCCCGCGTCAAAGGCGCGCACGGTGCGGGTCACGTCGTGTCCGTACGTCGAGTCGTTGACGAGCGCGACGCCCCAGCCCGGCTCCTCCACGTGGACGAACCGGTGGTTGCACGCCTCGAACTTGGCCGCCTCCCAGCTGGTGTTGGTGTGGGTGGCCCGGTAGAAGTGCCCGAACTGGGTCTCGGAGGCGTAGCGCTCGGCGTGCACGTCCAGCGGGAACGCGGCCTTGAGGAACTTCTCCGTCTCGTGCCAGTCGACCTCGGTGTCGATGTCGAGGCGCTTGGCACCGGAGGTGAGGGTCAGCAGCTGGGTGACCTTGGAGCGGCCGAAGCTCCGTACGATCCGGACGCCGACCGTGTCCCCGTCCTCGACCGGGGTGAGCTCGTCGAGGCCGGTGAGGTCGGTGACGGTGTTCCGGTAGAACGCGTCGACGTCCCAGGCGTCCCACATGTTCGGGAAGTCGGGGTGGATCTGGAGGAGGTTGGCGGCCTGTCCCGGTGCGACGGTCTCGCGCTCGGCGCCGATGTCGTACGCCGAGACGACCAGTCCCCTGGCGTCGATCTCGACCTGGAGGAGCCCGTTGTCCAGCACGAAGCCGCCGCCCTCGCGCGGGGCGAGCTGCCCCTCGCTGCCCCGGTGCGCGGCACCGGCTGCGCCCGCGCCGACTCCGGCGCGGGTGTGCGGGGCGGAGTTGAAGAGGAGCTCACGCCCGGCGGCGGGGTCGCCGGCCAGGGCGCGCTGCGCGGCGTCCACGATGCCGCTCAGCTCGCCGGCGACGGCCGCATAGGTCTTCTCGGCCTCGCGGTGCACCCAGGCGATCGACGAACCCGGCAGGATGTCGTGGAACTGGTGGAGCAGGACCGTCTTCCAGATCCGGTCCAGCTGCTCGTACGGGTAGGGGTGCCCGCTGCGCACGGCGGCGGTCGCGGCCCACAGTTCGGCCTCCCGCAGCAGGTGTTCGCTGCGCCGGTTGCCCTGCTTGGTCTTCGCCTGGCTGGTGAGGGTCGCGCGGTGCAGTTCGAGGTACAGCTCACCGACCCACACCGGCGCGTCGGGGTATTCGGCCTCGGCCTTGGCGAAGAAGTCGGCGGGCTTCTCCCACTCGACGGTGGCCGAGCCCTCCAGGCTGCGCATCCGGGCGGCCTTGGCGATCATCTCGCGGGTCGTCCCGCCGCCGCCGTCGCCCCAGCCGGTCGGGGCGAGCGAGTGACGGGCGACGCCCTTGTCCTTGAAGTTGTCGGCCGCGTGCGCGATCTCGCTGCCCTTCATGGAGCAGTTGTACGTGTCCACGGGCGGGAAGTGGGTGAAGATCCTCGTGCCGTCGATGCCCTCCCAACGGAAGGTGTGGTGCGGGAACTTGTTGGTCTGGCTCCACGAGATCTTCTGCGTGAGCAGCCACTTGGACCCCGCCGCCTTGATGATCTGCGGCAGTCCGGCGGCGAAGCCGAAGGTGTCGGGGAGCCACGCCTCGTCGTTCTCGATGCCGAACTCGTCGATGAAGAACCTCTTGCCGTACACGAACTGACGGGCCATCGCCTCGGAGCCGGGCATGTTGGTGTCGGACTCGACCCACATGCCGCCGGACGGGACGAACCTGCCGTCCGCGACCGCCTTCTTGACCTTGGCGTACACCTCGGGGCGGTGTTCCTTGATCCACGCGAACTGCTGGGCCTGGGACATCGCGAACACGAAGTCCGGCTCGTCCTCCAGCAGGGCCGTCATGTTGGACGTCGTACGCGCGACCTTGCGGACCGTCTCGCGCAGCGGCCACAGCCAGGCGGAGTCGATGTGGGCGTGTCCCACCGCGCTGATCCGGTGGGCGGACGGCTGCGCGGGGGTGGCGAGCACCCCGGCCAGCTCCGCGCGGGCGGCCTCCGCGGTGGAGTTGACGTTCTGGAGGTCGACGGCGTCCAGGGCCCGGCCGATCGCGCGCAGGATGTCCCAGCGACGGGCCCCCTCGACGGGCAGCTCCGCCATCAGCTCCCCCAGCACCTCCAGGTCCTGGACGAGGTTCCACACGTGCTCGTCGAAGACGGCGAGGTCCATCCGGGCGAGGGTGTACTGGAGCTCGCTGCCGGCCGTCTCCTTGTCTCCGAGCCGGGTCGGCAGGAAGGGGTGGTAGTCCAGGATGACGGGGTTGGAGGCGGCCTCGATGTGCAGCAGGACCTCTTCGCCGCCCTCGGCGGGAGCCCCCACGCGCACCCACTGGTTACGCGGGTTGAGGCCCTTCACCGGGGTGCCGTCGGGCCGGTAGACCAGGCCCTCGCACTGGAAGCCGGGCATGTTCTCGTCGAAGCCCAGGTCGAGGAGCGCCTCGACGGTCCGGCCCGCCCAGTGCGCGGGGACGGTCCCGGAGACGCGGAACCAGCAGGTGCTCCACGGGGCTCCCCACCGGTCGCCGACCGCGATGGGCTCGACGGGGCCGGCCAGGCCCTCGGCCACGGGGACGGGTTCGCCGGGAGCATTCCAGACGGCGACGTCCAGGGGTACGGACTCCGGGTGTACTGCGGGCCGGATGCGCTCGTCCAGGACTCGCTTCAGACGGGCTTCCACCAGAGTGCGGTCGTCGTGCATGAGGGTGAACTCCGTTGTGGTGTGGGTGCGGGCGGGGGCGGGGCGCGGGGTGCGCCGGGGGTCAGAGGACCTGGGCGGGGGTGACCACCTCGGTGATACCGCGTCCGGCGAGGTGGTCCCGGTCCTCGGCGCGGCTCGCGAGGACCGTGGTGGGGCGGGCGCCGTCCGCGGTGAGCCGGGCGAACGCCTCGAAGACCTCGCCGCCGGGGGCGCACACCGAGCGGCGGGGCGCGCTGTCGTCGTCCCCGGTGTCGACGACGAGCGCGGTGGTACGGAGCTTGGGGCGGTGCGCGGCGGCGCGCTGGTCCTCGACGATCCGGGCGATGGCCCGCCCGGCGGGCTTGACCTGCCGGTCGTTGGTGAGCAGTCCGAGCCCGTATTCCAGTTCGGGGAAGTCCGCCAGCGAGCGGGAGACATCGTGGGAACACCACCAGGTGACGCCCCACACGTCCTCGCAGTCCAGGGCGTTCGCGACGGTCGCCTCCGTGAACGGGGCGGCGTGCCCGGCGGGGATCAGGGGCGCGGGGGCGCCCACCTCCTGGAGCCACACCGGCCGGTGCGGGTCGTGTGCCCATGCCTTGGAGAGCTCGATCAGGTACGCCGCGTGGTGCTCGGTGGCCGTTCCGTCGCGGCCGTGCCGCTGGGCGGTGCCGTTGAAGACCCAGGAGTGCACGGCGGTGACCGCCCCGATCCGGGCGGCGTGCGCGGGGGTGAAGGCGTGGTCGTCCTGGTACCAGGAGGCGTCGTACTCCGCGTGCAGATGGAGCTTGCCGGGGGCGCCCTCCTCGCAGGCGTCGAGCAGGGTGCGCAGCCAGTCGCCGGCCTGCCCGGGTGTGATGGGGTCGGGGTCGGGGTGCGGGTCCCCGGAGAACTGGTTGATCTCGTTGCCCAGCGTCATCCCGATGAAGTGGGGCCGGTCGGCGAGGGCGGCGGCGAGGGTCCGCAGGTACGCGGCCTGCGCGGCCACGACGTCGGGATCGGTGAAGAGGTTGCGGCGGTGCCAGGTCTGCGTCCAGGCGGGCAGGAAGTCGAAGCTCGACAGATGCCCCTGCAGTCCGTCCACGTTGACGTCGAGACCGCGCTCGGCCGCCGCGTCGGCGAGTTCGACGAGCTGCTCGACGGCGCGCGGGCGGATCAGCGTGCGGTTGGGCTGGAAGAGCGGCCAGAGCGGGAAGACCCGGATGTGGTCGAGGCCGAGGCCGGCGATCGAGTCCAGGTCGGCGCGTACGGCGTCGAGGTCGAAGTCCAGCCAGTGGTGGAACCAGCCCTGGCTGGGCGTGTAGTTGGCGCCGAAGCGGGGCGCGGTGGAGCTCATGGAAGGGGGTGATCCTGGTTCTGTGGTGGGGGCGGCGGACGGGTCAGCCCTTGACGGCGCCTTCACCGACGCCGCGGAAGAAGAAGCGCTGCAGGCAGGCGAAGAGCGCGATGAGCGGGGCGACGGCGATGATCGTGCCCGCCGCCACGAGCCGTTCGTCGTTGGCGAAGGTGCCGTGCAGGTAGTTCAGTCCGATGGTCAGGGTGAAGTTCTCCGGGTCGCTGAGCACGATCAGCGGCCACAGGAAGTCGTCCCAGGCGCCCATGAAGGCGAAGATCGCGACGACGGCGAGGGTGCCCTTGACCGAGGGCAGCGCGATCCGCAGGAAGCGCTGCCAGACGTTGGCGCCGTCGACGTACGCGGCTTCCTCCACCTCCTGCGGGAGGTTCAGGAAGGCGTTGCGCATCAGCAGGACGTTCATCGCGCCGATGGAGCCCGGCAGGAGCACTCCGAGCAGGGTGTTGTTGAGGCCGAGATCCCGCATGGTGGTGAACTGGGCGATGATGATGCCCTCCACGGGGACCAGCATCGCGAGGATGAACGCCAGGGTGGCGGCCCGGCGCCCCCGGTAGCGCAGCCTGGCCAGCGCGTAGCCGGCCAGCGCCGCGCCCACGCAGTTGGTCACCACGTTGGCGGAGGCGACCTTCAGGGAGTTCAGGGCGTACTCCCAGACCGGGATGGTGTCGGCGACCCGCGTGTAGTTGTCCAGGGTCGGATCGCTGGGGAGGAACTTCGGCGGGGAGCTGAAGATGTCCTCGCCCGGGCCCTTGAGCGAGGTCGAGAGCTGCCACAGGAACGGCCCGACGGTCAGCGCCAGCACGAGGAGCAGCAGCGCGTACCGCAGGACGAGCTGCCAGGGCGGGATGCGGCGGCCCTCGGCGTCGGTGGTCCTCAGGATGCTCACGCGTCCTCCTTGCGGTCGGCGCGGAGCACCAGCAGCATCAGCCCGACGGTGACGACGAAGATGACGACCGAGATGGCGGAGGCGTACCCGACGCGTCCGGTCAGTCCGGTGCCGACGCGCTGGACCAGCATCACGAGGGTGGTGTCCTCACCGGCCGGACCGCCTGAGGGTCCCGCCATCAGATAGACCTCGGAGAAGACCTTGAAGGCCGAGACTGAGGCCAGTGCCGCGACGAGCACCATGGTGGAGCGGACGGCGGGAACGGTGACGGTGAGGAAGCGGCGTACCGCTCCGGCGCCGTCGACGGCGGCCGCCTCGTGCAGCTCACGGGGCACGTTGGCCAGGGCTGCCAGGTAAATGATCATGTAGTAGCCGAGGCCCTTCCAGACCGTGACCGTCATCGCGCTCATGAGCAGCAGCCACTGGTCGCTGAGGAAGCCGACCTTGCCGACGCCCACCGCCTCCAGCAGGGAGTTGATGAGCCCGCGGTCGTCGAGCATCCACACCCAGATCAGGCCGACGACCACGATGGACGCGACGACCGGGGTGTAGAAGGCGGAACGGAAGAAGGTGATGCCCGGGATCTGCCGTTGGACGAGCATCGCCAGCAGCAGCGGGAGGATGACGAGCGCGGGTACGACACCGAGGACGTAGAGCGTGCTGTTGCGGAGTCCGATCCAGAACATCTCGTCGTGCAGCAGCTCCTGGAAGTTGTCCAGGCCGACGAACGTGCCGGGGACGAGCGTCCGGCGGTCGGTGAAGGCGTTGACGAGGGTGCTGAAGAACGGATAGAGGCTGAAGGCGCCGACGACCAGGAGCCCGGGGGCCGCGAACAGCCAGGGGCTGAGGGGCAGATGGCGGCTGATCCGGCGTCCCGGCCGGCTGCCGCCCGGGGCGCCCGGCCCGCTCGCCGCGGGGCGGGAGCGGGGCCCGGGGACACCGTCCGCCGTCGGGCGGGTGGCGGTCGAGGGGGTGACTGGGGTCTTCATCAGGTCTCAGCTCTGCTGCAGGAGCCGGTCACAGGCCTTGACAGCGTTGTCAAGAGCTACCTTGGGGCTCTGCTTCCCCTGGAGCGCCTTGGCGATCTGGTTGCGGAGCTCGGTCTTCATCTGCTCGCTGAACAGCACCGGGGTGTAATTGACCGCCGTCTTCAGCGACTTGGCGGCGGCGACCCGGACGCGGGTCTCGTCCGTGCCGTCCTCCTCGGTGAAGTAGGGGTCGTCGAGCGATCCCGCGGTGCTCGGGAAGATGGCGACCTGCTTGGCGAACTCCATCTGCCGGGTCGCGTCGGTGACGTAGTGCGCGAAGGCCACGGAGGCGGGCTTGCGCTTCGACTGCGCGTTCACCATGACGCCCATGACGTACATGTTGGCCTTGCCGGTGTTGCTGACCTGGTCGGTGATGCCGATGTTCTTGTAGAGCCCGGGGGCCTGCTTCTTGAAGTTGGCCAGGTCCAGCGCGCTGCCGGGGTTCATCGCCACGGACTCCGTGAGGAACTTGTGGCCCGAGGACTCGGGCGTCGCGGTCAGCGCCTGCGGGTCGAGCGCCTTGGCGTCGTACAACTCCTTGTACTTCGTGAGGAGTTCGATGCCCTTGGCGTCGTTGAAGGCGAAGCCGGTGCCCTCGTCGTTCATCAGCGCGCCGCCGTAACGGCCGAAGTCCTCGATGGTCGGTACGTTGGCGAGGGCCGCCACCTTCCCGCCGCTCGCACCGGCCAGCTTCAGCCCGGCGGCGAAGACCTCGTCGTACGTGGCCGGGGGCTTCGCCGGGTCGAGTCCGGCCTTCTCCAGCAGCCGCTTGTTGTAGAACATCGGCCCGGTGTTGAGGTACCAGGGAAAGGCGAACGTGCCCTCGGCGCCCGGCACCTGGTGGCTCGCCCAGGCTTCCGGCAGGTACTCCTCGCGGTACTTCGACGCCGCCTTGTCGAGGTCGAGGGCGATGCCGGCCTCGGCCAGCGGTGCGACCAGGTCGGGCGAGACGTTCACGACGTCGGGGAGGGTGCCGCCGGCCGCGTCCGCGCTGATCTTGTCGGCGTACCCCTCGCCGGGCCGGTCGACCCACTTGACCTCGGTGCCCGGGTACTTCTTCTCGAAGTCGGCGATCACGCCGTTGAAGTAGTCCTTGAAGTTCGCCTGCAGGTTCCAGGTCTGGAAGGTGATCTCCCCTTCGACCTTGCCCGAGGCGTCGGTGGAGTCGGCTCCGGAGCCGCCCCCGCAGGCGCTCAACGGCAGGACGGTGGCGAGGACGACGGCAGCGACGGCTGCTCTGCGGGAGATGCGCACGGTGAACGGCTCCTTTGCTCGGACCAGGCAGGCGAAGGCAAGCGGAGTGGACAACCCTTCGGCCGCCTTCGCTCGGCTGAGACTGCAAGGCACCTGGGGGAAAGTCAATACATTCACCGAAGATCGACCAAGTCTTTCGGCATACACACAGGTCAGGACGGTTCAGCATGCCCTCTGAAGAAAGAAGCTAAAGCGCATTAGGATGCAACAGCTCAAGCGCATTAGTCTCCCCCGAGTTCTCTCGACCCGGGCGCTCCGCACGGCTTAGAATGCCGGGGGCAAGGGCGAACGCGCCGGCCTCACGTGGGGGACCACGGGTACGCGGGAGAGAGGCACCGGGTGACACCGAAGGGGCCGTCGGCCGAGGACGTTTCACCGGCCAGACGCACACCGGCACGACGGCCGACCATGAAGGACATCGCCCAGCGCGCGGGAGTCTCGGAGAGCGCCGTCTCGTTCGCGCTCAACGGCCGGCCGGGCGTCTCGGAGCTCACCCGTGACCGGGTCCGCCGGGTCGCCGAACAGCTGGGCTGGCGGCCCAGCACGGCCGCGCGGGCGCTCTCCGGAGAGGGTTCGGCCACCGTGGGGCTGGTCCTGGCACGCCCGGCCGCCCACCTGGGCGTGGACTCGTTCTTCCTCCAGCTGATCTCCGGAATCCAGGAGGTGCTCGCGGAGCGCCAACTCGGCCTGCTCTTCCAGGTGGTGGAGGACGTGGCGGCCGAGTGCGCGGTCTACAGGCGCTGGTGGGCCGAGCACCGGGTCGACGGTGTGCTGGTGGTGGATCCGCGTACGGACGATCCGCGCGCCGCCCTGCTGGACGAACTGGGCCTGCACGCCGTCGTCATCGGCACGCTGCCCGGCCAGGACACCGGCCCGCACCCGGGGCTCTCACAGATCCGGGCGGACGACGCGGGAGCGATGGCGGCGGTCGTCGGGCGGCTGTACGAGCTGGGGCACCGGCGCATCGTGCACATCGCGGGCCTCTCCACCCTGGCCCACACCGACCGCCGCATCGAGTCCCTGCGGACCGAGGCCGACCGGCGCGGTCTGGCCGAGGCGCACTCGGTGACCACGGACTACTCCGACATCGAGGGGGCGGCGGTCACCCGGCGGGTGCTGGAGCGGCCGGTCCGCCCGACGGCCCTGATCTACGACAACGACGTGATGGCCGCGGCCGGTTCGGCGGTCGCCACGGGCCTCGGCCTGACGGTCCCGGACGATGTGTCGGTGGTGTCGTGGGAGGACTCCGCGCTCTGCCGGCTGACCGCGCCGTGGCTGACCGCGCTCTCCCGCGACCCGGTCGCGTTCGGCCGCCTCGCGGCCCGGGAGCTGACGGCACTGCTCGACGGCGGCCCGGCCCGCACGGTGCAGGTCCCGCTGCCCCGGCTGATCGAACGGGGCAGCACGGCGGCGGCCCGGGGCGACGGATAGGGGACGGGGCCGACTTCGGCGGGGCAACCTCCCGTTCCTCCGCCGGGTGTTCACTCCTGAGCCTCTCGGCAACCGTTCCGGCCCTTCTCGGGTCCTGTACCCAGGGGCCCGCGCAGGCTCCCGCTCGCTCGTGAGGCCGGAGGCAGGTCGTGGGAATCCGCAGGGCAACGAAGGGCATCGCCGAATTCCTGGTGGAAACGGTCGGGGAAGCGGTCGCCGAGATGGTCCTCGGCCTGCTCGCCTGCGCCCTGCTCACCGGACTCCTGCTGACCTCATACCTGAGCTGGTCCTTCAGCCCGCGTCTGACGGTCGCCGGTGCCGCGCTGCTCGGCCTGTTCCTCGCGCATGGCGCCTGGCAGACCTTCCGCGAACCCGTGCGTCGCCGCCGTCGGGGCTGGGCAGCGGTCGCCGCGGCCGGCTTCACCCTGGCCGCCGCGACGGCGGTGTTCCTGCTCCTCTACGCCACGGACTGTGCCTGCCTGTGAGGCCCGGCCCTCCCGCCGTGCCGTCGCAGTGCCGTCGTGGACCGGAGAGTCACCCCGGGAGGGGCCGGTCCTCGACGACGTGCTTCATGACCAGGGTCGAGGTCAGGCGCTGGACGCCCGGCAGACGGGCCAGTTGCTCGTCGTACAGGTGCTGGAAGGCCGCCAGGTCGGTGGTGGCCACCCGGAGCAGGTAGTCGGGTTCGCCGAAGAGGCGCTGGGCCTGGAGGACATGGGGGATGGCGGTCACCGCCTCCTCGAAGGCGGTGACCGTGTCGGGCGCCTGCCAGCGCAGGGTCGCGAAGACGAGGGCCTCGAAGTCGAGGTCCAGAGCCGAGGGGTCCACGACCGCCCGGTAGCCGCGGATCGCGCCCTGCCGCTCCAGGTCGCGCAGCCGGCGGTGGCAGGGCGAGACGCTCAGCTGCACCCGCGCCGCCAGCTCGGTGATCGTCAGGCGGCCGTCGCATTGCAGCTCGGCAAGAATCTTCCGGTCCATGGCATCCATGGAGAAGATTCTCCCCCACATCACCGCTTTCCGGGGTGGATACGCAAACACCTTCGGGCCCTTTCGGCCTAGCCTTTCTTCTGAGAAATCGCAGGTGAGAGGTATGGGCTTCATGGATACGACCACGCTGGCGGCCTTCCTGGCGGTGGATCTGCTGCTGGTCCTGACGCCGGGCGCGGACTGGGCCTTCGCGATCTCCGCGGGGCTGAGGGAGCGGTCGGTCGTCCCGGCGGTCGCCGGACTGCTGGCGGGCCACGTCGCGTACGCGCTGCTGGCCGTGGCGGGCCTCGCGGTGATCGTGGCGGGCTCCGCGCCCGTCCTCACCGCGCTCACCGTCGCCGGGGCCGGCTATCTGATGTGGCTGGGCTGGGGCGTGCTGCGCCGGCCCCCGGTCGTGGCCGCGTCGGGCGGGGAAGCAGGCCCCTCCCGGCTTCAGGTGCTGCTGAGAGGGGCGGGGGTCAGCGGCCTCAACCCGAAGGCGCTGCTGCTGTTCCTCTCCCTCTTCCCCCAGTTCGTCGACACGACCGCAGGGTGGCCGGTGGCCGGACAGACCGGCCTGCTAGGCGCGGTCCATGTGACCGCCTGCGCGGTGGTGTACCTCGCGGTCGGGCTGCTGGCCCGCACCGTGCTCGGGACCAGGCCCGGGGCCGCCCGGGCGGTCACCAGGATCTCGGGTGTCATGATGATCGCGATCGGCGGCTTCCTGCTGCTGGAGCGTGCGGCCGGCTGGTGAGCGAGCCGCCCGTGGAGCCACGGAAGGAGATCTGATGCAGGAGCACCCCGCGGAGGAACCGGAAGAAGCGGCGGAAGCGGCGGAGTCGAGCCCCGGGACCCAGGCCCGTATCCGCGACAGCTTCGCCCGCCAGGGACTCATGGGCCATCTCGGCGCCCGGATCACGGAGATCGCGCCTGGCCGCGTCCGTATCGTCCTGCCGAGCCGTCCCGAAGTCACCCAGCAGCACGGCTACATCCACGCCGGCGCCACCAGCGCCATCGCGGACAGCGCCGGAGGCTACGCCGCGCTCACCCTGTTCCCGGAGAACACCGAGGTCCTCACCGTCGAGTACAAGCTCAACCTCCTCTCGCCCGCCGTCGGCGACCGGGTGGAGGCGGTGGGCACGGTGCTGCGGCCGGGACGCACGCTCACCGTGTGCCGGCTGGAGGTGTTCGGCGTACAGGACGGCCGGCCCAAGCTCGTGGCGGCCGGTCAGCAGACCCTGATCCGCGTGGACAGCCCCGCGGCGTAGCGGCGGTTCCCCGAAGTCCCCTCCCCCCGCACCGCCGTTCGGTCCACCGTCAGCCGCGTGCCCGGAAGGCCAGCAGCCGGTACGAGGGGTCGGCCCGTGGGCGGTCCGGGTCGGGCAGCGCGGTCAGCTCGGCCGCGAGCCGGGTGGCGGCCGTCCCGGGCAGGGCGAGCCGTGAGGCGTAGTCGCCCCGGAGCACCGCCCGGGCGGTGCGCAGCGGTGAACGCCCCTGTCCGTGCCCGGCGAAGCCGGCCTCGCCGACGGGCTCCAGGCTGCAGGTCCGGGCGTGACGGGTGACCAGATCCGCCGCGTCGGCCGGCCGCGAGCTGCGGTAAGGGGCGAGCACCGCGTCGATGTCACTGCCCACGTCGTGCCCGGCGTCCTTGTCGACCGTGGCGACGAACACTCCGCCGGGCCTCAGCACCCGGGCCGCCTCGGCCACCACCTCACGGACGGCCCCGTCACCGCGCAGCAGGTGCAGCAGCCACACGGCACTGACCGCGTCGACGGCGGCGGCGGGCAGGGGCAGCCGCCGTACGTCGGCGAGGACGACCGCCCCGATCCGCCGCCGGGCCAGCCGTGCCATGCCGTACGAGGCGTCCGCGCCGAACACCCGTGTCCCCGGGCGGCCTTGGGCGATCCGCCGGGTGACCAGCCCCGTCCCGCAGCCGATGTCCAGCAGCGTACGGGCGGAGTCGGGCAGCAGTCCGAGGACCGCGCCCGCTGCGGCCTCGACCCGTGGCTCCCCGCCCCGCGTCCTGTCGTACCGGGCGGCTTCCTCGTCGTAATCCAGCACGACGCCACTGTAGGCCGGGGCCACGGAGCGCCCGCCCGGCCCTCCCTCAGCCCAGCGCGATGTCTCCCGAGCGCGGCGGGACGGCGTCGAGCACGGCGAGCGTCGCCTCGTCGAGCGTGAGCGCTCCCGCGTCGACGTTCTCCTTCAGGTGACCGGGGTCGGCCGTGCCGGGGATCAGCAGCAGGTTCGGGGCGTGGTGGAGCAGCCAGGCCAGGCCGACCTGGGCGGGTGTGGCCGCCAGGTCACGGGCGGCGGCGATCACGGCGGGCTCCTCGGACACCTTCGGCAGGCCCTCGAAGGCGCTGCCGAGGGGGAAGTACGGCACCCAGGCGATGTCCTCGGCGAGGCAGAGCCGGAGCGCGTCCTCGTCGTCGCGCGTGAGGAGGCTGTAGGCGTTCTGCACGCAGGCGATGCCCGCGGGGAGGGCCCTGCGCAATCCGTCGGCGGTCACGCTGCTGAGCCCGATCGCACCGATCTTGCCCTCGTCCCGCAGGGCGGTCATCACGGCGAGCTGGTCGTCGAGCGCGACGATCTGGTCGCCCTCGGCGCGCAGCCCGGGGCCGGAGTCGGGCCGGCGCAGATTGACGAGGGGGATCTGTTCGAGACCGAGGGCGGCCAGATTGTCCTCGACACTGGCGCGCAGCTGCTCGGGGCGCTGCGCGAAGCGCAGGGGAACGGGGCCGTCGGGCTCGGGGTCGGCTCCGACCTTGCTGACGACGATCACGTCGTCCTCGGGGCGGATGGCCTCGCGGATCACGTCGTTGACGAAGCCGTGGCCGTAGAACTGGGCGGTGTCGATGTGGTCGATTCCCAGCTCGACGCTGCGGCGCAGGAGGGCCACGGCCGCCTTGCGGTCGCCCCTCAGACGTTCGAGCTGCATGGCACCGAAGCCGACGCGGGAGACGGTGCGGCCCGCGAGCCGCCCGGGCCCGCCGGCGCGCGGTGCGCCGGATGCCGTGTGCTGGAGAGATCGGGTGGGAGAGGCCATGACGGTCCCCCGTTCTCGTGAGACGATGAGGTAAGCGGAGTCTCTCCGCTTATTTCAACCTAGCAGAAACGGAGGGCCTCCGCTTTGTCCGAGCCCGAATCCCCGGCCACGGGCCCCGGCACGGCGTCGTCCGGGCGTCCGGTGCGCGCCGACGCACGGCGCAACCGCGACCGGATCCTCTCCGTCGCTCGTACCGCCTTCGCCTCGACGGCCGAGACCGTGCCCCTGGACGCGATCGCCCGCGAGGCCGGGGTCGGGATCGGCACGCTCTACCGCCACTTCCCCACCCGGGAAGCGCTCGTGGAGGCCCTCTACTCCGCGGAGCTGGACGAGGTCGTCTCCAGCGCGCCCGCACTGCTCGCCGAGCTGCCGCCGGAAGCCGCGCTCCGCGCCTGGATGGACCGGTACGCGGAGTTCTCCCAGGTCAAGCGCGGAATGTCCGCCACTCTGCGCGCGGGCTGGGCGTCCGGCAGCATCGCCACGCCCGCGACGCGGGAGCGGATCACGGCGGCCATCGCGGTGATCCTGGCCGGGGGTGTGCGGGACGGTTCGCTACGTGCGGACGTCGGGCCGGAGGACGTCACGACGATGTTGCTCGGGGTCTTCCTCTCCACGACGGCGAGCGACTCGCCGGAGCGCACCGGCCCGCTCCTCGACCTGGTCGTCGACGCGCTGCGGTACTCGGCGGGACGCAACGGATAGCGGTCCGGTACGCGGCGGCGCGGAACGGACAGCGGTCCGGCGCGGGCGGCGGGCGGGCGTGGCGGACCACCCGTCGAGACGGCCGCGCCCCATGTATTGCCGGTGGGTGCCCGCGGCCATAACGTGCGCGCATGGAGCTGGAGTTACGTCACCTGCGTACCGTACGGGCCATCGCCGACACCGGCAGTCTCACCAAGGCCGCGGCGGCTCTGGGACTCGCCCAGCCCGCGCTCAGCGCCCAGTTGCGGCGGATCGAGAAGCGCTCGGCGGTTCGCTCTTCGACCGTGACCACACGGGCGCACGGCCCACCCTGCTCGGCGAACTGGTGCTGGAGCGGGCCCGGGTGGTGCTGCCCGCGGTGAGCGGCCTCCAGGAGGAGGCGGTGCGTTTCGCCAACGCCTGGGCGACCGTGGAGCGCTTCCGCCTCGGCGGTACGCACGGCCCGCTGCTCGGCGGCCTGGTCGACCGGCTGGCCGCCGCGCACCCGACGGCGCCCGTGTCGACGTACACCTCGTGGTCGGTGGCGGAGATCGCCTCGCTGCTGATCGACGGCCGGCTGGACTTCGCGCTGATCGGGGCCTGCGGGGAGAGCCCGCCGCCGATGGCGGACCGGCTCGTCTGGCAGGTGATCGGGGTCGACCCGGTGTTCGTCATGCTGCCCGAGAGCCATCCGCTGGCGGACCGGCCGGAGCTCGAACTCTCCGCGCTGGCGGACGAGTGCTGGGCCGACGTGCCCGGCGACGGCTGCTTCGCCGACTGCTTCACCGCGGCGTGCGCGCGGGCCGGCTTCACCCCGGCGTCGGTGTACGAGACGGACACGGCGTCCGTCGTCCACCTGGTCCAGGTGGGGCGGGCGATCGGGCTGTGCAGGGCGACGTTCCCGCCGACCCCGGGCCTGGTGACCCGGCCGCTCACGGGTTCGCCGCTGAGCTGGCGTCATCTGCTGGGCCGGCATCCGCGGTCCCCCGCGGCGAGCGCCGCGGTGAGCGGGCACACCCGGGCGGCGTACACGGAGGCCGTGCGGCGCAGCGACAGTTACGCGGGCTGGCTGGCCGCACACCCCCGCTTCGGGCCTGCCCCGTGAGGGCCGCCTACTGCGCGCCGTGCCCGGCGGCGATCGCCTCCACCCGGGCGGCCAGCGCGAGGTCCTTGCGGGTGACGGCACCGCCCGCGTCATGGCTGTTCACCGCGAGGGCCACGGTGTTGTAGCCCAGCGTCAGGTCCGAGTGGTGGTTGAGCTCCTCCTGGATCTGGGCGACGTGGACGGTCAGCCCGGCGGCGGCGAAGTGGTTCGGCAGCCGGTAGGTGCGGGTGATCCGGTCCCCCTCCAGCTGCCAGCCGGGCAACTCGCGCAGACCGGCCTCGATGTCGGCTGCGGACAGCGGTTCGGTGGGCATACGGCGACTCCTGGGCGTATCGGTGCGGTCGACGGGTGCCCGTGACGTTACGGTCCTGGCCCGCCGCCTGTCGCGCGTGACACGGGGCGGCGCGGGCCACCGGGCCCCGCTCAGGCCCCGGCCGGCCGCGTCCAGGGCGCGTCGCTCCGGGCGAGCGGTGTCGTCGCCGTGGTCATGACGACCAGGAGGATCACGGCGAGGATCAGCGGCAGGGACGGGTGCCCGTTCAGCAGGACCAGGGCGCCGAGGAAGGCGCCGACCAGCAGTGCGCCGGCCGAGAGGAGGCGGCGCCCCGCCCGGCTGCCGGGCCCCGCGGCCAGTCGGCTGTCGGCCACCGCCCCGGTGAGGGTCCGGGTCACCACGGTCGTGGTGAGGTCGGGCACGGCGAGCGCCCGGACGGCCGCGTTCTGCACACCGAGCCCGACGCCGAGCAGCATGATGAGCGCGTAGCGGACGCCCCCGGTGTACGGCCCGCCCGAGATCTGCGTGACGATCATGGCGGCGGTGACGAAGGCGGTCTCGACGAGGAGCGCGTGCTGCAACTGGAGGCCCCGGTGCGCCCGGGCCCGGTGGACCGCGATGCCTCCGGCCAGCGCCCCTGCCCCGAACGACAGGAGCGCCACCGCCGAGGCCAGTGTGGAGAAGGTCGCCGCGCCCGCGAAGGCGAAGCCCATGAACACGACGTTGCCCGTCATGTTGGCGACGAAGACGTGCCCGAGGAGCAGATAGCTGAACGCGTCGACCAGCCCGGTGACCACGGTCAGGATCAGCATCACGGGCGGCAGCGGACCGTGCGGGCCGCTCATGTCCGGTACGAGCGTGTCCCGGGCCTCCCGCAGCACCTGGAGCATGGGCGGCACACTCCGATCACTCGATGTGATCAGGATTGTGCCCCGGACCGGCGCCCGCGCTCCCCGTACACGCCGGGCAGGACGGCATCCGCCCCGCCCGGCGCGCCGTAGGTGCCGGGCACACGGCCCCGGCACCTTCGGCGGCACTATGTCCGGAACCGGCCCTAGACGCGCGCCCCGTTGTCGGCCGGGTCCCGGCGTGGTCCGCCGACCGACTTCTTGCGCCCCGGCGCCCGCTTGCGGGCGGGCGGCGGAGCCTTGCTGCTCCTCTCCAGGAGCAGCGCCCCCGGTACGGCGGTCATCACCGAGGAGTACGTCCCCACGCAGATGCCGATGAGCAGGGCGAGTGCGAAGTCCGCCAGAGAGTCGCCGCCGAGCACGGCGAGGGCGATCAGGATGAACAGGGCTCCCATCCCCGTGTTGACGGTACGCGGGACGGTCTGCAGGACGGCACGGTTGGCGACGTCGGCGATCGGGGCGCGCCGGTTGCGGGCCCACAGCTCCCGTACCCGGTCGAACACCACCACGGAGTCGTTGACGGAGTAGCCGATGACGGTGAGCAGAGCGGCCAGGAAGATCCCGTCGACGGGGCGGCCGAGCCAGGCGAAGGCGCCGACCAGGATGACGACGTCGTGGACCAGCGCCCCCACCGAGGCCACGGCGAACGTCCAGCGGAACCGGGCCGCGAGGTAGGCGAGCTGCACCAGCACGGCCACGCCGAGGGCGATCAGGGCGTTGCGCCGCAGCTCGTCCCCGAGGCTGGGGCCGATCAGCTCGTCGCGCACCTTGGTGGCCCCGCCGCCCTCCTCGGCCAGCGCGGCCCGCAGGGCGTGTTCCCCGTCGTTGTCCAGCTTCCCGGTGCGTACGGAGAGATCGTTCTCGCCCGCGGTGGTGACCTCGGCGTCGGTGAAGCCCGCGGCGGCGATCGTGTCGCGGGCGGTCTCGACGTCGACGGGGCGGCTCGTGGAGTACTCGACCAGCCGCCCGCCGGTGAACTCGACCCCCAGGTCGATGCCGCGCACGAGGATGCCGGTCACGGCCAGGAGGACGAGCGCGGTGGACACCATCAGCCAGCGGCGCGGCGAGCGGAACAGCTGGGGGTCGCGTTCGTTCAGCCAGGTACGGATCCTGCCGGGCCGCGCGATGCCGTTGACGCCCCGGTAGTCGCCGACGAACCGGGACCCGGCCGCGATCTCCGTGAGCGCGCGGGCGATGACCAGTGCGGAGAACATCGAGACCAGGACACCGATGGCGAGGGTGACACCGAAGCCCTTGACCGGACCCGAGCCGAGGAAGAAGAGCAGCCCGGCGGCGATGAGCGTGGTGACGTTGGAGTCGGCGACGGCGCTCCAGGCGTTACGGAATCCCGCGCCGAGCGCCGAGCGCAGCGAACCGTTCCGCCGGTCCGCGTACTCCTCGCGGGCCCGTTCGAAGACAAGGACGTTGGCATCGACCGCCATTCCGATGGCGAGGACGAAACCGGCGAGGCCCGGCAGGGTCAGCGTGACCCCCAGGGCGACGAGGGCGGCGTAGGAGATCACGCCGTACGCGGCGAGGGCCGTCGCGGCGAGCGCACCGAACAGCCGGTACATCACGGTGATGAAGAGGGCGGTGGCCGCGGCGCCGATGAGCGCGGCCCGGGCACTGGCATCGATGGCGGCCGCACCGAGCGTCGGGCCGACGGTCCGCTGCTCGACGATCTCCACGGGGAGGGGGAGCGCGCCGCCCTTGATGAGGAGGGCGAGATCGCGTGCCTCGTCGGCGCTGAACGAACCGGTGATCTGGGTGGATCCGGAGGGGAGTCCTACGTCGCAGCCGACCGAAGGGGAGACCTGCGGCGAGGAGATGACCTTCCCGTCCAGGACGATGGCGACGCGACGCCGATCGTCACCGGCGGGATGGCACGCGGCTTTCCCGGTCAGTCCGGTCCACTTCTTGCCCGCGTCCTTGTGGAAGTCGAGGGAGACGCTCCAGCCCGTGCCCTGCTGGGCGTCGAAGTCCGCGGTGGCGTCCTTCACACCGGCTCCGGAGAGCCGCACCGGGCCGAGGTCGAGCAGACCGCCCTGTTCGTCGGGGAGTGTCGGCCCGTCCTTCGCCGTTGCCTGCTTCTTCTCCTCGGCCCCGGGGCCCTGGACGGCGTGGAAGCTGAGCTGGGCGGTCCTGCCGATGACCTCGGCGGCCTGGCGCGGGTCCTGGACGTCGGGCAGCTCGACGATGATCCGGTCCTCGCCCGAGCGGGTCAGGACCGGTTCGGCGACGCCGAGGGAGTCGATGCGCTGGCGCAGCACCTCCAGGGTGCGGTCGGTGCTCTCCCGGTCCGCCTTCGCGGTCTCGGAGTCCTTGGCCTGGAGCACCATCCGGGTGCCGCCCTGGAGGTCGAGGCCGAGTCTGGGTGACGTGGTCAGCGTGATGAGCACGGAGACGAGCAGCACGGCGGCAGCCAGAACCGCTCGCACCGTGGTGGCGCGAGTCATGGGAATCCCCTTGGGTGGGCGTCGTCCGCCCTGGCCTCAGCGGGGAGGGCGGGGCGACGGGTCTGTGGAGCAGGACCGGCGAAGGACCGGCTGACCGGCCGTCACCCCTGGAGGACCCCGCACCCCGGGGAGCGCGGCCCCGGCCCGTACGACGGCGAAGGGCGCCGCGGCGCCCCCGCCCGGCGAGGTGCCCCGGGGCAGGGGAAGGCCCTGCGGGCGCGGGGGCAGGGCGCCATGGCCGAGGAGGGGAACGTGGTGCGGGCCGTGCGGACGGTCCGCACCCGCCCGCTGCCCCGGGCCGAAGGCGGAGGCCCGCCCCGCCTCCGACCACCAGACGGGACCGGGCCCGACGGTCGCCTCCGGCAGGGAGGCGCGCACATCGGGATCGGCTGAGTACGGCGGGACGGCGCGGGCCGTGCCGTACGCGGCATGGTCGTCGGGATGAGCGGGCCGGGTCGCGGCGCCGGCATCGGGATGAGCGGACCCGACGGCGCCCTGCGCGGCGCGGGCATCGGAATCAGTGGGCCCGGGCGCGCCGCGGACATGGAGATCAGCAGACCCGGCCGTGGCAGGCGCGGCGCCGGGGAGCGGGGCGGGAAGTGTCGCTCCGGCTGCCGCGGGCGTGCCGCCGAGCAGTGTCAGGACCGCGAGGAGCAGCGCGGCGAGGAAGTACCGCACGTCGTGCGGTGGTGGGCCGTGTGTCCCCCGCGGGGGCGCGTTCCCCCGGGGAGCCCCCGGGAGGGGGCTCACCTCAGCCGGACCGGGCGCACGGACACCGCGCCCGCGCCGGAGGAGGCCAGGACGGAGTCCAGGATCAGCGCGGCACCCCGTACGACAGCGGTCGAGGGGTCGGGAACGACGCGCACCGGCGCACCCAGGCAGCTCGCGATCAGGTCGGTGACATCGCGGCGGAACGCTCCGCCGCCGGTGAGCACGGGCCCACGGCGCAACGCCCCGCGCACCGCGCCGTGCTGGTCCTCATGCCACATGGACGTGATCATATCGAGGACGCTCCAGGCGAGTTCGGCAGCCAGCGACCGCGGTTCGAGATCGCTGAGTCCCGCGTCGGCCTGGCGGGCGTCGGCGACCTTGCCGTCCACCAGCAGCGCGACCTCGGTCAGCTCGGCGCCCATGTCGACGACCAGCACAGGGCCACCGCCGAGCAGCCCGGCGCACGCGGCGGCCGCGCTGGCGCTGTTGAGGACCACGGCGCCGGACGCCCCCAGGGCGGCGAGCAGTTCACCCGCCAGCACGCGGTGTTCGCGTCCGGCCAGGACCGGGTGGCTGAGCACGATCACGCTGTCCTGGCGGTGCTCGCCCAGCGCGGCGTCGGCGAGATGGTCCAGCAGCCCCGCGCAGGACGCCGGGTCGACGATGCGTCCGCGCCGGACGGGCCGGCCGGCGCCGCCCTCGCATCCCGCCGGCCCACAGGCGACGGGGCCCCGCCCCGGGACCCGGGCACGGGTCCCGGAGCTGCCCAGGTCGATGGCCAGCCCCCTGACGGGGCCGGGGCGGTGCGCCGCAGCCGCGTGTGCGTCCCGCTGCCGGAGGACGGGCCGGCCACGCCGCCGTCCGTCACGCGAAGAACGCATCGGCCCTCACCCTCGGGTCTGCCGCCTCAGCAGCTACTCCGCGTCGACCGCTGATAGCGAGGCATGATTGATCCCTCACTATGCAATACAAGGAATGAAAAGGCCACTCCCTTGCTAATTCCAAGGCGTGCGCGCGTGAGTACCTTTCACGCCACCGGGGTCAGATAAGTCTCGACCAGCTCGGCGAATTCCTCGGGCGCGGCTATCCGGACGCCGAGATCCTCGGCCTTGCTCCGCTTGGAGCCGGCCTTCTCCCCCGCGACCAGCAGGCTCGTGCGCTTGGAGACGCTGGAGGAGGACTTTCCGCCGGCCCGCTCGATCAGCTCGTTCATCTGATTGCGCGAGAGCTTTTCCAGGGCCCCGGTCATGGCGCCCGTGACCACGACCGTCATACCGGCGAGCGGCAGCCCGGCCGCCCCGTCCTCGGCGCCCTCCTCCGGCTCGGCACCGGGCTCGGGCGGCGGCGTCGCACCGGGCTCCGTCATGTTGACCTCGGCGGCCACCAGCTTGCCGATCAGCGGCGCCAGCTCCTCCAGCTCCGTGACGACCGCCGCCGCCTTCTCCTTCCCGATGCCGTCCACCTGCTGCAACGCCTCCGCGTCGGCGGCGACGATCCGGTCCATCGAGGCGAAGTGACGGGCGATCCGCCGGGACATGGAGCGCCCCGTGCCCCGCACACCGAGGGCGCAGAAGACGCGGGAGAGCGGCTGCGTCCTGGCCGTCTCGATGGCCGCCAGCAGATTGTCGGTGGAGGTCTCCCCCATCCGCTCCAGGGCGAGCAGCTGCTCCCGCTCCAGTGTGAAGAGGTCGGCGAAGTCCCGCACGAGACCCGCGTCGACGAGCTGGACGACGCGGGTGGCGCCGAGACCTTCGATGTCGAGCTGGTCCCGGCCGGCGGCATAGGAGATGGAGGCGACCACACGGCAGTCGCGGCCCCGGGTGCAGCGCCAGCGCTGCTCGCTCATGTCGATCTCCGACCCGCACTGCGGGCAGACCTCGGGGAAGGCGACCGGCCGCTCCTCACCCGTCCGCAGATGCGCGACCGGGGCCTCGATCCGGGGAATGATGTCGCCCGCCTTGTAGACCATGACGTGGTCGCCCAGGCGCAGATCGCGGCGGGTGATGTCGGCCGGGTTGTGCAGGGTGGCGTAGCCGACGGTGGATCCGTCGATCTCGACGGGCTCCAGCACGGCGCGCGGCGCGATGATGCCGGTCCGGCCGACGTTCCACTCGACGTCCAGCAGCCGGGTGACCTTCTCCACGGCCGGGAGCTTGTAGGCGATGGCCCAGCGCGGTGCGCGCGTCCCCGATCCCGCGTCGCGCTGGTCGGCCGCGAGGTCCGCCTTGATGACGATGCCGTCGATCCCGAACGGCAGTGTGGCGCGCAGGGCGGCGATGTCCTCGACCCCGGCCTGAACCTCCTCCACCGTGGTGACGGTGCGCGGGGCGACCGCGGTGTCCGCCGCCGTGTGCACACCGAGGCCCGCGACGTACTCCAGGACCTCGCTGTGCGGGAGCTCGGCCAGCGTGTCCGTCAGCTCGCCGGACCCGGGCAGCGCGAGCGCGCCGTACGCGAAGAAGGTCATCTCCACGCGGTACGCACGGTCCTTGGCCCGCAGGGTGCCCGCGGCCCCGTTGCGCGGATTGGCGAAGGGCGCGGCGCCGTGTTCCGTGCGCACCGTGTTGGCGCGCTCGAACTGCTCCTGGGTCATGAGGATCTCGCCGCGCACCTCCAGGGTGGCGGGGGCGCCGAGACGCTCGGGCAGCCCCAGCACCGTACCGATCGCGTGCGAGACGTCCTCCCCGGCCGTCCCGTCGCCCCGGGTGACCAGCCGGTCGAGGCGGCCCCGCTCGTAGCGCGCGGCGACCGCCAGGCCGTCGAGCTTGGGCTCCACGCTCCAGGCCGCCACGGGCCTGCCTATCCGCCGCTCCACGGAAGCCGTCCACGTGACGAACTGCTCGGCGGAGAACACGTTGTCCAGGGAGAGCATCGGGACGGTGTGCGGCACGTCCCCCGATGCCGCCCCGCCCGCCACCTTCCCGGTCGGCGAGGCGTCCAGCACCTCCTGCGGGTGCTCCTCCTCGTAGGCCGCGATCCCGCGCACGAGGCGGTCGTACGCGTCGTCGTCGAGCCTGCTCTCACCTGCGGTGTAATACGCGGCGGCGGCACGCTTGGCCTCTTCCACCGCGGCCGCGTAGGCGGCGGTGTCGGCGAGCACTCCAGCTGAGTTCGTCGTCATGACCACCATCCTGCCGCCCACCACTGACAATCCCTTCCGACACCCGTTCGGGGCCATGACTGAGAGAGCGCTCTCCCAAGATTGCCGTCAGTAACTCCGTGCAAATGGCAGGTAATTGAGGCACTGACGCGGAGTATTGACATGCCTGCATCACACTTCTACGTTCATCGAGAGAGCGCTCTCTACCCTGGTCGGACGACCGGCCAGAGGAACCCCACTTCCTCAGAACAGGAGTGCCGTGCTCTTCTTCAGCAGACGTACGACCGAACACCGCGGACGCAGATCCCTGCCGCCGTGGCGCTACCGGATCGCGGGGCTGGCCGCCGCCGCGCTCGCGCTGTCCTTCATCCAGGCCAACGCGGGCAACGCGGCCGGTGACGCGACCTCACAGGCCGGACCGAAGGCCGCGGCCGACGTGGTGCGGGTCGCCGAGTTCCTCGCGGAGTGCCCCTACACCCACCGGGCCCCCGACGACCCGATCGTCTTCCCCGGCCTGCCCGGCGCCTCGCACATGCACAGCTTCTTCGGCAACGACACCACCAACGCCCGTTCCGACCTGGCCTCGCTGGAGAAGGGCCGCACCACCTGCGCACCCACGACCGACCTGTCCTCGTACTGGGTGCCCACGCTGTACGACGGCGACAAGGAGGTGGAGCCCACCGGCACCACGTTCTACTACCTCGGTGAGGGCGTACGGGACGACGTCATCCGTACGATCAAGCCGTTCCCCCGCGGGCTGCGGATCGTCGCGGGCAACGCCGTGGCGACCGGCCCCGACGACAACACCATCGCGCGCTGGTCGTGTCTCCACCACGGCGAGGTCAACCCGTCCCACGACTTCGTCAACTGCCCGGCGGGCTCGATGATGGAGAGCTACCTCGACTTCCCCCAGTGCTGGAACGGCACGGACCTCGACTCGCCCAACCACAAGAGTCACATGGCCTATCCGGTGGGCGGCGAGTGCCCGTCGACCCATCCGGTCGCGGTGCCCAAGCTGCGGCAGGTCCTGCGCTACCCGGTCAACGGGGACCCGGCCCGCTTCCGGCTGGCCTCCGGGCGCGGCTACACGATGCACGGTGACTTCTTCAACGTGTGGCCCGAGGCGGAGATGGCACAGCGGGTGCGGGACTGCATCAACGCCATCATCAAGTGCGGCGCCGACGGCACTCCCTGATCGATCGTCACTTCCCTGTCCACCGGTGCCTGTCCGGAGCCGTGTGCCCCGGGCAGGCGCCCTCGCGCAAGGACCACCCGCCGATGCCGGCTCGTCGCACCGCAGCGCTGCTCCTCCTGCTCACCGCCCTCACGTCGTGCGCCCGGGGAGGGGCCACGGAAGAGGCACGTACCGCGTCCTCCCCGTCCGCTCTCCCGCCGACGACGTCCGCGCCCTCCCCCGTCGCGGACCCGACCGATGCCGCCTGGCTCCAGTTGATGATCCCGATGGACGAACAGGCCGTCACCCTGCTCGGCCTCGCGGCGGAGAAGGCCGACCCCCGGCTCCGGGCCTGGGCGGCGCGCCTGCGGACCGCCCAGGCCACCGAACTGGCGGAGCTGCGGAAGCTGCGGGACCGGATGGGGCTGCCGGACACCGACCTGCACAAAGGACACGACATGCCCGGCATGGTCACGGCCGCGGACCTCGACGACGCCCGTACGGCCGAGGGGTCCGCCTTCGACCGCCTGCTGGTCGCACAGATCCGCGACCATCTGCGCCAGTCGGAGCAGGTCTCCCGCTCCGAGACGACGGCGGGGACCCGGGCGGAGGCCACCGCCCGGGCGCGGGCACTCGTCACCGCACGCGGGGAACAGCTGGCCGACCTGGCGGCGTTGTGCGCGGGCAAGGCCGCTGACGTGCCGGAACCCTTCGCGTGCCCGTCGGATCACCCGGTATAAAGACTGCATGACTGCCGACGTATCGCCGCCCCTGCGCCCCGCCACCTTGGAGGACGTGGCCGCGGTGGCGGGCGTCTCCCGGGCGACCGTGTCCCGTGTGATCAACGGCGCGACCACCGTCGACCCGGCCCTGCGCCGGGTCGTGGAGGAGGCGGTCGCCACCACGGGGTACGTCCCCAACCGTGCGGCGCGCTCGCTGGTGACCCGGCGTACGGACTCGGTCGCCCTGGTGGTGTCCGAGCGTGAACGACGCCCGGTCTCCGAGCCGTTCATCGGCCGGATGTTCTCCGACCCGCACTTCGGCCGTGTGGTGGCCGGGCTGATGGACGTCCTGCGTCCCGCCGGGATCCAGATGGTGCTGATGCTCGCCGACGACGAGGGCTCCCGCGATCAGCTGCTGTCGTATCTGCGGCAGGGGCATGTCGACGGGGTGGTGCTGATCTCCTCGCACGCCGACGACCCGCTGCCGGGGCTGATCCACGACACCCGGCTGCCCGCCGTGCTGGCCGGCCGCCCCCGGCGCCCCTCCCCGCTCACCTATGTCGAGGCGGACCAGCGGGCCGGGGCCCAGATGGCGGCCGACCACCTGGCGGCCCTGGGACGCCGGCGCATCGGTACGGTCGCGGGCCCGCAGGACATGCCGGCGGGGCAGGTGCGTCTGACCGGCTTCCTGGACGCGCTGGAGCAGCACGGCGTCGGTGACGTGGTGACCGCCGAGGGGGACTTCACCCAGTCGGGCGGGGCTTCGGCGATGCGCCAGCTGCTGAAGGAACGGCCCGATCTGGACGCCGTGTTCATCGCCTCGGACCTGATGGCGCTGGGTGCGCTGCCCGTGCTGCTGCGGGCGGGCAAGGACGTGCCGGCGGACGTGGCGGTGGTGGGTTTCGACGACAGCAACGCGGCGGTGGCGTGCGATCCGCCGCTGACGACCGTCCGTCAGCCGGTGGAGGAGATGGCCTCCGAGATGGCCCGGCTCCTCCTCAGGCAGATCGGCAAACCGGGCGACGGTCCGGCTCCGTCCGTGGTCTTCCACCCGACCCTGGTGCACCGCGAGTCCGCCTGACGACCGGAGCCGGAGCACGCCGGAGCCCACGGCCGCCCACGCACACCGCGCACGCCGCGCATCCGGCTGCCGGCCGGTCGCTCAGCCACGCGCTCCGGGGACGGCGTCACCGGGGTCAGGGGCATCGGCAGGCAGAGGGACGACCTCGGCGGGGACGGGGACATCGGCAGAGGCAGAGACAGGCGTCCCGGCAACCGCCACCCCCTCCGGGAACGGTTCGTCCACCCGCACCGCACCGGTGAAGCCCTCCTGCTGCAGAGGCACCTGCGGTCCGGACAGCTCCCTCAGCCAGCGTGCCAGCACCCGGTGCACGGCCTCCGCCCCCACCGGGCCGGCCTGAGGGATCCCCGCCGGACCGGCCTCGGACGTCCCGGGAGGCAGGTCGGCGGCCATGGCGTCGAGCGGGTCCGTCAGCGTCCGCGGCCACAGCAGGAACGGCCGTGACTGTTCGCCGCCGAGCCCGCCGTGCGAGCCGATCTGCTCCTCGAAGGCGTGTACGCGGCCGGTTTCGGGGTCGTACATCGAGTTGACCATGACGTCCGCGACGTGCGGGAAGCAGTCGGTGCGGCGCACCGCGTCCGCCGCGCCCGGACCGAAGACGGCCATCGGCCCTTCCCCGTCCCTCAGCTCCGCCAGCGGGATCTCGGCCCCTCCAGGCCCGAGGACGACCGACCCGTGCTTCTGGCTCTTCACGAGCAGGAAGCCGATGCCGGGGTGCGCGGCGAGCGTCCCGAGGAGTGCGGGATAGCGCCGGTCGAGCTGCTCGCGCGTGGCGCGTCCCTCGATGTCCGGGAACGACAGCAGCCCGAGGTTCCCGGACGCGAGCACCACCGGGTCGGAGGGCTTGGCGGGGTGCTCGGCCTCCGACACCCCGACGACGGGCCTGTGCAGCGCGATGCGCACGGCGTCGCGGGCCTCCGAGGCGCTGCGGGTGCGCTGTGCCCGGCGGGGTACGGGCAGCCCGCAGCCCGCCCGTACGAGGTCCTTGAGCGTGAGGCCGTACCGCCCCGCGAAGGTCTCCCCCGGGCTCTGCCCGTGGTCGGAGAGCAGCACGATCCGGTAGGCGCGCGGGGTGTGGTCGGCGACCTTCAGGATGAGGCCCAGCGAGCGGTCGAGCCGTGTCAGGACCTTCTCGGCGTCCCTGCTGTGCGGCCCGGAGTGGTGGGCGACCTCGTCGTAGGCGACCAGGTCCGCGTAGACCGCGGTGCGGCCCGCGAACATGTCGCCGATCACCGCGGAGACCACCACATCGCGTTCGACGACGGTCGCGAAGGCCCGGATGAAGGGGTACAGCCCGCCGCGCTTGACCCGGGGCGATTCCTTCCGCACCCGGGCCCGGACGGACTGGCCCATCTCGCGGCCCACCTCGGCGACGAAGGACAGGGCCGTACGGACCGCGTTGGCCGGGTCGGAGAAGTAGGCGAAGTAGCCGGCGCGCGAGCGGCGCCCCTTGCCGCGTCGCGCGGCCATCGACAGGACCAGGGCGAGCTGGTCGGCGCCGCCGCTGAAGAGGTTGCCCCGGCTCGCTCCGTCGACGGTGAGGAGGCCGCCGTCATGGGTGCGGGCGATGGCTCTGCGCTGGAGTTCGAGGGCGCTCGCCGGTCTGCTGGAGACCATGACGGTGCCGGTCTCCTTCTCGAACCAGCGGAAGGCCGGGACGTCGTGGTTGCTGCCGTGCAGGATGCCGAGCTGGCTGGCGCCGGTCTGGCTGGACCAGTCCGTGGTCCACGGGGTGAGCCGGTGGCCCGCCTCGTCGGCGAGCAGGCCGGCCACGGTCGGCATGAGGCCGTCCGCCGCCGCCTGTGCGAGCACGTCGTGGCCCACGCCGTCGAGCTGGAGGAACACGATCCCGGGCGGGCCGTTGCGGCCCCGGTCGGCGGTCTGCGGCGTGCCGCTGCGTCTGCGGCGCCGGTCGGCGAGGCGGGAGAGTCTTCGCCGGTACGCGTCGTCGTCGCGGACCGCGAGTGCCGTGGAGGTCGCGGAGGCAACAGCCGACATGACGGCCGCCACGACGACGGCGGTCTCCGGGTTGGCGTCCCCGCGCCCGTCCGGGATGAGCCGCAGGGCGATGAGCAGCAGCGAGCCGTTGAGGAAGAAGACGAGGGCGCCCAGCACCAGGGCGGGCACGATGAGCAGGGCTCTGACGAGCACCGGCCACACCAGGGCGGACAGCAGGCCGAAGGCGCCCGCGCCCCAGGCCGCGGTGAAGGCGGTCCTGGTGACGGTGTCGCCGTCGTCGGCCTGGAGCTGGAAGTCGGGGAGGATCCCCGCCAGCGCCAGCATGGTGAGCGTGGAGACGGCCCACACCGAGATCACGCGTATGAGGGTTCCCCCCGCCTTGCGCCATCGCCCGTCGTTCACGCCGTTCCACCTCACGTCCGGGCCCGGTGTCCGTCATGGGCCCGCGTCAAGCCTGTCATAGCCCCCTCAGGCTCCTGCCGGGCCCCGGGGCCTCTCCGGGCATCAGCAGCCGTCGTATCCTGCGGTCGGCATGGAGAGCCTGCGGTGGACGCTGGCCTTGGTGCGCGCGGTGTAGACGGGCTCCTCCAGGCCGGCGAACTCCAGCCGTACGCCCCGTCGCGCGCACTCCGCGGCGAAGTCCGGCACCGAGACGACCGCCCGCGCGAGCACCCGGTCGTTGGGTGCCACGAACAGCTCGACCCGCTCGTCCCCGACGCCGGACCACAGGGCGTGGTGATCGGGGCGGAGCCCGTAGACACGGAGCTGGCGGGTGACGACGTACCCCTGGCCGGCGGCCCAGCGTGCGCACATGGCGTGCTGGCTGCGGGTGTCGACGAGGAACGGATCGCCGTCGAGCTCCTCCAGCGGTGTGAGACTGGCGATGGCCGCCACCCGTACGTCTGCGCCGACGTCGTCCATGGACGGATCCCCCCGCACTCGGATACTGGCCACGAGCCTACCCCCGCGGTAGCCCTCCGTAGCCGCCCGTGACCGCACCGGAGCAGGCGTGAAGGAGCACTCCGGCGTGGGGAGGGCGCGGACCGCATACCCTCGTACGGGAACGGGGACGGCGGGGGCGCGTACGAGGAGGCGGGGCGGTGGAGGTCACCTGGTGGGGTCATGCCACCTGCACGATCGAGGACACCGGGGTCCGGGTGCTGACCGACCCGCTGTTCGCACGCCGTTTCGCGCATCTGCGGCGGCGACGGGGCGAGGTCCCGCCGCCGGAGGCCGCGGTCGCCGACGCCGTCCTGATCTCCCACCTGCACTCCGACCATCTGCATCTCCCCTCCCTGGCCCGGCTCGCGCCCGGCAGCCTGCTGATCGTGCCCCGCGGCGCGGTGGGGGCCGTCCCGCGCCTCCGGCTGCTGCGCCGGGCGCGCGGGCTGCGGATCGCCGAGGTCGCCCCGGGGGACGTGGTGCGGGTCGGCGAGGTCCTGGTGCGCGCGGTCCCGGCGCTGCACGACGGACGCCGGCTGCCGGTGGGCCCGCACCGGGTGCCCGCTCTCGGGTACGTCGTCGAGGGCGAGGCCCGTACGTACTTCGCCGGTGACACCGGGCTCTTCGACGGCATGGCCGACGCGGTGGGCCCGGTGGACGTGGCGCTGCTCCCGGTCGGCGGCTGGGGGCCCAACCTGGGCCATCACCATCTGGACGCGGCCCGCGCGGCGCAGGTGCTGACCCTGCTGGAGCCGCGGTCCGCGGTGCCGGTGCACTACGGCACGTACTGGCCGATCGGGATGGACGGGGTCAAGCCGCACGAGTTCCACGCGCCGGGCGACGAGTTCGTCCGGCAGGCCGCGCGGGTGGCACCGGAAGTGGCGGTGCACCGGCTGGGGCACGGCGAGCATGTGAGGCCGGAGGCCCGTAGGTGATAGAGGAAGTGCTGGGGCAGCTGCCGACGGAGTCGACGCAGCAGGCCGTCGGCTACCCGACGTTGTTCCTGCTCGTGGCGCTGGGGTCCCTGTTGCCCGTGGTGCCGACGGGGGCGCTGGTGAGTACGGCGGCCGTGGTGACGTTGCACCAGACGTCACCGTTCGCCCTGCTCGTGGTGTTCGCCGTGGCGTCCGCCGCTGCGTTCCTCGGGGACGTCTGCCTGTACTGGCTGGGGCAGCGCGGGGTGCGCTCCAAGAACGGTTCGAAGTGGCTGGAGGCGATCACCGGCAGGGCGGCTCCGGAGCGGCTGGAGCAGGCGCAGCGGAAGCTCGACGAGCACGACACGATGGTGCTGGTGCTGTCCCGGCTGGTGCCGGCCGGGCGGATACCGGTGATGCTGGCCTGTCTGCTCGGCGAGATGCCGCTGCGGCAGTTCGCCCGGGGTGATGTGTCCGCGTGTCTGGCCTGGGCGGCGACGTATCAGCTGATCGGGATCCTGGGCGGTTCGCTGTTCCCGGAGCCGTGGGAGGGGGTGCTCGCGGCGGTGGTGCTGACGCTGCTGATCAGCGGGACGCCTGCGCTCTGGCGGCGGTTGCGGGCCCGGATGGCGCGGGTGGCGGACTGAGGGACCGGTGGGCCGGCCGGGCACCGGTCAGGCTTCCAGGACGCGTGAGGCGCCGACCGGCAGGTCCCAGAGGTCGGCGCGCGGATGTCCGGCCCGCTGCCAGGCCGTACGGAGCCGGGTCAGCGGTTCGAGCACCGGTTCGGCGGACAGCAGGAACGTCGCCCAGTGCATGGGCGCCATCGCACGGGCCCCGAGGTCCTCGTACGCCTGGACGGCCTCCTCGGGGTCGGTGTGCACGTCCGAGAGCCACCAGCGCGGTTCGTACGCCCCGATCGGCAGCATGGCGAGGTCCAGGCCGGGGTAGCGGCGGCCGATCTCCTTGAACCAGTGGCCGTAGCCGGTGTCGCCGGCGAAGTAGAGCCGCCGTCCCCGGGCGTCACCGAGCACCCAGCCGCCCCACAGGGACCGGCAGGTGTCCAGGAGGGTGCGCTTGGACCAGTGGTGCGAGGGCACGAAGTCGAAGCGGACGCCGCCCAGCTCGGCCGATTCCCACCAGTCCAGCTCGGTGACGCAGGTGAAGCGACGGCGCCGGCACCAGCGGCCGAGGCCGGCGGGGACGAGGAGCGGGGTGTCCCTGGGGAGCCGGCGGAGCGTGGGGGCGTCCAGGTGGTCGTAGTGGTTGTGGCTGATGAGGACCGCGTCGACGGGCGGCAGGGCCTCCCAGCGGACCCCGACGGGGGTGATCCTGGCGGGGGTGCCCAGGATGCGGCGCGACCAGACGGGGTCGGTGAGGACGGTGAGCCCGCCGATGCGGACGATCCAGCTGGCGTGTCCGGCCCAGGTCACGGCCGTCGTGTCGGTGTCCGTGACGGGCAGGGGCCGGGGGGCGTACGGCAGCCGGTGGATGCCCCGGAGCCCCTCGGCGTTGGGCCGCAGCGAGCGCTCCCTGGCCAGACGGGTCATGCCCCTGACACCCGGCAGCGGCGCGGTGAGCCGGTCGGCGAAGCTGCGGGGCCAGGTCCGGAGCTCACCGAGGGGGCGCGGAGCGGCGACGGCGGGGTCCGCGGGCGTGCGGCCGGATCCGGCGAACGGGCGCTCGGTCTGTTCCGTCATCGAGAGGCTCCTGTCATCGGAGTTCATCGAGGGCTGCTGCGAACATGCTCAGTGCCCGGGCGACATGGGGCAATTTCAGGGGCTCCACCGCAGTGAGGGACTCCGTCTGCTGCTCCGGGGTTGAGCCGAGCAGCGGTCCGGTGCTCAGCCGCACCCGCAGCGCCCCCAGTTCGTCCCCGAAGCGGTGCCCGCCGGGGGCGGGGGCGCCGAGACGTTCCGTCAGGTACTCCTCCAGCTCCATGGAGTCCGTGACCCCACGGGCGGCCAGCCGGGCGCGCAGGGGTCCGAGATCGGCGTAGAGATGGCGCCCGGCCTGCGGCGGCCTGGCCAGGGCGCCGACCGTGAGCACCGCGCGGTGGGCGGCGGAGGCGACGTGGGCCTGGAGGCGCGCCGCCTGCCGGATCCGCTCCCTGACGGCCTCGGGCTCGCCCAGCGCGTGGGCGGCGGCCCTGGCGACCGGCTCCGCGACGAGGGCGCCGAGGGCGGTGAGGATGTCGAGGACCCGGGCGTGACGCGCGGCGGCGCGTGCCGTCGCGGGGAAGCGTGCGACGGCGACCGGCCAGGCGGACGGGGTGAGGGCTCCGGCCAGGTCGGACAGGACGGTGACGTCGTCGGGGCACATCTCGGCGGGGCTGAGGAGGACGGTGTCCTGGGGGCGGTGCAGGGTGTCGCGCCAGGTCTCGTCGCTGACGATGTGCAGACCCTCGGAGACGGCGGCCTCGCACGCCTCGCGGACCAGTTCGGGCGGAGCGAGGGTAGCGGTCGGGTCGTCGGCCACGGAGATCAGGAGCAACCGGGGCCTGCCGCCCTCGGCGCGCACCCTGCGTACGGTCTCCAGCAGGGCGTACGGGTCGGGGATGCCGCCGCACTCGGCGGGCGTCGGCACGTGGTAGGCGAGCCGGCCCAGCAGCCGGGCCTGCGGCATCCAGGTGGCGGGACAGGGCCGGGGCATGAGCACGTCGCCGCCGTACGCGGCGATCAGCGCGAGCAGGAGCGGCTGGGCGCCCGGGGCCGCGGCGACGCTCCCGGGCCCGCCGTGCAGGCCCCGCCGCTCCCAGTAGCCGCAGGCCGCCTCCCGCAGGATCGTTCCGCCACCGGGCGGTTCGGGACGGGTCCGTGCGGCCGACGCGGCCAGTACGCCGGCCAGCTCGAGCAGCACGGGGAGGCCCGGGTCGGGTGCGGGCGGCCCGTAGCGGACGGGACCGTGGTCCTCCTGGAGGGGGTGGCGCCGCGTCCGCTCGCTCCGGTGCATGCCGCCTCCCTCCGCCTGGGTCGCTCTAGGCCTTTATACGGAGGTTCCTTGGGGTCCGCCCCCGCACCGGCGCAGGAAGGTGCCGGAAATACGCACGCCGGCCCCCGCCCCGCTCAGCCGGCGAACGGCGTTCCGGGCAGGCCCTGGCCCGCGTCCGGCAGCACCAGCAGGGAGCCCGACAGCGGGTGGGGGGCGTCCAGGCCCGTACGGGCGGTGGACACGTACAGGTCGCGGAGGCCTGGCCCGCCGAACGCGCACGCCGTGGGCCGCCGGACCGGCAGCTCCACGACCCGGTCCACCCGGCCGTCGGGGGTGTGGCGGCGGATCGCCGCGCCGTCCCAGAAGGCGACCCAGACACAGCCGTCGGCGTCCACCGTCAGCCCGTCGGGCCATCCGGCGCCGTCCCCGACGGTGGCGAAGGTCCGCCGGTTCCGGACGTGCTCCCCGTCCACGTCGAAGACGTCGATCCGCCGTGCGGGGGTGTCGATGTAGTACATGAGCCGGCCGTCCGGGCTCCATCCGGTGCCGTTGCTGACCGTCACCGCGTCCAGGACCCGGCGCACCGTGCCGTCCGGGGCGATCCGGGACAGGGTGCCGCCGCCCTCCGCCTCGTCGTAGCGCATGGTGCCCGCCCAGAGCGCGCCGTCCGGTGCCACGGCCGCGTCGTTGCCCCGCCGCCCGGGGACGGGGTCGTGGAACAGCCAGGAGAAGGCGCCGCCCGCGTCGTACAGCCCCACGCCGTCCCGCAGGACGACCACGAGGCCGCCGCCCGCCCGGGGTTTGGCCGCACCGACGTGCTGGCCGGTGGCCATGACCGTACGGCGGCCGGTCGACGGGTCGTAGGTGTGGACACGGGCCGAGAGTATGTCGACCCAGATCAGCCGCCCGGTGGCCGGGTCCCAGGTGGGGCCTTCGCCCAGCTCGGCCCGCTCCCGCACGGCCACCTCCCAGGCCGGCCTCATATCTGGGGCCGGTGGTGTCCGAGCCGGCCGGACAGCGCGTCGGCGCCGCCCGCGGCGAGCTGCGCGAGTTCCTCCTCACGCTCCTCGGTCCAGCGGATCATCGGCACCGAGATGGAGAGCGCGGCGACGACCCGCCCCGACCGGTCCCGGACGGGTGCGGCGACACAGCTCACATCGGGGTTGGACTCCCGGTGCTCCACGGCGATGCCCCGCTTGCGGACGACGGCGAGCGCGGCCCGCAGCTCCGTGGCGTCGGTGAGGCTGTTGTCGGTCATGGCGACGAGCTCGCGTCCGTCGAGGCGGGCGTCGAGCTCCGCCTCCGGCAGCGCGGCGAGCAGCAGCTTGCCGACCGAGGTGCAGTGGGCGGGCAGCTTCCGGCCGGCGGCGGAGACCATGCGGACGGCGTGGGTGGAGTCCACCTTGGCGATGTAGATGACCTCCGTGTCCTCCAGGATCGCCACGTGGACCGTCTCGCCGCAGGTCTCGGCGACCTCACGGGCCACCTGCTGGCCCTCGGCGGCGAGGTCGAGCTTCTCGGCGTAGCGGCTGCCGAGCTGGTACGTGCGTACGCCGAGGCGGTAGCGGCCCGGCTGCTCCGGGACCGTCACCAGGTAGGAGCGCGCGGCGAGCGTGGTGAGCAGTTCGTGCACGGTGGTCCGCGGCAGTTGGAGCTTGCGGGTGACTTCGGGAGCGGACAGGGTCCCCTCGCCCTGGAGGAAGAGCTCGAGAACATCCAGCGCCCTGGTCACCGCAGGGACGAGTCGCCCCATGATCGCCCGCCAATCTCGTTCGACACTCCGGTCAATGGCCGGAATCACGAACGCAGGCTAGCGGCAGGGAACTTGTCCGGGCAACGCCCTCGGCGAGACGGAGCGGGCGGGACGGGGGCAATTCACCACATCCATCCGATTCCGCCGGGATTCGGTGGTGCGCGCCACGCGCGCCTCCTGGTTCACGGCCCGGTCGCAGGGTATTCGCTGTCCCATGTCGACAACGAGCAGCCTCTCCTCCCCCGGCCGCTGGCGGGACTGGTTCCACCAGCGCGATCTCGCCGCGTTCCAGCGCGTGGCCGAAAGACACTGGCCCGGCGCCGAGCACGTCCTGCCACGGCTGAGCCGCAGCGCCAATCACGGGCTGCTGTGGGTCGGGGCCGCCGCGGGCATGGCGGCGCTGGGCTCCAGTGCGCGGTCCCGCAGAGCGGCGCTGCGCGGGATCGCCTCGCTGGCCGTCGCCTCGGCCGCGATCAACACCGTGGGCAAGGGAGCGGTGCGCAGGGAGCGCCCGATAGTGGATCTCGTTCCCGTCATCCGGCAGCTGAAGCGGCAGCCGTTCACCACGTCCTTCCCGTCGGGGCACGCCGCCTCGGCCGCGGCCTTCGCGACGGGTGTCGCCATGGAGTCGAAGGGCTGGGGCGCGGTCGTCGCCCCGGTGGCGGCGGCGGTGGCCGCCTCCCGCGTCTACACCGGCGTCCACTATCCGAGCGATGTGGTGGCCGGGGCGGCGCTCGGCATCGGGGCCGCGTTCGCCCTGCGCGGCGTCGTACCGACGCGTGGACAGCTCCCGGCCCCGGGCCGGCCGCCGGCCGAGGCCCCGGCGCTGCCCGCCGGACAGGATCTGGTGGTGGTCGTCAACCGGGAGTCCGGCTCGGCGACCGCGGCGGCGACCGTCATCCGCGACGCGCTGCCGCTCGCGGAGACGATCGAGTGCGCGCCCGCCGACCTGCCGGGATGCCTGGAGAAGGCGGCACGGCAGGGCAAGGCCCTGGGCGTCTGCGGGGGCGACGGGACGGTCAACATGGCGGCGGCCGTCGCGGCGACCCACAGCCTGCCGCTCGCCGTCTTCCCCGGCGGGACCCTCAACCACTTCGCGTACGACCTCGGCATCGAGACCGTGCACGACACGGTGACGGCGCTGACCACGGGCGACGCGGTCCGTGTCGACCTGGGCCGCTTCCGGCCGGGGCCGCAGGGGCCGGGCGGGGCGCACGGGTACTTCCTCAACGCTTTCAGCCTGGGGGTGTATCCGGAGCTCGTACGGACCCGGGAGCACTGGGCGCCCCGGATCGGCGGCTGGCCCGCCGGGGTGCTCGCCGCCTTCGAGGCGCTGCGCGGCTCCCGGCCGCTGACCGCGGAACTCCAGGGACGTCGGCGGCCGTTGTGGCTGCTCTTCGTGGGCAACGGACTGTTCCAGCGGGTGGGTCCCGCGCCGGGGCGCCGCCACAATTTGGCGGACGGCCTGCTCGACGTACGCGTGGTGCACGGCGGCCGCACCCCGGCGCTGCGGCTGCTCGCCGCCGCGGTCGCGGGACCGCTGAGCCGGTCGCCCGTCCATGCGGCGGTACGGCGCCGCAGGGTGCGGATCGCCGGTCTCGCACCGGGGACGCCGTATGCGTACGACGGTGAAGTGGCGCACTCCGGAACGGAGTTGATGATCGACAAGCTGCCCGAGGCGCTGACGGTGTACTGCCCGATGCCGGTGTAGCGACGACCACATCATGAGACGCCCATCTCAGGATCCGACATCGCGGCGTACCGTCGTTCCATCGCCTGCGACTGAGGTCCGAGAGAGGACGTACGGCCATGCCGAAGGAAACAGCTGTCTACACCCACGGCCACCACGAGTCGGTGCTGCGTTCGCACCAGTGGCGCACCGCCGCGAATTCGGCGGCCTACCTGATCGCCGAACTCCGCCCGGGCCAGGCGGTCCTGGACGTGGGCTGCGGGCCGGGCACCATCACGACGGACCTCGCGTCGCTGGTGGCGCCCGGCCGGGTGACCGCGGTCGACGCGAGCCATGACGTCCTGGAGCGCGCGGCTGCGAACGCCGCCGAACGCGGCGTGGAGAACGTCGAGTTCGCCACGGCCGATGTGCACGCCCTGGACTTCCCGGACGACTCCTTCGACGTGGTCCACGCCCATCAGGTGCTCCAGCACGTCAGCGACCCGGTGCAGGCACTGCACGAGATGCGGCGGGTGTGCCGTCCCGGCGGTGTCGTCGCCGCCCGCGACAGCGACTACGCGGCCATGACCTGGTACCCGGAGGTGCCCGGGATGCACGAGTGGCAGGAGCTGTACGGCCGGGTGGCCCGGGCCAACGGCGGTGAGCCCGACGCCGGACGCCGGCTGCTGTCCTGGGCGCGGCAGGCGGGCTTCACCGACATCACGCCCACCGCGGGGGCCTGGTGCTTCGCCACCCCGGAGAACCGCGCCTGGTGGAGCGGTCTGTGGGCGGACCGTACGATCGCGTCGGTGTACGCGGAACTGGCCGTGGACGGCGGGCACGCGACCGCCGGGCAGCTGACCGCGATCTCGGAGGCCTGGCACGCGTGGGGCGCGGAGCCCGACGCCTGGTTCATGGTGCCCCACGGCGAGGTGCTCTGCCGGGTGTGATCCGGTGCGGACGGGGAACCGATCACATCGGGCGTGGTCGGCAACTACCCTCGTGGGCATGGAAATCCTGGGAACCACGCTGCGTATCTGCGTCGACGACCTGGAGGCCGCGGTGGCCTTCTACGAGGGCCTGACCAGCACTCCGGCACAGCGCTTCGAGCGCGGCGGGGTCTCGGTGGCCGCGATCGGCTGCTTCCTGCTGATGAGCGGCCCGGAGTCGCAGCTGGAGGTGTTGCGCAAGGTGTCGGCGACCATCGCGGTCAAAAACGTCGACGAGGCACACGCGGCGCTGACGCGGGTGGGCGCGAAGGTCGTCGCGGGCCCCGTGCCCACCCCCGCCGGCCGCAATCTGATAGCCCTGCATCCGGACGGCTCGGTCTTCGAGTACGTCGACCGGAACGTGACGGTCTAGGGCGTCCGGAGGGTCACCGGCCCTTCCGGCCTGGTCTCGGCGAAGGCGCCGACGACCAGGTCGGTGAGGAGCGCGCCGGCCGTGCCGTCGGGGTCCAGGTCGGGGTCGTAGATCGTGACGTTGAGGCCCGCACAGCGCGGTGACCGGACGAGTGTGCGCAGCAGCGGGGCGAGTTCGTCGGGGAGCAGGCCGCCCTCGTCGGGGCTGTCGACGGCGGGCATCACGCTCGGGTCGAGCACATCGGCGTCGAGGTGGACCCAGAAGCCGTCGAGCACCGGGATCTCCAGGGACTGCACCACGGCCCGGGCGATCTCGGCGGGCCCCCACTCCCTGATCTCCCCCACCGTCGCGTTGGAGATCTTCAGCGCGGCCATCTCGGTGCGGTCCTCGTCCTGGTCACGCATGCCGAAGAGCCGGATGTCCTCGTCCTTGAGGTAGGGCCCCAGCCCTTCCAGGTCGGTGAGGTCCGCCTGCCCGCGTCCGGTGGACAGCGCCAGTTCCTCGCCGCCCGCCGCACCGATCCGGTCGCTGTTGCCCGGGTGCCGGAAGTCCGCCGAGCCGTCGATCGCGGCGAGCCCGTACCGGCCGATGCGGCGCAGGGCGAGGGTGGCGCCGAGCTGGATGGAGCAGTCGCCGCCGAGGACGACCGGGAACTCGCCCGCCCTGACGTGCCCTTCGATGCGGTCGGCGAGCGTACGGGTGTAGCGGGCGAGGGCGGCGGCGTTGAAGACCCCGTCACCCTCCTGCCAGTCACCGCGGTCGTAACGGGGCGGTACGACGACACCGCCCTCCAGCGCTCCGAGCCGCTGCACGATGCGCTGCTCGCGGAGCGCGCCGGCCAGTTTGTAGCAGCCGGGGACGGTGCCGGGGGCGGGGGGCCGCAGCCCGAGGTTCGAGGGGGCGTCGAGGACGACGAGAGTGCGCATGCGGCCCATCCTTACCGCCGCGGCGGGCCGTTGCCCCCATGATTCTCCGAAGGCCCGCTCAGCCCCGGCCGTTCAGCCGTGCTCAGCCCCACTGCCGGCCGGCCAGCGGCGGGGTGTCCTCACCCTCGCCGTGGGAGACGCCGTGGAGGAAGGCGCGCAGAGCGTCGGTCGCCGAGTACGCGGGCCGCCAGTCCAGTTCCTCACGGGCCCGGCCGCTGTTCATGACCGGGAGCCGCAGCACGGCGTCGAACAGGTGCGGGGACGCGGGTACGGCGTGGGTGCGCCAGGCGGCGGCCAGGGCGGTGCGCACCAGTGCCGCCGGGGCGGGTACGACGCGGGCGTCCAGCAGTCCGGCGAGCTGCCGGGCGTCGGTCACGGAGTCCGCGGCCAGGTTGAAGGCACCCCGGACGTCGGTGGTGACGGCGAGCCGGTACGCCTCGGCCGCGTCGTCGGTGTGCAGCACCTGGAAGCGCAGCCCCTTGAGGTCGGGGACGAACGGCAGCAGGTCGGGACGGAGCAGGAAGCCCGGCAGGTGGCGTCCGCCGAAGATCCGGCGCTGTTCGCTGGCCGCCGTCCTCTTGAACAAAAACCCCGGGCGCATGCGCACCACCCTGATCTGCGGATTCCGCAGCTCGAAGGTGTCGAGCACGCGCTCCAGGTAGGCCTTCTCCCGGCAGTACGCCGCATCCGGCCACCCGTGGGTGGGCCACTGCTCGTCCACCCCCGGCTCCTGCTTCGGCCCCGGCGAGTACGCCCCCACCGACGAGGCGTGCACCAGGACCGGCACGCCGGCGTCCCGGACCGCGCCGAAGACCCGCAGCGAGCCCTCGACATTGCTCCGCCAGGTGACGACGGGGTCGTGCGTGGGCTGGAACCGCCAGGCCAGGTGGATCACGGCGTCGGCGCCCGGGAGGTGCTCCGCCAGGCGCCGCGGGCTGTCCCCGTGTTCGAGGTCCACCGTGCCCCACTCCACTCCGGGTACGGTCAGCTCCGGACGTCGCCGCGCCAGTCCGAGCACCGAGGACACGGCGGGGTCATCGGCCAGCGCCCGGACGACACTGGTCCCCACGTTCCCGGTGGCGCCGGTGACCACGACGCGCAGGCCCCGGGTTGTGTTCGTCATCGCTTCTCCTGTCCCGTGCGACGGCCGCCCGCCGGACGCCGGCTCCTGGGGGCGGTCACGGCCTGAGCAGCGTCTTCACCATGCCGTCCGCCTTCTTCTGGAAGGTCTCGTACGCCTTGGGCGCGTCGGCCAGCGGCAGGTGGTGGGTGGCGAAGCCGTCCACGCCGAGCGGGTCCTCGTCGACGAGCAGCGGCAGGATGGCCGGCACCCAGTTCCTGACGTTCGCCTGCCCCATCCGCAGCTGGATCTGCTTGTCGAACATCTTGAGCAGGGGCATCGGGTCCACGGCGCCGCCGTAGACACCCGAGACGGAGACTGTGCCGCCCCGGCGCACCAGGTCGATCGCCGCGTGGAGGGCGCTGAGCCGGTCGATGCCCGCCCGCTCCATCAGGGGGCGGGCCGCCGCGTCGGGGAGCATGCCGACGGCCCACTGCCCCGCCTTGGCCACGGACGCGCCGTGGGCCTCCATGCCGACGGCGTCGATCACCGCGTCGGTGCCCCGGCCGTCGGTGAGGTCGCGTACGGCGTCCCCCAGGTTCTTGCCGTACTCCCGCAGGTCCAGGGTCTTCACACCCCGTACGGAGGCGCGGTACAGGCGGTCGGAGACCAGGTCGACGCCGATCACGAGACCGGCGCCGCGGTGCAGCGCGATCCGCGCGGCCATGTCACCGATCGGCCCGAGTCCCAGGACCGTGACGCTGCCGCCCGGGGGTACGGCCGCGTACTCGACGGCCTGCCAGGCGGTCGGCAGGACGTCCGACAGATAGACGAACCGGTCGTCGGGCGGGCCGTCGGGCACCTTGACCGGCAGGGTGTTCCCGAAGGGGACGCGCAGCAGCTCGGCCTGCCCGCCGGGCACCTGCCCGTACAGCTTGGTGTAGCCGAACAGGGCGGCGCCGCTGCCGTACTTCCGGACCTGGGCGGTCTCGCACTGCGACTGGAGTCCCTGGTCGCACATGAAGCAGTCGCCGCAGGAGATGTTGAACGGGACCACCACGCGGTCGCCGCGCTTGACGGCGGTGACGTCCGGTCCGGTCTCCTCCACCACGCCCATCGGCTCGTGGCCGAGGATGTCGCCCGGTTCGAGGTAGGGGCCGAGCACCTCGTACAGGTGCAGGTCCGATCCGCAGATACCGCTGGAGGTGACCCTGACGATGATGTCCGTCGGGTCCTGGATCACCGGGTCGGGGACCGTCTCCACCCGGACGTCCCGCCGCCCTTGCCAGGTCAGTGCGCGCATGTGCCTTCTCCTCACTCGTCCGACTGGGTTCGGTCGCCCCGCAGGTTGCCCATCCGTTCTACCTCCCGTCCGCCCGCACCGTGAACAGCGGATTCCGGCGGAGCGCCGGGCTGCCGGGCCGTCGGGGCGCCCTGGCGGTCCGGTGGGACCGGCCGGCCCCGTTGGGCCGTTCGGGTGACATCCCGGTGCGGCCTTCCGGCGGGTTCCCGGCCGCCTGGCGGTACGGGGCGTCCCGCGTAGCATGGCTGGTGACCGCGCCGCCGTGCCCACCCGTCCACTGTCGCCGTACCCCCTGCGTGGAGGCGTCCATGGCCATCCGCCATCAGCTCATCCATCAGCCGCCCTCGGTCCTGTGGTCGGTCCTGGAGCAACCGGAGCAGTACGGGAAGTGGGTGGTGGGGACGCATGACTCCCGCCTGCTCGCGGGGCAGTGGCCCGAGGTCGGGTCCGCCATCGAATACACCCTGCGCCTCGGTCCGAAGGACGTGCGGGGCCGTACCACCGTGCGCCGCCTGGAGCGGCCGAGGGCGCTCGAACTCGAGGTGGACAGCGGCTTCCTGGGCACCGCGCGCATCGCGTTCGACATCCGCCCCTGGGGTGAGGAGACGCTGCTCCTGATCGACGAGCACCCGCTGCAGGGGCTCGGCGGCGCCCTGCACAACGTGGCCCTGGAGGCGGTGCTGCAGATCAGGCACCGCGCCATGCTGGGGCGGCTGGCGGCGGTGGTGGACACGGAGGCGGACATCAAGGGCTGACGGGCTGTCGTCAGCCGCGGGTCCTGGCCGCGCACTCGGTCACCACGGTCCGCAGGCTGTCCGAGCCCGCGAGCAGTTCCCGCTGGATCCGGGCCCCGGTGCCCCGCGTCAGCACGTCCCGCAGCGCCTTGTCCGCCGACGCGAGGTCACCGCTGTCCTCCAGGGCGTCGCGCACATGGGCGAGCAGGGCGTGGAGGACGTCCTCGGCCGGTTCGGGGCGCAGGGTGAGCGGGTGGAGCAGCCGGCCCCCGGTGCCCGAGCGGGCGGCCTGCCAGGCGGCCATGCGCAGCGCGCTCACCGGGACCGGCTCCGGCGGCTCACCGGCCCGCCAGGCGCGTGCCGCCGTCTCGACGAGACCGCGCGCCAGCGTGGCGAGCAGCACGGGGTCCGCCGGGTCAAGGCAGACGTCCGCGACCCTGAACTCCACGGTGGGGTAGCGGTGCGAGAGCCGTGCGTCGAAGTAGATCATCCCCTCGTCGCGCAGGACGCCTGTGCCGACCAGGGTCCGCACCTGCTCGTGGTAGCGGTCCGCGGAGCCGAATATCTCCACCGGGCCGGCCGAGGGCCAGCGGCCCCACACCCGGCTGCGGTAACTGTCGTACGAGGTGTCCTGTCCTTGCCAGAAGGGGGAGTTCGCGCTCAGCGCCAGCAGCACGGGGAGCCAGGGACGCACCCGGTCCAGCACGGCGACGCCCTCCTCGTCCGACTCCACCGACACATGCACATGGCAGCCGCAGGTCAGCTGCTCCTGCGCGGTGAGGCCGAACCGCTCCGCCAGCCACCGGTAGCGTTCCCCCTCCCCGATGGACGGACTGACCGGCAGCGGCGAGGTCGCCAGGGCCGCGACGGCCGCGCCCGCCTCGGCCGCGCTGTGGGCCGCCTCCGCCCGCCAGCGCAGGATCTCCTCCGCCAGGTCCCCCATCGCACTGCGTGGCTCGGTGGCGAACTCCAGCTGCTGGTTGTGCAGTTCGGACTCGAATACGGCCTCCCCCTCGGCCCGGCGCTCCGCGAGGGCCAGCACCGCCGTCGACAGTGCCCTGGGATCCCCGCTCTCCGCGTCGACGAGCAGGAGTTCTTCCTCGACACCGACAGTCCGCACGCTCGTATCCTCTCCGCCGCCTGCCGCGCTCCGAGGCGCGCTGGGACGCACGTACCCCCGGCGGCGCCTTTCAGGCAGCCGCGGGGCGGTCCGGCGGCTGCGCTCTAGCGGGCCGGGCGCCGGCGGAACAGGTAGGCCCCGACGAGGACACCCGCCACGAAGACCCCCAGCAGCGCCGCCCAGAGCGGCATGGTGACCTTGGGGATGATCACGCGGATCGTCACCTCGGCGGTGTTCACACAGATGAAGACGATCGCCAGCACCGCCAGTACGGTGACGGCGATCCTGGCCGGTGTGAAGGCGCTCGTGGTGCCGCTGGATACGTCCTTGGGGCTCATGAGCGGCCCTTTCGCTGGTCCTGGTGGCGGGCCGGGAACGGCGGTCCCCGGACCCCAGGATGGCTCGGTCCCGGGTCCGGGGAGCGGTGGAGCAGGGCCGTACGGGTGACGGTCAGCCGATCACGGGGAGCTCCAGGACGCCGGTGTCCTGCGGGGCGCTGACCACGGTGACCGGCTTGAGGCCCCGGTTGCCGACGTACGCCGTGTCGCTCGCGGCGATCACGAACCGCAGCCGGTGCCCGGCCTCGTACCGGTGCACGATGCCCGGCAGCTCGACGGTGAAGGGGCGGGTGACGTCGGGGACGCGCACCGGGGCGACCAGGCGGTTCACCAGCTTCTGGGTCCCGTCGGGCGCCACGTCGTACACCTTCGCGAAGAGGGCCAGCTTGTCCGCGGCGTCACCGCTGTTCTGGACCCGTTCCGCCTTCGGCGAGACGACCTTCAGGGTGGCCTTCGGCGCCCCGACGACGTCGACCGGCGCGGTCAGCGGGGCGCTGGTCCAGCCGAGGTAGGTGCCCTTGGTGTCGTACGGCGCCGGGTCGGGCAGCCCGATGAGCCCGGCGAGGGAGCTCTCGGAGTGGCTGGTCGGAAGGAGCCAGTTGGTGTACTGGCGGCTGCCCCGCGTGACCTTGGAGCTGCTGTCCACCAGCGCCCCGTCCCCGGAGAGGTACATCGTCCGGGAGAGCGCGGGGACGGCGGCCGCGGTGCCGTAGCCGTCCGCCCAGTCGCGGTAGTAGGCGAACTCGGGGCCGGTGGCGGTGGATTCGTCGTGGTGGAGGTAGCGGTCGAACCAGGCGAGGATGCGCTGCCCGACGTAACTGGTCTCCAGATTGCCCGAGGAGAGGTCGAGTTCACCGGGGACGGAGCCGCCGCTGTGGCCCCAGGCCTGCCAGATCATCTTCGTCGTGGTGCCCTGCGCCTTGAGCGTCCGGTAGGTGGCGGTGGCCTCGTTGAGGTTGAACAGACTGTCGGCCTGGCCCTGGACGAGCAGCGTGGGCGCGGTGACACCGGACAGGTAGGAGGCCGGCGAGACGCTCCGGGCGTACGTCAGCATGTCCTTGGTCGCGGCGGCCGGGTAGCGGCCGGAGTTCAGCAGACGGATGGTGTCGCAGGCCTGCGCGGCGAAGTGCAGACACCCGACGCCGCCGATGCGCGACGGGTCGAGGCTCGGGACCAGCAGCGGCTGGCCCTCGCCCATGAGGTAGAAGCCGTTGGTCCACTGCCACTTGAAGACACCGGGCGTGTCCGACGAGACACCGGTGGCCGCTCCGGTGGCGTTGGGGGCGAGCGAGTACGCCAGGTCGTTCCAGGTGATCAGCGGGACGAGCGCGTCCACCCGGTGGTCGGCGGAGGCGGTCGCCATCTGGATGGCTCCGCCGTACGAGCCGCCGATCATGCCGACCACCGGGTCGCCCGGCGCGTCGGTGGTGACGAAGTCGGCCTTGGTGCCGTCGTCGGCGGCTCGGGTCCCGGCGAGGAAGTCGACGAGCCCGGAGGCCGCCTTGCCGTCGATCGCGGGGTCGTCGAGCGTGATGAGACAGCCCGACCTGCCGAAACCCAGGCCCGAGTAGACGAGTCCGACGTAGCCGCGCTCGGCGAAAGCCTTGCCGATCGCGTCGGTGGAGCCGTCGGACTTGCTGCCGCCGAAGCCGTTGGTGGCCAGGACGGCCGGGGCCGGGTGCTGCGCGTCGACCCCCGCCGGGCGGTAGAGGTCGGCGTCGACCGTGCAGGACCGGTCGCCGGCCCGCACGGTGAACTCCAGCGGGGTGACGGTGTACCGGTCGGCCGCGGCCGCCTGAGGGACTCCGGTCAGGGCGAGCGGGGCGAGAAGCGCCGCCCCGGCGAGCAAGGTGAGTGGACGGCGGAATCTGGGCACAGCACGCGACACATGGACCTCCACACCGAGGACACATTACCGACCGGTAAGTACCGGGCCAGGCCCATGCTGTGACACAGGTCATACCGCTGTCAACGTACGGGAGCGGAGTTTTCGGCGTGACGCACGGACCGGCACCTGACCTGACGCTCCGTCAGAGCAGCGCCGACACCTCGGAGGTGAGGGTGCACCGGCCGCCGTCGGCGGGCGCGTCCAGCACGGCGGGCACACCGAGCGGGACGGTCAGGGTCGTGGGGCCGTGGCCGAAGCCCAGCTCCTCGACCACCGGGACGCCGAGGCCGCCGAGCCGGTCGGCGAGCACGGCCCGCACCCCTTCGTACGGCCCGCATGCCTCCCAGGAGCCGCACACCACCCCGGCTATCCCGTCCAGGGCGCCGATGCGCAGCAGCCGCGTGAGGATGCCGTCGAGCCGGTACGGCTCCTCCCCGGTGTCCTCGATCACGAACAGCCCGCCCTCGGCGGAGGTCCGGGCGCGCGGGGTGCCGGCGTCGGCGGCCAGAAGGCTCACGCAGCCGCCGTAGGTGATGCCCCGGGCGGTGCCGGGGACCAGGGCGACCGCCCCGTCCAGCCCCAGGGTCCGCACCGTCTCGGGCTCGAACAGGGTGGACCGCAGGGCCTGTTGCGTGGCCGCGTCCTTCAGGAAGACCTCGGTGGCGACCATCGGGCCGTGCAGGGTGGAGAATCCGGCCCGCAGGGCGAACGCCTCGTGCAGCACGGTGATGTCGCTGTAGCCGACGAACACCTTGGGGCCGGCCGCGCGGATCGCGGACCAGTCCAGGAGATCGACCATGCGGTGGGCGCCGTACCCTCCCCTGGCGCACAGCACGGCGTCCACGGACGGGTCGCACCAGGCCTCCTGGAGGTCCCGGGCCCGGTCCTCGTCCGTGCCGGCCAGATGGTCCAGCTCAGGATGCGTGTCGAGCGCGTGGGGGGCGACGACGGGGTCGAGGTCCCAGCCGCGCAGCAGGTCGAGGCCGCGCTCCAGCCGCTCGGGCGGCACGGGGCCGCTGGGGGCGACGACCGCGACCCTGGCGCCGGGCCGCAGCCGGGCCGGGCGGGCGAGGGGCTCCAGGGTCACCGCTTCAGCTCCAGCCGGGGCACGTCGGGGCGGTCGATGCCGAACGTCTGGGCGTACAGGGAGAGTTCGGCCTCCAGTGCGCGCCGCACGGTGTCGGCGCGCCGGAAGCCGTGGCCCTCCCCCTCGAAGGCGAGGTAGGCGTGCGGGATCCCTCTCCCCTCGATCGCGGCGAGGAAGCGCTCGCACTGGACCGGCGGGCAGATCGGGTCGTCGAGCCCCTGGAGCAGCACGAACGGCGCGGTGAGCCGGTCCGTGTGGTGGACGGGCGAGCGCTCCCGGTAGCGCTCGGGCACCTCGGCGTACGGGCCCACGAGCGATTCCAGGTACTGCGACTCGAAGTCGTGGGTCTCGCCGGTCGCCCAGCCCTCCAGGTCGAGGATCGGGTAGCTGATCGCGCCGCAGGCGTACACATCGGTCAGGGTGAGCGAGGCGGCGGTGGTCCAGCCGCCGGCGCTGCCGCCCCGGATCGCGAGCCGGTCCCGGTCGGCCGTGCCCTCCTCGGCCAGCCCGAGCGCGACGGCCGCGCAGTCCTCCACGTCGACGACGCCCCACTGTTCGCGGAGCCGTTCGCGGTAGGCGCGGCCGTAGCCGGTCGAGCCGCCGTAGTCGACCTCCGCGACGCCGATGCCCCGGGAGGTGAAGTAGGCGATCTCCAGGTCGAGTACGAGCGGGGAACGGCCGGTGGGGCCGCCGTGCGCCCAGATGACGTACGGCGGCAGCTCACCGTCCGGTCCGGTGCGCTCGGGATGGCGCGGCGGGTACACATGGGCGTGGATCTCGCGGCCCGCCGGCCCGGTGAAGGTGCGGATCAGCGGTTCGGGGTGGTACGCGGGGTCGACCGCGTCCTGGTGCGGGACGCCGATCGTCCGGGTGTGCCCCGTGGCGGTGTCCAGCTCCACCACCTCGTACGACGTGTGGGGGCTCGCGGCGACACCGATGACCCGGGTGTCCTGCACGGCGAGGGTCTCCGCCCACGCGGTCCAGGGGCCCACGGCGTCGACGAGTTCACCGGTCTCGGGGTCGAGCACACCGAGCGCGGTGGTGCCCCGGCCGTGGATGACGGCGATCAGCCCGTTGTCCAGGAGCTGGAACCAGCGCAGGCCGATCTTCCACAGCGGTCCGCCGAACTCCTCGCTCCGGCCGCCGCAGAGCCGGCTGCTGGGCACGACCGCGCCGGCCACGGCGTCGGGCCTGAGCCGCTGGAGCTCCCACCACCCTCCGACGTCCGAGACGAAGACCAGCGAGCCGTCGCGGTCCCACTCCACCTGGACGACCGACTCGTCGACGTCACCGACCAGGGGCCTTACCCCGGTGAAGTCGCCCTCCTCGGTCACCTCGGCCATCTTCACGACGGTGCCGTCCCACGGCATCCGCGGATGGTCCCAGGCGATCCAGGCCACCCTGCGGCCGTCGTGCGAGAGCCGGGGCCCGGTGACGAACCGGTTCCGGTCGTCGGTGAGTTCGCGCACGGCGCCCCGGTCGTCCGCCGCCGATCCGTCCAGCGGCACGGCGGCGATCACCCGCCGCACATCGGTGGGCGACTCCCCCGTGAACTCCTCCAGCACGCACCAGACCTCACCCCGCGCCAGGTGCAGCTGAGGGTCCACCCACCGCAGCCCGCCGCCGAGGTCCGACACGGGGGTGAGCGGCCACGGCTCGTCGGGACCGTCCGGCGCGTAGGCGTACAGCCGCTGGTCGGGGAAGTGGACGAAGACGACCAGCGGTCCGCCCTCCTCGCGCGGCGCCCCGGCCCACGGCACCCCGCCGTACTCGATGACACGGCTGCGGGGGTTCCACGGCTCGGGGAGCACCGACCGGGTGGTGCCGTCGGCCCGCCGGCGTACGAGGGCGCGTCGGCCCCCCTCCGCCGGGCGTGGCTCCGTCCACCACACCTCGTCGCCGACGGTGCCGACGAACTCCGGCCGGCCGTCGTGCGAGGCGGTCAGTGCCGCGTCGATCGGTGACGGCCATGTGCCGTACGCCGCTGTGGACGCCATGGTCGGTTCCCCCTCTTCGGTCGGGCGGTCGTGTGTCAGGCGCTGCGCAGGAAGTGGTCCAGGACCCGGACGCCGAAGTGCAGGGCGTCGACCGGCACCCGCTCGTCGACGCCGTGGAACAGCGCCTGGTAGTCGAAGCCGACGGGCAGCTTCAGCGGCGAGTAGCCGTACCCGGTGATGCCCAGGCGCGAGAACTGCTTGGCGTCCGTGCCGCCCGACATGCAGTACGGGACGACATGGGCGTCCGCGTCGAACAGCTCGATGGCCGCGCGCATCTTCGCGTACGTCGGTGAGTCGACGGGGGCTTCGAGGGCGATCTCGCGGTGGTGGAACTCCCAGTCGACACCGGGGCCGGTCAGCCGGTCCAGGGTCGCGTGGAACTCGTCCTCGCCGCCGGGCACCATGCGTCCGTCGATCTGCGCGGTGGCGTGGCCCGGGATCACGTTGACCTTGTAACCGGCGTCCAGCATCGTCGGGTTGGTGCTGTTGCGCACGGTCGGCTCGATCAGCGCGGCGGCCGGGCCCAGCTTCCCGAGGAGCTCGTCCACGTCGAATCCGGGGGCGTCGGGGTCGACGCGGATGTGATGGAGCGCGGCGATCTCGACGAGCGCGGCCCGGACCGTCGGGGTCAGCCGTACCGGCCACTCGTGCGCGCCGATCCGGGCGACGGCGGCGGCGAGCCTGCTGACGGCGTTGGCCCGGTTGACCTTGGAGCCGTGGCCGGCCTTGCCCTCGGCGGTCAGCTTCAGCCAGCCCGTCCCGCGCTCCCCCGCCGCGATGGGGTAGAGCGACATGCCGGGTCCGGCGTGGAAGGTGAACGCCCCGGACTCGCTGATGCCCTCCGTGCAGCCCTCGAAGAGCTCGGGGTGCCGGTCGGCGAGGAAACCGGCGCCGTCGTGCGCGCTGGCCTCCTCGTCGGCGGTGTAGGCGATGACGATGTCACGGCGCGGTCGCACACCGGCGCGCGCCCAGGCCCGGACGACGGCGAGGACCATCGCGTCCATGTTCTTCATGTCGATGGCCCCGCGCCCCCAGACCACGCCGTCGCGCACCTCGCCGGAGAAGGGGTGGACGGTCCAGTCCTCCGCCACCGCGGGCACCACGTCCAGATGACCGTGGACGAGGAGGGCGTCGGCCGACGGGTCGGTGCCCGCGATCCGGGCGACGACGTTGGTCCGCCCCGGTGTGCGCTCCAGGAGGGCCGGTTCGAGTCCGGCGTCCGCCAGCCGCTCGGCGACGTACTCGGCGGCCGGGCGCTCCCGGCAGGTGCCGTCGCCGCGGTTGGTGGTGTCGATGCGGATCAGCTCGGAGGTGAACGTCACCGACTCGTCGAGCGCGCGCTCGTCGACCGGTCCGGTGGGGTTGCTCGCCTCAGCCATACTGCTCCTCCACAGCGGCCGACACGATCGTCGTCACCGCCTTGAATGTGCGAATACCTTCGTACATCGTCCCGCTGGTATAGACGACGCGCCGCTCGCCGCTGGGCGCCACGCCGGGGACCACGGTCGCGGCGGCCCCCAGATGTTCGGCGTCGAACTCCAGCTCCACCGTGTACGAGCCGCTCGTCACGGGTGCCAGGCGCCCGGCCAGCCCGGTGGCCCCGGCCGCTGCCGCCCTGATGTCGGCGGCGGTACGGGCCGGCGTCCGGCACACGGCGGCGTACCGCGAGACGTGGTCCTTCACCGCCACCGTACGCGCCCGGGGGGCGTAGCCCTTCGCGTCCTCACAGGTCAGGTCGTCGCCGGTGACCAGGATGACGGGGACGCCGTACTCCGCCGCGACATGGGCGTTGAGCAGGCCCTCGCTGGCGCGGACGCCGTTGAGCCAGACCCCGGTGATGGAGTTGGCGAGGTAGGTGTGGGCGAGCACGCCCTCCGTGCCGGCTCCCGTGTGGTACCCGACGAACGCGACGGCGTCGACGTCGCCGTGCTGGATGCCCTCGACCATGGAGAGGGACTTGTGCTTGCCGGTGAGCATCTGGACGCGCTCGTCGAGCCGCTCCAGGAGCAGATTGCGCATGGTCCAGTGGGCCTCGTTGACGAGGACCTCGTCGGCGCCGCCGTCGAAGAAGCCGAGGGCGGCGGCGTTCACGTCGGAGGTGAAGAACGACCGGCACCGCTCCCACTGCGGGGTGCCGGGCAGCACATCGGCCGGCCAGGTCACCCCGGTGGCACCCTCCATGTCGGCACTGACGAGGATCTTCACGTGCGCGGTCCTGTCGCTGGTCGGTCGCTCCCCCGCCCGTCACCGGGAAGAGGATCTTCGTGCCGCATCACGGTACGCGCCGGGACAGCACCGGGCCAGAGCCTTCGTGATCTGTCACTGGTCCAGTCCGGTGAAGCCGTCCGCCGCGTGGCTGCCGGGCGGCGGACGGCCCGGGGGTCAGGGGCGGGTCGTGCCCTTGACCAGCTCGTCGATGCGCGTGAGCTCGTCCTTGGTGAACTCCAGGTTCGCGACCGTCGCCACGCTGTTCTCCAGCTGGGCGACGCTGCTCGCGCCGACGACGGCGGAGGTGACCCGGCCGCCGCGCAGCACCCAGGCGAGTGCCAGCTGGGCGAGGGACTGGCCGCGCTCGCGGGCCAGTTCGTTCAGAGCGCCCAGCCGGCTCACCAGGTCCGGGGTGACGGCCTCGGCCGACAGGAACGGGCTGCTGCCGGCGGCGCGCGACCCCTCCGGGATGCCGTTCAGATAGCGGTCGGAGAGGATGCCCTGCTCCAGCGGGGAGTAGGCGATGGAGCCGGTGCCGAGCTCGTCCAGGGCGTCCAGCAGTCCGTCCTCGACCCAGCGGTCGAGCATGGAGTAGCGCGGCTGGTGGATGAGGAGGGGGGTGCCCAGCTCGTTCAGGATGCGGGCGGCCTCACGGGTCTGCTCGGCCGAGTAGTTGGAGACGCCGGCGTACAGGGCCTTGCCCTGGCGGACCGCCGTGTCCAGGGCGCCCATCGTCTCCTCGAGCGGGGTGTCGGGGTCGAAGCGGTGGGAGTAGAAGATGTCGACGTAGTCGAGGCCGAGGCGCGTCAGGCTCTGGTCCAGCGAGGAGCGCAGGCTCTTGCGGGAGCCCCATTCCCCGTACGGCCCCTCCCACATGTGGTAGCCGGCCTTGGTGGAGATGACGATCTCGTCCCGGAGCCCGGCGAAGTCCGTCCTCAGCGCGCGGCCCATCGCGGTCTCGGCGGAGCCGGGCGGCGGGCCGTAGTTGTTGGCGAGGTCGAAGTGGGTGATGCCGAGGTCGAAGGCCCTGCGCAGGATCTCGCCCTGGCTCTCGGGGGTCCGGTCGCCTCCGAAGTTGTGCCAGAGCCCGAGCGACAGCGCGGGGAGCAGCAGGCCGCTGCGTCCGGTGCGCCGGTAGGGCATGGCGGTGTAGCGGTCGGCGGACGGAAGGTACATGCGGGCACTCCACGGGGCACGGCGTAGCGCGCCAGGTCTGGTGCGCGTCCTCAAGACTGGCGGAGATCGATCCAGCGGTCCAACAGGAGATTCCGCTGGGATTCATCGGTTAGATTGCTCAATCATGGAACTGCGTCAGCTGGAGCACTTCGTCGCGGTCGCCGAGGAGCAGCACTTCACCCGTGCGGCCGAGCGGCTGGCCGTGTCCCAGTCCGGGCTGTCCGCGTCCGTGCGGGCGCTGGAGCACGAGCTGAGGACGCCGCTGTTCAGCCGTACGACGCGCACGGTGCGGCTCACCGAGGCGGGGGCCGCCCTGCTGGTGGAGGCGGAGCGCACGCTGGCGGGGGCCAGGGCCGCACGGGACGCCGTCGACGCCGTACGGGGGCTGCTGCGGGGGACGCTGACGCTGGGGGTGGAGCAGTGTGTGGCCGGGGTCAGTACGGCGCGGCTGCTCGCGGCCTTCCACCGGGAGCATCCGCACATGGAGATCAGGCTCCGGCAGGAGGGGACGTCCAGCCTGCTGGAGGGCGTGGCCGGCGGCCGGCTGGACCTCGCGTTCGCCGCCACGGTGCACCCGCCCGAGTGGCGGGGCGAGCTGGTGCCGCTCGCGCGGGAGCCCATGGTCCTCCTGTGCGCGCCCGGCCACCGGCTGGCGCGGGAGGGCGCGCGGGTGGCGTGGGGGGAGCTGCGCGGCGAGTCGTTCATCGACTTCCACCCGGACTGGGGGCCCAGGCGCGCGGCGGACGGGGCGTTCGCCTCGGCGGGGGCCCGTCGCACGGTGGCGCTGGAGGTCAGCGATGTGCACAGCCTGCTGGAGCTGGTGCACGAGGGCCTCGGGATCGCGGTGGTGCCGCAGCACTTCGCGCGTAAGCCGGAGGCACGAGGCCTGGTGGCGGTGGAGCTGGACGGGGCGCATGTCTACGAGAGCGTCGTGGTGCTCCCGCCGGCCCAGGCCATGAGCCCGGGGGCGAAGGCGCTGATGACGCTGGTGCGCGAGGCACCGCTGCGCTGAGTTGGGCCCCTGGATGCTGTGGTCGCTCGGCGCTTGCGGCGCTCGGCACTGGGTACTCAGCTCTGGGTGCTCGGCGCGTGGCGCTCAGCCGCTCAGTGCCTCGGCGAAGGCGCCCGCCTCTTGGTCGACTCCGCTGCAGGTGTCCGAGGCCGTGGTCGCGTCCTCGCCGGCGGCGCACTCCTGGTCGCGGAAGGCGGCCCAGAGGGAGAGCGCCCCGACCCCCTGGCGGGTGGCGAAGGACCGCAGGGACGCGGCGTCGTCGAGGGTGAAGGTCTCGCCCTCGACGTCGTTGACCCCGACCATCACGGTGATGTGCAGGGCTTTCCACGCCTCGTCCTGCGACAGCCCGAGCAGGTCCACGAGCTGGCCGTGGGCCGCGGTAGCCGCCTGCTCCGCGTAGTCGCCCATGTCGCCGTCGTGGGAGGTGCTGTAGTTCATCGCCATGATGTTGACCGCCGAGAGGTCGACGCCCTGGTCGACGGCGTCCTGGAGGACGGCGAGCCCGGTGTCCTCCAGCCCTTCGGGCATGGCGGGCAGCGTGTAGGTGACGTCGAGGTCGCGCTTCTTCTGGAGCAGGGCGAGCGCCTCGTTGCGCCGGGTGACGGAGGCGGTGTCGGTGAGCGCGTCGCCCTCGATGTCGAAGTCGGCCTTCGTGGCGCCCACCGCGTCGAGTGCCTGGGCATAGACGTCGGCCAGTTCCTCGGCGCTGTCGCAGGCCAGTGCCGCCTCGGTGCCCGCAGCGCCGCCGAAGGACACCCGGAGGTCCGCCCCGGTCTTCGTGAGCGCGTCGGCGCGGGCCGCGACCGAGCCGCTGCCGACCGCGGTGGTGCCGCCCCACAGGGGGGTGCAGTCCGACGTGCCGGAGGTGGTGACGAAGGCCAGGTTGTACGTGTCGGGGGACCCCGCGCTGTCGGTGTCGGCGGCCGTCGTGGAGCTCACGTACGGCGTGTACGCGGTCCGCGCGGCCTCCCGCGGAGGCGGCGCGGACCCGTTCGCCTGGTCCGCGACTCCGCCCGTCGAGCAGGCCGAGCAGGCGAGGCCGAGTGCGATCAGCCCGGCGACGGCCGAGGAAACCCGTGTGCGCCTTTGCATGTCGTGTGTGCACCTGCTCTCGGGAAAAGGGTCCGCAACGGCAGCCGGTGCTGCCGGGACACCATGAACCTCTCACACCGGGAGCCTGCGCGAAGCCACAGGAAACTCATGGGGAGGGAGGGACGGGCACCGTGGGCCGTGGCCAACTCCCCTGCTCCGGACGGTGCGAGGCGTACGGAGCGGGCCCGGGGAACCCCGCGCACTCTCAGCGGCCCGACAGGTTCGGGCCCCTTTCACAGCGTGCGGCCAGGAAAGCTCCAGACTTCGCACATCAAGCTTCGCCACCATGCGCACATGCAATCCGACCCCGTCATCGAGAAAGACCCGGCGCCGCGCGGCCGACGCCGGGCACACGCCGGCCCGGCCCGCTCGGCCGAGCGCCGCCGCCCGGCCGGCCGGCCGCAGGAGGAGGGGCCTGTCTTCGTGGACAGCTCCGGGCGCCGGGCCAGGCTGCTGCGCCGCGCCGGGATGCTGCTGGGCGCCGTCTGCGTCGGTTACGCCGGCGTGCTGGGGCTCGCCTTCATGGGCGGCATCTCCCTGACCCCCTCCCAGCTGCTGCCGTTCGACGGCGGCCCGGCCGCCGAGGCCGGCCCGGGCGGCGGGATGCGCCCCGGGTACGGCGTGCCGCCGAGCGGTTCCGCGCCCCCGAGCGGCGCCCCCGTACCGCCGGCGTCCGGCGGGGCGACGCCGTCCGGCCAGGCCTCGGCGTCCGCGTCGGCCCCGGCTTCCGCATCGGCGTCGGGCGGGGCGAACTGATGGCCTCGTCCCGCCGCCGGCACGCCACGCCCGGCAGGATCGGCCGGGTCGGGCGCCAGGCCGTCCCCCGGCCCCGCGTGATCATGGCCCTGCTGCTGTTGCTGGGGCTCGTCTGCATGCTGCTGCTCGACGGCTATCTGCGCGCGGAGGTCGGTGACGACCAGCGGGTCCGTACCGGCGCGTCCGCGGACTCGGTGCCGGACGACGTGCTGGAGGGCGGGCCGATCCTGAGCTTCCCCGGCGGCACCGCCCGTACCCAGTCCGTGCCGGACAAGACCATCGTGCTGACCTTCGACGACGGCCCCGATCCCGAGTGGAGCGGGAAGGTGATGGACATCCTGGACGAGCACGACGTCCCGGGCACCTTCTTCCTCGTCGGCTCGATGGTCTCGCGCTATCCGGACGTCGTCCGCAGGATGGTCGACGAGGGGAACGAGGTGGGGGTCCACACCTTCACCCATGTCGACCTCTCCTATCAGAGCGAGGCGCGCGTCAAGCGGGAGATCGCCCAGACGCAGCTCGCCCTGGCGGGCGCCGCCGGCATCACGACGACGCTGTTCCGCGCCCCGTACTCCTCGAAGACCGACGCGATCGACGACTACAGCTGGCCCGTCTACGAACGTCTCGGCGCCATGGGCTACACCAGCGTGTTCATCGACACCGACAGTGAGGACTGGCAGCAGCCGGGCGTCTCCAAGATCATCAAGTGGGCGACCCCCGAGGACGGCGAGGGGGCCTCGGTGCTGTTCCACGACGCGGGCGGCGACCGCTCCGAGACGCTGGCCGCGCTGCCGAAGTACATCAAGAAGATGAAGGCGAAGGGCTACACCTTCACCACCGTCAGCGGTGCGCAACAGCAGGACGCGGCCGCCGCCTCGAAGAACGGGGCCTCGGAGGACGAAGCCGCGGTGGACGGTGCCGTGCCGCCCGGCCCCGCGCAGGCCGGCGGTACGGGGAGCAACCCGGCGCAGGCCGCCCACCGCACGGCGGACACCGCGAGCCTGTGGGAGGGCCGCGCCCTGCTCGCCGCGGTGAGGGTCGCGGAGTGGACCGTGCCGGGCCTCGCCACGATGCTGGGGGTCGTCGGGGTGGCGGTCCTGGGCCGCTTCGGCCTGATGCTCGTACTGGCCCGGCGCCACCACCGGCAGCGGAACCGGCGCAGATTCACCTGGGGCCCTGAGGTGACCGGACCGGTGAGTGTGATCGTTCCCGCCTACAACGAGAAGGAGTGCATCGCCGCCACCCTCAACTCCCTGGCCGCGAGCACGCATCCGCTCGAGATCGTGGTCGTCGACGACGGTTCGACGGACGGCACCGCGGAGATCGCCGAATCGCTCGGCCTGCCCAACGTCCGGGTGATCCGGCAGGAGAACGCGGGCAAGCCGGCGGCGCTCAACAACGGGGTGCGGCAGGCGCGTCACGACATCGTCGTGATGATGGACGGCGACACCGTCTTCGAGCCCGACGCGGTGCACCAGCTCGTCCAGCCGTTCGCCGACCCGGGGATCGGCGCCGTCGCGGGCAACGCGAAGGTCGGCAACCGTTCCACGATGATCGGCGCCTGGCAGCACATCGAGTACGTGATGGGCTT
>NZ_JAERUC010000144.1 GCF_016745505.1 Streptomyces silvae | reverse complement strand
AACATCCGCCGCATGCGGAAGGAGGGGCGCCGGTGACCACCACCGAGGCAGTACAGGCCGGGAAGGCCGCTCGGGCCACGTCGGACACGGAGGCCAAGGAGTCCCTCGGCGCGCGGATCGCCGCGCGGGCCGGTGGCGGCGTCATGCGGGTCTTCCTCGTCCTGGTGGGCCTGTTCTGGCTGATGCCGACCATCGGGCTGCTGCTCTCCTCCTTGCGCGGCCCCGAGGACATCGCGGCGAGCGGCTGGTGGAAGGTCTTCACCGCGCCCTCCGAGCTGACCTTCGACAACTACCAGCGCCTGCTGGACAACTCGACCATCACCGACTCGCTCCTCAGCACGGTCATGATCACCGTCCCGTCCACGTTCCTGGTGGTCGTCATCGGCTCGCTCGCCGGATACGCCTTCGCCTGGATGGAGTTCCCCGGCCGCGACTGGTGGTTCCTGGTGGTCGTGGGGCTGCTGGTGGTCCCCGTGCAGGTCGCCCTGATCCCGGTGTCGGAGCTCTTCGGCACCATCGGGATCTTCGAGACGACCTTCGGTGTGATCATGTTCCACACGGCGTTCGGCCTGCCGTTCGCCATCTTCCTGCTGCGGAACTTCTTCGCGGAGATCCCGCGCGAACTCCTGGAGGCCGCCCGGCTGGACGGCGCGGGCGAGATCCGGCTGTTCACCCGGGTCGTGATGCCGCTCGGCGGCCCCGCGATCGCCTCGCTCGGGATCTTCCAGTTCCTCTGGGTGTGGAACGACATGCTGGTCGCGCTGATCTTCGCGGACTCGGAGTCCCCGCCGATCACCGTGGCCCTGCAACAGCAGGTCCGTCAGTTCGGCAACAACATCGACGTCCTGGCACCCGGCGCCTTCGTGTCCATGGTGATCCCGCTGGCGGTGTTCTTCGCCTTCCAGCGCCAGTTCGTCTCCGGCGTGATGGCGGGCGCCGTCAAGTAGTCGGCGACCGCCCCGCGCGGCGGCGCCCGAAGGGCACGGCAGCACATACGTTCGTCAACACCAGGGCGGCCCGTTCACTCGCGATCGGGCCGCCCTACCTCGTATTTCCCCCGAATGCCACATCCCGCGTAACCAAGTCACTCCATCGGCCGTTTGCGGGCCACCTGCCCGCCCGCGAGCGCCTCTGGATGTGTTGTGCCCCGGTTCAGTGTCATCGTGCCCGCGTACCGGGTCCAGGCGTATCTGCACGCGTGTCTCGACTCCGTGCTGAACCAGTCCTTCAAGGACTACGAGATCATCGTGGTCGACGACTGTTCACCGGACGCCTGCGGCCCGATCGCCGATGAGTACGCCGTGCGCGACCCCCGGGTCAGCGCCGTCCACCTGCCGCACAACTCCGGCCTGGGACCGGCCCGCAACGCCGGGGTCGCCAGGGCCACCGGTGACTACCTGCTCTTCCTCGACGGCGACGACACCTTCGCCCCCGAGGCGCTCCAGGCCATCGCCGACCGCCTGGAGGCCACCGGCGGCCCCGACGTCCTGGTCTACGACTACGCCCGTACGTACTGGTCGGGCGAGAGCGTGCGCAACACCTTCTCCCAGCACCTCGCCGAGACCGGCCCCGCCTCCTTCCGGCTCACGGAGCGGCCCGAGCTGCTCAAGGTCCTGATGGTCGTCTGGAACAAGGCGTACCGCCGCGAGTTCGTCGAGGCCGAGGGCTTCACCTTCCCGCCCGGCTACTACGAGGACACCCCCTGGACCTACCCGGTGCTGATGGCCGCCGGGTCGATCGCCGTGCTGGACGCCGTCTGCGTCGGATACCGCCAGCGGCGCCGGGGCAACATCCTGTCCACCACCACCCGCCGGCACTTCGACGTCTTCGACCAGTACGACCGGGTCTTCGCCTTCATCGACGCCCGCCCCGAACTGGCCCTCTGGCGCCCGGTCATATTCCGCCGGATGCTCGACCACTTCTCGACCCTCTTCACCTCCCGGGGCCGGCTGCCGCGCGGCAGCCGGGCCCAGTTCTTCCGCCGCGCCCGCGCCCACTGCCGCCGCTACCGCACCCCCGGCGCCCCCGCACCCCGCCGCGCCCGGCTGCGGCACGCGCTCTTCCGGCTGGGCGCCCACCGCACGTACCGCGCCCTGTGGGCCGCCCAGCGGCTGCGCGGCCGGCTCGGGCGCGCAGCCTCCAGGGCGCGCCGGGCGGTGCGCGGGGCGGCGCTCCAGCTGCACTACCGCGTCCAGCTGAGGCTGCCCCTCCGCGACGGGGAAGCCGTGTTCGCCGCCTACTGGCACCGCGGCTACACCTGCAGCCCCGCGGCGCTGGAGGCCACCTCCAGGGCCCTCGTGCCGGGTCTGCGCACCTCCTGGATCTGCCGCCCGGAGGACGCGCACACCGTGCCGGAGGCGACCCGGGTGCTGCACCCGGGGACGGCCGCGTACTGGACGGCCCTGGCCCGCTCCAAGTACCTCGTGAACAACGTCAACTTCGATCGCAGGCTGGTGAAGAGACGCGGCCAGGTGCTGCTCCAGACCCATCACGGGACCCCCCTGAAGACCATGGGCACCGACCTCGTGCACCGTCCGGCGGCGGCCGGCTCCATGGACTTCGACCAGCTGCTGCGCAACGTCGACAAGTGGGACTTCTCGCTCTCGGCCAACCAGCACTCCACCCTCGTGTGGGAGCGCACCTACCCGTCCGGCTACACCACGCTGGAGTACGGCAGCCCGCGCAACGACGTCTTCCACCGCACCGGCCCCGAGGAGACCGCGCGGCTGCGCGAGCGCCTGGGCGTCCCGGAGGGCAGCCACGCCCTGCTGTACGCGCCGACCCACCGCGACTACCGCCGCGCCCAGCAGCACTCCCTGGACCTGGAGCAGCTGGTCCGCGTCCTGGGCCCGCACTTCGTGATCCTGGCCCGCTCGCACTACCTGGACGCGACGGCCCGCGCCACCGCCGGGCACCTGCGGCACCCCCGGATCATCGACGTCAGCGGCCACCCGTCCGTCGAGGAGCTCTGCCTCGCCTCCGACGCGCTGATCACGGACTACTCGTCGCTGATGTTCGACTACGTCAACCTGGACCGGCCGGTCGTCCTGCACCTGGAGGACGCACAGGCGTACGAGGCCGCGCGCGGCACGTACTTCGACCCGGCGGCCTTCCCTCCCGGGGCGGTGGCCCGTGACCAGGAGGAGCTGCACGAGATCTTCGCCACCGACCACTGGCGCGGGCCCCGGTCCGCACAGCGCCGGGCGGCCTTCCGGGCCCGGTTCTGTCCGTACGACGACGGGCACGCGGCGGAGCGGGTGGTGCGCCGGGTCTTCCTGGAGGACACCTCGGGACTGCCGCTGCCCGCCCCGCAGCCGGGCCACGGGCCGGCCGGGGTGCCGCGGCAGGTGCCGGTGCGGGAGTACACCGGCGGGTGAGCCCCACCGGGCGCCCCGGGGACGCCGATCACCCCGGGGCGCCCGGACGTTCAGCGCTCCAGGAACGCGAACAGCTCTTCCCAGCGGCTCATGATCTCCGCCTCGGAGAACCGCTGGACGTTGGTCCGCGCCCGGTCCCCCATCGCGTCCCGCATCCGGGGGTTGCCGGTGAGCCGGAGCAGCCGGTCGGCGAGCGCCCCGATGTCGCCGGCGGGCGCCAGCAGCCCGTCCTCGCCGTCGCGCACGATCTCCCGTACGCCCGGCGCGCAGTCGAACGCCGCGCACGGCACCCCGCTCGCCATCGCCTCCAGCAGCGCGAGCGGGAACCCCTCGCCGCGTGAGGACTGGACGAAGACGGAGGAGCCGGCGAGCGCGCCGGGCACGTCGTCCGTGCGTCCCCGCCAGCCGACCGAGGAGTCGAGCCCCAGACCGGTGCACTGCGCCTTGAGCTCCGCCTCGTCCTCGCCCGTCCCGTACACGTCGAGCCGCCAGTCCGGGCGCTGCGGAGCCACCAGCGCCCAGGTGTCCAGGAGCATGTCGATGCCCTTCTGGTCGGTGAGCCGGCCGATGCTGGCGACCGACTTCTCGCGCCGGGGGGAGGGCAGTTCGGGCAGCGCGGCCAGGGCGTTCGGCATGAAGCCGACGTTGTTCATGCCGTCGCCCGCCCACTTGTCGGCGTCCTCCTCCGTGAGGACGAGCCAGCGGTCGAGCGGCGGGTAGTGGTTCTTGATCCAGCGGTAGCGGTGGCTCGCCCGCGAGTAGTCGTACGACTCGTGGCTCATCCCGATGACCCGCAGCCCGCCGGTGTCCGCCTCGCCGACCCACTCCATCGCCCAGACCTGGCTGACGATGACCACCCCGCCGGGCCGCGCCCCGCGGAAGATCTCCGAGAGCTGCTCGACGGCCTGCCGCTTCCGTGCCACCCGGCCGGCCTCCGCCCGCCGTGCCGGGATCCGGAAGCGGTCCCGCACCCCCTTGGGCGCCCACGGCGTCGGGGGGTGCGCCGGGTAGAGGGCGGTCACCGGGTAGCCGGGCGGGTCGGGCAGGGCCATCTTCCGCTCGGCGGCGTGGATGCCGATGGTGTGCACCCGGTGGCCCGCCTCCTGGAACAACTGGGCGGTGCGGTGCATCCAGCCGGTCACCCCGCCGAGTTCGTCGGTGCTGTTGGCGACGACGAAGACGTCACGGCTGCGGTTCATCGGCGGGCCTCCCCGGTGCGGGCGGTACGGGACGGGACGAGATGCCGGGCGAACACCGTGTCGACGACCGCACGGGCCGCGTCCCCCCGGTCGTACGCCCCGAACTCCTCGGCAAACGCCGCGCGGCGCTCCTGGAAACCGGTGTCGGCGGTCTTCAGCCGCGACAGCACGACGAACAGCTCCTCCTCGGTCGCCGTCACCGGCCCCGGCGCCTTCTCCCGCAGGTCGAAGTAACTGCCCCGCTCGGCGGAGTAGGCGTCGAGATCGGGGGCGAACAGGACGATCGGGCGGTCCAGGAGGGCGTAGTCGAACATGATCGACGAGTAGTCGGTGACCAGGACGTCGGAGAGCGCCAGGAGTTCGCTGACGTCATGGTGGTGCGAGACGTCGACGACCGTCCCAGGCGGGCAGGCGGGCAGGCTCGCCGCCTCCAGGTAGTGCGCGCGCACCAGCAGCGTGTACGTGTCACCGAAGCGCTCCGCGAAGCGCGCGGCGTCCAGCAGGAGCCGCTGCCGCCTGCGCTTGCCCGGCCCGCCCCGGAAGGTCGGCGCGTACAGCACGACCTTGCGGTGGTCGGGCAGGCCCAGCTCGGCGGCGAGCGCCGGCCGGGGCAGCCGCCCCTCGGCCTCGGCCCTGGCCCGGGCGGCGATCAGCGCGTCGTTACGGGGGTAGCCGGTGCGCAGCAGCGTGGACTCCGGCAGCCGGTAGGCGCGGGCCAGCGTGCGCTCGTCGTGCGCGGACCGTACGAGGAAGTGGTCGAAGCGCCCCACGGCCTGCTGGAGCCGCTCACGCTGCGGGGCGTTCTGCAGGCGCACCCGGGTCTCGTCGAAACCCATGCGCTTGTACGCCGAACCGTGCCAGGTCTGGAGGTAGGAGGTGCCGGAGGGCTTGTCGAGGGTGAGCGGGAACCCCTGGTTGTCGACCCAGTACTCCGCCCGGGCCAGGGCCCACAGATAGCGCCAGGACCAGCGGCGCACCAGCCTGGCGTCCGCCGGGAAGCCGGCCGGGGAGTCGGCGTACGACCAGACGCAGCGCAGCGGGAGCCCCCGGGCGCGCACCTCCTCGTGGACGGCCCGGGGGCTGTCGCCGTAACAGGTGCCCATGTGGCTCTCGAAGACCACGGAGCCCTTGCGCACGGGCAGCCGCAGCAGCCAGGAGCGGTACACGGAGGTCTTGAACCCCCTGGACCGCAGCCCGTCCAGGCGTTTGCGCAGGCCCCGCAGCAGGAGCCTGGCGTGGCGGGCGGGGCGGAAGTGGGTGGCGTAGTGGACCAGCCGGCGGGCCGTACGGGCGGGCCGGCGGCGGGCCTCCAGCCGGAGCGCCAGATGGTCCCGGAGCGTGATGTAGGGCTGCCAGGTGTCCCCCGTGACCCGGCCCAGCCGAGGCCGGGCCGGGGAGCGCTCCGACGGGCCGACGAGGTCGTGGGCGGCGAAGAGGTCGCTCACCGAGCGGGTGCGGCCGTCCTCGACCACCATCCGCGCGTCCCACACCGTGTCGCGGGGGCCGAAGGGGCGCAGCAGGCGCGTGAGGTCGGTGCGGGCCGACCAGCCGATGCCGGTGGCGTCGGGCCGCAGCGTGTCCACGGGGGCGCGGAAGGTGCGGGAGCCGTCGCGTACGCGGAACTCCAGATGCGCGGTGAGGGCGCCGTCCGGGTCGGGCCCGGTGTGCGCGGGCAGGACGAGCCGGCCTTCGAGCAGGACCCGGCGGCCCTCGGCCTCGTAGCGGGTGAGCCGGTTCATCAGCTTCAGCTCGCCGAACGCACGGTACTGGTGGCCCAGTTCGGTGACGTCCAGCACCGGGTCGGGCCCGCCCGGCCAGTACACCCGCCCGCCGTCCCCGGTGACGAGGGGCGCGGCCACGGTGCCCCTCCTGCGCAGCGCGTACGCCGCGGTGAGCACCCCGTCCGCGTCGCCCCGCTCCAGCAGCCGGACGCCGACGCGCTCGACGGGCGGGAGGGTGAGCAGGGCCGCCTCGGGGACGGAGCCGGGCAGCACCCGGGCCGCCGTCGCCGCGATGCGGTCGCGCTCCCCGGCGGGCCGTTCGGGGAAGCCGCGCACCAGCGGCACCAGGTGATCCAGGAGGAAGGCCCTGTCCCGCTCCTCGCGCAGGTCCGCCAGCCCCTGGGCCACCAGCACATGGCACACCCGCCGGTGCGCCTCCACGAGCCCGGCGAGGTCCCGTCCGGCGTCGGGCACGGCCCGCCCGGTGACGATCCTGCGGCGTACGAGCGCGATCCTGCCGACGACGGACGCCGCCAGGGGGCCGAACGGGATCCCGCAGTGGGTGAGGTCCTCGTCGTAGCGCAGCCCGTGCCGCTCCAGCGCGTCGCGCCGCAGACAGAAACCGGTCACCAGGGCGTCGTGCACGGCCAGTTCGGGGGCGTCGGCGAACCGGCCGACCGTGCGGGAGCGGGTGAACAGCGTGTGCTGCCAGGAGGGTTCCCGCTCCTTCGTCCCGTCCCCGGTGAACCGGCTCCAGCGCCCGGCGACCAGGTCGGCGCGGGTCCGTGCCCCGGCCTCCCGGAGGTTGCGGCAGGCGTGCTGCTGGAGGCGTTCGCCGACGTCGAGGACGAGGACGTACGTGCCCCGGGCCGAGTCCAGGCCGGCGTTGCGCAGCGAGGCGACGGAGTCCGTACCGGCGTCGAGCAGGCGGACGCGGTCCGGGGAGCGCCCGGCGAGCGAGCCGGCCGCCGCCCGCAGCGCGGCGGGTGCGCCGGCGGGCAGGACGACGAGGGCCTCCACGGCGCGCAGGCTCTGGTCGAGCACGGACTCCACGGACGCCGTCAGGGCCTCCTGCCCGCCCTCGGCGGCGGTGATCACACAGCTGAAGTCGGGCGCGCTCATGCCTGTGCCCCCTTCAGCATCCGGTCCACGACCCGGGCGGACGCCGTCCCGTCGTCGAGATCGCAGAACGACTCCCGGAAGCTCGCGTACGCCTCACGGTGGCCCGCCGTCGCGGCCTCCGGGTCGCGCAGCGCCTCGACGACGGCGGCCGAGTCGGTGATCAGCGGGCCCGGCGCCCGGTTCTCGAAGTCGAAGCAGAAGCCGCGCAGGGTGTCGCGGTAGTGCTCCAGGTCGTAGGTGTGGAACAGCATCGGCCGGCCCGTCTGCGCGAAGTCGAACATCAGCGACGAGTAGTCCGTGACCAGCACATCGCTGATCAGCATCAGCTCGGCGACATCGGGGTGCCGGGACACGTCGCGGACGAAGTCGCCCGAAGGGACGCTGCCGCCGACCAGGTAGTGACGGCGCACCAGCAGGACGTGGTCGTCACCGAGCACCTTCCGCGCCTGTTCCAGGTCGAGCTGGAGGTCCAGCCCGTACAGCCCGCTCTGCTTGGGCCGGTCCTCGCGCCAGGTGGGGGCGTACAGGACGATCCGCTTGCCCTCCGGGACACCGAGCCGCTCCCGGACGGCGGCGGTGACCTTCGCCCGGTCGGGCGCGTACAGCAGGTCGTTGCGGGGGTAGCCGCACTCCAGCACCTCGCCCGTGTGCCCGAAGGCGCGTCGCAGGACGGGGGTGGAGAAGCGGTTCGGCGAGACGAGCACGCTCCACTGGGCGGCCCTGTGCGGCATGGACTCCATGTACGCGGTGTCGGCGTACGGGGTGCCCGCGAGGTCGCGGCCGATGCGCTTGAGCGGGGTGCCGTGCCAGGTCTGGACGACGAACTGTCCCTCCGCCCGCTCGAACCACTCCGGCAGCTGGGTGTTGGTGACGACCCACCGGCTGCGGGCCAGCGCCTCATACCACTCGGCGCTGTGCAGGGCCACGGCGCGGGTCCCGGGCGGCACGACGGCCTGCTGGTCCCGCACCACCCAGAGGTGCTCGACGCCCGTGCCGCGCCGGGCCAGCTCCTCGTGGACGGCGCGGGGCGAGTCGGAGTACTGGCGCCCGTCGAAGCTGGAGTACAGGACGGTGTCCCGCAACTCCCTGCCGACCAGGCCGCCGTACCACGCGCGCAGCCGGCGCTGCCCGTACGCTCCACGGTCCTCCGGCGGCAGGGCGCTGCCCGACCGCAGGGAGAGCCGGTCGTGGAAGCGCCGCTCCAGGGTGAAGGCGCGCCCTCCCGACTCGCGCGCCAGGGGCAGTCCCGGGTGCAGCTGGTGCACCACGCGCAGCGGCACATAGCGCTCCGGGTCCGTCTCACCCCGCGACCGCAGGAAGGGGTACCACCGGCCCTCGGCGAGCGGCACCGTGCCACCGGCCCCCTCGACCGCCCAGGGCGTCAGCTCCGCACGGAAGGCGGCACCCGTGCGTTCCACGGCGAAGGCGTTCTCCTCCTGGTGGCCGCTGTGCCGCAGGACGAGCTCGACCGGGCGGTAGCGCACCGCCGGGAAGGTCCCCTCCAGGACGAGGCCCGTCTCCTCCGTCCAGGTCACGCCCGTGACGACGGGCCGTACCTCCCGGTCGGTGAGCACCAGGTCCCCGGAGGGGTTGGCGGCGGCGTAGACCTCGCGGCCGCCGGACAGCGGATACCGTGCAGCGTCGGTCTCCGGACGCGCCGCGACCGTCAGCCGGCGCCCGCCGCCGGTCAGCTGGACGCCCCAGTCGCCGTCGGCGCCGCGGAACGCCACCAGCGGCACCTCGGCGAAGACCGTACGGCCGTCCGTGCCCTCGCCCTCCACCAGGGGGAACTCGCGGGTCTCCTTCGTACGCCACTCCTGGATCCGCAGAGCCGTCGGCAGTTCACCGTCGGGCACACGCACCGCGATCCGGATGCCGTCCCCCGTCTCGGTCGGCCCGTGCCCGGCCAGCACCGCGTCGACCCGCTCGGCGCGCAGCTCCAGCTTGTTCCCGGAGAGCAGCGGGACGACCCGGGTGCGCTCGTCGACGTACCGCACGGCGGGCGCGGCCGGGTTGCCGAGGAGCCGCATCGGTCCCCGGCGGGGCCTCCCGGCGCCGACGACCAGGGACTCCAGCTTCCAGAGGGTCCTGGTGCCCCGTGCCGTGGCCCGGGTGACGAGCCGGCGCGGGTCGACCACGGTCTCGAAGCCGGACCGCTCGTAGCGGTGGGCCGAGCGGCCGGATCCGGCCGTCGCCTCGTCGGTCACCGTCCGGTGCAGCCTGAGCGGGAGCAGCCGGCGGCCCGACCTCAGCCAGCCGGCCCCGGCCGACCGCCCCGGTGCGTTGCGGACGTACGCGTACCCCTTGAGGTGCAGCAGCCCGTCGCGCCACACGGCCTCCGTGAGATGCGCGTGCACGGGGAGGTCCTCGGCGGACAGGGCGGTGACCTTGCGCGGCAGGGGCGCTTCGACACCCGGGTACTGGGCACGGGGCCGCAGCCGTCCCCGGACGTGGAAGGTGTCGCGGTCGGTGGACTCGTGGGCCAGGAGGGCGAGCAGCTCCGCCGTCCTGCGCTCCCGGATGAGCTGCCACTTGACCCGCAGATGCAGGGGCAGCGCTTCGAGGACGGCCGGTTCGACGGTCGCGGCGAAGGCGTTGGCGTGGGTGAGGAAGGCCTCGTGGAAGCTCTCGTCGCCGTCCGGGAGCGCCTCGATGAACAGCCACAGGTCACCGGAGAGCGCGTGCTCGTCGTAGCGCCGCTTCGCCTCCGTCATGCCCCGGTCGGCGAGGAAGCGGCTGACCGTGGAGACCGCCGTGACCCGGTCGCGGATGCCCCGGGGCACCGCGCGCCGGGTGGTGATCGAGCCGTCACGGTCCCGCCAGTGGTAGACGGGCTCCGCCACGACGTCGACGCTGCGGGCCAGGAAGTGGGCCGGCAGGACCACGGCGATGTCCTCGTACAGGACACCGGTCGGGAAGGCGAAGGCGTGCTCGTCCCAGAAGGACCTGCGGAACACCTTGTTGCACGCGATGCGGTCGCCGAGCAGGATCCAGTCCCGGGTGACGTGGGTGGCCCGGCGGGACCTCTCCATCGGCCGGCGGAACATGGGGGACTGTTCGAGCGCCCCGTTCGCCCGGAGCCTGAGCACGTTGCCCGTCGCGAAGTCCGAACCCGAAGCGTCCAGTTCACCGGTCATCCGGGCGAAGGCGTCCGCCGGGACGACGTCGTCGCTGTCGACGAACGTCAGGTAGTCCGCGTCCGGGTGGGCCTGTGCGGCGCCGGCGTTGCGCGCGGCCCCGAGCCCGGCGTTCTTCTGCCGGATCAGCCGGAAGCGGGAGTCCTTCCGGGAGTACTCCATGGCCACGTCCGGACTGCCGTCCGTCGAACCGTCGTCGACCATGACGACTTCCAGGTCCGTCAGGGTCTGCCCGGCGAGCGAGTCCAGGCAGGCTCCGAGGTACTCCTCGACGTTGTAGAGCGGGACGACGACGGTGAGACGGGGTGCCATGGCGCTGCGCACGATCCTTCCGGACGGACGAACGGACTTCCTGCATAGGGAACGAGCCCCGTGCCGGGGAGGCACGGGGCTCACAACGGGGCGCTGCCCTCACGGGCCCTGGCCCGCCTAGGGTTTGACGGCGATACGGCCCTCGTCCATGCGCAGCAGCAGGAGCTGCTCGCCGGTCTCCTCCAGGAACTCGTCCACGGCCTGCCGCGATCCCTGCCAGTAGCCGTAGTCGTCGATCAGCAGCACCCCGCCGCTCACCAGCCGGCTGTACAGGTGCGTGAGCTCGTGCTTCGTCGAGGCGTACCAGTCGGTGTCCAGCCGGAGGATGGAGATCTGCTCCGGCGCCTGCTCCGGGACGGTGTCCTCGACCTTGCCCCGCACGTAGTGGACGCGGTCCTCCGGGTACGGCACCTGCTCGAACCCGGCCCGGACGTCCTCCAGGGAGGCCACGGCCCAGATCGGGCGGTCCTTGCCCTGGGCGTCCAGCAGCTCCTGGGCCGGCCTGCCGTCGCGCCGCAGGTCCTCGGCGGTGGGCGGCGTCATGCCCTCGTACGTGTCGAAGAGGTAGAGGTCGCGGTCCGTCTCACCGAGCGACAGCAGGGTCTTGGCGCAGGCCTGCATGGAACCGCCGCGCCAGACACCGCACTCGACGATGTCGCCCGGGATGCCGTGCCTGACGATGTGCCGGGTCGCGAGGACGAAGGCGTTGAGCCGCTCCGGGGAGGTCATCGTGTACGGCTTGACCGCACGGATGATGTCCTTCGCCTCGTCGTCGTAGTCCGCGGGGAACTGCGGCGGCTTCTTGGCCGCGGCCTTCGGGGCGGGCCGCTCCGCCTGCTTCGGGGCCGCCACCGGCGGCTGCGCGGGTGCCCGGCGGGGGGCGGGCAGGGTCGCGCGCCTGAGCTGGTATCCGGTGAGTTGCTGAAGGACGCCGTTGACGGCGTTGCGCCAAGCCATGGGGCGGGACAGTACGCGCGCTTTGCGGCTCATGTCATCTTTCGTCAACCTGTAGTTGATGCGACCGTACGGCTGTCCGGCCGCCCGCAGCGCTCCCGTCCGTCCAGGGGGCGCGGCAGCGGCACCCGGTCCACTCCCCCGGCCCGGTTCGCCCACCACACCGCCGTCTCCCGGACGGCGAGGTCGGCCAGCGTGTTCTTCAGCCGGGTCACCGGACGGCGATGCGGCAGCGGCCTGCGGAAGACGCCCACCGAGTCGCCCCAGTAGGCGGCCTTGGTGTCGATGGAGGCGTAGTCGTGCCAGATGCCCTTGGCGGGCGGGAAGTCCGTGTACGCCTCGCAGAGTTCGAGGCGGGAGTGGGCCGCCATCGCCCGGAAGCCGTCGGGGTAGTAGCGCCAGCAGTCCTGCGCGTCGTGGGCGTGGCCGCGCGAGGGCGCGGTGATGAAGGCGTAGCCGCCGGGCCTGAGCACCCGGGCGATCTCCATCATCGACACCCAGAAGAAGGGGATGTGCTCGAACGCCTGGCCGGACAGCACCACGTCGGCGCTGCGCGACTTCGCGGGGATCCGGTAGGGCCGGGTCATCACCGCGTCGACGTTGGGGCCGTCGAGGACGTCGACCCCGAAGTAGTCGATGTCGTGGTCCGCGAGGAGTCCCCGGTGGGTACGGGTCTGCTTGCCGGAGATCCGGGAGCCGAGGTCCACGACACGGTGCCTGCGGGACCTGGGCAGATACTCCTCGATGCAGAGCTGCATCTGCTCGTAGGCGGACCGGTGCATGAGCTTCTCCCAACGTTGCCGTGTGCGCGCGCTGTTGAGCACAACGACGGCGGGGCACGGAGGGGTCGCCCCGTACGGGTGACCCCGGTGTTCAGTTCGGAGGCACCCCGAAGAGCCGCCGCACCACCCGTTCCGCCGCGTGCCCGTCGTCGTACGGGCAGAAGCGGTCACGGAACGCGGCGCGCAGCGCGTCGGCCTCCGGGGACCTCCAGGCGCCGCCGCACAGCACCTCGCGCAGCTCGTCCTCCGTGGTGGCGACCGCCCCCGGGGTGTCGCCCGGGCGGCCGGACAGCAGGTCGACGTAGGTGCCGCGCGCGGCGCGGTAGGCCTCCCAGTCCGGCACGTAGGCGATGATCGGGCGGTCCAGACAGGCGTAGTCGAACATCAGCGACGAGTAGTCCGTGATCAACGCGTCGGAGGCCAGGAAGAGTTCTTCGACCCGGGGGTGACCGGTGACGTCGAGGACCCGGTCCCCCGCCGCTGTCCCGGCCGACCGCCCGTAGAAGTAGTGGGCACGCACCAGCAGCACGCACCCGGGCCCCAGTGCGCGGGCGAGGCGCTCCAGGTCGACCCTGGGGAGAAAGCCCTCCCGGTAGTCGCGGTGCGTCGGCGCGTACAGCAGCACGGTCGCCCCGGGCGCGATGCCGAGCTCCGCCCTGATCTTGTCGCTCTGCTCCGCGGTGGCGTCGCAGAGGACGTCGTTGCGCGGGTAGCCGTACGGCAGTTGCTCGTACGAGGAGGGGTAGGCCCGGTCCCAGATCTCGGTGCTGTGCGGGTTGGCGGAGAGGCTGAAGTCCCACTGGTCGGTGTGGGCGACGATCCGCTCGAAGCTGACGCCCTTGGTGAGGGCGGGGTACGGCAGCTGGTCCAGGCCCATGGTCTTCAGCGGGGTCCCGTGGTGGGTCTGGAGGTAGATCTGGCCGGGCCGTTTGGTGAAGCCGCCGGGGAAGCTGGAGTTGTTGACGAGGTACGTCGCGGTGGCCATGGTCCGCCAGTAGGCGCGGGATCCCTCGATGACGTACGGCACGCCCGGGGGCATCCGGTCGCGGTGGCGGGAGGAGACGACCCAGACGCCCCGGATGTGCGGGGCCAGTTCGCGGGCCTTGGCGTAGACGGCGGCCGGATTGCAGGCGAAGCCCCTGTTCCAGTAGGCCCCGTAGACGGCGAGACGGGGGTCCAGGGGGCGGCGCAGATCGGCGCGGTAGACGGCACTCATCGCGCGGGCGCGCAGCGCCTTCTTGCCCGCGCGCGCGACGCCTCGCGCCCGGGTGCGCCCGGCGCGCACCGCTTCCCCGCCCCGGCGCGCGGCGTACCGGCCGGGGAGCCCGGCGGCCCGGAAGAACGCGGCACGGTCGCCGGGGGCGATCCGTTCCGGGTCGTCGAGGACGGCCGTCAGGTGGGCGGTGCGCGCGGCCGGGACCCGGTGGTCTCCGCCGGTCCCGGCGGCCAGCCGCTCGTAGGCGTCGATGACGGCGAAGTGCACCCGGCCCGGCGGCACGGCGGACGTGCCGGTGCGGCGCAGCCGGTGGCGTACGCAGATCCGGTCGAGCGAGGCGAGGGTGCCCGCGTCGGAGGCGAGGAAGGCGGCACGGTGCACGGGCACCACATCGCCGTACGGGCCCTCCGTGAAGCGCAGCCGGTGGGCCTCCCAGAAGGCGCGGCGGAAGAGCTGGTTCCGGGCGGCCGGGAGGTCCTCGCCCGGCCGTTCCGCACCCCACCAGTCGACCCGGTCGTGGCCCAGGCGCAGCACGTCGGGCCGGTCGTCCGCCAGCCGCGCGGAGATCTCGGCGAGCGCCCCGGGGAGGAGCAGGTCGTCCCCGTCGAGGAAGAGCAGGTACGCCCCGCGCGCCGCTGCCGCACCGGTGTTGCGGGCCGCACCGGTGTCCCAGGGGCCGTCCGTGACCAGCACGCGCACCCGGGGGTCGCGCTCGGCTGACTCCCGGGCGATGGCGAGGCCCAGGTCGCCGTCGGGCGCGCCGACGACGAGCACTTCCGGGCCGATCGGCGGCCCGCTCCCCGCCGGCGACTGTGCGGTCACGGACTCCAGTGCCGCCCTCAGATACCCCTGAGCACGGTGGGCGGACACGACGACGGTGAGGAGCATGGCAGCCGAGCGTAACGGGGAGCGCGCGGCCCGCCCTACGGATCTTCACCCGTTCGGGTCAGCGGCGTGACCCGGGGCGCTCCCCCGGGTTGAGCCGTACATGAAGCCACTCCTCAGCGTCGTCGTCCCGGTGCACAACGTCGAGGACTACCTGGAGGAGTGCCTGGCCTCGCTGGCGGAACAGTCCCTGAAGGACATCGAGGTGGTGCTCGTCGACGACGGATCGACGGACGGCAGCCGCAGGATCGCCGAGGACTTCGCCGCCCGGGACGACCGCTTCCGCTGCGTCCACCAGCCCAACGCGGGCCTGAGCGCCGCCCGCAACACGGGGGTCGCCCGCACCACCCCCGGTGTTCCCTACCTGGCGTTCGCCGACAGCGACGACATCGTCGTCCCCGGCGCCTACGAACGGATGCTGGCCTCCCTGGAGTCGACCGGCTCCGACCTGGTGACCGGCAATGTGTGGCGGCTCAACGAGCAGGGCAGGCAGCAGGCCTGGCAGTACCGCTGGCTGACCGCCGACCGCCCCCGCACCCACATCACCCGCGACCCCCGGCTGCTGGCCGACCGCGTCGCCTGGAACAAGGTGTTCCGGCGCTCCTTCTGGGACCGGCACGCGTTCACCTTCCCGGTGGGCAAGCTCTACGAGGACACCCCGGTGATGATCCCGGCGCACTACCTCGCCGGATCGGTGGACGTGCTGCACGAGCACGTCTACCTCTGGCGGGTGCGGGAGGGCTCGATCACCCGGCGGCGTACGGACGTACGGGGTGTACGGGACCGGATCGCGGCCTGCGAGCAGGTGAGCGCGTTCCTCGCGGACCGGGGCGCGGAGCACCGGCTGCGCTACGACATCTCGTGCCTGCGGGACGACTTCGTGTACTTCCTGGAGGGGCTGCCGATGGGCGGACCCGCCTACCGCTCCGCCTTCATGGCGGACGCGGGCGCCTTCCTCGACCGGGCGGGCGACGCGGCCCTGGCCGGGCTGCCGGCCGAGGCGCGCATCCGCTGGCAGCTGGTGCGGGAGCGCAGGACCGAGGACCTGCTGGCGGTTCTGGACTTCGAACGGGCCAACGGGACGGGCACGTTCGCCGTGGCGGGCCCGCCGGGGCGGCGCCGCGCCGTCAGCCCCGCGGTCACGGCCGGCCGGAGCGCCTCGGCGCGCCTCGGCAAGGGCGATCTGCCCGCCGTGGCACGGCTGGTGGACGCCGGGTGGGGCGAGGACGGCAGGCTGCGGCTGCGCGGATACGCGTACATCCGCAACCTCCCGGCGCGGGCGGCCCGGCAGTCGCTGAAGGCCGGCCTGGTGCGGGAGGCGTCGGGCGGTCGGCCGAGGCCGGTGCCGGTGCGCACGGTCCGCACGGAACGGGCCACCGCGGACTCCGGCCAGGAGCTGCACCACTACGGGCACGCGGGCTTCGAGATGGTCCTCGACCCGGGGCGGCTGGGCCCCGGCCACTGGCTGGTGGGCGTCGTGGTGGCGGGACACGGCGTCGTACGGCGGGCCGCGCTGCGGGCCGTGGAGGCAGCCGCCGCGCAGCCGCTGGTCCACGACCTGGGCGACGGGCTGCGCGCGGTGCTCGGCTACCGGGACGGCCGGCTGGAACTGGCCGTGTCCCGTCTCCCCGCCCTGGCCACCGGCCACGAACAGGGGCCGGACACCCTGGAGCTGACCGGCCGGCTGTACGGGGACACCCGGCCGACGGCCCTCGTCCTGACGCGTGAGGGGGGTGCGGAGCAGGTCCACCCGGTGCGGTGCGGGGACGGCTTCGGTGCGCGGATCCCGCTGGCGGCGCTCACCGCCGGCCGGTGGCGGGCCGCGCTCCTGACGGACGGCGTCCGCGTGCCGCTCGCCGCGGCCCCGGAGCTGCCGCCGCCCGCCTTCGCGGACGCGGCCGGCGCCCTGGTGGTGGATCTCTCCGGCGAGCCGCGCGTGGACCGCGCGGAGACCGCACCGGACGGCGGACTGCGTATCGGAGGCACCGGGGCCGGGGCCCTGCTCGAACTCCGGCACAGCACGCTGGGCGAGACGGTGGCCGTGCCCCTGCCCGTTCCTGTCACCGGCCAGGAGCCCCCGGACGGGCACGGGGGCCGCTTCACCGCCGTACTCGCGCCGCCGCCCCGCGAAGGCGACTGGGAGGTGTTCCTGGACGACCGGCCGGTGCGCGTGGGGGCGGCGCTCGCCGCTCTCCTGCCGGTGCACGCTCCCGGCACCCGCTTCCGCCTCGACCGCCGTCACGGCGACCGGCTGACCGTGCACTGCGCCCCCGCGCTCGACGACGCGGAGCGGAGCGCGTACCACCAGCGTCTGCTGAGGACGGCGCACCACCCGGCGCAGAAGAGGCTGCCGCTCCGGGACGCCGTGCTCTACGCCGGAGACGCGGGAGGCACCGCAGCGGGCTCCCTTCGCGCCGTGCACGCCGAGCTCGTGCGCCGGAGCACCGATGCCGAGCACCTCTGGGTCACCGACGGCACCCCGGGCGCCGCGACCCGCGTACCCGCCACGGCCGTCCCCGTCGTGGCGTACAGCACCGCCTGGTACGAGGCGCTGGCCCGGGCCCGCCGGATCGTCGCGGCCGGGCAGCTGCCCGTCTGGTTCGAGCGCCGCCCGGGCCAGACGGTCGTCCAGACCTGGCACGGCCCGCCGCTCGGCCGGTTCGGCCTGGACCTCACCGGCACCCTGTACGCCGACCACCAGTACCTGGCCACGCTGGAGCACCGCTCCGCCCAGTGGTCGGTCCTGGTCTCCCCCAGCGCCTACGCCACCCCGCACCTCCGGCGCGCCCTGGGCCACCGCGGCGAGGTGCTGGAGGCGGGCTGCCCGGCCGACGACCTGCTGTACGCACCGGGCAGGGACAAGACGGCCGAGCGGGTACGCCGCCGGCTGGGCATCCCGGACGGCCACCGCGTGGTGCTGTACGCGCCGACCTACCGCGACCACCTCGCGCACCCGCCGGCCGGCGTCCCGGCGGGCTCCGCCCCGCTGTACCGCTGGGACCCCGCGCTCGACCTGCCCGCGCTGGCGCGGTCGCTGGACGGGCGGACCACCGTGCTGGTCCGCAGGCACCCCCGGGTGACGGGCAGCGTCCCGGCGCACCCCGCCCTGCGTGACGTGTCCGCGCACCCGGACACCACGGAGCTGCTGCTGATCGCCGATGTGCTGGTCACCGACTACTCGGGGCTCGCGTTCGGCTTCGCGCACACCGGCCGTCCGATGCTCTTCCACACCTACGACCTGGAGCACTACCGGGACACCGTGCGCGGCTTCTGCCTGGACTTCGAGACCCGGGCCCCCGGGCCGCTGCTCGTCACCACCCAGGAGGTGGCCCAGGCCCTGCGGGCCACACCGGCGTCGGCGGACCTCCACGCGGAGGCGTACGAGAGCTTCCGGCGGGACCACTGCGGGCCCGCCGACGGCAACGCGGCCCGCCGGGTCGTGGACCGGCTGCTGGAGCAGGAAGGCTCCCCGGGTCCCGTCAGGCCTTGAGGGCCCGCACCGCCGAGGCCGCGAGGTCGTCCAGATACCCCTTGGGCAGATCGCCGCGGACCACGACCAGCCGCCAGTACAGCGGCCCCACGATGAGGTCCAGCGCCCGGTCGGGGTCGCTGCCCTCGGGCAGTTCGCCGCGCGCGACCGCCGCCCGTACGACGACGGCGGCCACCCCCTGCTGCTGGTCCAGCAGGGCCGCCTTGATGGCCTCGGAGATCTCCGGGTTACGGGCCGCCTCGACCAGCAGGTCGGGGATCACCTGCGAGGCCACGGGGTGACGCAGGGCGTACGCGGCCAGTTCCAGCACGGCGCGCACATCCCCGTACAGCGAACCCGTCGCGGGCGCCGGCATGCCCTGCGCGGCGACGGCGGCGACCAGGTCCAGGACGAGGTGGAGCTTGGACTTCCAGCGGCGGTAGACGGCCGTCTTGCCCACGCCCGCGCGCCGCGCGATGCCCTCGATCGACATCCGCGCGAATCCGACGGCGGCCAGTTCCTCGAAGACGGCGCCGCGGATCGCGTCGGTCACGTCCTCCCGCAGCACCGCGGCACCTGCCGGGGTGCGGCGCCCGGTTCGCCGTTCGGTGGTCATGGCCCGAATGATAGACCGTAACGACGAAACGGTTGCGTTGCGACGTACAAACGTCCTACTGTCAGCGTTGCGACGATACGGTGCCGTCCCATCGGGCCGGATCCGTCCGCCCCGATCCCCCCGCCTCCTGTCGAAAGCGACCGTGGTGAGCCAGACAGCAGCCCCGCCGGCCCCGGTGGACACCGCCTCCCCCGACCTCCTGCCCGTGTACGAACCCGGCGAGCTGGCCGCGCTCGCGGCCCGGCACGGGCTGACCGTCAGCGGGGCCCGGCCGACGCTCGGTGCGTACGTCCGGCAGCTCTGGGGGCGCAGGCACTTCATCACCGCCTTCGCCACGGCCAAGCTGACCGCGCAGTACAGCCAGGCGAAGCTCGGCCAGATCTGGCAGATCATGACCCCGCTGCTCAACGCGACGGTCTACTACTTCATCTTCGGCATCCTGATGGACACCAAGCGCGGGGTCCCCGACTTCGTGCCCTTCCTCGTCACCGGCGTCTTCATCTGGACCTTCACCGCAAGCTCGATCACCGCCGGCACCCGGGCCATCAGCGGCAACACCGGGCTCGTCCGGGCGCTCCACTTCCCGCGCGCCTCCCTGCCGATCGCCCTGGCCATCCAGCAGCTCCAGCAGCTGCTGTTCTCGCTGGCCGCGCTGTTCATGATCCTCCTGGCCTTCGGCCAGTACCCGAGTCCGTCCTGGCTGCTCGCGATCCCGGCCCTGACCCTGCAGGCCCTGTTCAACACGGGCATCTCGATGGTCATGGCCCGGCTGGCCGCCAAGACCCCCGACATCGCGCAGCTGACCCCCTTCATCCTGCGCACCTGGATGTACGCGTCGGGCGTCATGTGGAGCCTCGACCACCTGCTCAGCGGCGACCGGGTCCCGCGGCTCGTCCTGCTGGCCCTGGAGTGCAACCCGGCGGCCGTCTACATCGACCTGATGCGCTTCGCCCTGATCGACAGCTTCACCGGCGCACAGCTGCCCCCGCACGTGTGGGCCGTCGCGACGGGCTGGGCGCTCGTCTGCGGCATCGGCGGATTCGTCTTCTTCTGGAAGGCCGAAGAGAGGTACGGACGTGGCTGACATCACCGACACACGCGTCCCCACCGTCGTCGTCGACGACGTCCACATCACCTATACGGTGAACGGCGCCCGCACCGGACGGGGCAGCGCCACGTCCGCCCTGAACCGGATCGTGTCGCGGGGGCAGCCCCGGGGCGCGCGCCAGGTGCACGCGGTGAAGGGCGTCAGCTTCGCGGCGTACAAGGGCGAGGCCATCGGCCTGATCGGCTCCAACGGATCCGGGAAGTCGACGCTCCTGAAGGCGATCGCGGGGCTGCTGCCACCGTCGAAGGGCCGGGTCCACACCCAGGGCCAGCCCTCGCTGCTCGGCGTGAACGCCGCCCTGATGAGCGACCTCACCGGGGAGCGCAACGTCGTGCTCGGCGGTCTGGCCATGGGCATGACGCGCGAGCAGATCCGCGAGCGCTACCAGGACATCGTCGACTTCTCCGGGATCAACGAGAAGGGCGACTTCATCACCCTGCCCATGCGCACGTACTCCTCGGGCATGGGCGCCAGGCTGCGCTTCTCCATCGCGGCCGCGAAGAGCCATGACGTCCTGCTGATCGACGAGGCGCTGTCCACCGGCGACGCCAAGTTCCAGCGGCGCAGCAAGGACCGGATCATGGAGCTGCGCGAGGAGGCCGGCACGGTGTTCCTGGTCAGCCACAGCAACAGGTCGATCACCGACACCTGCGACCGGGCGATCTGGCTGGAGGCGGGCACCCTGCGCATGGACGGGCCGGCCAAGGAGGTCGTCGCCGCGTACGAGGAGTTCACCGGGCCCGCGGCGAAGTCCAAGAAGGCCAAGAAGTAGCGCCGTCAAGGTCCTGACGCCGTCCGCCGGACGGGCCGAGTGCGGCCCGTCCGGCGGACGGCTGTGTGACGGCCGTGCGGCCGCCCCGGGTCAGGCGTGCGTACGCAGCAGGGTCCGCATCGTCCGCATGGCCACCGACAGGTTCGCCAGGTCGAAGGACTCCGAGCCCCGGATCTCCTCCAGGGTGGAGCGCGAACGCGCCAGGATCGCCGCGTTCTTCTCCTCCCATGCCTTGAACCGCTGCTCGGGCGACGACGTGCCGTTGCCGACGGACAGGACGTCCGACGTGAGCGCGGCGTGCGCGGCGTACAGGTCCTCACGGATGGAGGCGCGGGCCATGGACTGCCAGCGGTCGCCCCGCGGCAGCTCGATGATCCGGTCCATCAGCTGGGTGATCCCCAGCCGGTCGGCGAGGTCGTAGTACACCTCGGCGACGGCCAGCGGGTCCTTGCCCGTACGGTCCGCGATCGCCACGATGTCCAGCACCGGGAAGGCCGACGAGAAGCCCGCGACCCGCCCCGCCAGCTCCTCGGGGCCACCCACCGAGGTGAGCTCGTCGAGGATCGACTGGTACCACTCGATGTCGGCGCCCCTGAGGAGCTTGGGCAGCTCGCCCCAGACCCGCTCGACCCCGTCCCGGAAGAACTCGATGGTCTCCGCGATCTCGACCGGCTGCGGCCGGTTGCCCAGCAGCCAGCGGGAGCCGCGCTCGACGAGCCGGCGCGAGTGCAGCCGGATCCGCGTCTGGACATCGGCGGCCACCGTGTTGTCGAGCGCCTCCACGGCGTCCCACACCCCGGAGAGGCCGAAGATCTCACGGGCGGCGAACTGGGCCCGCACGATCTCCTCCAGCGAGGCCCCGGTCTCCTCCCGCAGCCGGTGCAGGAACGTCGAACCACCGGTGTTCACCGTGTCGTTGACCAGCACCGTCGTGATGATCTCGCGGCGCAGCGCATGCCCGCCGACCGCCTCGGGGAACCGCTCGCTCAGCTGCTTCGGGAAGTAGGCGTGCACCAGATTCTGCAGGTGCGCGTCGTCCGGAAGGCTGGTGGAGATCAGCTCCTCGGCCGCCGTGATCTTCGTGTAGGCGATCAGCACGGCGAGCTCCGGCTGGCTGAGGCCCTTGCCGTGGTTCAGCAGCTCGCGGATCTGGCGGTCGTTCGGCAGGAACTCCAGCGCACGGTCCAGGTGCCCCTCGCGGCCGAGCCTGCGCATGAAGCGCTGGTGGGCGTGGAGGAGTGACGGCGCCTGGGCGCAGGCGTTGGAGAGCGCGACGTTCTGCGCGTAGTTGTTGCGCAGCACGAGCTGTCCGACCTCGTCGGTCATCTCCGCGAGCACCTTGTTGCGCTGCTTCACGGTCATGTCGCCGTCCCGGACGAGACCGTTCAGCAGGATCTTGATGTTCACCTCGTGGTCGGAGGTGTCCACACCGGCGCTGTTGTCGATCGCGTCGGTGTTGATCCGGCCGCCGGCCCGGGCGAACTCGATCCGGCCGAGCTGGGTGGCACCGAGGTTGCCGCCCTCACCGACGACACGGGCCCGCAGGTCCGCGCCGTTGACCCGGATCGCGTCGTTGCCCTTGTCGCCGACGTCCGCGTTCGATTCGGCCGTCGACTTGATGTACGTACCGATGCCGCCGTTCCACACGAGGTCGACCGGCGCCTTGAGGATGGTCTGCATCAGATCGGCGGGGGTCATCTTCGTGACCTTGGAGTCGATGCCGAGCGCCGCGCGCATGTGCGCGTTGACCGGGATCGACTTGGCGGAACGCGGGTGGATGCCGCCGCCCGCCGACAGCAGGTCCTTGTCGTAGTCCGCCCAGGAGCTGCGCGGCAGGTCGAACAGCCGGCGCCGCTCGGCGTACGAGGTCGCCGCGTCCGGGTCCGGGTCGATGAAGATGTGCCGGTGGTCGAAGGCCGCGACCAGCCGGATGTGCTCGGAGAGCAGCATGCCGTTGCCGAAGACGTCACCGGACATGTCGCCGACGCCGACGACGGTGAAGTCCTCGGTCTGGGTGTCGTGGCCCAGCTCGCGGAAGTGCCGCTTCACGGACTCCCAGGCACCGCGGGCGGTGATGCCCATGCCCTTGTGGTCGTAGCCCGCCGAGCCGCCGGACGCGAAGGCGTCGCCGAGCCAGAAGCCGTACGAGACGGCCACGTCGTTGGCGATGTCCGAGAAGCTCGCGGTGCCCTTGTCGGCGGCGACGACGAGGTAGGTGTCGTCCTCGTCGTGGCGGACGACCTCCGCGGGGTGCACGACCTCGCCCGTCACCATGTTGTCGGTGATGTCGAGCAGCGCCGAGATGAAGATCTTGTAGCAGGCGATGCCCTCGGCGAGCCAGGCGTCACGGTCGACGGCCGGGTCCGGGAGCTGCTTGGCGACGAAGCCGCCCTTGGCGCCCACCGGCACGATGACGGTGTTCTTGACCATCTGCGCCTTGACCAGGCCGAGGATCTCCGTACGGAAGTCCTCCCGCCGGTCCGACCAGCGCAGACCGCCGCGGGCGACCTTGCCGAAGCGCAGGTGGACGCCCTCGACGCGCGGCGAGTAGACCCAGATCTCGTACGCCGGGCGGGGCGCCGGGAGGTCGGGGATGGCCTGCGGGTCGAACTTCATCGACACGTAGCCGTGCGGCTCGTGGTCGTCGGCCAGCTGGAAGTAGTTGGTCCGCAGCGTGGCCTTGATGACCGTGAGGAAGGACCTCAGGATCCGGTCCTCGTCCAGCGAGGCGACCTGGTCCAGGGCTCCGTCCAGCTCCTCCAGCAGCCCGTCCGTCAGCTCCGTGCCGGCCTTCTGGCGGACCGGGGACATCCGGGCCTCGAAGAGGGAGACCAGGAGCCGGGTGGTGTGGACGTTGTTGCGGAGGGTGTCCTCCATGTAGTCCTGGCTGAACGTCGAACCCGCCTGGCGCAGGTACTTCGCGTAGGCGCGCAGCACCATGGCCTGACGCCAGTCGAGACCGGCGCCCAGCACCAGGGAGTTGAAGCCGTCGTTCTCCGCCTCGCCGGTCCAGATGGCGGCGAACGCCTCCTGGAAGCGGTCCCGGGCGTCGTCGGCGAGGTAGTCGCCGTTGCCCGTGGCCTTCTTCGGCAGGCGCAGCCCGAAGTCGTAGATCCAGGCGTGCGTGCCGTCGGCGCAGCGCAGCTCGTACGGACGCTCGTCGACGACCTCCACCCCGAGCTGCTGGAGCGCGGGCAGGACGGCGGAGAGCGAGACCTGCTCACCGGTCCGGTAGATCTTGAACCGGCGCTCCGCGGGGCCGGCGCCGACCGGCTCGTACAGGCTGAGCGCGAAGTCCTCGCGCTCGCTCTTGAGCTCTTCGAGGTGGACCAGGTCGGCCACGGCGGCGCGCGGCGAGTGGTCGGCCTTGTAGCCCTCGGGGAAGGAGTGCGCGTAACGGCGCAGCAGTTCGGCGGCGCGCTCCTCACCGCACTCGGCGCCCAGCGCCTCCTGGAAGCCGTCGGCCCAGGAGCGGGCGGCCTCGACGAGACGCGCCTCGATGCGGTCGGCGTCCGCGTCGGTGAGGTGCGGGAGCTCGGTGCCCGGCGGGACCCGGACGACGAAGTGCAGCCGGGAGAGGATCGACTCGGTGTTCCAGGCCGTGAAGTCGACGCTGGTGCCGCCCAGTTCCTCCTTGAGGATGTCGATCAGGCGGAGCCGCACACCGGTGGTGTAGCGGTCGCGCGGCAGGTAGACGAGGGCGGAGTAGTAGCGCCCGTACTCGTCCTGACGCAGGTAGAGCCGCAGCCGGCGGCGCTCCTGGAGGTACAGCACGGACGTGACGATCGAACGCAGCTGGTCGACGGGCGTCTGGAAGAGCTCGTCGCGCGGGTACGTCTCCAGGATCTGGAGCAGGTCGCGGCCGTCGTGGCTGTTGGGCGTGAAGCCCGCGCCCTCCAGCACCTCGGCGACCTTGCGGCGCACGACGGGCACCCGGCGCACGGACTCGGTGTACGCGGCGGAGGAGAACAGGCCGAGGAAGCGCCGCTCGCCGATGACGTTGCCCTCGGCGTCGAACTTCTTCACCCCGACGTAGTCCAGGTAGCTGGGGCGGTGCACGGTCGCCCTGCTGTTCGCCTTCGTCAGGACGAGGAGCTTGTGCTCCCTGGCCTTGGCGCGGGCGTCCGCGGGCAGCCGGTCGAAGGACGGGCTCACGGGGTGCGCCTCGTCCTCGGTGTGCTTCGGGTCGGAGCGCAGGATGCCCAGACCGGTGCCGGGGACGGCCGTCAGCGCGTCGGAGTCACGGAGCTCGTACTCCCGGTACCCGAGGAAGGTGAAGTGGTCGGCGGCGAGCCAGCGCAGCAGCTCACGGGCCTCCTCGACCTCCTCGTCGCCCAGCTCGTCGAGCGGCTCCGCCGGGAGGTCGTCGGCGATCCGCAGGGCGGCGTCGCGCATCTTCTCCCAGTCCTCGACGGTCTCCCGTACGTCGGACAGAACACGCAGCAGATCGGCGGTGATCTGCTTCAGGTCCGCGCGGTCCGTCTCCCGGTCGATCTCGACGTGGATCCAGGACTCGACGACGGCGTCGTGCGGCAGCTCGGCGCCGGCTTCCTTGCGGCCGCCGGAACGCTTCGATCCGTTGCTCCTGGCCGGGTCGGCGAACACCTCGATCAGCTTGCCGGCCACATCGCGGCGGACGATGACCTGCGGGTGGATCACGAGGTGGATGCCGCGGCCCTGCCGGGACAGCTCGTTGGTGACCGAATCGACCAGGAAGGGCATGTCGTCGGTGACGACCTCGACGACGGAGTGGCTGTTGGTCCAGCCGTTCTCCTCGACGGTCGGGGTGTGCACCCGGACGTTCGCGGTGCCCTGCGGGCGGTTCTCGGCGAGACGGTAGTGGGAGGAAGCAGCCCCGAAGATGTCGACCGGGTCGCGGTCGCTGATGTCCTCCGGAGCGGTGTGCAGGTAGTAGCGCTGGAGATAGGCGAGCAGCGTGTTCGCGCCCGCCCCCTGGTCCCGGGCGGCCTCGGTGCCTTCCTCCGCGCCGCTGCCGGCCTCTCCGGCGAGGTGCACCCGGAGGCCACCTCCCGGGCCACCGACACCACCGCCCGGACTGTTGTCAGCTACCCGGGCCGCCCGTGCGAGCAGCTCGGCCTTGGCTTCGTCCAGCTTGGTCTGCATGTCCTCTGGCTCCTGTCGCGCGCCGTTGCGTGACGTAGGTGAAGAAGGCGACGTACCGCCACGACGCGGGGTTTCCGGTCTGGTTCGACGCTATGCCGCCGGGGGAGATTCCCGGGTCCATATCGGCCATTTTCGGCAGACGGCCCGGGACGCGGAGATCGCGCATCGCCCGGGTGCTGTGGCACTCCGGGCGCAGGCCGGGGGCTTCGCTGCCCCCGAGGCGTATCGCGCTGATCACCGCACCAGGCTATCCCTCCCGCACCCACAACCGTCATGAGCCGCATATGTACAAAAGAAGACCCCGAACTTTGACACTCTGGACATCGCACGGGACCGTTCCTGCACGTAAGGGCGCACAGACGGGCAGATGCACTCAGTCCGCCATCAGCTCGCCTCAGTCCGCCATCAGCTCGGCCAGCGCGACGGCCTCGGCGAGGGTGTCCACCACGGGAACACCCGCCGCCTCCAGGCTGCTGCGGCTGTGCGAACCACCGGTGTAGAGCACGGCGCGCGCACCGACGTGCGCGGCGGCCACGGCGTCGTCCACCGCGTCACCGATGACCACCGCGGACTCCGGGGCTATCTCCCCGAGCACCTCGAAGTGGCGCTCCATGTGCTGGGCCTTGCTGCCGCCGGAGGGGCCCGTACGGCCGTCGACGCGGACGAAGTGGCGCTCGATGCCGTATCCCCGGACCACCGGGACCAGGTGCTCATGGCCGTACATGCTGAGCAGCGACTGGCTGCGGCCGCCGAGCTTCCAGCGGGTCAGCAGCTCCTCGACGCCCTCGGTCAGCCCGCAGGCCGTCCGCTGCTCGGTGTAGTGGCGGTGGAAGAGGTCGTCCATCCGCTCCCACTCGGCGGGGGTGGGGAGCCTGCCCATGAGCCGCTCGTAGAACTTGGGTATCGGCACGCAGTACATCTCGCGGTACTGGTCCAGCGTGAGCGGCTCCAGGTCGACCTCGGCGAAGGCGGCGTTCGTCGCCCCGAGGACCGCGTGGATGTCGTCGAGCAGTGTGCCGTTCCAGTCCCAGACCAGATGTGTGCGGTGCTTCCCCGATGTCGCCATGGGTAGAAAATACTCGCCCGGTACGACAGTCACCCGGGCACGGGGAGCCGGCCGCCCGGGCGGCCGGTCCGTCCGTCCCGTGGTCAGGGTCAGGCGGTCAGGCGATCAGGCCGGGGATCTCCTGGATCCCGAACCACAGCAGCTCGTGGTCCTCCGCGCCGTCCACGGTGAACTGCGCGTCGTCGTCGCCGAGGTCGGCGGCACCCAGCGCGGCAGCCGCCGCGGCGACGTCTTTCTCGGCGTCGTCGGCGTCCACGTGCACGGCGGCGGCCTTCGACAGCGCCACCGCGTCGGCGATGCGCACCTCACCGAGCGAGGACGCGTCCAGGACGTGGTCGGGATCGGCGACCGCCGCCCCGTCCGGCACGTCCAGGGCGACGACGACCCGGCGCCGGGTCTCCTCCGGCCGGGCCGCGATCAGCCTCAGCGATGCGGAGGCGGCCCGGTTGAGCGCCGCGTACTCCAGCTCCTCGATGTCGTCGGAGACGTACCACTCGCGCAGACCGGGCGTCACGGCATAGGCGGTCAGCGGCCCCGGACCGACCTCGCCCGCCTTCTGCGCGGCGGCGAGACCGGAGAGGGTCAGGGGGACGTACACACGCATGGCTGACCGCTTTCGTAGTCGATGACGCCCTCAGGATACGTGCGACGTCCCCCTTCGGGGTTGCCCATCCGCCCGCCCGCGTCCACCGCGCGACGGCCGTCACCCCCGCTGTTGCCTTGCGGCGCCGGGCCGGTCACCCGGATAGGTGATCTCCCCGGATGCCCGGTCGGCCCACGTCGCCGGTTGCGGGGCCGACGCCCGGGCCCGTAGAAGATCCCCAGCAAAGTTACCGCCCGGTACCCACCGGGCTCCGGACAGCAGCCACGGGGGCTACGAGCATGAGCAAGGACAGGACGAGGCCGGCCGGACGACGCGACAGCAGCAGGCCGGGCACGGTACCGGCGCAACGGCCCCGGCGGCCGCTGCGCCCGCACCAGTGGTTCGCGGAACGGCTGCTCGCCGTGCTCAGCGGCCAGCGGCCGGTGCACTGGATGCTCGGCCACACGATCGGCGAGGCCTACGACCAGCTCGCCGAACTCGCCCCGGACGCCCCGCTCGGCGCGGGCTGCAGGCGCCCGGTCGTCCGCGCCTGCCACGGCACCCGGCCCGCCGACGGCGTGGTCGAGGCCTTCGCCAGCATCGCGACGGGCGAGCAGGTCCGCGCCATGGCCTTCCGCCTGGAACAGGGCCCCGACCTCCGCTGGCGCTGCGCAGCCATCGACCTGGGCGGCGAACGCCTCCCGGCTGTGAGGTAACCCGGGGCCGAGCGCACCCACCCGCCCGAGGCCTCACCCGCACCCGACACCAAGCGCGACCGAATCAAGCCCGTTGGGGTGCCCCCGGACTCCCTCCGGGAGCACCCCCAGAGGGCCCCAGGAGCCCCCCTCCGGCCCGGGAGGAGGCCAGGAGGAACACGGGGCCACTTCAACCCCGGAAACCCCGCAGAAGCCCACCAAACGCACCTGGCCCGGACACCCCAAGGGGCATCCGGGCCAGGTGGCCGGGCAGGACCGCTACTTCTTGCGGCGCCGCCCACTCGCGCTCTTCTGCGCCTTGCGGCGCTCCGCACGCGTCATGCCGTCGCCCTCGGCCCGCGCACCGTCGCCGTTGGAGAAGTCGCCCTCGACGACGCCGCCCTCCCCGTCCACCGTGGGGGCGGAGAAGTGCAGCCGGTCCGGACGCTGCGGGGCGTCCAGGCCCTTGGCCCGGATCTCCGGCCGCCCGGTACCCGCCGCCACCGGCGCGTCCTGCTTCTCCAGCGAGGTCCGCTCCGCGTCGTCCTGCACCGGGACCTCCTCGACCTGCTGCTCGACCTGGACCTCCAGGTTGAACAGGTAGCCGACGGACTCCTCCTTGATGCCTTCCATCATGGCGTTGAACATGTCGAAGCCCTCGCGCTGGTACTCGACCAGCGGGTCCTTCTGCGCCATGGCCCGCAGCCCGATGCCCTCCTGGAGATAGTCCATCTCGTAGAGGTGCTCACGCCACTTGCGGTCCAGGACCGACAGGACCACGCGCCGCTCCAGCTCACGCATGATGTCCGAGCCGAGCGTCTTCTCACGCTCCGCGTACTGCTCGTGGATGTCGTCCTTGACCGACTCGGCGATGAAGTCGGCGGTCACGCCGGCCAGGTCGCCCGCGGCCTCCTCGAGCTCCTCGACCGTGACCTTCACCGGGTAGAGCTGCTTGAAGGCGCCCCACAGACGGTCGAGGTCCCACTCCTCGGCGAAGCCCTCGGCGGTCTCCTGCCGGATGTAGTCGTCGATCGTGTCGTCCATGAAGTGACGGATCTGGTCCTGCAGATCCTCGCCCTCCAGGACGCGACGGCGCTCGCCGTAGATGACCTCGCGCTGCCGGTTGAGCACCTCGTCGTACTTCAGGACGTTCTTACGCGTCTCGAAGTTCTGCTGCTCGACCTGCGACTGCGCGGAGGCGATCGCCCGGGTCACCATCTTGTTCTCGATGGGGACGTCGTCGGGCACGTTCGCCATCGACATGACGCGCTCGACCATCTGCGCCTTGAACAGCCGCATCAGGTCGTCGCCCAGCGACAGGTAGAACCGGGACTCGCCCGGGTCGCCCTGACGGCCGGAACGACCGCGCAGCTGGTTGTCGATGCGCCGCGACTCGTGCCGCTCGGTGCCCAGCACGTACAGCCCGCCGAGCTCCTTGACCTCGTCGTGCTCGGCCTTGACGGCCTGCTCGGCCTTCTCCAGCGCCGCGGGCAGCGCGGCCGCCCACTGCTCGACGTGCTCGACCGGGTCGAGTCCGCGCTGCCGCAGATCCGCCTCGGCCAGGTCGTCGGGGTTGCCGCCCAGCTTGATGTCCGTACCGCGGCCCGCCATGTTCGTCGCGACCGTGACGGCACCCTTGCGGCCGGCCTGGGCGATGATCGGCGCTTCCCGGTCGTGCTGCTTGGCGTTGAGGACCTCGTGCTGCACACCGCGCTTGGAGAGCTGCTGCGAGAGGTACTCGGACTTCTCGACGGAGGTCGTGCCGACCAGGATCGGCTGCCCCTTCTCGTGCTTCTCCGCGATGTCGTCGACGACCGCGGCGAACTTCGCGACCTCGGTGCGGTAGATCAGGTCCGACTGGTCGGCACGGACCATGGGCCGGTTCGTCGGGATCGGCACGACGCCGAGCTTGTAGATCTGGTGGAACTCGGCGGCCTCGGTCATCGCCGTACCGGTCATGCCGGAGAGCTTGCCGTACAGGCGGAAGAAGTTCTGCAGGGTGATCGTGGCGAGCGTCTGGTTCTCGTCCTTGATGTCCACCCCTTCCTTCGCCTCGATGGCCTGGTGCATGCCCTCGTTGTAGCGGCGGCCGGCGAGGATACGGCCGGTGTGCTCGTCGACGATCATGACTTCGCCGTCGATGACGACGTAGTCCTTGTCGTTCTTGAAGAGCTCCTTGGCCTTGATCGCGTTGTTCAGGTAACCCACGAGCGGGGTGTTCACCGACTCGTAGAGGTTGTCGATCCCGAGCCAGTCCTCGACCTTGGAGACACCGGGCTCGTGGATGGCCACGGTCCGCTTCTTCTCGTCGACCTCGTAGTCGCCGGTCTCCTCGATGCCCTTCAGCGGGTTGCCCGCCTCACCCCTGGTGAGACGCGTGACCAGCTTGGCGAAGTCGCCGTACCACTTGGTGGCCTGGTCGGCCGGGCCGGAGATGATCAGCGGCGTGCGGGCCTCGTCGACCAGGATCGAGTCGACCTCGTCGACGATGGCGAAGTTGTGGCCGCGCTGGACGAGCTCGTCCTTGGACCACGCCATGTTGTCGCGGAGGTAGTCGAAGCCGAACTCGTTGTTCGTGCCGTACGTGATGTCGCAGGCGTACTGCTCACGGCGCTGGGCCGGAGTCATGTTGGCGATGATGCAGCCGACCTCGAGGCCGAGGAACTTGTGCACCCGGCCCATCATCTCGGAGTCGCGCTCGGCCAGGTAGTCGTTGACCGTGATCAGGTGCACACCCTTGCCGGAGAGCGCGTTGAGATACGCGGGCAGGGTACCGACGAGGGTCTTGCCCTCACCGGTCTTCATCTCGGCCACGTAGCCGAGGTGCAGGGCGGCACCGCCCATCATCTGGACGTCGTAATGGCGCTGTCCGAGGACGCGCTTCGCGGCCTCACGGACGGTCGCGAATGCTTCGGGAAGCAGGTCGTCCAGGCTCTCGCCGTCCGCGTACCGTTCCTTGTACTCGTCGGTGAGCGCCCGCAGCTCGGCGTCGGAGAGGTTGACGAAGTCCTCTTCGATGGAGCTGACCTGGTCCGCGATGCGGTGCAGTTTGCGCAGGATCTTGCCTTCGCCTGCACGCATGAGCTTGTTGAAGACGGACACTGAGGCTGGTCTCCTTGCCGGTCGGGCCTGGCACTGGGTCGTGTGATGGACTCTGGCGCGGGCACGGCAGGTGGGCCCCACCGCAACGGCCATCGTAAGCGAGGACCCCGCCGCGCCGGGAGGGCTGCCACGGCGTTCTCCCCGCCGCGCCCTTCCAGGACAACGGCCGGAGGGGACGGAAGGTGCCGGGAAGCACCGAAAAGTGCTCGCTTCCCGCGCTCCCCGTCACCAGAATCCATCCATGGAACCCACCTCACTCACCACTGAACGCCTGCTCATGCGCCCCTTCGCGCCCGAGGACGCGGACGCGGTCCACCTCGCGTGCCAGGACCCCGGCATCCAGCGCTGGACGGTGGTCCCCTCGCCGTACACCCGCGCCGACGCGGAACTCTTCACCCGGAAGCTCTCCCCCGCGGGCTGGCAGGACGGCACGATGTACAACTTCGCCGTCCTCCTGAGGGACGGCGGGCCGCTCGTCGGCGCGCTCGGCGTCAACCGCCACAGCCTGCCCGGCACGTACGAGGTGGGCTTCTGGACGGGGAAGGAGCACCGCGGCGCCGGTTACACCACGGAAGCGGTGCTCGCGGCGGCCCGCTGGGCGTTCACCGCCCTCGCCGCGGACCGCCTCGAGTGGCGTGCCGAGGTCGGCAACACCCCGTCCCGTGCGGTCGCCCTGCGTGCGGGGTTCCGCATGGAGGGTGAGCAGCGGTCGGCCCTGTTCAACAAGGGCATACGGCGGGACACCTGGGTCGGCGCCCTCCTCCCGGCCGATCTGGGGCTGCCCGGCACCCATCCCCACCGGCCGGCCCCCGATGTCAGTGGCGCGCTCTAGGGTTCGACGCATGACGTCTGTGCCTCCGCCCGTGCTGGAACTCTCCGCCGACCAGGCGCGCCGTATCGCGCTGCGCGCCCAGGGCCTCCTGGGCGCCCCGGACCGCCGGGGCGGGGTCCCCGGAGTGCTGCGCCGTCTCGGAGCCGTCCAGCTCGACACCATCTCGGTCCTGGCCAGGTCCCACGAGCTCGTGCCGTACGCGCGTCTCGGCGCGCTGGGCCGGCGCGCGGTCGACGAGGCCTACTGGTCGGGCGGCCGCTCCTTCGAGTACTGGTCGCACGCCGCCTGCATCCTGCCGGTCGAGGAGTGGCCGCACTTCGCGTTCCGCCGCCGCGCCTACCGCGCCAGGCCGCACTGGAACCACGACCTGCCCGACGGGGCGTACGCGAAGGTGATCGACCAGCTGCGCGCCGAGGGCCCGCTCACGGCGACGGAGCTCGGCGGCGCGAAGAACGGCGGGGAGTGGTGGGACTGGTCGGCGTCCAAGGTCGCCGTCGAGCGGGCCCTGATGTACGGCGAGGTGGTGTGCACCGAGCGGCGCGGCTGGAAGCGGGTCTACGACCTGGCCGAGCGGGCGATCCCGGCCGCCGTGCTCCACGACGACCTGGACGACAAGGAGTGCCTGCGCAGGCTGGTGGCCCTGGCGGGGCAGTCGCTGGGCGTGGGCACCCGGACGGACATCGCCGACTACCACCGGATCAAGGCCGAGCAGTTCGACTCCGTCGTGGCGGACTCCGGGCTGGTCCCGGTGTCGGTGCGGGGCTGGGCCAAGCCCGCCTGGGCCCACCCCGACGCCCTCGCCTCGGAGCCGCGCGGACGGCACCGTACGACGTTGCTGTCGCCGTTCGACTCACTGATCTGGGAGCGGGCGCGCACGGAGCGGATCTTCACCTTCACCCACCGCCTGGAGGCGTACGTCCCCCGGGCCAAGCGGATCCACGGCTACTTCGCGATGCCGCTGCTGGCGGGCGGCAGACTGCAGGGCCGGGTCGACCCGGCCAGGGAGGGGACCACGCTGGTCGCCCGCCAGGTGTCCCTGGACGGCGCGAAGTCCGTGGCGCCCATGGCGGAGGCCCTCGTGGAGGCGGCGTCCTGGGTCGGCTGCACGGACGTACGGCTGGAGCGTGTCGACGCACCGGAGCTGCGCGAGCCGCTCATGGCGGAGACCGCCCGGGCCCTTCGGCAGGCACCGGACGCCGTGCGCCCGTCCGCTACCTGATCTCGAGGATCTTCTCCCGCATGGCATAGACCACGGCTTCCATCCGGGAGTGCAGCTGGAGCTTCTCCAGAATATTGCGGACGTGGTTCTTGACCGTGTTCTCGGAAATGAACAATTCCTTGGCGATATCGCGGTTGTTCATGCCCGTGGCGACGAGTTTGAGCACTTCCAGCTCACGCTCGGTCAGCCGCGGCGCGGGAACGAGCCGGCGCTCGTCGGTGCGCTGGATCATCGACTTGAACTCGGTGAGCAGTTTCGACGCCATCGACGGGCTGATCTGGGACTGGCCGTCCGCCACCGCGCGAATGGCCGTGGCCACCTCGTCGGTCGAGATCTCCTTGAGCAGATAGCCGGTGGCGCCCGCCTTGATCGCCTCGTAGAGGTCGGCCTCCTCGTCGCTGATCGTCAGCATGATGATCTTCGCGCTGGGGGCCACCTCCTTGATGGAGGTGCAGGCTTCGATGCCACCGCGCTTGGGCATCCTCACATCCATCAGCACGATGTCGGGCAGCAGATCCGCCGCCTTGTCGACCGCCTCCGCCCCGTCCCCCGCCTCTCCGACGACCTGGATGTCCTCCTCCTGCGCGAGGACGATCTCCAGGCCCCGGCGGAAGAGCGCGTGGTCGTCCACCACGAGAACCCTGATCGGTTCCTTGCGGGAACTGCCGTCATCCGCAACGGAATCCGCACCGGCAGCGCTGTCGGCATCGTTCGTCCCGCGTACGGGCCCGAAGGTGTCCGCCATCGTTCCTCCCCCTGAAGGCCACTGCCTGAGGTCACAGGCTGTCCGCCAACGGCAGTGCACAGAGCACTGATTGGCCTGGGGCGCCATGATTTCATGCCTGGCCGCCGAAGCGGTGCCCCCGCGGTCGCACGCGGTGCCCCTGGGAGCGCGCTGACGCTTCCAGGGGCACCGCGTATCGGCTGTGAGCGATGGTGTCAGCCGCCGAGCGCACCGCCCGCGCCGCCCGCCTCGTCGGAGGCCAGCGGGTCGGTCCTCAGGTGAATGACACCGTAGTCATAGGCATGCCGCCGATAGACGACGCTGGGCTCCTTGGTCTCGGAGTCGACGAACAGGTAGAAGTCGTGCCCGACCAGCTCCATCTCGTAGAGCGCCTGGTCGAGTGTCATCGGCGCAGCGACGTGCGTCTTCTCGCGCACCACGAGCGGTCCTTCGCCCTGTACCTCGAGCGAACCGATCCTGGTGGTGGGCACGGACGGCTCCGGCTCGGTGGGGATCAGTTCACCGTCCCCGTTGAACGAGGCGGCGTCCGGCACGACCTCGCCCACCGTGGCTGCGGACAGCCGGCCGTTGCCCCGCCTGCTGTAGCGCTTGTCGTGCTCCTTGCGCAGCTGTGTGTCCAGCTTGTCCGTGGCCAGGTCAAGCGCTGCGTACGGGTCGCCTGCTGCCGCTTCCGCCCGGATGACCGGCCCACGCGAGCGGAGCGTGATCTCCACCCTTGCCGCACGGTCGGCCTGACGGGGATTGGGCTCCTTGGACACCTCGACGTCGAGGCTGATCACCTTGCCGTCGAACTTCTGGATCTTGTCCAGCTTCAGCTTCTCGGCCACGTGCTTGCGGAACCGCTCGGGTACCTCGGTCTTGCGGCCCTTGACGACGATGTCCACGCAGAACTCCGTTCCCGGATCGCTCCGCTTCGGCGGCGGAGCATCTCCCTTTTGCACCAGGCTCCGGTGATCGCCGGAGCCGCGGACTCGGTGGCTGTCACCTCCTCCTCCCCCATCGGCAGGGACTCCACCCCACCGATTTCCATGCTTCTGGCGTACCGGTGAGTTACCTGCCCGAAACCTGGTGGCGCATTCACGGAGGTACGGAATTCACCGTCCCTCACAACCGAACATAGCCTGCCCACCACCGTGTCGGCACCCGCTACTCACGCGTACCTCCGATCGGGGCCCTTTACCCACTCACTACCTGCAACGATGCAAGTTATCTGTCAGTTCCGGTTTATTTCGAAGGCAGACGGAGAAGCTGCGACAACCGCAGCGCGCAGCCCGTCCGGCGCGCCCTCGCCCGTATCGTCCGCGCCCCCCGTACCGGCCGAGGTGTCACTCGTGGCACGGGCCGCACGGCCCGCACCGACCTCAGCGACCTCACGGACCGCGCGGGCCGCCTCCGCCAGCGACGCCCCCGTCGTCAGCAGGTCGTCCACCAGCACCACCCGGCCTCCGTCGAGCAGCCTCCGGCCGCCGTCCGCGACGACGAGCGCACCCGCCAGATTCGCCTGCCGCTCCCGGGCCCCCAGCCCCGCCTGGTCGGCCACCGCACGCCGCTGCCGCAGCACGGCGAGCGCCCGGGCCGACGTCCCGCCGCGCCGCAGCTCGGCCGCGGCGGCGGCCGCGATCCTGCGCACCGGATCATGACCGCGCACGGCCGTGGCCCGCCGCGTGGACGGCACGGGGACCAGCAGCAGGGGGCCCCGCTCGCCCGGATGCCCCGCTCCGGCCCGTACAGCGGCCGCCAGCGCCCCGCCGAGCACTCCTGCGAGGCCGAGTGCCCCTCGCTCCTTGTGGGCCAGCAGCATCGCCCGTACGGCGTTCTCGTACGGCGCCGCCGCGTGGACCACCGGGAGCCCCGCGGGCTCGGGCGCGGGCCTCACCCGGCGCGGCCCGGCCGCCGCCCCGGCGGCACACTCCTCGCACAGCTCGGTCCGCGGCCTGCCGCAGCCGGCACAGGCCACGGGCAGCACCAGTCCGGCGATCTCCTGCCACCAGCCGCGCACAGTCCCACTGTGACCGGGCCGTCAGGTCCTCGCCACCCCTGTGGAAAACCCCTGTGGACAACCGGGGCACGCCCGCACCGCCGGGCTGGTCAGCCCGGATAGACCAGCGAGGAGCCCTCCTTGAGAACCGTCTGCCAGTTGTCGCCGGGCGACAGCTTCACTATCCCGTCGCTCTCGGTGTCCGCCATCAGCGGAAGCTGGTCGTCGTCGGCAGCGGCCACGGCCGTCACCTGGTTCACCCCCGGCAGGACCCCCGAGGACGACGTGGATCCGTCGGCCTGGACGTAACGCACCTGCTGCACGCCGCCCTCCTCCTTGCCGACCACCACGAGACGGCTGCGCCCGGACCAGGAAACCGCCGTCACCTCCGCCAGCTGGGGCGCGGCCTGGCGCAGGTCCTCCACCGAGACCTGCTCGGCGTCTCCCGAACCGTGCCGCTCGACCCGGCCGATGTGCAGCGTCGTGTGCCCGTCCTTCGACACCCGCAGGGCGATCCGCACCCCGTCGGAGGACATCCGCAGCGCCTCGATCCGCCCGCCGTTCAGGCCGGGCACCGCGACCTCCTGCGGTTCTCCGGCACCTCCGGCCAGACGCAGCAGCCTGGGATCCGCCGGATCACGGTCGGCGACCCACAGATCGCCCCGGCCGTCCCAGCTCGGCGCCGACAGACGGTCCGCGGCCTTCTTCGCGGTGCTGGACACCACAGGGGCCGCCGGCTCGCTCTCCTCGGTCAGGGAGGACACGTAGAGATCCTGCTGATTCTCCGAGACCGCGGCGGCCTGCTCCTCGTCCCTGGCCACACCCACGGCGCTCATGGCCACCGTCCCGCTGCCCAGCGGACCGATCACCGGCTCCGGATCCCCACCGCCCTTGGTGCTCCCGGGGATGCGCTGGACATGCCCCTTGTCGTCCACGAAGTACTGGCTGTCGGGTTCGCCGGAACCATGGTCCGAGGCGAAGTCCGTCGCCTCGTCGGCGCTGAGCGAGCACAGCGGGCCGCGGTCACCCTGCAGCTCCACCTGCCCGACCCGCGCGGACGTCAGATCCCGCAGCGTGAAGAGCACCTGGGCCGCCATCATCCGGCAGGCCCCCTGCCCGGCCCCGTCGGCCTTCTTGTTGAGCGGCACCTTCAGGACGTTCTGGTCGTCCGTCGTCAGCGAGGTCACCCCGCTCTTCAGCGCCGTCCCCTCGGGGAAGCGCGAATCGACCACAGGCCGCAGCCAGTTCGAAGGGCCTTCCAGCAGCGTCCGCACCGTCTGGGTGGCCGTGTCCATCCGCGTGACCGGATCCGTACGGTTGCGCACGTAGACGGGATCGGCGACCAGCGCCGCCGACTCGTCCGTCAGCCCGGCGGCGAAGTAGTACTTGTTCACGGACCGGTAGAGGCGCTTGAAGTCGGACTGCCCGAGCACCAGGCCGTCCGGGACGATGTCGATGCGCCACTCCTGCTTGCCGTCCGCGCCCTTCTGCCGGACCAGGTGCAGCATCTGGTCGTACTCCGAGGGGGCGAGCGGCCGGTACGAACTCTGCGCGTCGACCGCCGCCACCTGTTCGCCGGTCAGCGCGTAGGTGGTCTCGGTGTTCCGGCGTTCCTTGTCATGGATCGTGGGCCCGTTGCGGCTCGGCGCCTTGGCGAGCACCGTGATGCCCTCGCCCGGCTGCCAGCTCTCGCCGGCCTCCGCCGTCAGGTACTGGCGGGTCGTCCGGAAGTCGGGGTCGTCACTGGTCATCGACTCCAGGAAGCCGTCCACGACCTCCATGGGCGTGGCCCCCTCCCTCGGAGGGACGGCGTACACCTGGACCTGGGAGTCGCCCGGCTGCGAGGCGTCGACCGCCTTCACGTCCCCGGTGACCGGCATCGCTCCGCACCCGGCGAGCACCATGACGCCGCACCCGAGCAGCACCGACAACCGCACCGCGCGGCCGCCCCGACGGCGGTCAGTGTCCACGAGTCGTGTCCTCCTGCTCCCGGTCCAGCGTCTCTGGGTCGGCGCCCCCGCCCGGCCGTTCCCCGGCCGGACGCGACACCACGCGTGCTCCACTGCCCGGCAGGGCCGCCGGATCGACCGACGCCGTCGTACGCGACGCCCCGGACCCGTGCGCCGGCCCGGCCTGCTGCGAACGCACCGTGGAACCGGTCTGGCTCGGTACGGACATCAGCCGGTGATCGCTCACCGCCGGCGCCGCCTCCGCACGCTCACGGTCCTCCCGGTTACGCCGGGAGTCCTCCGGCTCCAGCGGTATCGGCGAACCGCGCAGCGGCTCGTCCGCCGTACGCGGCAGGGTCAGCCGGAACTGCGAACCACCACCGGGCTCGCCCCATGCCTGCAGCCAGCCCCCGTGCAGCCGCGCGTCCTCGACGGCGATCGACAGCCCGAGCCCGGTACCGCCGGTGGTGCGGGCCCGCGCCGGATCCGCCCGCCAGAAGCGGTTGAAGACCCGGGTCGCCTCGCCCGGCTTGAGCCCCACGCCGTAGTCCCTGACCGCGACGGCCACGGCACCCTGCGCGACACCCATCCGCACGATCACGTCCCTGCCCTCGCCGTGCTCGACGGCGTTGACGACGAGATTGCGCAGGACCCGCTCGACACGGCGGGCGTCGGCCTCCGCGACCACGGGCTGTTCGTCACCGACCACCCGGATCCGCGTGCCCTTGCGCTCCGCCAGCGGCTCGGCGCCACCGATCACCCGCCGCACGACCGTGCGCAGGTCTATCGGCTCCGCCTCCAGGGCAGCGGCCCCCGCGTCGAACCTGCTGATCTCCAGCAGGTCGGACAGGAGCGACTCGAAGCGGTCGAGCTGGTCGCCCAGCAGCTCGGCGGAGCGAGCCGTGACCGGGTCGAAGTCGACGCGCGCCTCATGGATGACATCGGCGGCCATCCGCACGGTCGTCAGCGGGGTGCGCAGCTCATGGCTGACGTCCGAGACGAAACGCCGCTGCATGCGGGAGAGCTCCTCCAGCTGCTGGATCTTCAGCTGAAGGTTCTGCGCCATCTTGTTGAAGGCCTCGCCGAGGCGCGCGATGTCGTCCTCACCGGTGACCTTCATCCGCTCCTGGAGCCGGCCCGCGGAGAGCCTCTCGGCGATCCCGGCAGCCATCCGTACGGGCGTGACGACCTGGCGCACCACGAACCAGGCGATGGCCCCCAGGAGCACGACCACGAACAGACCGGCCGTGGCCAGCGTCGTCGTGACCAGGGTCAGCGACTTCTCCTCCTGCGTGAGCGGGAAGAGGTAGTACAGCTCGTACGGGTTGTGGTCGACGTCGTAGAGCCGCTTGCCCACGACGAGACCGGGCTCCGGGTCCTTCCCGTACGAGTACCGGATCAGCGAGTACGTCTGGAAGGCACCCGCGCCGTTGCCCACGTCGTCCCGCAGCTTCTGCGGGATGCTGGACGCCTCCACGCTGCCGGACCCGCGCGGGGCCCGGCTGGTGGTGCCGTGCCCGGCGGAGTCGGGGCTGAGCGCCACCACGTTGAAGGCGTTCGTGCCGCCGCTGGCGAGCTGGTCGACGAGTTCGGTGCGCCAGGAGGTGTTGGCGGTCATCCCGTCGGCGCCCTCCTCGCTCTGGTCCCCCGGGACGAGCGGCGCGTTCGCGTTGGTCTGGGCGGCCGCGAAACCGCCGGCCGCCTGTGTCTGGGCGGCCTTCCCCTTCGCCTCGAGCAGCCCGTTGCGGACCTGCCCGATCACGACGAATCCGAGCAGGAGAACCACCGCGATCGACATCAGCAGCGTGCCCGCCACGACGCGGAGCTGCAGATTGCGCCGCCACAGGCGGACGGCCGGCAGCAGCGGGCCGCGGATCCACCGCATCAGCAGCCGCGGCACGGGGCCGCCGGGCGTCCGGTCGCGGAACAACCGGCCGCCCAGCGAGGCCCGCCCGAAACGAGAAGCACTCCGTGCCGGACCGGCAGCCCGCTCCGTACGGGCCCCGGGCACCCCGGGTGGCGGAGCAGCGCTGCCCAGGGTCATGTCAGCTCGGTCCGGCCTTGTAACCGACACCGCGGACCGTCACGACGATCTCGGGCCGCTCCGGGTCCTTCTCCACCTTGGAGCGGAGCCGCTGGACATGGACGTTCACCAGACGGGTGTCCGCGGCGTGGCGATAGCCCCACACCTGCTCGAGCAGCACCTCACGGGTGAAGACCTGCCACGGCTTACGGGCGAGAGCGACCAGCAGGTCGAACTCCAGCGGGGTGAGGGCGATGGACTGCCCCTCCCGCTTCACCGAGTGGCCGGCCACGTCGATGACCAGGTCACCGATCGCCAGCTGTTCCGGCGCCGGCTCTTCGGACCTCCGCAAACGCGCCCTGATCCGGGCAACCAACTCCTTCGGCTTGAACGGCTTGACGATGTAGTCGTCGGCCCCGGATTCCAGGCCCACCACCACATCCACCGTGTCGCTCTTGGCAGTGAGCATGACGATCGGCACACCTGACTCGGCCCTGATCAGCCGGCAGACCTCGATGCCGTCCCTTCCGGGCAGCATGAGGTCCAACAGCACCAGGTCGGGCTTGGCCTCACGAAATGCGGCCAGTGCCTTGTCGCCGTCCGCTACGAACGACGGTTCGAAACCTTCTCCCCGCAGCACAATGCCGAGCATCTCGGCCAGTGCGGTGTCGTCGTCGACGACAAGGACGCGTCCCTTCATAAACGACATCATCCCATTAGCTAATCGTTACCTGCGATGACCTGGCACACAGCTCTGCCAGTCCGACCCCCGTGACCGGGGAAATAACGCCCTCCTCCGTGACGATCGCCGTGACCAGTTCGGGCGGCGTGATGTCGAATGCGGGGTTGTACGCCTTGGTCCCCGGCGGCGCGACGACCGTCCCGCCGCCTTCGCCTCCGCCCCGGACACCCGGCTTCGATGTGAACTCTGTCACTTCCGTCGCGGAACGCTGCTCCACGACGATCGATGTGCCGTCCACCGTCCCCAGATCGACGGTGGTCGTCGGGGCCACGACGACGAACGGCACATGGTGGTACTTCGCGAGCACCGCCAACGGATAGCTCCCCACCTTGTTGGCCACCGAGCCGTCCGCGGCGATGCGGTCCGCCCCGATGATTACGGCATCCACCTCCCCCGCCGCAAACAGCGAACCCGCCGCACTGTCCGTGAGCAAGCTGTACGGCATCCCGTTCCGCCCCGCCTCGTACGCCGTCAGCCGGGCACCCTGGAGCAGCGGCCTGGTCTCGTCGACCCACAGATGCCGCAGGCTGCCCTTCCGATGCGCCCGCAGAGCCACCGCGAACGCCGTCCCCGCGCCACCGGAGACCAGCGCCCCGGTGTTGCAGTGGGTCAGCAGCCGGTGCCCGCCTCCCCCGGGCAGGAGCTCCGCGAGCAGCTCCAGACCGTACTGCGCCATGCGCCCACTGGCCTCCGCGTCCTCCCGGTGCAGAGCCCGCGCCTCGGCCAGGGCCACGGCAGCCGCCTCCGGGCCGGACCCGCTCCCGGCGGCCTCCTCGTACGCCCGCGCCACCCGCCGCGCCCCGTACCCGAGATTGACCGCGGTGGGCCGCGCCTGCTCCAACAGCTCCGCGGCCTGCGCCACGTCCTCACCCCGGGCAGCGGCCAGCGCCACCCCGTATGCCCCGGCGATGCCCAGCAGGGGCGCCCCCCGCACCGCCAGAGTCCGGATCGCCCGCACCAGCGCGGGCACGTCGGCGCACACCAGCTCGGCCTCCTCGGCGGGCAGCCGCGTCTGGTCGAGGAGCACCACCGCAGGGCCTTCCGGAGGCTCGGCCCAGCGGAGTACGGAGAGGGCCGGAGGCTCGATACCCACCGGCGTTTGCGCGTCCTGATCAGCCATCTGCCCAGTCTGCCCGCTGAACCGCCCGCACACGAAGGCAAGAAGGAGATACGGCGCCAGACCCGCATCGGACCGACGCGTGGCACGATGGCTGGCAACCTGCCGCCCCGATGAGCGGGCAGGACTGTGAAGGAGCGACGATGAACGACTCTCCGGGCTGGGCTTCGCCCGGATCCGCCCCCTCCGACGGCCAGGAGAAGGGCATCCCCAGGCCCTCCGCTCCCGTCGACGGAAGCGGGCCCGCCGGACAGTGGTCTCCCGAACAGCCGCCGCCGGGACAGTGGTCCCCGCCGAGCGCCCCCGGCACCGGCCCGGGCGCCCCACCGCCCGCACCGGGCTGGGGCGGCATGCCGCAGGGAGGCCCCGGATGGGGCCGCCCGCCCATGGCCGCAAAGCCCGGCGTCATCCCGCTCCGCCCGCTGGGGGTCGGCGAGATCCTCGACGGCGCGGTGACCACCATGCGCAGGCACTGGCGCACGGTGCTGGGCATCAGCCTCACCGTCTCCGTGATCGCCGAGATCGCGATCATCCTCATGCAGCGCTTCCTCCTGCCCGAGCAGAAGTCGGTCGACCCCAACGCGACGGGGGCTGAGGCCATCCGTCAGGCCACCGACTCGGCGCAGTCCCAGCTGATCACCAGCGCCCCCAGCACGCTCATCACGATGATCGCGACCCTCATCACCACCTCGATCCTCACCGTGGTGATCAGCCGCTCCGTGCTGGGCCGGGGCGTCACACTCTCCGAGGCGTGGTCCGAGGCCCGCCCACGCCTCCTCCCGCTCCTCGGGCTGACCCTCCTGCTGAGCCTGATGAGCGCCGCGATCATGGCGGTGGGCCTGCTTCCCGGCCTGGCCCTCGGCGACGGTGCGGGCGGGCTCGCCCTGACGGTCCTCGGCTTCCTCGGCGCCTGTGCCGTCGTTGTCTGGCTGATGATCCGCTTCACGCTCGCGGCACCGGCGCTGATGCTGGAACGACAGTCCGTACTCACCTCGCTGCGCCGCTCCGCCAAACTGGTCAGGGGCAACTGGTGGCGGACCTTCGGCATCCTGGCCCTCACCTACCTGCTGGTCATCGTCCTGACCTTGATCATCACGATCCCGTTCGGCGTCATCGCCGTGACCGTGGACAGCGACGGCCTCAGCGAGCTCCTCAACGGCAACTCCGCGGACTTCGGCTGGCCCTTCCTCATCATCACGGGCATCGGTGAAGTGATCGTCTCGACGCTCGCCTATCCCTTCACCGCAGGAGTGATGGCCCTGCTCTACGTCGACCAGCGCATCCGCCGCGAAGCGCTCGACCTCGAACTCGCCCGGGCCGCGGGCGTCCCCGGCTACGACACCCCCAGGAACTGATGCGGTGACGGGGGCGGGGGGCACCACCACAGCCGTACGGTTCATCAGGGCGGGCGAGGACATACCCGTGGACACCCCACGCGTCCCCGCCCGTGAGGCGGCGCGGGACGAACTGTCCGACCCGATGTACCACGAACACGACCCGAACCTCCTCGAACGTGGTCTCGACCGCTTCTGGGACTGGATCGGAGACCTGTTCTCCGACGCCGCCGGGACCGCCCCCGGCGGCCCGCTCGGGCTCGTCGTACTCGTCCTGATCCTGGCTGCCCTGGTGGCCGCCCTGTGGTGGAGGCTCGGCACCCCGCGACGCATCGCCCACTCCCCGGAGACACTCTTCGGCGACACCCTCCGCAGCGCGGCCGACCACCGCGCCACGGCCGCCGCACACGCCGAAGCCCGACGCTGGACCGAAGCCGTCCAGGAACGGATGCGCGCCCTCGTACGCTCCCTGGAGGACCGGGCCGTGCTCGACCCGCGCCCCGGCCGCACCGCCGACGAAGCGGCCTCCGAGGCGGGCAGGCTGATGCCGGCCCACGCCGACCGCCTCCGCGCCGCCGCCCGGGTCTTCGACGACGTCACATACGGCGGCCGCACCGCCGACGAGGCCGCGTATCTGGCCCTGTGCACCCTCGACCTCGATCTCGAGGCCGCCAAGCCCCTGCCGGCCACCGGCGCTGCGCGGGGAGCCGCCGGATGACCGCCACCGCGGCTGCTCCCACCACATCGGAATCCCGCAGCCCCCAACAGATCTGGCAGCGCGTCCGCGGGCCCCTGCTCGCCGTCCTCATCCTCGTCGTCGCCGGGGTTACCCTTGCCGCCCTCCGCCCGGGCGGCCAGCACGGCCCGCTCGACCCCCGTTCCGCCGACCCCAACGGCAGCCGGGCGCTCGCCGAACTCCTCAAGGACCGCGGCGTCTCCGTCGACATCGCCACCACCCTCGACGAGGCCACGGATGCGGCAGGACCCGACACCACTCTGCTCGTCACCGGGCCCAACACGCTCACCGCCCACCAGCAGCAGCGCCTTCGCGCGGCGACCGCCGACTCCGCTGGCCGCACCGTCCTGATCGCCGCCGGCGGCCCCTCCGTGGCCCGCCTCGCAGCCGGCGTGCACCAGGCCGCACACGGCCCGGAGACCGCCCGCCTCCCCCGCTGCGCGCTCCCCGCGGCGCGCACTGCGGGGAGCGCAGACCTGGGTGGCATCCACTACGCGACGGACACCCCCGGGGCCATCGCCTGCTACCCGGACAACGGACTGGCCTCCCTCCTCGTCCTGCCGGGACAGGCCGCCGGCGACACCGTGCTGATCGGCTCCCCCGGCCTCCTCCACAACGACCGTCTCGACCAGCAGGGCAACGCCTCGCTCGGCCTCCAACTCCTCGGATCCCGCCCGCATCTCCTCTGGTACCTCCCCTCGCTCGACGATCCCTCCGCAGCCGAAGGCGGAACAGCCGGCCCGGGTGACGGCACCGAAGGCGGAGCCGAAGGAGAGAGCGGCTTCATCGGCCTCGTCCCCCCGGGCTGGCTCTGGGCCACCCTGCAACTGGCCCTCGCCGCCGTCCTCGCCGCCGTCTGGCGCGGACGCCGCTTCGGCCCCCTGGTCACCGAGCGGCTTCCCGTCGCCATCCGAGCCTCCGAATCCACCGAAGGACGCGCCCGCCTCTACCGCAGGGCCGATGCCCGCGACCACGCCGCGGCCGCCCTGCGCTCCGCCACGCGGAACCGCATCTCGCCCCTCCTCGGTGTGTCACCCCGTGACACAGATTCCCCCGCCGTACTCCTTCCCGCCCTCGCCGCACGCCTCAGCCATCAGGGCAGCGACGCCGGCGCCCTCCTCTTCGGCCCCGCGCCGGCCGATGACGCCGCGCTGGTCCTTCTGACCGATCAACTCGACGCCCTCGAAAGAGAGGTACGCACGTCATGAGCGCCCCGACCCCGGAGACCGCCGAGCTTGCGGCACCCACAGAGGCCCCTGCGGCCTCCGTGAACTCCGACAGCGCCCGCGCATCCCTGGAAGCACTGCGTTCCGAGATCGCCAAGGCCGTCGTCGGCCAGGACCCCGCCGTGACGGGTCTGGTCGTGGCTCTCCTCTGTCGAGGCCATGTCCTGCTGGAAGGCGTTCCCGGAGTGGCGAAGACCCTCCTGGTCCGCGCACTCGCGGCCTCACTCGAACTGGACACCAAACGCGTCCAGTTCACCCCCGACCTGATGCCGAGCGACGTCACGGGCTCACTGGTCTACGACGCCCGCACCGCCGAGTTCTCCTTCCAGCCCGGCCCCGTGTTCACCAACCTCCTGCTCGCCGACGAGATCAACCGGACACCGCCCAAGACCCAGTCCTCCCTGCTGGAGGCCATGGAGGAACGCCAGGTCACCATCGACGGGTCCCCCCGGCCGCTGCCCGACCCCTTCCTGGTGGCAGCCACCCAGAACCCTGTCGAATACGAGGGCACCTATCCGCTGCCCGAGGCCCAGTTGGACCGCTTCCTGCTCAAGCTGACGGTCCCCCTTCCCACGCGTGAGGACGAGATCAACGTGCTCACCCGCCACGCGGACGGGTTCAACCCTCGTGACCTCAAGGCAGCGGGCATCCAGCCCGTGGCCGGCCCCGCCGACCTCGAAGCGGCACGCGCCGCCGTCGCCAGGACCTCGGTCTCCCCCGAGATCGCCGCCTATGTCGTGGATATCTGTCGTGCCACGCGTGATTCCCCCTCGCTCAATCTCGGTGCCTCCCCCCGAGGAGCCACCGCACTGCTCTCCACCGCGCGAGCCTGGGCCTGGCTGACGGGCCGGGACTACGTCACCCCGGACGACGTGAAGGCCCTCGCGCTGCCCACACTCCGCCACCGCATACAACTGCGGCCTGAAGCAGAGATGGAGGGAGTCACCGCGGACTCCGTCATCACCTCTGTCCTCGCCCACGTCCCCGTCCCCCGGTGAGGCGGTGACCATGGCCCTCACCGGTCGGGCCGCTCTGGTGGCGGCCCTGGGGTCACTCCCCGTAGGCATCCTGGCCCCGAACTGGACAGGCATACTCGCGGTCGAAGTCCCGCTCTCACTGGCAATTCTGTGCGACTACGCCCTGGCCGCGCCAGTACGTACGCTGCAGTTCACCCGATCCGGTGACACATCCGTTCGACTCGGCGAGACCGCAGCTGTGCAACTCACAGTGACCAATCCGTCCCGGCGCCCGCTCCGTGCCCACCTCCGCGACGCCTGGCCCCCCAGCAGCTGGACCGCCGAGGCCGAACAGGCCTCGTCCCGCCACCAGTTCGCGGTACCCGCCGGCGAACGCCGCCGCCTGACCACGCTCCTGCGTCCGTCACGGCGCGGAGACCGCCAGGCCGACCGAGTCACCGTCAGATCGTTCGGCCCCCTCGGTCTGGCGTCACGCCAGGGATATCACCGGGTGCCGTGGACGGTCCGGGCGCTACCGCCCTTCACAAGCCGGAAGCATCTGCCCTCCCGCCTCGCTCGGCTCCGGGAACTCGACGGCCGGACCAGTGTGCTGACGCGGGGAGAGGGAACGGAGTTCGACAGTCTGCGCGCCTACGTCCCGGGCGACGACACCCGTTCCATCGACTGGCGGGCAACTGCCCGCCAGTCCGCGGTCGCTGTCCGCACCTGGCGCCCCGAGCGCGACCGCCACATCCTCGTCGTCCTCGACACAGGCCGCACATCAGCAGGCCGGGTGGGCGACGTACCGCGGCTCGACGCCGCCATGGACGCGACCCTCCTCCTCACCGCCCTCGCCACCCGCGCGGGCGACCGCGTGAACCTGATCGCCTACGACCGACGTGTCCGAGCACAGGTGCAGGGCAGAACAGCGGGAGGGGACGTCCTGGCGACGCTCGTCAACACGCTGGCCACACTGGAGCCCGAGCTCGTGGAGACCGACGCTCATGGCCTCAGCACGGCTGCGCTGGCCAACGCGCCACGCCGTTCCCTGATCGTCCTGCTCACCAGCCTGGACGCCGCGCCCATCGAGGAAGGCCTCCTGCCGGTCCTTCCCCAGCTCACACAGCGCCACACGGTTCTGGTGGCTGCTGTCGCGGACCCTCACGTCGAGGCGATGGCCCACGCGCGGGGCACAGCGGACGCGATCTACGAGGCCGCCGCAGGAATGCAGGCGCAGGCCCAGCGCCGCCGCACCGCGGACCAGCTCCGGCGCCACGGCGTGACAGTTGTCGATGCGACACCCAACGAGCTCGCTCCCGAACTGGCTGACGCCTACCTCGCGCTGAAGGCGGCAGGCCGGCTGTAACTGCCGGCACGGAACTCGGAAGACAGCTACTCAGGCGGCAGCTCCCCTGGTCCCGGCAGGAGAGCTGCCGTCGAAGGCGCTTCGGCGAAGGGCGCCCGTAAACGCAGAAAAGCCCCGTGCCACAAGGGCACGG
>NZ_JAERUC010000143.1 GCF_016745505.1 Streptomyces silvae | reverse complement strand
GTCATCCGAATCGGATGACCCGCTTCTTGTTGTGCCCGTCACATCCCGGTTCGCCGAGTGGGTCCGACCCGGTCAGCCGCGTCCGCTCCCCAGGGCCCTGCGCTGCGCGCTCGGGAGCGCGGGGCGTTCGGCGGGTGCCTGTTCGATGCGGAGGGCCAGCGCGGGGCACCGTCGCACGGCACGCTGGGCCCTGCCCCGCAGGTGCATCGGAACGGCGGCGTCCGCGAGCGCCGGGTAGCCGTCGGGACCCAGCCTGATCAGCTCGGGAACGATGTCCGCGCACAGCCCGTGCCCCTGGCAGAGCGTCCAGTCCACCGCCAGCTTCTCGCCGCTCGGGATGGACTCCTCCAGATCCTCGTAGCCGGGGGACGGCAGCGGCAGCACCCCGAGCGTCTCCCGCCCGCAGCCGCCGTCCAGCACATGCGCCGCCAGGTCGTCCGTGAACGCCGACAGGGTGGAGGCCAGGAAGCGGGCGGAGCCGTCCGGGTGCTTGCACGCCCCGCGGCCCTTCACCGCCTGGGTCACCTCGCCGAGCGCCTCCAGGGCGGCGGGGCCACCGCCGTTCAGTACGTCGGAGAGGCCGCCCGCCGCAGCGGGCAGCCCCAGCTTGCAGGGGCCGCACTGGCCCGCGGTCTCGGCCGCCAGCCAGTTCGCGATCCTCAGCGACTCGCCGATCGGACAGGTCTCCGGCCCGATCGGCAGGATGGCGCCGGCGCCCAGTGCTCCGCCCGCCCCGGCCAGGGACGCTCTGGAGACCATGGCGTCGTGCGTGGCGACCGCGTCGATCCAGTTGCCGTGATAGCCGCCGGTGAGTACGCCCTGGGGCAGCGGCGGGGCGCCGGCCAGCTGCAGGACGTAACGCAGGGGCACTCCGGTGGGCACCTCGATCACCATCGGGCGTGCCACGGCCCCGGAGACCGTGAGCAGGACCGTCCCGGGCTCGTCCGGGAGGCCGGTGTGCCCGTAACGACGGGAGCCGAGCCGTGCGGCGACCGCCAGCTGTGCGTACGTCTCCGCGTTGGACAGGAGGGTCGGGGCGCCGCCCACGCCGGACTCCGCGGCGCGCTCGCGGCGGCCCGGGGGCAGGGCGGGGCCGCCGTTCACGGCCCGGATGACCGCGGAGGCCTCGCCGGAGACCATGCGCTCCGGGGTACGCACCACCCGGGCGCGGAGATGCTGTCCGCGCCGGTCGGACAGGCCGCGTTCGGCGAGGGCGGACCGTACGGAGATCTCCGTGGAGTTACGTGTGACCGCCACGACCAGGGTGCGTGCCCCGAGCGCCTCGGCGGCGAGCAGTGCCCCGTCGAGGATGAGGTGCGGGGTGCGGTTGAGCAGCACGGTGTCCTTGCGGCAGGCGGGCTCGCCCTCACTGCCGTTGATCACGACGACGGGCCGCACCCCGCGCCGTATGGAGGCCTTCGCCACGGCGCGGAGCTTCTTCCCGAAGGGGAAGCCCGCGCCGCCCCGGCCGCGCAGGGAGATGGCCTCGGCCAGTTCGGCGAGGCGCTCCCCGGTCATCGGCTCGAGCGGGCCGTGCACCTTCAGATGCATGGCGAGGTCGAGGCGTTCCACCAGGTCGAAGCCGGTGGTCAGCTGGGGGAGCCCGACGACACGGACCTCGGGCACATCGGGGAGGGGGACGTTCACGGTCGGTCTCCTGCCGGTGCGTGCCAGGGCTCTCCTGCCGGAGGCGGGTAGAGCGGTCCCGGCAGCTGCTCGGTCTCCTGGCCGGAGACGGAGCTGGGACTCGGGGATGGGGTGTACGGCGGCCTGAGCGCCTGCGCCGGGGGCGCGGGGGACGGAGTGGGCCAACGGCTGTCCGTGCGCTCCGGAGGCCTCACGGAGGGCCGGGAGACGGCACGGTACGCGGCGGAGATGCCCGGCCGTGGGCCCGTCGGGGGCGGGGCCGGAACCGCGCCCGGGGTGAGCCGCTCGGAGCTGCGCGGCGGGGGCTCGTACTCGGGGCTGCGCGCCTCGTGCTCCGGGCTGCGCTGCGGGGGCTCGTACAGGGGCGTTTCGTACGGGGACGGTTCGTACGAGGGTGAGCCGTACTGCTGCTGTCCGTACAGCGGCCGGGTGTACGTCTGTGGCTCCCGCGGGTCGTGGGCGGAGACTTCCGGTGGCGGTGCGGAGAGGGTCCGGGGGCGGACCGGTGTACCCAGTGCGCCGCGTTCGTCGCCCCAGCCGGGGGCGTCGGGCGGGAGGCCCCGGCCGGCGGGGGGAGGGGCGTGCTCGGGTCCGGGGAGCGGGGAGGCGCGTATGACCGGATCCGCCGCGGGAGGGACGTCCGCGCCGATCAGGCCGGTCACCAGATCGGTGAGCCGGCGCTTGGCCGGGCCGGGAAGCAGGCGCAGGGCCAGTGCCGCGGCCACCGCCGTCAGGCAGAGCATGTACATCACGACGACCCAGGTCGCGGGCTGCCGGCCGGCGTACAGGCCGTGCACCAGGGCGGCGCACCAGGCCGGGTAGGCGAGCGCGTGCAGTGCGCGCCAGCGGCCGGCGATCCTGCCCGGTGTGGCGAAGGCGCTGCGCATGGCCCCGGTCGCCGCGGCGATGATCATCAGCAGCCCGGCGAGCGAACCGAAGCCGATGAGCCCGGCCGTGCCGCTCACGCCCGTGCCGAACGGTATGAGGGCGCCGAGCAGTCCGACGTGGCCGAGGGCGACCTTCACCGTGCCGTGCAGCAGGAGGAAGCCGAGTGAGGTGACCGCGGTGGCCCGGTGGATGCCCTGGCAGATGAGCCGCTGGCGGGTCGAGAGGAAGACGCGGTCGGTGGCCAGCAGGCCCCAGGCGACCGCAGCGGTGAGGGAGACCAGCGTCAGGACGCCGGTGGTGAAGTCGAACGTGGCACGCATGCCGTCGCTCCCGGCGACGGCGAGCAGAGGGATGAGCACCAGTGCCGCGACGGTCAGCCCGCCCTGCACCGGGCGGCTGATCCCTGGGCCGTCACTCAGGGAGGGAGACGAACGGATCCTGCGATGAGGGTTCATGGGGGGCGACTCCGAATGGCTCGGCAAAGCGGTCCCGTTGCCGCATGCTAGGTCGCCGTTTACCGGCCGGTACGAGGTTTGAACTGTTGCCCCGATAGGGGGCAGTACGCGGAGTAACCCCCGGAGTGTGTGGGTCATGTGGAAGATTCGCGCGGATCGCGTGCCTTCCGGGCGTGGAGGTGCCGGGCCGCAGGAGCTCCACGGCCGCGTATGTGCCGGGCCGGGTGCCGGGCCCGTGCGGTACCCTGACGCCATGCGTGCCGTACGCCTTCTGCTTAGCGAGCCGCGCTGATCATTCCCGACCGGTGAGAATGCCTGGTCGGACTCGGCGCGGCGTCCCCTCCTGTGCGAGGGGATTTTTCGTTTCCGTAGACGTGTGTCCGTAGACGTGGGCGCCGGCAGATGACGATCGATGGAGCTTTGAGAATCATGAGCGAGACGAACACCGCGGCCGAGGTGGCCGCGCCGCACCGCTATACGGCAGCGATGGCCGCCGACATCGAGGCACGCTGGCAGGACTTCTGGGACGCCGAGGGGACGTACGAGGCACCGAACCCGACCGGTGACCTGGCAGGCGACCCGGAGCTGGCCGCCAAGCCGAAGAAGTTCATCATGGACATGTTCCCGTACCCCTCGGGGTCCGGCCTGCATGTCGGTCACCCGCTGGGCTACATCGCCACCGACGTCTACGCCCGCCACCAGCGGATGACCGGGCACAACGTCCTGCACACCCTGGGCTTCGACGCCTTCGGCCTGCCCGCCGAGCAGTATGCCGTGCAGACGGGCACGCACCCGCGGGCCTCCACCGAGGCCAACATGGAGAACATGAAGGTCCAGCTGCGCCGGCTGGGCCTGGGCCACGACAAGCGCCGCTCGTTCGCGACGATCGACGCGGAGTACTACCGGTGGACCCAGTGGATCTTCCTGCAGATCTTCAACTCCTGGTACGACACCGAGGCCGACCGGGCCCGCCCGATCGCCGAACTGGTCGCGCAGTTCGAGAGCGGTGAGCGGCCGGTCCCCGGCGGCGGCGAGTGGGGCGCGCTGAGCGCCGCCGAGCGCGCCGACATCCTGGGGCAGTACCGCCTGGCGTACGCCTCGGACGCACCGGTCAACTGGTCGCCCGGGCTGGGCACCGTGCTGGCCAACGAAGAGGTCACGGCCGACGGCCGCTCCGAGCGCGGCAACTTCCCGGTCTTCAAGGCCAAGCTGCGTCAGTGGAACATGCGCATCACCGCCTACGCGGACCGGCTGCTGGACGACCTGGACGGGCTGGACTGGCCCGAGGCCATCAAGCTGCAGCAGCGCAACTGGATCGGCCGTTCCGAGGGCGCGCGCGTCGACTTCCCGGTGGACGGGGCCGGTGACATCACCGTCTTCACCACCCGGCAGGACACCCTGTTCGGCGCGACGTACATGGTGCTGGCGCCCGAGCACGAGCTGGTCGAGCGGATCATCCCCGCCGCCTGGCCCGAAGGCACCCACCCGGTGTGGACCGGCGGCCACGCGAACCCGGCCGAGGCCGTCACCGCGTACCGCAAGCAGGCCGCGGCCAAGTCCGACGTGGAGCGGCAGGCGGAGGCCAAGGACAAGACCGGCGTCTTCACCGGCGCGTACGCGACCAACCCGGTCAGCGGCGAGAAGGTGCCCGTCTTCATCGCCGACTACGTCCTGATGGGATACGGCACCGGCGCGATCATGGCCGTACCGGCGCACGACGCGCGCGACTTCGCGTTCGCGCGCGCCTTCGAGCTGCCGATGCGCTGTGTCGTCCAGCCGTCGGACGACCGTGGGACCGACCCCTCCACGTGGGACGACGCCTTCGCCTCGTACGAGGCGAAGCTGGTCAACTCCGCCAACGACGAGATCTCGCTGGACGGCCTGGGCGTCGTCGACGCCAAGGCGAAGATCACCGAGTGGCTGCAGGCGCACGGCGTCGGCGAGGGCACCGTCAACTTCAGGCTGCGCGACTGGCTGTTCAGCCGTCAGCGCTACTGGGGCGAGCCCTTCCCGATCGTGTACGACGAGGAGGGCATCGCCCACCCGCTGCCCGAGTCGATGCTGCCGCTGGAGCTGCCCGAGGTCGAGGACTACTCGCCGCGCACCTTCGACCCGGAGGACGCCGACACCCAGCCCGAGACCCCGCTGTCCCGGAACGCCGACTGGGTCAACGTCACCCTGGACCTGGGCGACGGCCCGAAGAAGTACCGCCGCGAGACCAACACCATGCCCAACTGGGCCGGTTCCTGCTGGTACGAACTGCGCTACCTGGACCCGAACAACTCCCAGAAGCTGGTCGACCCGGAGATCGAGCAGTACTGGATGGGCCCGCGCGAGGGACAGCCCACCGGCGGCGTCGACCTGTACGTCGGCGGGGCGGAGCACGCCGTGCTGCACCTGCTGTACGCCCGCTTCTGGTCGAAGGTGCTGCACGACCTGGGGCACATCTCGTCCGCCGAGCCGTTCCACAAGCTGTACAACCAGGGCATGATCCAGGCCTTCGTCTACCGGGACAGCCGCGGTATCGCGGTCCCGGCCACCGAGGTCGAGGAGCGCGACGGGGCGTACTACCACGCCGGCGAGAAGGTCAGCCGCGTCCTGGGCAAGATGGGCAAGTCCCTGAAGAACGCCGTGACGCCCGACGAGATCTGCGGCGAGTACGGCGCGGACACCCTGCGGCTGTACGAGATGGCCATGGGCCCGCTGGACGTCTCGCGTCCCTGGGACACCCGGGCCGTGGTCGGTCAGTTCCGGCTGCTGCAGCGGCTGTGGCGCAACATCGTCGACGAGGAGACCGGTGAGGTCACCGTCGTGGACACGGAGCCCGCCGAGGACACCTTGAGGGCGCTGCACAAGGCCATCGACGGTGTCGGCCAGGACATGGCGGGGATGCGGTTCAACACCGCGATCGCCAAGGTCACGGAGCTGAACAACCACCTGACGAAGGCGGGCGGGCCGCTGTCGCGGTCGGTCGCCGAGCGGCTGGTGCTGCTGATCGCACCGCTGGCGCCGCACGTGGCGGAGGAGCTGTGGCGCAGGCTGGGCCACACCGGGTCCGTCGTGCACCAGGACTTCCCGGTCGCCGACCCGGCGTACGTCGTGGACGAGACCGTGACCTGTGTGGTGCAGATCAAGGGCAAGGTCAAGGCGCGCCTGGAGATCGCCCCGTCGATCTCCGACGAGGACCTGGAAGCACTGGCCCTGGCCGACGAGAACGTCGTCGCCGCCCTGGGGGGAGCCGGGATCCGCAAGGTGATCGTGCGGGCGCCGAAGCTGGTGAACATCGTTCCCGCCTAGTGATCGGGGTCGGTCGGGGGCGGCCCGGGGCCGTTCGCTGAGCGTGCCAGGGCTTGTGCCAGGGCTTTCCCCTACGGGCAGGTTGGGGGTTCCGGTGGAACCCTCGGCCTGCCCGTTCCGTTTACGGTAGAAGGGGCGACCGCAGGCGGGCGGCCGATCCGACAACCCGAGGGGCGTTCATGGAAGCCGTGATCCTGATCCTGACGCTGCTGTTCGTGGCCTTCATGGCGCTCGGGGTGTACGCCGGTGTGAAGACCGTGCGCGCGGCCAAGCGCGGTGTGGACCGGACGATCACACAGGCGCGCCGCTCCGTCGAGGACACCGCGCTGAAGGCCAAGAGCTACGGCCAGCCAGGCGTGCCGGGAGAGCTGGCGCAGCTGAGGCTCGCGCTGCGCACCTCGATGAGGGCCACCCAGGACGCGCTGAACGCCGGGATGGCGGAGGACGCCTCACTCGCGGAGTCGCTGGGGCTCTTCGAGCGCCTGAGCGTGCACGGACGCGAACTCGACGACGAGCTCAAGCGTCTGGAGCGCGAGCCGGACCGGGCGACGGTGGCCACGCTGCTGCCGGGACTGAAGGAGCGCACCGAGCGCATCACGCACTCGGCGGAGTCGCTGCGCTGGGCGGCGCGTGACCGGGCCAGGCAGTTCGCCGACGACGATCTGGCCGCGCTCAACGCACAGATCGACCTGGAGGCCGGGGCGCTGCGGCACTGGACGACCGAGGAGCCGGCGCAGCGGCGCGATACGGCCGGCCACAGCTGGAGCGGGCCCGCCGACGAGGCGGCACCGCCGTCGCTCACTCCTCCGGACCCGCGACTGCGCACGGGCTATCCGTGGCAGAAGTCAGCCAGGCCGGAAACCACGAACTGACGCGCACCGGCCGCGGACACACGGACCACACGGACCGCGCTCGGTACGGACGGGGGACACGGGCCGTCTGAGGTGCGCCATGGACGGATACGGGCGGCCCGGAAATGATCAGCAGACCGGTCCCGGGCTGCAGCGCCCCCGCCCCGGAAGGTAACCTCCGGCTCATGTCCCGCCATGTCGCGATCGTCACCGATTCAACGGCCTACTTGCCGCGCCAGACGATGGAACGGCACGGCATCACCGCGGTGCCGCTGACCGTCGTCCTGGGTGACCAGGCCCTGGAGGAGGGCACGGAGATCTCGTCCAGGTCGCTGGCGCTGGCCCTGCAGAAGCGCCGTTCGGTGACCACGTCACGGCCCGGCCCGGAGGTGTTCGCCGCCGCGTACCGCGCCGTGGCCGAGACGGGGGCCACCGGCATCGTCTCCCTCCATCTGTCGGCCGAGTTCTCCGGAACCTACGACGCCGCCGTGATCGCCGCGAAGGAAGCGCCCGTTCCGGTGCGTGTCATCGATACCGGAATGGTCGCCATGGCCCTCGGGTTCAGCGCGCTCGCCGCGGCCGAGGCCGCCGAGGCGGGGGGCGGTCTGGACGAGGCGGTCGCGGCGGCCGAGAAGCGGGCGGCGGGCACGTCGGCGTTCTTCTACGTCGACACGCTGGACTACCTGCGCCGGGGCGGGCGCATCGGAGCAGCCCAGGCGCTGCTGGGCTCGGCGCTGGCCGTCAAACCGATCCTCCAACTCGACGGGGGACGCATCGAGATGCTGGAGAAGGTTCGGACGGCGTCCAAGGCGATCGCGCGGCTGGAGGAGATCGTCGCCGAGCGGGCCGGCGCGGGCGCCGTCGACATCGCCGTTCATCATCTGGCGGCTCCGGACGGCGCCGAGCGGCTGGCGGAGCGGCTGCGCTCGCGGGTCCCGGGGCTCGTGGACCTGCATGTGAGCGAGGTGGGCGCGGTGATCGGGGCGCACACCGGGCCGGGGCTGCTGGCAGCGGTGATCGCGCCGCGCTGAACCTCACTCCTGCGGGTGACGGGGTTATCCACAACTGGTGAGTTATCCACCGGAATTGGGGCAGCTCGGCGGATTTTCCCGGACGTGTCTAGCGTCGTGAGCTATGAGCTTCCGATCGCTTCTCGCCACCTCCGACCGTGCCGCCGACTACGGCCGGTCCGCTGCCGATGCCGCCGTCGGCCGGCCCGCCGCTGCTGCCGCTGTCGGCCGGTCCACCGCCGGCCGGTCCACTGCTGACCGTGCCGCTGCCGAGCCCCGTGCCGCTGCCGACCGTGCCGCTGACCGGCAGGGTCCTGGTAGCGGCGCCACGGGCCCGGACACGCGCCGGTCCGCCGGCCCGTTCGTACAGGCCGCACGACCCGTTGTTCTGCCTTTGCACGCGGCTGGGCTTGCGGATCTGCCCGCGCACGCGGCCATGGACCCGCCCGAGCCGCCGCCGACGCACCGGGGCACGCATCGTGCCGCGCGTCGTGGGTCGCATGGTTCCGGCCCGGCCACGCGTACTCGGAACGGGCCCGGTGTCCGCCCCGGTGGAGCGGCTGGCACTGCGCCCGGCACCATGTCCGGCGCACGGCACGGACGGCGGCGGACCGCGCGGGGGGCCGATGCCGGGATCGCGGCAGCTTCCCGGCTCCGCGCGGACGCGCTCCTGGCTGCCGACCCGGCGTCGGCCGCTCCCGTGTCCAGGCCCACGACTGGGGCTGCTGCGTCGGCCGCTCCCGTCTCCACGCCCGCGACCGGAGCCGGGGCTGCTGCCACCACGGCGGTGGGGGCGGCCACGGCACTGCCCGGCGAGTCCGGGCGCACCCGAGCGACACCTTCCTGGGCGATTGCCACACCTCCGCCGCCGACGCCCCGGGCGAGCGCCGCAGGGGCCGCCGCAGGGGCCTCTCCGGCGGAGCCCGAACCCCCGCTGAGCCGCGGAGCACCCGAGGGTCCCGCCGCGCGGACACCGTGGTGGCGAGAGGCCGGTCCCGCGCTGCGGGACCGGTTACCTCTGTGGGTGCAGCTGCGGTGCGGCCTGGAGCCCCGCGCCCTCGCTGCCCTCGCCGTTGTGCTGGTCGGGGCCGCGGTGTTCGCTGCGACACACTTCTGGTCGGCCCGCCCCGAGCCCGTACGCGCTCCGGACCGGGTCACGGAGGCCGCCGCGGCCCAGGAGAGCGGGGCGGGGTCCCCGAGCGCACAGGTGCCGGGTGCCACGCCCGGACCGGACGCGGGGTCGTCGGTCGGCGCCGCATCCGGTGGGCAGATCGTCGTCGATGTGAGCGGCAAGGTGCGCCGGCCGGGGATCCAGCACCTGCCGGCGGGCTCCCGCGTCGAGGACGCTCTGCGCGCGGCGGGAGGTGCCCGTGAGGGCGCCGATCTCACAACACTCAACCGGGCGCGCGTCCTGACGGACGGTGAGCAGGTGGCCGTGGGCCTGCCGGGCGCACCGCCGCCCCCGGGCGGAACAGGGGCCGGTGGCGCGGTGTCGGGACAAGCCGGTCCGGGGGCGCCGGTGAGCCTCGGGACGGCCACCGCGGAGCAGCTGGAGACCCTGCCCGGTGTCGGACCGGTGCTTGCCCAGCACATCATCGACTACCGCACCGAGCACGGGGGTTACCGCTCCGTCGACGAGCTCCGTGAGGTCAACGGCATCGGGGACCGCCGGTTCGCGGACCTCCGGCCGCTGGTCACGCCATGAACGGCTCCGACGTCCATATGGATTCGGGCCGCCGGCTGGGAGTCGCCGAACCACGGCAGGAGGCTCCGGCTGATCTGCGGCTGGTCCCTCCCGCGCTGGCGGCGTGGGCGGCCTCCGCCCTGGCCCTGGGGGCGCCGGGCCGGTGGGTGGCGGCCGGGGCGGTGCTCTGCACATGCGCGGGTCTGGGCTGCCTCATCGCCGTACGCCGGATCGTGGCGCGAACAGGACCCGGAGGGCTGGCGGATCCGGCGGGGCGCGCGGATCTGGCGGGGCTGCCGCGGCGGGCCGGGGCGCGTACCACGGCTGTGGCTGCGGTGCTGCTCTGCGCGGCTGCCGGGGGCGCGGCGTCCGGGCTCCACAGTGCGGATTCCCGCAGTGGCCCCGTTCCCGGCCTCGCGGAGTCGTACGCGCGGGTCGAGGCGGAGGTGACCGTCACCTCCGATCCCCGGCGGACCCGGCCGCGTGTGCGGGGGGACCACAGCACACCTGTCTCCCTGCTTCTGGACGCCGAGGTCGACCGGCTGACCGCCCCCGACGGGACGGTCACCGAGCTCCGCACCCCGGTCCTCGTCATGGTCGCCCCGGGTAAGGCTGTGGCGCGGTGGCAGCGGCTGCTGCCTTCGACAGGGCTCCGCATCACCGGGCGGCTCGCTCCTCCGCGTCACGAGGGGGAGCGCATCGCAGCGGTGCTCGGCACCGACGCCGACGAATCACCGCTGGTCGTGTCGGAGCCCTCACTCCTCCAACGAGCGGCGGGGCGGCTGCGGTCCGGGCTGCGGGAGGCCACCGACGGGCTCGACGCCGATGCACGGGCCCTCCTGCCGGGACTGGTCGTCGGCGACACCTCGCGGGTTCCGCCCGACCTGCACGACGCCTTCAAGGCCACCGATCTGACCCACTTGTTGGCCGTATCGGGTGCCAACCTGTCGATCCTGCTCTTCCTCCTCATCGGCCCACCCGGAACGGCGTCGCGCAGCGAACGCCGCGGACTGGCGCCCCGCCTGGGCATCTCCCTGCGTATGACCGCCGTGATCGGCGGTGGGGTCGCGCTCGCCTTCGTGATCGTATGCCGCCCCGAGCCGAGCGTCCTGCGCGCGGCCGCCTGCGGGCTGATCACCCTGCTCGCCATCGGTACGGGACGGCGGAGATCGCTGATTCCCGCGCTGGCCACCGCCGTTCTGCTGCTGGTGCTGTACGACCCGTGGCTGGCCCGCAGTTACGGGTTCCTGTTGTCCGTGCTCGCCACGGGGGCTCTGCTCACCCTCGCGCCGAGGTGGAGCGATGCCCTCCAGCGGCGCGGGGTCCCGGCCCGGCTCGCCGAGGTGCTGGCCGCAGCTGGAGCAGCCCAGGCGGTCTGTGCGCCGGTGGTGGTGGTCCTGGCGTCGAGGGTCAGTCTGGTGGCGGTTCCCTGCAATCTGCTGGCCGAGTTCGCGGTGGCGCCCGCGACGGTCCTGGGCTTCGCCGCGCTCGCCGTGGCCCCCGCCTCGCTGCCGGCCGCCCGGGTTCTGGCCGAGGTCGCCGGCTGGCCGGTCGGGTGGCTCGCCTCCGTGGCCCGGACCGGGGCCGCGCTTCCCGGGGCGGAGGTCGACTGGCCGGGCGGCTGGCGGGGCGCTGCACTGCTGGCCGTCCTCACAGCCCTGCTGGTGCTGTCGGCCCGGCGCCTGGCCCGCCACCCCTGGGTCTGCTCCGCCGCCGCGCTCCTGCTGGTGCTCGCGGTGCTGAGACCCGTGCCGCTCACCCGGCTCATGACCGGGTGGCCGCCGCCGGGGTGGGCCTTCGCGCTCTGCGACGTCGGACAGGGGGACGCCATGGTGCTCGCCGCCGGGGAGGGCACGGGGGTGGTCGTGGACACCGGTCCTGAACCCCGCCTCGTGGACCGGTGCCTGCGCGACCTCGGCATCACCCGTGTGCCTCTTCTTCTGCTGACCCACTTCCACGCCGACCATGTGCGCGGTCTGCCCGGCGTGCTGAGCGGTCGCGAGGTCGGCGCGATCCAGACGACGAGCCTCGACCAACCGCCGGACCAGGCGGCCTTCGTGAAGAGAACGGCCGCGGCGGCGCGCGTCCCGATGGTCCGGGCGGCTCCGGGGGAGCGGCGCCGGACGGGGCCCCTCGAATGGCAGGTGCTCTGGCCCGCAGCGGGCCCGCCGGGGGCAACGACACCGTTCCATGCGACCGAGGAGCCCAATGATTCCAGCGTCACGCTCCTCGTCCGGTCCGGCGGCCTCACCCTGCTGCTCCTCGGCGACCTCGAACCCCCGGCGCAACAGGGGGTGCTGCGCAGCCATCCGGCACTGCCACGGGTGGACGTGCTGAAGGTCGCGCACCACGGTTCCGGCCACCAGGACCCCGGGCTCCTGCGCAGCGCACGGCCGAGGTTCGCGCTGATCAGCTGCGGCACGGACAATCCGTACGGCCATCCTGCGGCCCGTACGCTCGAAGCGCTCGAGGCGGCGGGAGCGAAGGTCCTGCGCACGGACATCGACGGTGCGATCGCGGTGTCGGGTTCAGGTGCGGGGCTGCGCGCGGCAGGCCGCTCATGAACGTGGACGTGAGTGTGAACGCGAACACGACGTACGCCCAGTGCGCCATCCCGCAGCCGCAGCCGCCATCACTCCCGCAGAAGCCTCCCCTGCCGCAGGCGCCTCCCCTCCCGCGGCGGCCTCCACCACCCCGGATCTCTCCGGCGGTGCGCCCGGAGGGGCCGTCAGATCAGCCAGGTGCCGTCGAGCATCAGATCGCGCTCGGCCAGCTCGTTCACCTCGCGCCACGCCTTCACGGTGTGTGGGGTGATGCGCAGATACACCCAGGGGGAGCGTTCGCGCGGGTCCCAGCGGAGCTTCTCGGCGAAGGCGTCCGCCGACTCCGCGGGGAGGTCCGCCCCTTCCACGAGCTCAGCCGTTCCCTCGATCAGCACCACGTCGCGGGTGTGGCCGAGGGTGAGCCTGGTCTGCCCGGACGGATTTACGTTCACCGCCGTCGGGTTGGTGCGACGGGTGGCCAGCAGCAGCGTGCCCTGGTGCCACACGAACGACAGAGGCACCAGACAGGGGGCCCCGTCGGCAGAGGCCGTCGCCACCCAGGCGTCTTCCTCCTTCTCCAGGCGGTCGAGTGTGTCCTGCTTACGCTGTTCCGGGCCGCGTGCCGGCTCTCGCTCCGTCATGGCTGTGACGCTAACCACCAGGGGCGGCCGCCACATCGGCCGCCGGTCCTAGGTCCAGGGCCTCATGGCGCCGTCCCACGCCCCACGACAGACTTCCCGCATGAACGACGAACCGCAGCAGCAGGCCCCCGCGCCCGTCCCTGCCTGGGCGGACGCCTATCTGGAACGCATCGGTGCCGCACTCCCCCCGCGCGCCGACGCCGGGGCACTGCGCGAGCTGCAGGTCCGTCACCTGATGGCCGTGCCCTTCGAGAACCTCTCGATCCATCTCGGCGAGGACATCGTCCTGGAGGAGGCGAAGCTCGTCGACAAGATCGTCACGCGCCGCCGGGGCGGCTTCTGCTACGAGCTCAACGGCGCCTTCGCCGCGCTGCTGCGCGCCCTGGGTTTCCGCGTCACCCTGCTTCAGGCACGAGTGTTCGGCGACGGGGGACGGCTCGGCATTCCGTACGACCATGTCGCCCTGCGTGTGGAGACCGACGACGGTACGGGCCCCTGGCTCGCCGATGTGGGGTTCGGCGACCATGCGCTGCACCCGCTCGCGCTGGAGGCCCGCACCGAACAGGTGGATCCCTGCGGCAGGTTCCGCCTCCGGGAGGCGCCGCAGGGAGACCTCGATCTGCTGCGCGACGGTTCACGGCAGTTCCGGCTGGACCTGCGGCCGCGCGTGCCGGCGGACTTCCGGGCCGGGGCCTGGTACCACCGCACCTCGCCGGACTCCCACTTCTCCCGGTCGCTCATCTGCTCCCGGCGTACGGAGGACGGCCGGGTGACGCTCCGTGGCCGCACCCTGATCACGACCGTGCGGGGCGAGCGGCACGAGACGGAGCTGGGCGACGATGCCGAGGTGCTCGCCGCCTACCGCGACCACTTCGGCCTGATGCTCAGCCACCCGCCCACGGTGCGGCCCCCGCTGACGTTCACCACCTGATGCCGCTGCCGGGGCCCGGACCGCTGCCGATTGCCGTGCCGATACCGATGGCCGTGCCGATACCGAGGCTGATGTCCGCGATTGAGTACCGCCCAATACGGACCTTAGGTATCAGCTGTGTACAGCGGCGCACAGCTTGGCACAACCCCTCTGAGCTGCGGCGTTTGCCTCGAACGTCGCAACGGTGATCGAATGCGTATTCGTCGGCGGACCGCTGCTCCGACAACGACGTCCGGCTGTCAGGGGTCCGAGGTGAGAACCGCCCCTGGGGAGTACGTGCACATGTTCGGCCGTTGGCTAGGCAGCAGAGCGAAGTCCGGCACCGCACAGAGCAACGCCCTCACCGGGATCCCGGTCCCGCAGAACGCCGGAATGCTGAGCTGCCGGGTGCTGGATCCGGTCTCCGAGCCGGTACAGCAGGCCGAGTTCGTCGTCACCGACAGTGCGGGGCGCAAGGTCGTCGGCGGAGAGACGGACCCGTTCGGGAACGTCGTCGCCACCGTCCCGGCGGGCGACTACCGTCTGGGCGTCACGGCCGAGGGCTTCACCCCCTTCCACGGTTCGGCCACCGTGACCCAGGGCGCCCATGCGGGCCTCGGCGACGTGGCCCTCCAGGTGGCGCAGCCGCCCCAGCTCCCCGACCCGGGCGACTGGGAGATCGAGCCGTCGCACACCCAGATCGGGTTCACGGCGCGTCATATCGGCATGGCCCGCATCCACGGCAGGTTCAACACCTTCGCCGGTGCCGTGCGGATCGCCGACCGCATGGAGGACTCCGCCATGCACGTCATCATCGACGCCTCGTCGATCGACACGAATGTGCAGATGCGCGACGAGCACCTGCGGTCCGGTGACTTCCTCGACGTCGAGCGCTACCCGACCCTGGAGTTCTACAGCGAGCGCTTCGTCCACCGCGGCGGCACGCGCTGGGGGGTCACCGGCGCGCTGACCCTGCACGGGGTGAGCCGCACCGTCACGCTGGACACCCAGTACCTCGGCCTGGGCAACGGCCTGGAGGGCGAGACCCGCGCCGCCTGCCGGGCGACCACCGAACTGCACCGCGAGGACTTCACGCTCACCTGGCAGACCATGCTGGCGCGCGGCATCGCCGTGGTCGGCCCGAGCATCAAGATCGAGATGGACATCCAGATCGTCCCCAAGGTCTGACAGCACCCCGGCACACCCGAGGGGACCGGGCACACCCGAGGGGACCGGGCGCACCGGAGGGGACCCGGCGCACCGGCGCCCGGCAGCACCGCTACGGCGCCTCCAGCCACCCCTCGTACTCCGCGGCGAACGCGTCGAGCGCCGCGGAGTCCAGCCGGGCGGACGGGTCCTCCACCACCACCAGCCACTGGGCGTCCTCGGCGTCGTCCTCCCCGGCCAGGGCGTCCCGCACCAGCTGGGGCTCCTCGGTCACGCCGAACCGGTCGGACAGCTCCCCCGCGACCTCCTCGGCCGCGTCGCGGTCGGGCAGCACCAGCACATGTCTCACATCGCTCACCCCGTCATTCTCCGGTATGCCCGGGGGAGAGGTGTGCCGGGGCGGCGCCTGCCCCGCGGTCCTGTCACAGGTGCGTGGGATGCTTGACCGCGATGGCCACCAGACGTAGTTCCACCGACGATCCGCTCGCCCCCGTCACGCTCGCCGTGGGCCAGGAAGACCTGCTCCTGGACCGTGCCGTGCAGCATGTGGTGGCCGCGGCCCGCGCCTCCGACGCCGACACGGACGTCCGCGACCTCACCCCGGACCAGCTGCAGCCCGGCACGCTCGCGGAGCTCACCAGCCCCTCGCTCTTCGCCGAGCGCAAGGTGGTGATCGTGCGGAACGCGCACGACCTCTCCGCCGACACGGTCAAGGACGTCAAGGCGTACCTGGGCGCCCCCGCCGAGGAGATCACCCTGGTGCTCCTGCACGCGGGCGGGGCCAAGGGCAAGGGCCTGCTGGACGCGGTGCGGAAGGCGGGGGCGCGCGAGGTGGCGTGCCCCAAGACCACCAAGCCGGCCGAGCGGCTCTCCTTCGTACGGTCGGAGTTCCGGGCGCTCGGGCGCTCGGCGACCCCGGAGGCGTGCCAGGCGCTGGTGGACTCCATCGGGAGCGACCTGCGCGAGCTGGCGAGCGCCGCCTCGCAGCTGGCCGCGGATGTCGAGGGCACCATCGACGAAGCCGTCGTCGGCCGCTACTACACGGGCCGCGCGGAGGCGTCCTCCTTCACGGTCGCCGACCGTGCGGTCGAGGGCCGGGCGGCCGAGGCGCTGGAGGCGCTGCGGTGGTCGCTGTCCACCGGTGTCGCCCCCGTCCTGATCACCAGCGCCCTCGCGCAGGGCGTCCGCGCGATCGGCAAGCTCTCCTCGGCCCGGGGCGGCCGGCCCGCGGACCTGGCCCGCGAGCTCGGCATGCCGCCCTGGAAGATCGACCGGGTCCGCCAGCAGATGCGCGGGTGGACGCCGGACGGGGTGGCGGCGGCGCTGATCGCGGTCGCGGCGGCCGACGCCGGGGTCAAGGGCGGCGGGGACGACCCCGAGTACGCCCTGGAGAAGGCAGTGGTCGCCGTCGCCCGCGCGGCCCGCTCCGGCGGCCGCTGAGGCCTGGGCCGGGCCCCTGCGCGGTCCAGGGCACCGGGGACCCGCCCGGCCCCCGGCCCGCGCCTCCGCCCCCGGCACGAGCGAAGGCCCCGACCAGCGCCTAGCGACCGACCGACCGCCCCCCCCGCACGAGCGAAGGCCCCGGCCGGCGTCCTGGGGAGGACGCGGCCGGGGCCTTCGGTTCACGCTTGGTGCGCCGCACCCGCGTGGCGAACGCAGGTTCGGTGTGCGGCGCGGGGTGCCGGTCAGGAGCGGGAGAGAGGGCCCGCTGAGTCCGTTCCGGCGATCACATCAGTAGCTCAGCCCTGGAGGGCGGCAACCTTGAGAGCCAGCGCCGACTTCTTGTTGGCGGCGGCGTTCTTGTGGATGACACCCTTCGAGACAGCCTTGTCGAGCTGGCGGGAGGCGTCGCGGACGGCCACAGTGGCCTTCTCGACGTCACCGGCAGCGGCAGCCTCACGGGCCTTGCGGATCGAGGTCTTGAGCGAGGACTTGACGGCCTTGTTGCGCAGGCGCGCCTTCTCGTTCGTCTTGTTCCGCTTGATCTGGGACTTGATGTTCGCCACGAAAGAGCCTTTTCAGGTTCGTTGGATCTTCTATGTGCGCCACGCCGCTTCTGAGGGCCACGAGGCACAGCTGCCCACGGTAGCAGTCACCCTCGGACCGGCCCAAACCGGTCCCGCCCCCGCAGGCGTGGGACGATGGAGGCTACGTATCGATCCGTCCGACCCGACATCGACCCGAGACACGGCGTCCGGCGTCTCAAGAATCAGGACCCTGCGTGCCCGCGACTCCTACCAACGTGCCCGAGCCGAGCCGTACCGACCCGGCGCTGATCCGCAACTTCTGCATCATCGCGCACATCGACCACGGCAAGTCGACCCTTGCCGACCGGATGCTCCAGCTGACGGGCGTGGTCGACCAGCGGCAGATGCGCGCCCAGTATCTCGACCGGATGGACATCGAGCGCGAGCGCGGCATCACCATCAAGTCCCAGGCGGTCCGACTGCCGTGGGCGCCCACCGAGGGTGAGGACAAGGGCACGACCCACGTCCTCAACATGATCGACACCCCGGGCCACGTGGACTTCACCTACGAGGTCTCCCGTTCCCTGGCCGCGTGCGAGGGCACCGTCCTCCTGGTCGACGCGGCGCAGGGCATCGAGGCGCAGACGCTGGCCAACCTCTACCTGGCGATGGAGAACGACCTCACCATCGTCCCGGTGCTCAACAAGATCGACCTGCCCGCCGCGCAGCCCGAGAAGTTCTCCGAGGAGCTGGCCAACCTCATCGGCTGCCAGCCCGAGGACGTGCTCAAGGTCTCCGCGAAGACCGGTATCGGCGTGGACGCGCTGCTCGACCGGGTGGTCCGGGACGTCCCGGCCCCGGTCGGCCAGGCCGACGCCCCGGCCCGCGCGATGATCTTCGACTCGGTCTACGACGCCTACCGCGGTGTCGTCACCTACGTCAGGGTCGTCGACGGTCAGCTCAACAAGCGCGAGCGCATCAGGATGATGTCGACGGGCGCCACCCACGAGCTGCTGGAGATCGGTGTCTCCTCCCCGGAGATGACCCCGGCCGACGGCATCGGTGTGGGCGAGGTCGGCTACATCATCACCGGTGTGAAGGACGTCCGGCAGTCCAAGGTCGGTGACACCATCACCTCCCTGAACAAGGGCGCGACCGAGGCGCTGGGCGGCTACAAGGACCCCAAGCCGATGGTGTTCTCGGGGCTCTACCCCCTGGACGGCTCCGACTACCCGGACCTCCGTGAGGCCCTGGACAAGCTCCAGCTCAACGACGCCGCCCTGGTGTACGAGCCGGAGACCTCGGCCGCGCTCGGCTTCGGCTTCCGCGTCGGCTTCCTCGGCCTGCTGCACCTCGACGTGATCCGCGAGCGCCTGGAGCGCGAGTTCGGTCTCGAGCTCATCGCCACCGCCCCCAACGTGGTCTACCGCGTCGAGATGGAGGACGGCACCGAGCACACCGTCACCAACCCGAGCGAGTTCCCCGAGGGCAAGATCGACAAGGTGCACGAGCCGGTCGTCCGGGCCACGGTCCTGGCGCCCAGCGAGTTCATCGGCGCGATCATGGAGCTCTGCCAGAACCGGCGCGGCACCCTGCTCGGCATGGACTACCTCTCCGAGGACCGGGTGGAGATCCGCTACACCCTGCCGCTCGCCGAGATCGTCTTCGACTTCTTCGACCAGCTGAAGTCCAAGACCCGTGGTTACGCCTCGCTCGACTACGAGCCCACCGGCGAGCAGTCCGCCCAGCTCGTCAAGGTCGACATCCTGCTCCACGGCGACAAGGTGGACGCCTTCTCGGCGGTCACGCACAAGGACAAGGCGTACGCGTACGGCGTCCGGCTCGTCGCCAAGCTGCAGAAGCTCATCCCCCGGCAGAACTTCGAGGTGCCGATCCAGGCGGCCATCGGCTCCCGGGTCATCGCCCGTGAGACCGTCCGCGCCATCCGCAAGGACGTCCTCGCCAAGTGCTACGGCGGTGACATCTCCCGTAAGCGGAAGCTGCTGGAGAAGCAGAAGGAAGGCAAGAAGCGGATGAAGATGGTCGGCAACGTGGAGGTGCCGCAGGACGCGTTCATCTCCGTCCTGTCGACCGACGAGTCGGCCGGCGAGAGCAAGGGCAAGAAGTAGCTCCGCCCCCGCCCCGCCAGGGGCCGCCCCGAGAGTACGTCGTCGGACGTACCCGGGAGTAGCCCAACGGGCCCCTGCGTCGCGGACATCCGCGGCGCAGGGGCCCGCTTCGTTATCAAGCGGCGGCCCGTTGCCCCTTACGCGACGGTCGCACGCGCTCTAGTCTGATCACCACCCGTTAGTTACTCGCCAGTTAAACAAGCAGGCCGAGCGGGAACGAGAAGCAGGACATACAAGCAGCAGCACCCATAAGCCGGTCGTAGCAATGCCGCAGGCCCGGAGGACGTCGTGAGCGACACACAGACCTTGATCGATAGCCGACCGCCCTCCGTGGCGACTCTCTTCATCGACCGCGTGGCGGCCACCCCGGACGGGGAGGCGTACCGCTACCCCGTGCCGGCCGCGTCGGGTCAGGGACCGGACGACTGGAAGTCGCTCACCTGGGCGCAGGCCGCCGAGCGGGTCCACGCCATCGCGGCCGGTCTGATCGCTCTGGGTGTCCAGCCGGAGGAGCGGGTCGCGCTCGCCTCCTCCACCCGCGTCGAGTGGATCCTCGCCGACCTCGGCGTGATGTGCGCGGGCGCGGCGACCACGACGATCTACCCGTCCACGAACACAGAGGAGTCCGCCTTCATCCTGGCCGACTCCGACAGCCGCGTGCTGATCGCCGAGGACGCCGCCCAGCTGGCGAAGGCCCGGGAGAGCAGGGCCGCGCTGCCCGAGCTCGCGCACGTCGTCGTCATCGACCCGGCCGGCGCCGAGCCCGTCGAGGGCGACCCCGAGGGCTGGGTGCTCACCCTGGCCGAGCTGGAGGCCCGGGGCAACGAGTACCTGGTGAAGAACCCGGACGCGATCACCGACCGGGTCTCCGCGATCACCGCCGACCAGCTGGCGACCCTGATCTACACCTCGGGCACCACGGGCCGCCCCAAGGGCGTACGGCTGCCGCACGACAACTGGTCGTACATGGCCAAGGCGACCGTGGCGACCGGCCTGATCACCGCCGACGACGTCCAGTACCTCTGGCTGCCGCTCGCGCACGTCTTCGGCAAGGTGCTCACGTCCGGCCAGATCGAGGTCGGGCACGTCACCGCGGTCGACGGGCGCGTGGACAAGATCATCGAGAACCTTCCGGTGGTCCAGCCGACCTACATGGCGGCCGTCCCCCGCATCTTCGAGAAGGTCTACAACGGGGTCGCCGCCAAGGCCCGGGCCGGCGGCGGCGCCAAGTACAAGATCTTCCAGTGGGCGGCCGGGGTGGCCCGCGAGTACGCCACGGTCTCCCAGGACAACTTCCGGCGCACCGGCAAGGCCTCCGTGCCCTTCGCCCTCGGCGCCAAGCACAAGGTCGCCGACACCCTCGTCTTCGCGAAGATCCGCGAGGCCTTCGGCGGGCGGCTCCGCGCCTGCGTCTCCGGCTCGGCCGCACTCGCCCCGGACATCGGCCTCTTCTTCTCCGGCGCCGGGATCCACATCCTGGAGGGGTACGGACTCACCGAGTCCAGCGCCGCCTCCTTCGTCAACCCGGGCGAGGCCTACCGCACGGGCACCGTCGGCAAGCCGCTCCCCGGCACCGAGGTCCGGATCGCCGACGACGGCGAGATCCTGCTGCGCGGCCCCGGCCTGATGGAGGGCTACCACCGGCTGCCCGAGAAGACCGCCGAGGTGCTGGAGTCCGACGGCTGGTTCCACACCGGCGACATCGGCGAGCTCTCCCAGGACGGCTACCTGCGGATCACCGACCGCAAGAAGGACCTGATCAAGACGTCCGGCGGCAAGTACATCGCCCCGGCGGAGGTCGAGGGCCAGTTCAAGGCCGTGTGCCCGTTCGTCTCCAACATCCTGGTGCACGGCGCGGACCGTAACTTCTGCACCGCCCTCATCGCGCTCGACGAGCCGACGATCCTCGGCTGGGCGCAGGAGAACGGTCTGGGTGACAAGCCGTACGCCGATGTGGTGGCCTCGCCGCAGGCCGTCGAGCTGATCGAGGGCTATGTGCAGCGTCTCAACGAGGGCCTCCAGCGGTGGCAGACCATCAAGAAGTTCCGGCTCCTGCCGCGCGACCTCGACATCGAGCACGGCGAGCTGACGCCCAGCCTCAAGCTGAAGCGGCCGGTCGTCGAGCGCGAGTACAAGGACCTCATCGACGACATGTACGCGGGCTCCCGCGAGGCGTAACAGCCGAGGAGCGAGTCGGAGCCGGGGCCGGCGGGTGCGGAAGCGCCCGCCGGCCCCGGCTCGTTTCCGTCCGACTCCCGCCACTTCCGTCACTCGGCGCTTATGGGCACGCCCGGTCTGTCACCCTGTCGGGATACGTCAGCGGCGTTTCGCGAGACCCTCAGGAGCCGCACCGTGGGGCCCATACCCTTGCAGCGGGACATCGTTCAGCGTCCCGGGACCGTCGTCGCAGGTCAGGGCGACGATCCATGGCCGGTCGCACGCACGAGCCTGCCCGGAATCCCGCAGGCCTCGGCCGCGGCCCGCAGATTCGTCCGGGCCGCGCTGGCCGACTGGACCGGGCTCGGACTGCCCACCACCGGCGAGTTCGGCGAGCGGCTCACCGACGACGCCCTGACCGTGGCCAGCGAGCTGGTCACCAACGCGGTCGTGCACGCCGGTACGACCGTCGAGCTGCTCCTCAGGCTGGAGGACTCGGCCGGACCCGAGCCGGCCGCGCTGGTGCTGGAGATCACCGACCACCACCCCGCCCGCTCGGTGCGCGACGACCGCCCCGAGCGGCCCGACCCCGCCGAGTACGGCCGGGGGCTCCAGCTCGTCGCCACCCTCGCCGAGTCGTGGGGCATCACCTACCGCACCGGCCTCAAGACCGTCTGGGCGCGCCTCCCCGGCGACGACCGCTACGGGCTGCCCGACACCCCGGCCCCCGACGGCGCCGCCCGGGGCCGCGGCCCGCGCCCCCGCCGGATCGTGACCCCCGAGGGCGGGCCCGTGCTCCGCGACGACGCGGGCTGGGCCGGGGGCGGCGGGCTCTCCTTCCTCGCCGAGGCGTCCGGCCTCCTGGCGGGCCAGCTCGACGAGGACCTGGTGGCGGCGACGGCAGGACGGCTCCTGGTGCCCCGCATCGCCGACTGGTGCGCGATATGGCTGGAGAGCGAGGGCGGCGGCCCGGCGGCCGCCCCCAGGCTCGCCGGGGTCTGGCACCGCGACGAGGCGCGCACCGCGCTGCTGCGCCCCGCACTGGAGAAGGAGCCGCTCCGCCTGCCCGGAAGCGTCGGCACCGGCCCCGTGCCCATCCCCTGGCCGTCGGGCGCCACAGCAGAGCCCACCGAAGGCGCCGACGGCACGGGTGCCGCGCTCGCCCACCGCATCATCTCGGGCGGGCGCACGCTCGGCGCGGTCCTCGTGGGCCGCGAGGGCGCCGACCACATCCCCGACGAGGCCGCCGCCCTCCTCGCGGACTTCGTGCGCCGGGTCGGCCTCGCCGTGGGCGCCGCCCGCGCCTACACCCGGCAGGCCACCATCAGCCGCATCCTGCAGCGCGGCCTGCTGCCCAGCAAGGTCGCCGAGATTCCCGGGGTCAGCAGCGCGCTGGTGTACGAACCGGGGGACGACGGCGTGGTCGGCGGCGACTTCTACGACCTCTTCCCGTGCCCCGGCGGCCGCTGGTGCTTCGTGCTCGGTGACGTCCAGGGCAGCGGCCCCGAAGCCGCCGTCGTCACCGGCCTCGCCCGGCCCTGGCTGCGGCTGCTCTCCCGGGAGGGCTTCCGTGTCGGCGAGGTCCTCGACCGGCTCAACCGGCTCCTCCTGGACGACGCCATGGAGGCGGCCGAGGCGGCCGCCCTGATGGTCGCGGCCGCCGGCGGGCAGCAGATCCAGGGCGGTGAGCAGAACCAGGACGGCACCCAGTCCCGCTTCCTCTCCCTCCTGTACGGCGAGCTCGTGCCGCTCCCGGACGGCGGGGTGCGCTGCACCGTGGCGAGCGCCGGACACCCGCTCCCCCTGCTGCTGCGCCCCGACGGCTCCGTACGCCCGGCCGCCGAGCCGCAGGTGCTGCTCGGCATCGTCGAGGACGTGGCGTACGGGAGCCAGAGCTTCGACCTGACGCCCGGCGACAGCCTCCTGTGCGTCACCGACGGGGTCACGGAGCGCCGCTCGGGGCGGCTGATGTTCGACGACGGCGACGGCCTCGCCCGGGTCCTGTCCGGCTGCGCCGGGCTTCCGGCCGCCGGGATAGCGGGCCGCATCAAGCAGGCCGTCCACACCTTCGCCGAGCGCCCGCCCGACGACGACCTGGCCCTGCTGGTCCTCCAGGTCGACGGGTAGCGGCGCACGGCTGTACGGGAAGGCTCCGCGGGCGAGCGACAATGGACGGTATGCCTTCCGTACTGCCCGATGGTGAGCCCGTGCCCGACGACGGGGCGCTGCCCCGCCATGCCCTGGAAGGCGCCGCCGACCGCCCGCTCGGCTTCTACCTGCACGTGCCCTACTGCGCCACCCGCTGCGGCTACTGCGACTTCAACACGTACACCGCGACCGAGCTGCGCGGCTCCGGGGGCGCCCTGGCGTCCCGGGACAACTACGCGGCCCACCTGGTCGAGGAGGTCCGCCAGGCCCGCAAGGTGCTCGGCGACGATCCCCGCCCGGTGCGCACGGTCTTCGTCGGCGGCGGTACGCCGACACTGCTGCCCGCCGCCGACCTCGTCCGGATGCTCGGGGCGATCCGCGAGGAGTTCGGGCTGGCGGAGGACGCCGAGATCACCACGGAGGCCAACCCGGAGTCCGTCGGTCCCGCGTATCTCGCCGAGCTCCGGGAGGGCGGCTTCAACCGGGTCTCCTTCGGGATGCAGAGCGCCCGGAAGCACGTCCTGAAGATCCTGGACCGCACCCACACGCCCGGCAGGCCCGAGGCGTGCGTCGCCGAGGCCCGCGAGGCCGGCTTCGAGCACGTCAACCTCGACCTGATCTACGGCACCCCGGGGGAGTCCGACGACGACTGGCGGGCCTCCCTCGACGCCGCGATCGGCGCCGGGCCCGACCATGTGTCGGCGTACGCGCTGATCGTCGAGGAAGGCACCCAGCTCGCCCGGCGCATCCGCCGGGGCGAGGTCCCGATGACGGACGACGACGTCCACGCCGACCGCTATCTGATCGCCGACGAGGCCATGGCGGCGGCCGGCTTCTCCTGGTACGAGGTGTCGAACTGGTCCCGTACGCCCGAGGGCCGCTGCCTGCACAACGAGCTGTACTGGCGCGGCGCCGACTGGTGGGGCGCCGGCCCCGGGGCCCACAGCCATGTCGGCGGGGTCCGCTGGTGGAACGTCAAGCACCCCGGCGCCTACGCGCAGGCCCTGGCCGAGGGCCGCTCGCCCGGGGCCGGCCGTGAGGTGCTCGGCGACGAGGACCGGCGGGTCGAGCGCATCCTGCTGGAGCTGAGGCTCGTCGAGGGCTGCCCGCTGTCGCTGCTCGCCCCGGCCGGCCTCGCCGCCGCGGGCCGCGCGGTGAAGGACGGCCTGCTGGAGCCCGGACCGTACGGCGAGGGCCGCGCGGTCCTCACCCTGCGGGGACGGCTGCTGGCCGACGCCGTGGTGCGGGACCTGGTGGACTGAGACGCCCCTGGCAGGGCCCTCAGGGCAGCGGGCAGTCCGCGCGGGTCAGCGGCTTCCGGTCGCCCGCCGCCCGGCCGCACACGACGCGGCTCCGCGCGTCCGGCCCCGGGCGGGTGACCTCGACGATGTTCAGGCCGTGCACCTTCTGGTCGGCGTACGGGGTCGTCCCCCGGAAGGTGATGGTCCCGGTCGGCATGTCGTGCAGGGCCACCGAGTAGAGCGTCGCCCAGGTCTCCGCCGCGCTCTGCGGGGTGTCGCCGCGGGTCGCGGCGGCGTAGAGGGCCGCCGTCGCCTGGTAGGAGATGACCGTCTGCCCGCTGGCGTACATCATGTCCTCGTACGGGCGCTCCTTCGGCAGCGCGGGCAGCTGCTGCCCCTCGGGGAGCAGCGCCTGCAGGGCCTTGCGGGAGTCGTCGTAGAACGCCCGGCCGCCGCCCTGGCTCATGGGTGCGAGGGCGCCGTAGTAGAGCGTGACCTTGTCCGCGAGCTTCGTCGAGTCGTCGAAGCGCGCCTTGGTCAGATCGTCGCCGGTGAAGACCGTGATCTTCTTGTCGGAGCAGCCGGACGTCTGCCCGAGACCGGACATCAGCGTGTTGACGTCCTCGACCCGGCCGGCGAAGTACAGGGCGTCGGGCACGCGCTCCGCCCCGCAGATCGTGTGCAGGGGTGCGTCGAGGTTGGCGGAGCCGCCGTCCTTGGACAGGGAGTACTGGGTGTCCGCGGCCAGGGCGAAGCCGGACTCCTTCAGCATCTCCAGACCGACCCTGCGCTGCTCGGTGGTGTAGCGGTCCTTGTCCTCGTTGCCCACCTTCCTGGACAGGACGACGGCCTGCGGACGGTCCAGCCGGTCCGCCAGCTGCCGGGCGATCAGCCCGACGGCGTCGGCCTGCTCCTCGTCGGTCGCGGCGAGGCCGAAGTAGTTCGGGTAGAGGCGGGCCAGGTCGCTGCCGGAGTTCGTGGTGTCCACCACCGGCAGTCCGGCGCGCTGGAGCAGCCCGGTGGCCGCCGCGCTGTCCGTGGTGTTGCGGCCCAGGCCCACCACGCCGACGACGGAGGGGTCCCGCCGGGCGACCTCGATGATCTTTCTCACCGCCGTCGTCTGCCGCAGCATGTCCTGGCCGCCGTTGGCCGTGAGGACCCGGAGCTTGACGGAACGATTCGCCGTGTCGTTGACGAACCGCTGGTGGAGGTAGACGCCGGTCAGCTCCTCCAGGCCCTTGCGGGTGTCCTCCTTGTTCGAGTCGCTCCCGGTGAGCGGGCCCGCGTAGACGACGGTGACCCGGGGCTCACCCGGCTTGATGCCGGCGTTCTGCTCCCGCACCGCCTGCTCGATCCGCTCGAAGGTGACGCCCTCGCCCGCCCCGTTCAGCTGCAGGGTGTTGCCCTCGGCGAAGCGCACCTCGGAGGCGGTCGCCACCCCGATGCACTCCTCGGCCCCGCCGGGGCCGTCCAGCCGGACCGCGTCCGTGCTGCGGCCCACGAGCGGGCCGTAGCAGTACGTCTCCTTCCACTGCTGGCTCCACAGGAAGGTCCCCAGCAGCGCGGCGACCAGCACGAGCGTGACGGTCCTCCCCGACATCACCCACCGGACCCAGGTCCGGCGGACCCGGTGGGTGACGAGCTGGACATGGGCGTGCTCGTGGGTCAGCTGCTCGGTGGGGAGCGGGAGCCTCAGCACCCACGCCAGGGCCACGGCCGCCGCCGGGGCCTGGCCGACGCTCAGGTCCTCGACCCAGGACTCGTACCGCGCGCGGGCCCCCGAGCCGGAGCGGCCGTCCGCGGGCGGCTCCGGAGGCAGCGGCGGGGTGTGCCGCATGATCCGGTCCGCCGGAAGGGAGGCCAGGAGCAGCAGCGGATCCACCTCGCTGCGCCGCGAACGCACGTTGTTGATGGCGTTGATCAGCAGGATGCCGCCGTTGTCCTGGGTGGCCGTCGGAAGGAACACCACCGGCGGGACGGTGCGCTTGCCGCGCCGCCAGTCCAGGGCGTGCGCCCGGTAGCTGTCCAGCAGGTCCTCCAGCAGCGCCTGGACCCGCAGCTCCAGGTGGAACTGGCGGGCGTGCTCGTCGCCCGACCCCGCGTCCGCCACCCGCTCCGCGACGGCGGCGGCCCGTGCCCGGATCACCCGCCACGAACCGCTCGGGGAGAAACGCGACCAGCCGTCGGACGGATACGCGGTGCTCGACGCCGCCAGCGAGGACGTGGTGGCGAGCCACCTGCTGGCCGGACGCAGCCACAGCAGCGGCGGCGCCGCCCTCGTCATCAGCCGTACGACGGCCAGCCCCAGCAGGGCCGCGGTGGCGATCAGCGTGGTCACCACCCAGCCGATCTCGCCCAGCAGCACGCTGAGCACCGCGATGAACACGGCCCCCAGGAAGGTCTCCGGGCGGACCGAGGCGCGCAGCGAGTCCCACCAGGTGTTGCGCCCCGACCGGTTCGCCCGCCAGCGCAGGCTGCCCAGCTGTTCCAGGATCCGCTCGTCGCGCTCCCGGGCGGAACCCCGGTCCGGCTGGGCGACGACCGTCGCGGTGGCCTGCTCGATGGCGGCGAGCAGCCGGGAGCGGGGAAAGGTGAAGGGCTTGTACTGCGAGGTGCTCCGGGTCTCCCAGGGCCGCTCGGTGAGGGTGCGGACCATGGAGAGCGCCGCGTCGTACGGGGAGGCGCCCTGGCCGTCGAGCAGCTTCACCGGGACCCGGCGCAGCCGGTTCGCCCGGTGGACCTGGTGGACGATCTGCTCGACCCGGTCGTCGATCTCCGGGCCCGCCGAAGCGTCCTCCGCCTGCGCCACCACCAGAGGCATCACCGGGCGGTTGACCCGGTACTGGTCGATCAGCTCCTGCATGAGGTGGAAGACAGCGGAGGCCGCCTCGTTCGTGGCACTGTCCCGCCATACTTCGCGCGTCATCCGCCCCCGTGCCTTCCGCCGCGTCCGGCCCTGCCGTCATCTCTCAATAACGGATGGTGCGGGTGCGCCGCAGGAGTTCACGGGGATCGGTACCGGATCCTCCTCAACCGCCCGGGGACATCAGGCGGGAAGGGTGACGAAGTCGATCAATTCCTCGACCCGGCCGAGGAGTTGAGGCTCCAGGTCCTTGTACGTGCCGACCTTGGACAGGATGTGCTGCCAGGCCGCGCCCGTGTTCTCCGGCCAGCCCAGCGCCCGGCACACGCCCGTCTTCCAGTCCTGGCCGCGCGGCACCACCGGCCACCCGGGGATGCCCACGGAGGACGGCTTCACGGCCTCCCACACGTCGATGTACGGATGTCCCACCACCAGCACGTGCGCGTCGGTGACCTGGGCGGCGATCCGGGACTCCTTGGAACCGGGCACCAGGTGGTCGACCAGGACGCCGAGCCGGGCGTCCGGGCCGGGCGCGAACTCCCGCACGATCGCCGGAAGGTCGTCGACGCCCTCCAGGTACTCCACCACCACGCCCTCGATGCGCAGGTCGTCGCCCCAGACCCGCTCGACGAGCTCGGCGTCGTGCCGGCCCTCCACGTAGATCCGTCCCGCCCGCGCCACCCGGGCCCGCGCCCCGGGGACCGCCACCGAACCGGAGGCCGTACGCGAGGGCCGGGCGGGGCCGCCGGCCGACGGGCGCACCAGCGTGACCACCCTGCCCTCCAGCAGGAAGCCGCGCGGCTCCATCGGGAAGACCCGGTGCTTGCCGAAGCGGTCCTCCAGCGTGACCGTGGGCCCCTGGGCCGTCTTCTCGCACCGGATCACCGCCCCGCAGAAACCGGTGACGGCCTCCTCGGCGACCAGATCGGGCTCGGCGGGGACCTCGGGGGCGGGGGCGGACTTCTTCCACGGCGGGGTCAGATCCGGCTGGTAGCTGCGCATGGCACGACGATAAACGGCGGCCCTTTCACGACACGCCGAAGCGGGCGGCCAGTTGATCACGCTGCGCCCGTACGAACGCGGCGTCCACCACCGCCCCGTGCCCCGGCACGTACAGCGCGTCCTCGCCGCCGAGCTCCAGCAGCCGGTCCAGCGCCGCCGGCCAGTGCGAGGGGACCGCGTCCGGGCCCGCCTGCGGTTCGCCGGACTCCTCGACGAGGTCCCCGCAGAGCACCACGACGGGGGAGCCCGGCACCAGCACCGCGAGGTCGTGACCGCTGTGGCCGGGCCCCACATTGGCCAGCAGCACCTGGAAGCCGCCGCCGAGATCGAGCGTCCACTCGCCGCTGACCTGGTGCCGCGGGGCCACCAGCGCGTCCGTGGACGCCGTGGCGTCCGCCTCGCTCATCCCGTGCCGCAGCGCGTCGGCGCGCAGCTCGGCGGCGCCCCCTCCCAGGAGTTCCGCCGTGCCCACCGCCCCGTAGACCTCCGCACCGGAGAAGGCGGCGGTGCCCAGCACATGGTCGAAGTGCGGATGGCTCAGTGCGATATGCGTCACCCTCCGGCCCAGCAGCGCCTCCGCCTGGGTGCGCAGCCCGACCCCCTCCCGCAGTGTCGCGCCGGTGTCGTAGAGCAGCACACCGTCCGTCCCGGCGACCAGTGCGGCGGTCGCGTCCCAGACGGGAAGCCTCCGCCGTCCCGTACCGTTGCCCAACCGCTCCCAGCCGAACTCTTCCCAAGAGGCGTCCATACGACGACGCTATCCGCAACGACCTGCGCGGTCCCGCGACGGCATGGCCGGTCGCCCTTGCCCCGGGCCCACCCCGCCCCCGTACACTGACCGGGGGGATTGCTGGCACTCGAACGCACAGAGTGCCAGGCAGACGCCGAAGAACCACAGCTGGAGGTGTGCGCGGTGCTCAGCGAACGCAGACTCGAAGTGCTGCGCGCCATCGTCCAGGACTATGTCGGCACCGAGGAGCCCGTCGGCTCCAAGGCGCTCACGGAGCGGCACAGCCTCGGGGTCTCCCCGGCGACCGTGCGCAACGACATGGCGGTGCTGGAGGACGAGGGCTTCATCGCCCAGCCGCACACGAGTGCGGGGCGTATCCCGACGGACAAGGGCTACCGTCTCTTCGTCGACAAGCTCGCGGGCGTCAAGCCCCTGTCGTCGCCGGAGCGCCGGGCCATCCAGAATTTCCTCGACGGCGCGGTCGACCTCGACGACGTCGTGGGCCGCACGGTCCGGCTGCTCGCGCAGCTGACCAGGCAGGTCGCCGTCGTGCAGTACCCCTCGCTGACCCGTTCGACGGTCCGGCACGTGGAGCTGCTGTCGCTGGCCCCGGCCCGGCTGATGCTCGTCCTGATCACGGACACGGGCCGGGTCGAACAGCGTATGATCGACTGCCCTGCACCGTTCGGTGACACGTCCCTGGCGGATCTCCGGGCCCGGCTCAACAGCCGGGTCGTGGGACGACGCTTCGCGGACGTCCCGCAGCTGGTGCAGGACCTGCCGGAGTCCTTCGAGACCGAGGACCGGGGAACCGTGTCCACGGTGCTCTCCGTCCTCCTCGAGACTCTGGTCGAAGAGACGGAGGAGCGGCTGATCATCGGCGGCACCTCCAACCTCACCCGCTTCGGGCACGACTTCCCTGTGATGATCCGGCCGGTGCTGGAGGCATTGGAGGAGCAGGTCGTGCTGCTGAAGCTGCTCGGTGAGGCGACGGACTCAGGCATGACCGTACGGATCGGGCACGAGAACGCCCACGAGGGCCTCAACTCCACGTCCGTCGTCGCGGTCGGCTACGGTTCGGGCGACGAGGCAGTCGCCAAACTCGGCGTGGTCGGACCGACCCGCATGGACTACCCCGGAACGATGGGAGCGGTACGCGCAGTGGCACGTTACGTCGGACAGATCCTGGCGGAGTCGTAAGTGGCCACGGACTACTACGCCGTACTCGGCGTGCGCCGCGACGCATCTCAGGACGAGATCAAGAAGGCATTCCGTCGGCTCGCCCGCGAGCTGCACCCGGATGTCAACCCGGATCCGAAGACCCAGGAGCGGTTCAAGGAGATCAACGCCGCTTACGAGGTGCTGTCGGACCCGCAGAAGAAGCAGGTCTACGACCTCGGCGGCGACCCGCTGTCCCAGTCGGGCGGCGGCGGTGGCGCGGGAGGCTTCGGAGCCGGCGGCTTCGGCAACTTCAGCGACATCATGGACGCGTTCTTCGGGACGGCGTCGCAGCGCGGACCCCGTTCGCGCACCCGGCGCGGCCAGGACGCGATGATCCGGCTGGAGATCGACCTCTCCGAGGCGGCCTTCGGCACGACCAAGGACATCCAGGTCGACACGGCGGTCGTCTGTACGACCTGCAGTGGCGAGGGCGCCGCACCCGGCACCTCCGCGCAGACCTGTGACATGTGCCGCGGCCGCGGCGAGGTCTCCCAGGTCACCAGGTCCTTCCTCGGCCAGGTCATGACCTCGCGGCCCTGCCCGCAGTGCCAGGGCTTCGGTACGGTCGTGCCCACCCCGTGCCCCGAGTGCGCCGGTGACGGCCGCATCCGCTCGCGGCGCACCCTCACCGTGAAGATCCCCGCCGGTGTCGACAACGGCACCCGGATCCAGCTCGCGGGCGAGGGCGAGGTCGGCCCCGGCGGCGGCCCCGCCGGCGACCTGTACGTCGAGATCCACGAGCTCTCGCACGCCGTGTTCCAGCGGCGCGGCGACGATCTGCACTGCACGGTCACCATCCCGATGACCGCCGCGGCGCTCGGCACCCAGGTGCCGCTGGAGACGCTCGACGGGCTGGAGGAGATCGACATCAGGCCGGGCACCCAGTCCGGCCAGTCGGTCCCGCTGCACGGGCGTGGCATCACGCACCTGCGCGGCGGCGGACGCGGCGACCTGATCGTGCACGTCGAGGTCACGACCCCGACGAAGATGGACCCCGAGCAGGAACGCCTCCTGCGGGAGCTGTCCAAGCTGCGCGGCGAGGAGCGGCCCACCGGGCAGTTCCAGCCGGGACAGCAGGGGCTCTTCTCCCGTCTGAAGGACGCCTTCAACGGCCGCTGAACCCCGGCCGCCGCACCCTGTCACCGCACCGCCCGCCGGTCCCGTACCGGCGGGCGGTGCCGTGTGCACGGCGGCCCGTCCGCCGTACGAAAGGGCTGATTCGGCACGATCCCCGGGACATGGCACGATGCGGTCATGTCCTTGGCGCTGACCGATCTCTGCCGGTACCCGATCGTGCAGGCCCCGATGGCGGGCGGCGCCTCCCGGCCGGAGCTGGCCGCCGCCGTCACGGAGGCCGGAGGGCTCGGTTTCCTCGCCGCCGGCTACAAGACGGCCGACGGGATGTACAACGAGGTCGAGCAGCTGCGGAGGCTGACCGGCGGGCCCTTCGGCGTCAACCTCTTCATGCCGCAGCCGCAGGTCGCCGACCCCGGCGCCGTCGAGATCTACCGGCACCAGCTCGCCGGTGAGGCCGCCTGGTACGAGACCCCGCTCGGCGACCCCGACGCCAGCGGCGACGACGGCTACGAGGCGAAGGTCGCGATCCTGCTGGAGGATCCGGTCCCCCTGGTCTCCTTCACCTTCGGCTGCCCCACCCGCGAGGTGCTCGCTGCGTTCGCCGCGGCCGGCACCTCGACCGTGGTCACGGTCACCTCGCCCCAGGAGGCGCGGAACGCCCGGTGGGCGGGCGCCGACGCGCTCTGCGTCCAGGGCACCGAGGCGGGCGGCCACCAGTCCACGCACCGCGACGACCCGCAGGGCGGCCTCGCCGCCACCGGGCTGCTCCCGCTGCTCACCGAGATCCGCGAGTCCGTCCAGCTGCCGGTCATCGCCGCCGGCGGGCTGATGCGCGGATCCCAGATCACCGCCGTCCTGGCCGCCGGGGCCGACGCCGCCCAGCTCGGTACGGCGTTCCTGCCGTGCCCGGAGTCCGGGGCGCACCCGCTGCACAAACAGGCCCTGACCAACCCGCTGTTCGTGACCACGGCCCTGACCCGGGCCTTCTCGGGCCGCCCCGCGCGCGGCCTGGTCAACCGCTTCGTCCGGGAGCACGGCCCGTACGCCCCCGCCGCCTACCCGCAGGTGCACCAGCTGACCAGCGGGCTGCGCAGGGCCGCCGCCAAGGCCGGGGACGCCCAGGGCATGGCCCTGTGGGCGGGCCAGGGGCACCGGATGGCACGCGAGCTGCCCGCCGGTGAGCTCGTGGGCCTGCTCGCCGCAGAAATGGAAGCCGCGCGTGCGGCCGTGAGTGTGAGGAGTGCCCAGTGACGGCACCGGTCTTCGTCGTCGAACAGCTGCCCGGCGGCCCGGAGTTCGTCCTGGACGGCCCCGAGGGGCGGCACGCCGTGTCCGTGAAGCGGCTGAACCCGGGGGAGGACGTCGTCCTGACCGACGGGCGGGGCGGCTGGGCGGAGGGCGTCGTACGCGCCGCCGAGGGCAAGGACCGGCTCGTGGTCGGGCTCACGGCGGTGCGCGAGGAGCCCGCGCCCACCCCGTACATCACCGTCGTCCAGGCGCTGCCCAAGGGCGACCGGGGGGAGCTCGCCGTGGAGACGATGACCGAGACGGGCGTCGACGCGATCGTGCCCTGGCAGGCCGCGCGCTGCATCACGCAGTGGAAGGGCGACCGCGGCCTGAAGTCCCTCGGCAAGTGGCGCAGCACCGCGCGCGAGGCGGGGAAGCAGTCGCGCCGGGTGCGGTTCCCCGAGGTGGCCGACGCCATGACGACCAGGCAGGTCGCTGCCCTGCTGGCCGGGGCCGACTTCGCGGGCGTCCTGCACGAGGACCGGGACACCGGCAGCGAGCCGCTCGCCACCGCCGAACTCCCCACGCAGGGCACGATCGTGCTGGTCGTGGGCCCGGAGGGCGGCGTCTCGCCGCAGGAGCTGGCCGCCTTCGCCGAGGCGGGGGCGCCGCCGTACCGGCTCGGCCCCAGCGTGCTGCGCACCTCGACCGCGGGGACGGCCGCGGCGGCCCTGCTGATGGGACGCACCGGCCGCTGGAGCTGACAGCCGCCCGTCCTGGCCGGGGCGGACGGATAGCATGCCGGTGTACTGATCACGAGGACCGAACGACCTAGGAGGCCGGGCCATGGCGGGAGAACCGCAGACCGACTGCCTGTTCTGCAAGATCGTTACCGGGGACATCCCGGCGACCATCGTCCGCGAGAGCGCGACGACCGTCGCCTTCCGCGACATAAACCCCCAGGCCCCCAGCCACGTCCTGGTCATCCCCAAGGCGCACTACCCGGACGCCGCCTCGCTCGCGGCGGGCGACCCGCAGGCCGCCGCCGACGTGCTGCGTGAGGCCGGCCTGGTCGCCGCCGACGAGAAGCTCACGGAGACCGGCTACCGCATCGTGCTCAACACCGGTGCGGGTGCGGGCCAGACCGTCTTCCACGCGCACGCCCACGTCCTGGGCGGGCGCGGGATGCAGTGGCCCCCCGGCTAGGCGGGCCCTCAACCCGTGTCCGTACGCGAGCTCGTGATCCTCGGCACCGCCAGCCAGGTGCCGACCCGTCACCGCAACCACAACGGCTATCTGCTGCGCTGGGACGGGGAGGGCATCCTCTTCGACCCGGGCGAGGGGACCCAGCGTCAGATGCTGCGGGCGGGCGTCGCCGCTCATGACATCGACCGGATCTGCGTCACGCACTTCCACGGCGACCACTCGCTCGGTCTGGCGGGGGTGATCCAGCGGATCAACCTCGACCAGGTCCCGCACCCCGTCACCGTCCACTTCCCGGCGAGCGGGCAGCGCTTCTTCGACCGGCTCCGGTACGCGACCGCCTACCGCGAGTCCGTCGAGCTGACCGAGGCCCCGGTCGCCGCCGACGGCGTCCTCGCCACCACCGGCGCGTACACCCTGGACAGCCACCGGCTCTCGCACCCGGTCGAGTCCTACGGCTACCGCCTCACCGAGCCCGACCGGCTGCGCATGCTGCCCGCGAAGCTGGCCGAGCACGGCATCGGCGGGCCCGACGTCGGACGGATCCAGCGCGAGGGGGCCCTGCGCGGCACCCCGCTGGAAGAAGTCTCCGAGACCCGCCGCGGACAGCGCTTCGCGTTCGTCATGGACACCCGGCTCTGCGACGGCGCGTTCGCGCTCGCCGAGGGATGCGACATGCTGGTCATCGAGTCGACGTTCCTCGACGAGGACGGAAAGCTCGCCGCCGACCACGGCCACCTCACCGCAGGACAGGCGGCCCGGGTGGCGAAGGAGTCGGGCGTACGGCACCTCGTGCTGACGCACTTCTCCCAGCGCTACACCGACCCCGACGCCTTCGAACGCCAGGCCAGGGCAGCCGGCTACGAAGGTGAACTGACCATCGCCCAGGACCTGATCAGGGTCCCGGTACCCACCCGCCACACGTAACGAGAACACCGTGCACCTCCCCAAAGCCGAACTCCACCTCCACATCGAGGGGACCCTCGAACCCGAGCTGGCCTTCGCCCTCGCCGCCCGCAACGGCGTGGACCTGCCCTACGCGGACACCGAAGAGCTGCGCACCGCCTACCTCTTCGACGACCTGCAGAGCTTCCTCGACCTCTACTACGCCCTGATGGCGGTCCTGCGCACCGAGGAGGACTTCGCCGAACTGGCCGACGCCTACCTCGCCCGCGCCGCCGCCCAGGGCGTCCGGCACGCGGAGATCTTCTTCGACCCGCAGGCCCACACCGACCGCGGCGTCCCGATCGGCACCGTGATCGAGGGGCTCGGCCGGGCGCTGGACCGCAGCGAGGAGACGCACGGCATCTCCACCCAGCTGATCATGTGCTTCCTGCGCGACAAGTCCGCCGAGTCCGCGCTGGAGACCCTGGAGGCCGCGAAGCCGTATCTGCACCGCATCAGCGCCGTGGGTCTCGACTCGGCGGAGGTCGGACACCCGCCCGCGAAGTTCCGCGAGGTGTACGCGGCCGCCACGGCCCTCGGCCTGCGCAAGGTCGCCCACGCCGGTGAGGAGGGCCCGCCCGAGTACATCCGGGAGGCCCTGGACGTCCTCGGCGTCGAACGCATCGACCACGGGCTGCGCTGCATGGAGGACGCGGAGCTGGTGGACCGGCTGGTCTCCGAGCGGATCCCGCTGACGCTCTGCCCGCTCTCCAACGTACGGCTGCGCGCCATCGACGTACTGGAGCAGCACCCGCTGCGCTCCATGATGGACGCGGGGCTGCTCTGCACGGTGAACTCCGACGACCCCGCCTACTTCGGCGGTTACGTCGGAGACACCTTCCACGCCGTGCACGAGGCGCTCGGCCTGGACCAGGAGCAGCTGCGCACCCTGGCCCGCAACTCCTTCGAGGCGGCCTTCCTCGACCACGACGAGGAGCGCAGGGCGCGCTACCTCTCCGAGGTCGAGGCGTACGCGTTCGACTGACCGGCACCGCCGGCCGGTCCCGCCGTACGGAACGCGCTCCGGCCCAGCCGCCTGCGCCGCAGCGCGGGCAGGCTGAGCTCCGCGACCGCCTGCTCCGGCGCGCCCAGCTTGGGCACCGCGCCGGACAGGCTGTTGGTGGTGGCGGCCAGCAGCGCGGCAGGCGCACCACCCCTGCGCCGTACGGAGCCGGGCACCAGCGGCCGGCCGCCGGTGTGCAGCGCCACCGCCGTGACGGGGGCCGCGACCAGGAGCGTGGCGGCCCCCAGGATCAGGCCCATCACCGCGTAGCCGGCCTGCTCGGAGAGCACACTGCCGAGGAGGGGGCCGCAGGCCGTGCCGACGGATGCCGCCGAGCCCGCGAGGACCGCCCAGCGGCCGCGCACGTCCAGTGAGGCCGCGAGCCCGATCAGATACGACAGGACCACCGGGTAGAAGGTGTTCCAGGCGATCTCACCGGTCGCGAACGACCCCAGGTCCTCGGCTGAGGAGCTGAGCACGATGCTCCCCGCGATGATCATCGTCCCGAGGCCGATCGGCACCGCCCGGCCGAGCCGGGCGCCCAGCATGCCCGCGCCCATCACGCCGAGCAGTCCCGCTCCCAGCGCGGCGGCGAACACCGCGCCGACGGCCACCTCGGAGAGGCCGACCTGCTCGGCACCGATGCGGCTGCTCACCCCCCACAGGGCGTTCTGCGCCATGGACCAGACGAGCATCCCGCCGGCCAGCACCAGACCCGACCGCCGGTGCGGCAGCCGTCCCTGCACCGGGGACGTCCCGCCGGCCGGGACGGAACCGCCCAGCCGGGAGGTCGCGGGCCAGACCAGCAGGGCGACCAGCGCGATGGAGGCGAACGGCAGCCGGTGGCCGCCGCCCAGATGAGGGGTGGTCAGGTAGAGGGCACCCGCCGTCGCCGAGACGCTGAGCAGCCCGAGCGACGAGGTCCGGTGCGGGTCGCGCTGCGCGGCGATGCCGGACGCGGCGACGGCGGTCGCCGTGCCGGAGCCGAAGCCGCCGACCACGACGCCGGCGACGATCAGCGGCATCGAGGTGGTGAGCGCCGCGCAGCCGTAGCCGAGGGCGGCGAGCAGCAGCCCCGCGCGCGCCGGTCTCCGCGATCCGAATGTCTCGACGCGTCCTGCCAGCGCGAAGCCGGCCGAGGCCGAGCTGACCAGCAGGGCGCTGCCGACCAGGCCCGCCTGGGCGGAGGTCAGGCCCAGGTAGGTGCTGAGGCGGCCGACGATGGTGGGGAGCAGATAGGCGGCGAGGTAACCGGCGGTGAACACGGCTACCAGAGGCCACGCGGCGCGAGGGCGCGAGGACATGGGCGTTCCTGAAGACATGCCGGAGGCGGCAGAAGAAGGCAGGGGAGGGTAAGGCAGAGGTGACGCGGGGAGGGTGGAGCGGGGCAAGGCAGGGGAGGGTGGAGCGAGAAAACGCGGGAGAAGCGGCACTCGTCGTCAACCGTCCGGATCGGTGCTCGCGGGCCAATTTGTATCAAGCGCGCCCAGCCGACGGAAAGTCGGCTCGATGTGATCCGGGTCACACTCAGGTTTATGCGCCACAGAGCCGGGTAGCTGCGCATGTTTATGCAGGTGGGAGTGGATCCGCGCGGTGCGGCGCGGGCCCTCCGGAAGGGGCGGCGGATCCGGCACACTGGCCGCAGTTCGCACTGTTCAGATCTGCCACGGCCGGGAGCGCACGGTGAGTACAGCTGATCCAGGCATCGACCCGCTGCTCGGGCTGCGTGCCCCGCAGGACCCGGCCTGTGACGTCTTCCTGACCGGCACGGTCTTCCTCGACATCATCTTCACCGGCCTGGACAGCGCACCGGTGCGCGGGACCGAGTCCTGGGCCCGGGGGATGGGCTCCAGCCCCGGAGGCGTCGCCAACATGGCCACCGCCCTCGCCCGGCTCGGCCTGCACACCTCGCTGGCCGCCGCGTTCGGCGACGACCACTACGGCGAGTACTGCTGGGACGCACTCGAACAGGGCGAGGGCATCGATCTGTCCATGTCGCGCACAGTCCCCGGCTGGCACTCGCCCGTCACCGTCTCCATGGCGTACGAGGGCGAGCGGACGATGGTCTCGCACGGCCACGAGGCCCCCGACGGCTCCGTGCCGCCCGGCCGCGCCTTCCCGGACTGCCCGCCGCGCGCCCGCGCCGCCGTCGCCTCACTGACCCCGGGCCGCAGCGAGCCCTGGGTGGCCGGGGCCGCCCGTAACGGCGCGATGGTCTTCGCCGACGTCGGCTGGGACGAGACCGGCCGCTGGGACCTGGACGCCCTGCCCGACCTCGGGCACTGCCTGGCGTTCCTGCCCAACGCCGAGGAGGCCATGCGCTACACCCGCACCGACTGCCCGCGCGCCGCCGCCCACGCCCTGGCCGAACGGGTCCCCCTCGCCGTGGTGACCCTGGGGGCGGACGGCGCGTACGCGGTGGACCGGGAGACCGGGGCGGCCGCCGAGGTGCCCGCCATCGCGGTGGAGGCCCTGGACCCCACCGGGGCCGGGGACGTCTTCGTCGCCGGCTTCGTCACCGGGACGCTGGCCGGCTGGCCGCTCGCCGACCGCCTCGCCTTCGCCGGGCTGACGGCCGCCCTGTCCGTGCAGGAGTTCGGCGGATCGCTGTCCGCACCCGGATGGGCGGAGATCGCCGGCTGGTGGCAGCAGGTACGCACCGCCGCCGGCCAGGACCCGGCGGCGCTGGAGCGCTACGCCTTCCTGGAGGAGCTGCTGCCGGCCACGAGCAGGGCGTGGCCGCTGCGCCGGGCCGTGCCGACCATCGGCTTCCGGCAGTGAAGGGCCGATGAACTCCGGGTGCGGATGATCCCGATGCCGACGATCACCGGGTAAAACCGCTCGGTGTTGTCGGTGGGGAGTCGTACGCTGGTAGTCCAGAGGCGGTCGAGCAGCGACTGCCCTGCAACGGGAGGTATGCGCAGGCCCGAGGGCCGGCCCATGACTCAGTCACCCACACAGCCGCAGGCGCGCGCCCAGATCCGCATTCCGGCCGCACACCCCATGGTGATGCTCCTGGGGTCGGGCGATTCGCTGCTGCGCGTGATCGAAACGGCGTTCCCGGCCGTCGACATCCATGTCCGGGGCAACGAGATAAGCGCGACTGGAAGCGCGGCGGACGTCGCCCTGATCCAGCGCCTGTTCGACGAGATGGTGCTGGTGCTCCGCACCGGACTGCCGATGACGGAGGACGCTGTGGAACGCTCGATCGCCATGCTCAGGGCGAGCGGCAACGGCGACGGCGACGGTGAAGGCGCCGAGACCCCTGCCGAGGTGCTCACCCAGAACATCCTCTCCAGCCGTGGCCGCACGATCCGCCCCAAGACGCTGAACCAGAAGCGGTACGTCGACGCGATCGACAAGCACACGATCGTCTTCGGGATCGGCCCCGCGGGTACGGGCAAGACCTATCTCGCCATGGCCAAGGCGGTCCAGGCCCTGCAGTCCAAGCAGGTCAGCCGGATCATCCTGACCAGGCCCGCCGTCGAGGCGGGGGAGCGGCTGGGCTTCCTGCCCGGCACGCTCTTCGACAAGATCGACCCGTATCTGCGCCCGCTCTACGACGCGCTGCACGACATGCTCGACCCCGACTCGATCCCCCGGCTCATGGCCGCGGGCACCATCGAGGTCGCGCCGCTGGCGTACATGCGCGGACGCACCCTGAACGACGCGTTCATCATCCTCGACGAGGCGCAGAACACCAGCGCCGAGCAGATGAAGATGTTCCTCACCCGTCTCGGCTTCGACTCGAAGATCGTCGTCACCGGTGACGTCACCCAGGTGGACCTGCCGACCGGCACCAAGAGCGGGCTGCGTCAGGTCCAGGAGATCCTGGAGGACGTCCAGGACGTGCACTTCTCCAGGCTCACCTCCCAGGATGTCGTCCGGCACAAGCTCGTCGGCCGTATCGTCGACGCGTACGAGAAGTACGACAACGCAGAGGGCCGCACCGGCCGCAACGGGAAGTAGTCGCAGCGCACCATGTCGATCGACGTCAACAACGAGTCCGGAACCGAGGTCGACGAGCAGGCGATCCTCGACATCGCCCGCTACGCCCTCGCCCGGATGCGGATCCACCCGCTGTCCGAACTCTCGGTGATCGTGGTGGACACCGCCGCCATGGAGCAGCTCCACATCCAGTGGATGGACCTCCCCGGCCCGACGGACGTCATGTCCTTCCCGATGGACGAGCTCCGTCCCCCGGCCAAGGACGAGGAGGAGCCCCCGCAGGGGCTCCTCGGCGACATCGTGCTCTGCCCCGAGGTCGCGAAGAAGCAGGGCGAGGACGCCGAGACGCAGCACTCGATGGACGAGGAGCTCCAGCTCCTCACCGTCCACGGAGTGCTGCACCTCCTCGGGTACGACCACGAGGAGCCGGACGAGAAGGCCGAGATGTTCGGCCTCCAGGCGGCGATCGTCGACGGCTGGCGCGGTGAGCGCGGCCTGACCGGTCCGTCCCCCGCCCCCACCGTCTCGTGAGCGTCCCCCTCATCTCCGGCGCGGTGCTGCTGCTCGTCGTCGGCTGGCTCGCCGCCTGCGCCGAGGCCGGCATCGCGCGCACGTCCAGCTTCCGGGCGGCGGAGGCCGTCCGCGCGGGGCGGCGCGGCAGCGCCAAGCTGGAACAGGTCGCCGCCGACCCCACCCGCTATCTCAACGTGGCCCTGCTCGTCCGGGTCGCCTGCGAGATGTCGGCCGGGGTGCTCGTCACGTACGCCTGCCTCAACGAGTTCCAGGAGACCTGGCAGGCGCTGGCCGTCGCCATGGGCGTGATGGTCCTCGTCAGCTACGTCGCCATCGGGGTCTCCCCGCGCACCATCGGCCGCCAGCACCCGCTGAACACGGCCACGGCCGCGGCGTACGTCCTGCTGCCGCTGGCCAGGATCATGGGCCCGGTCCCGCAGCTGCTGATCCTCATCGGTAACGCGCTGACCCCCGGCAAGGGCTTCCGCAAGGGCCCCTTCGCCAGCGAGGCGGAGCTGCGCGCCATGGTCGACCTCGCCGAGCAGGAGTCGCTGATCGAGGACGAGGAGCGCCGCATGGTGCACTCCGTCTTCGAGCTCGGCGACACCCTCGTACGCGAGGTGATGGTGCCCCGCACCGACCTGGTCTGCATCGAGCGCTACAAGACGGTCCGTCAGGCGCTGACCCTCGCGCTGCGCTCCGGCTTCTCGCGGATCCCGGTCACCGGGGAGAACGAGGACGACATCGTCGGGATCGTCTATCTCAAGGACCTCGTCCGCAAGACGCACATCAACCGGGACGCGGAGGCGGACCTCGTCTCCACGGCGATGCGCCCCGCCGCGTTCGTCCCCGACACGAAGAACGCCGGTGACCTGCTGCGCGAGATGCAGCAGGACCGCAGCCACGTCGCCGTCGTCATCGACGAGTACGGCGGCACGGCCGGCATCGTCACCATCGAGGACATCCTGGAGGAGATCGTCGGCGAGATCACCGACGAGTACGACCGCGAACTCCCGCCCGTCCAGGAGCTGGAGAACGGCTGCTTCCGGGTGACCGCCCGGCTCGACATCGGCGACCTCGGGGAGCTGTTCGGCCTCGACGCCTACGACGACGAGGACGTCGAGACGGTCGGCGGTCTGCTGGCCAAGGCGCTCGGGCGGGTCCCGATCTCCGGGGCCTCCTCGATCGTCGACCTCCCCGACGGCCGTAAGCTCCGCCTCACCGCGGAGTCCCCGGCGGGCCGCAGGAACAAGATCGTCACCGTGCTGGTGGAGCCGGAGGGAACGGAGCCGTCATGACCCCCCAGGAACTGCGCGCGTTCTGTCTGGAGTTCAACGCGAGCGCGGAGGAGTTCCCGTTCGGGCCCGACGCCTCGGTCTTCAAGGTCCTGGGAAAGATGTTCGCGCTGAGCGTGCTCGACGCACGGCCCCTGAAGGTCAGCCTCAAGTGCGATCCGGACGAGGCGCTGCGGCTCCGCAAGGAGCACCCGGCCGTCGTCCCCGGCTGGCACCTGAACAAGCGGCACTGGAACACCGTGACGGTCTCCGAGCTCCCGGACCGGATGGTCCGGGAGCTCGTGGAGGACAGCTACGACCTGGTGGTGGCCGGGCTCCCCAAGGCGGAACGGCTGCGCCTGGACCGGCCGTAGGGGCCCCGCGCCGTCAGGTCCGCCGCAGGCCGGCCGCCACCACGAGGCCCGTCGCGACCAGGATCACCGCAGCGGCCGCCACCACCAGGCGTACGCCGTCGTACAGCGAGCCCTGCGTGGTGGAGAGCACCCCCAGCAGCGGGATGCCGATGGTGAGGCCCACCTGCTGGGTGGTGGTGACCAGGCCGGTCGCCAGGCCCTGCTCCTCGTTCGGCACACCCGAGGTCACCGTCAGCCCGTAGGCGATGATGGCGCCCAGGTGGCAGGCGCTCGCCAGGGACACGGCGACGGTGGCCAGCCAGACGCCCGAGTCCTCGCCCAGGCCGAGCAGCGTCCCGATGAAGACGCCCTGGCCGATCAGTGACAGGACCAGTGTCCGGCGCGCACCGATCCGGCCGACGAGCCTCGCGGCGTACACCCCGGCAGCCACCGAGACCAGGCCCTGGGCCCCGAAGACGAGCCCCGTCCCCAGGGCCGACAGGTGCAGCAGGTCCTGGAGGTAGAGGGTCAGGACGAAGACGATGGTGCTCATCATCGAGAAGGTGGCCAGACCGCCCAGGTTGCCGAACGCGACCGTACGGCGCCGCAGCATCGGCAGGGAGACCAGCGGGGCGGCCGAGCGGGACTCGACGACCACGAAGGCGGCCAGCAGGGCCACTCCCAGGACCAGGGTGACCATCACGTCCGCGCCGCCGAAGCCGCGCTCGGCGGCGGTCGACAGCGAGTAGATCAGCGCGAGCAGACCCGTGGTGACGGTGACGGCGCCCGGCACGTCGAGCTTCGGCCGCTCCGGCGTACGCGACTCCTCCAGCAGCTTCGGGGCCAGGACGGACACGAGCACCGCGGCGGCGGTCAGCAGCCCCATCGTCGAGCGCCAGCCCAGCGTGTCGGTGAGGACGCCGCCCGCCACCATGCCGACGGTGAAGCCCAGCGAGAGCAGAGTCCCGCTGATGCCCAGCGCCCGGTCCCGCAGGGGTCCCTCCGGGAAGGTGGTGGTCAGCAGGGACATCCCGGTCGGCACGATCACGGCGGCCCCGAGCCCTTGCAGCGCCCGCCCGGCCAGGAACGACGCCGGGTCCCAGGCCAGCGTCGCCAGCATCGAGGACGCCCCGAAGACGACGAGCCCGGTGAGGAACAGCCTGCGCCTGCCGTAGAGATCGGCGATCCGGCCGAAGAGCAGCAGGAAGCCGCCGGACGGCAGGGCGAAGGCGGTGACGGCCCACTGGAGCCCGGACCGGCTCAGACCCAGGTCCTCGCCGAGGACCGGGAGGGCCACATTCAGTACGGAGAAGTCGAGCGCCACCATGAACTGGGCGGCGCACAGCACGAAGAGCACCAGCCGGGCCCGCCCGGAGAGCGTGGGCGGCGCGGCCGGGACGGAGCCGGGTACACCGGCGGGCACAGGGGTGGGAGTTGGGGTTTCGATCGCCATGTCCACAGCCTGGACGCGCCGGAACAACCCTGGGGAGCGGGCACTTATCCTGTTGGCCGCACCACCAGGCAGGCACGCACACGGACACCAGGGGGAGTACGTGGCTTCACCGGCCCAGAACACCGACGCGGCCCGGACCACCACGGTCCGGGCCGGCGCCGACGACAAGTCGCACCGCCTCGCTGAGCTGCGGGAGTTCCTGATGAGCCGCCGGGCCCGGGTCACTCCGGCCGAGGCGGGCCTCCCGGACGGCGGGGCGCGCCGGCGCACGCCGGGCCTGCGCCGCGAGGAGGTCGCCGTCCTCGCGGGCGTGGGCGTCTCCTGGTACCAGTGGCTGGAGCAGGGACGCGACATCACCGTGTCACCGCAGGTCCTGGACGCCGTGGCCCGCGTCCTGCGGCTCAGCAGCGCCGAACGCCGCCATCTCTACGTCCTGGCCGGACTCAACCCGCCCGCCCTGGAGGTCGATCCGGCCCACCGTGACATGTGCGCGGGGCTCAACAGGCTCATCGACGCCTGGATGCCCTTCCCGGCCCACATCATGGACCGCTACTGGAACACCGTGCTCTACAACGACGCGGCGTCGGCGGTGCTCGGGATGCGCCCGGGGATCGTGCAGAACTGCATGATCGCCTTCTTCACCGACCCGGTGTACCGGGCCAGGTCCACGCACTGGGAGACCATCGCCGGCCAGGTCGTCGCGCAGTTCCGGGCCGCCTGCTCGGACAACCCCGACGACGAGGGATTCCGGGCGGTGGTCGCCGAGGCGAGGGAGCTCAGCCCCGAGTTCGCGGCCCTCTGGGACCGCCGGGACGTGGCCCCGGGCGGCCAGATCAGCAAGGAGCTCCAGCACCCGCTCGTCGGCACGCTGTACGTGGAGTCCACCCAGCTGCGGGTGCCCGCCCGCCCCGACCTGGTGATCGTGCTCCACACGCCGCTGCCGGACACGGGCACGGAGGCCAAGCTCCAGTGGCTGGACTCGCCCGAGGGCCGGCGCGGCTCGATGTACCCGGTCCCGGTCCCGGGTTGAACCGGGTGCCCTCGTGAGCGGGTGAACGGACCCCGTCGTCGGGCGGGCGCGGGCGCTCTTCGTATGCTCAGCACATGACCGACAGCACCGGCCTCGGCGCCGAGGACCGCAAGATCGTCACCCTGGCCCGCAGCGTCCGCGCCCGTAACGCGGTGCCGGAGGGCGCCGCCGTACGGGACGAGACGGGACGTACGTACGCCGCCGGCACCGTGGCCCTGGAGTCGCTGAAGCTCAGCGCGCTGCAGACCGCCGTCGCGATGGCCGTGGCCAGCGGGGCCACATCCCTGGAGGCCGCGGCGGTCGTCTCCGACGCCGCCACGCTCGCCGAGGCCGACCTGGCCGCCGTCCGTGACCTGGGCGGGGCCGGTACTCCGGTGCTGCTCGCGGGGCCCGACGGAACGCTCCGGTCCACGGTGAGCGCGGGCTGATTCCGGGCGCCGCCCGCCCTGCTGTGCAACGGCGCCGCCGGGATCGGGGAGAATGGGCGCCATGAGCGCTCGACCGAACACAGAAGCTGCTGCGCAGCAGGCTGAGAACACCGCCCCCCACCGGGCCGGCTTCGCCTGCTTCGTGGGCCGCCCCAACGCGGGCAAGTCCACCCTCACGAACGCTCTGGTCGGTCAGAAGGTGGCGATCACCTCCAACCGCCCCCAGACCACCCGGCACACGGTCCGGGGCATCGTGCACCGCGACGACGCCCAGCTGATCCTGGTGGACACGCCCGGCCTCCACAAGCCGCGCACGCTGCTCGGGGAGCGGCTGAACGACGTCGTGCGGACCACCTGGGCCGAGGTCGACGTCATCGGCTTCTGCCTGCCCGCCGACCAGAAGCTCGGCCCCGGCGACAAGTTCATCGTCAAGGAACTCGCCGGGATCAAGAAGACCCCGAAGATCGCGATCATCACCAAGACCGACCTGGTCGAGTCCAAGGCGCTCGCCGAGCAGCTGCTCGCCGTCTCCGCGCTCGCCGACGAGCTCGGCTTCGAGTGGGCGGAGATCATCCCGGTCTCGGCGGTCAAGGACCAGCAGGTGAGCCTGCTCGCCGACCTCATCGCCCCGCTGCTGCCCGAGAGCCCCCCGCTCTACCCGGAGGGCGACCTCACCGACGAGCCCGAGATGGTCATGGTCGCGGAACTGATCCGTGAGGCCGCGCTGGAGGGCGTACGGGACGAGCTGCCGCACTCCATCGCCGTCGTCGTCGAGGAGATGCTGCCCCGCGAGGACCGGCCGGCCGACAAGCCGCTGCTGGACATCCACGCGAACGTCTACATCGAGCGGCCCAGCCAGAAGGGCATCATCATCGGCCCGAAGGGGAAGCGGCTCAAGGACGTCGGCATCAAGTCACGCAAGCACATCGAGGCGCTGCTGGGCACCCCGGTCTTCCTGGACCTGCACGTGAAGGTCGCCAAGGACTGGCAGCGCGACCCGAAGCAGCTGCGCAAGCTCGGGTTCTGACGCCGGCCCCGGACCGACGGCCGGAGGCCGACGCAGCCGTGCGAAGCCGCTGAGGCCCCTGGGCCGAGGGGTGCGAGTGCGGCGTGGAGGAGGGGTCCCGAAGCAGCTGCGCAAGCTGGGATTCTGACGCCGGCCTCCCGGGCTCACCGCCTCCCGGGCTCACCGGATCCCGGGCCCGGACAGCGGCCGGGGAGCGGGCCCTACGCGCCTTCCTTGAGGATCCGGGAGATCAGCGTCCGCTGCTCCTCGGTCAGCCGGGGATCCGCGCAGTCGACCGTCCGGTCGCCCACCGTGATCCGGTAGCGGAAGCCGTCCGGCACCCCCGCCGGCGGGCCGCCCCGGCCGGCGGCGAGCGCCGACTCGGCCAGGGCCTCCCAGTCGGCGGCGTCGGGCCGCCCCGAGGTCTCGATCTCGCCGTGGCGTGCGATGCCGGCGAACCCGCCGGTCCGGCTCACCTGGATGCGCATGCGTAACGGCTCCTGCCTGACACCTTGACCCCGCTCGGACGGTCCCGCGTGTACCTACCCGGTCAGCGGGTCGGCACGCCCACCTCCGACCAGGCCTTGAGCACCGCCTCGGCCTCGTCGCCCTCCCCGAACCGGTGCTGCGCCGCCGCGACGGTGAGCTTGGCGAAGTCGGTGAAGGACGCGTCCTGGGCCAGCTCGCCGCCGGTCAGCACGTCGAACCAGATCCGCCCGGCCCGCTCCCAGGCGTTGCCGCCGAGGGCCGTGGCCAGCAGGTAGAAGGCCCGGTTGGGGATGCCGGAGTTGATGTGGACCCCGCCGTTGTCGTCGTCCGTGTCGACGTAGTCGTCCATGGACCCCGGCTGCGGGTCCTTGCCGAGCACATCGTCGTCGTACGCCGTGCCCGGAGCCTTCATCGAGCGCAGCGCGACGCCGCTGACCCGGGGGGCGAGCAGCCCGGCGCCGATCAGCCAGTCGCCCTGGTCCGCGCTCTGGCCCAGCGAGTACTGCTTGACCAGGGAGCCGAAGACGTCCGACACGGACTCGTTGAGCGCGCCCGACTGGCCCTGGTAGGCCAGGTTGGCCGTGTACTGGGTGAGGCCGTGCGCCAGCTCGTGGGCGATCACGTCGATGGCGACCGTGAAGTCGAGGAAGATCTCCCCGTCGCCGTCCCCGAAGACCATCTGCTCGCCGTCGAAGAACGCGTTGTTGTACTTCTCGTCGTAGTGCACGGAGCCGATCAGCGGCAGCCCCTTGCCGTCGATCGAGCTGCGGCCGTACTCCGTGAGGAGCAGGTCGAAGGTGGCGCCCAGTCCCGCGTACGCGCGGTTGACGCTGGCGTCCTGGGTCGCCTCCTCGCCCTCGTCACGGACCTTGACGCCCGGCAGGTCCGTCCCGTGCCGGCAGTCGTACAGGGTGCGGTGCGGCTTGGTGGGGACCGGGTCGGAGGTGCGGGCGGCCTGAGGGGTCCAGGCCGCCGCGGTCACCCTCCGGTGGTGGCGCCTGGCCCCGTCGGCCTCCAGGGTGCGGCGGGCGGGATCGGCCAGCTGCGGGTCGTCCGACCGGGAGAGCTTGTCGAGGACATGGGGCGGCACGATGGTGCAGAAGACGGGCTGGAACTCGCTGTTCTGTCGAAGCTGCATGCAAATGACTGTGGCACTCCGTCACCACGCTGTCACTGGTTGCGATCGTGATTGACGAAATAGAGTGATGCATCACCGTTCTGTCCTCACGGGACCTCGATCCCGCATACTGATACGGACCGACGCACCAGGCGCCCCTCGGTTAGTGTTGCCGCATCATGCGTTTCGGGCTGCTCCTTCTTAGCTGCCGCGGCGAGGGCCTGTAGTCGTAGGCCGGCTCCCTCCCCGCGGAGTTCGCTGTTGCAGCGACACAGTCGGCCGCCCCTGCTGGACCTCAGAGGAGCCGTACGCCATGACCGCAGTGAATCCCCCCGCGCACACCGATGCCGTGAACACCCCCGTCGGTGGCCCCACCCCGGTGACCAACGCGCGTCAGCTGCAGAAGCCTTCCGGAATGCCGGTCCACAAGTACCGCGGCTACGAGGCCGTGGACATCGCCGACCGCACCTGGCCGGACAACCGCATCACGGTGGCGCCCCGCTGGCTGTCCACCGATCTGCGCGACGGCAACCAGGCCCTGATCGACCCCATGTCGCCGGCCCGTAAGCGCGAGATGTTCGACCTGCTCGTACGCATGGGCTACAAGGAGATCGAGGTCGGCTTCCCGTCCTCCGGCGAGACCGACTTCGCGTTCGTACGCTCCATCATCGAAGAGGGCGCGATCCCCGAGGACGTGACGATCTCCGTCCTGACGCAGGCCCGCGAGGAACTGATCGAGCGCACCGTCGAGTCGCTGGTCGGAGCGCGCCGCGCCACCGTCCACCTGTACAACGCCACCGCACCCACCTTCCGCCGCGTGGTCTTCCGCGGCTCGAAGGAGGAGGTCAAGCAGATCGCCGTGGACGGCACCCGCCTGGTCATGGAGTACGCCGACAAGATCCTGGGCGACGAGACGATCTTCGGCTACCAGTACAGCCCGGAGATCTTCACCGACACCGAGCTGGACTTCGCCCTGGAGGTCTGCGAGGCCGTCTGCGACGTCTGGCAGCCGGAGGAGGGCCGCGAGATCATCCTCAACCTGCCCGCCACCGTGGAGCGCTCGACGCCGTCCACCCACGCGGACCGCTTCGAGTGGATGTCGCGCAACCTGAGCCGCCGCGAGTACGTCTGCCTGTCGGTCCACCCGCACAACGACCGGGGCACCGCCGTCGCCGCCGCCGAGCTGGCGATCATGGCGGGCGCCGACCGCATCGAGGGCTGCCTGTTCGGCCAGGGCGAGCGCACCGGCAACGTCGACCTGGTCACCCTGGGCATGAACCTCTTCTCGCAGGGCGTCGACCCGCAGATCGACTTCTCGCAGATCGACGAGATCCGCCGCACCAGCGAGTACTGCAACCAGATGGAGATCCACCCGCGCCACCCCTACGCGGGCGACCTGGTCTACACCGCCTTCTCCGGCTCCCACCAGGACGCCATCAAGAAGGGCTTCGACGCGATGGAGCGGGACGCGGCGGCCCAGGGCAAGACCGTCGACGACATCGAGTGGGCGGTGCCGTACCTGCCGATCGACCCGAAGGACGTCGGCCGCTCCTACGAGGCGGTCATCCGGGTCAACTCGCAGTCCGGCAAGGGCGGGATCGCGTACGTCCTGAAGAACGACCACAAGCTGGACCTGCCGCGCCGGATGCAGATCGAGTTCTCCCGGATCATTCAGGCCAAGACCGACGCCGAGGGCGGCGAGGTCACGCCGACGCAGATCTGGTCGACCTTCCGGGACGAGTACCTGCCGAGCCCCGAGAACGCCTGGGGGCGCGTACAGATCCGTTCCGGCCAGACGACGACCGGTTCCGACGGCCAGGACACGATCACCGTCGAGGCCACCGTCGACGGCGCGGACACCGTGCTGACCGGCACGGGCAACGGCCCGATCTCCGCGTTCTTCGAGGCGCTGCAGGCCATCGGCATCGACGCCCGTCTGCTGGACTACACCGAGCACACGATGAGCGAGGGCGCGAGCGCGCAGGCCGCCTCCTACATCGAGTGCGCGATCGACGGCAAGGTGCTGTGGGGCATCGGTATCGACGCCAACACCACGCGCGCCTCGCTCAAGGCGGTCGTCTCCGCGGTCAACCGCGCGACCCGCTGACCCCCTCACGCGGCATTCCGGACATCCGTCCGATACGCCGCTGAACCACCCGGCCCGAGAGCCCCGTTCACCCGCCAAGGGTGGGCGGGGTTCGGCCATATCCCGGGGTTTTGACCTCCGGGATGCTGACGCCACATCACGCATGTGGCTAACATCACGTCCTACGCGGCAATGTTGCCGTGGCGTTACGGAGGTGTGCGACGTGCGGACAGCCAAAGGACAACGCGCCATAAAACTGCGCATCTACGGCATCCGTACCGTCTGGGAAGCCGTCGGCGACGGCGAGTTCTTCTGCCCGTGCTGCGGAGGCGACCGCAACTACCGGCGCCTCACCGGGCGTCACCGCCTCACCCTCCTCGGGCTGCCGCTGCTGTCCCGGGGGAGCGCCGGCCCCGTCGTCGAATGCGCCGCCTGCGGGACGCACTACGCGCCCGACGCCCTCGACCACCCCACCACCACCCGCTTCTCGGCGATGCTGCGGGAGGCCGTGCACACCGTCACGCTCGCCGTCCTCGCCGCGGGCGGCACCACCTCCCGTACGGTCCTGGAGACGGCGGCGGCCACGGTCCGCGACGCGGGGCTCGACGACTGCTCCCAGGAGCAGCTCTTCACCATCGTCGAGGTGCTCGCCGCCGACACCGGGGCCGGCGACGGCACCGACCCGGCGGCCGACGCCTGCGGCGCCGCCCTCGCCATCGAGCTCCACGAGGTCCTGAAGCCGCTCGCCCCGCACCTGGCCGTGCCCGGCCGCGAGGCGATCCTGCTGCGGGGCGCCAGGATCGCGCTCGCCGACGGCCCGTACAGCCAGGCGGAGCGCGAGGTGCTGACCACGGTGGGCAGCGCGCTCCAGCTCTGCCCCACGGACACGGCGAAGCTGCTGGAGGCCGCGCGTACGCCTTCGTAGGGCTCCCGGAGCCCCTGGCGGGCCCTCCACGCGCCCCGGTGGGCGACAATGGGGTGCATGAGCTTGTTCCGGGACGACGGCGTCGTGCTGCGCACGCAGAAGCTGGGCGAGGCCGACCGGATCATCACGATCCTGACGCGCGGCCACGGGCGGGTGCGCGCCGTCGCGCGCGGGGTGCGCCGCACCAAGTCCAAGTTCGGGGCGCGGCTCGAACCCTTCTCCCATGTGGACGTGCAGTTCTTCGCCCGGGGCAGCGAGCTGATCGGCCGCGGCCTCCCGCTGTGCACGCAGAGCGAGACGATCGCTCCGTACGGCGGCGGCATCGTCTCCGACTACGCCCGCTACACCGCCGGCACCGCGATGCTGGAGACCGCCGAGCGGTTCACCGACCACGAGGGCGAGCCCGCGGTCCAGCAGTACCTGCTGCTCGTCGGCGGGCTGCGCACCCTCGCCCGCGCCGAGCACGCGCCGAACCTCATCCTGGACGCGTTCCTGCTGCGCTCCCTGGCGGTCAACGGCTACGCCCCCAGCTTCGTCGACTGCGCCAAGTGCGGAATGCCCGGTCCGAACCGGTTCTTCTCCGTCGCGGCGGGCGGCGTCATATGCGGCGACTGCCGGGTGCCCGGCAGCGTCGTACCCTCGGCTGAGGCCGTCGAACTGCTGAGCGCACTGCTCACCGGTGACTGGGAGACGGCGGACGCGTCCGAGGCGCGTCATGTCAGGGAGGGGAGCGGGCTCGTGTCCGCCTATCTGCACTGGCATCTGGAGCGCGGTCTGCGCTCGCTGCGGTACGTGGAAAAGTGACACAGGGAGACGAGAGAAGCCCATGGCAGTACGCGGGATGCTCGGCGGCCGTAACCGGCGTGAGTACAAGACCCCCGAGCCGCACCCCTCCGGCGCCACCCCGCCGAAGATCCCCGGCGAGCTGGTGCCCAAGCACGTCGCCGTCGTGATGGACGGGAACGGCCGCTGGGCCAAGGAGCGGGGGCTGCCGCGCACCGAGGGCCACAAGGTCGGTGAGGGCGTCGTCATGGACGTCCTCAAGGGCTGCATCGAGATGGGCGTCAAGAACCTCTCGCTGTACGCGTTCTCCACGGAGAACTGGAAGCGCTCGCCGGACGAGGTGAAGTTCCTCATGAACTTCAACCGGGACGTCATCCGCCGCCGCCGCGACGAGATGGACGAGCTCGGCATCCGTATCCGCTGGGTCGGCCGCATGCCCAAGCTGTGGAAGTCCGTCGTCCAGGAGCTCCAGGTCGCCCAGGAGCAGACCAAGAACAATGACAAGATGACGCTGTACTTCTGCGTCAACTACGGCGGCCGGGCCGAGATCGCCGACGCCGCGCAGCGCATCGCCCAGGACGTCGCCGAGGGGAAGCTCGACCCCTCCAAGGTCAACGAGAAGACGTTCGCGAAGTACATCTACTACCCGGACATGCCGGACGTGGACCTCTTCGTGCGCCCCAGCGGCGAGCAGCGCACGTCCAACTACCTGATCTGGCAGAGCGCGTACGCCGAGATGGTCTTCCAGGACGTCCTGTGGCCGGACTTCGACCGCCGCGACCTGTGGAACGCCTGCCTGGAGTTCGCCCGGCGCGACCGGCGCTTCGGCGGCGCCGAGGAGATCAGCAAGGGCTGACACCGCGCGGAGGGGGCCCCGGTCACCGGGGCCCCCTCCGAAGCGTTCGTCCCGCGCCCGGGGCTCAGTCCTCGGAGCCGGCGGGGTCCTTGGTGCCCGTGCGCTCCTTGGCGGTCGCGCAGTCCGAGCAGGTCCCGAAGATCTCCACCGTGTGGGCCACGTTCACATAGCCGTGCTGCGAGGCGATGGTCTCCGCCCACTGCTCCACGGCGGGCCCCTCCACCTCGACGGCCTTGCCGCAGACGCGGCAGACCAGATGGTGATGGTGGTCACCGGTCGAGCAGCGCCGGTAGACGGCCTCGCCGTCCGTGGTGCGCAGCACGTCGACCTCGCCCGCGTCGGCGAGGGACTGGAGCGTGCGGTAGACCGTGGTCAGTCCGACCGAGTCGCCCCGGTGCTTGAGCACGTCGTGCAGGTCCTGGGCACTGCGGAACTCGTCGACCTCGTCGAGCGCCGCCGCGACCGCCGCCCGCTGCCGGGTGGACCGGCCGCGTACCGGAGCCGCGTTCGTGCCACTGATCGGCGCCGTCGCCACAGCTGCCTCCTCGTGTCGCCCGTACGTATGTCGGGCCATTGTGCCAGCCCGGCCCGTCCGCACGGTCACACCGAGACGTCGTCCGGGGCCGGGCGGGCCGCCGGTACCTCCAGGGTGCACCGGTCCGCCTCGCTCCCGCGGTCCCGGGCCCGCCTGCGGGCCAGCGGCGTGGCGAGCGCCGTGAGCACGATGAACGCGGCGATGGCCAGCAGCACGATCGTCGCGCCGGGCGGGACGTCCTGGTAGTACGAGGTCACGGTGCCGGCCAGGGTGACGGCCGTGCCGATGACGACGGCCAGGACGAACGTCACCTTGAAGGACTTCGAGATCTGCTGCGCGGCGGCGACCGGCACCACCATCAGCGCGCTGACCAGCAGCAAGCCGACGACCCGCATCGCCACGGTGACGGTGACCGCGGCCGTCACCGCGACCAGCAGGTTGAGCGCGCGCACCGGCAGGCCGGTGACCCGGGCGAACTCCTCGTCCTGGCTGACCGCGAACAGCTGCCGCCGCAGCCCGACGGTGACCAGCACCACGAAGGCGGCCAGCACGAGGATCGCGGTGACGTCCTCCTCGGAGACCGTCGACAGGGAGCCGAAGAGGAACGAGGTCAGGTTGGCGTTGGAGCCGGTGTCGGAGAGGTTGATCAGCATCACCCCGCCCGCCATGCCGCCGTAGAACAGCATGGCCAGGGCGATGTCGCCGCGGGTGCGTCCGTACCAGCGGATCAGCTCCATCACGACCGAGCCGGCCACGGCGACGAGCGTCGCCATCCAGACCGGGTTGGTGGAGAGCAGGAAGCCGAGGCCGACACCGGTCATCGCGACGTGCCCGATGCCGTCGCCCATGAGGGCCTGGCGGCGCTGGACCAGGTAGATGCCGATGGCGGGCGCGGTGATGCCGACCAGGACGGCCGCGAGCAGGGCCCGCTGCATGAAGGGGGGGTTCAGGAATTCCAGCATGATCAGGTCAGCAGTCCCGTCCGGACGGGCTCGGAGGCCGCGTGGGGGTGTACGTGGTCGTGGCCGGGCAGCGCGTGCTGGCCGACGGCCTCGGGGGGCGGCCCGTCGTGCATGACGCAGCCGTCGCGCAGGACGATCGCCCGGTCGATCAGGGGCTCCAGGGCGCCGAGCTCGTGCAGGACGAGCAGGACCGTCGCCCCGCCGGCGACCTGCTCGCGCAGCGTCGAGGCGAGGATCTCCTGGCTGGCCAGGTCGACGCCGGCCATCGGCTCGTCCATGATCAGCACCTCGGGCTCGGCGGCGAGCGCGCGGGCGATCAGCACCCGCTGGTGCTGACCGCCGGAGAGGGCGTTCACGGAGTCCTTGGCGCGGTCGGAGAGGCCGACGAGCTCGATGGCCCGGTCCACCGCCGCCCGGTCCGCCCGCCCCGGCAGCCTGAGCTTCGTACGGGACAGCCGTCCGGAGGCGACGACCTCGCGGATCGTGGCGGGGACACCGCCGGCCGCCGTGGTGCGCTGCGGTACGTAGCCGACGCGCGCCCAGTGGCGGAAGCGGCGCAGCGGGGTGCCGAACAGCTCGACCGTCCCGCCGGTGAGCGGCACCTGGCCGATGACGGAGCGTACGGCGGTGGACTTGCCGGATCCGTTGGCGCCGAGCAGCGCCACGACCTCGCCGCGGTGGACGGTGAGGTCGACACCGCGCAGCACCGGGCGCGCGCCGAGCGTCGCCGTGGCTCCGCGCATGCTGATCACGGGTTCTGGCGTACTGGGCTCGGGCATGATCGCCTCCGGTGCTGCTGCGGGTTCGGGTGCTGCGGGGGTCACTTCGCGCCGAGGGCCTTCTGGAGCGCGGAGAGGTTGGACTGCATGACCTCGATGTAGTCAGCGCCCGCGGACTTGTCCGTGATTCCCTCCAGCGGGTCCAGGACGCCGGTCTTCAGGCCGAGGTCCTTCGCCAGCGTCTTCGCGGTCTTGTCGCTGGCGAGCGTCTCGAAGAACACGGTGGTCGCGTCGTTCTTCTCGGCGACGGAGTGGATCTCGTCGATGCGGGCCGGGCTGGGCTCGGCCTCGGGGTCGATGCCGGCGATGCCCTCCTGGGTGAGGCCGTAGCGCTCGGCGAGGTACCCGAAGGCGGAGTGCGTGGTGATGAAGGTCTTCGTCGCGGTGTTCTTCAGCCCGGTCTCGTAGGCCTTGTCCAGCGTGTTCAGCTCGGCGACCAGGCTCTCGGTGTTCTTGCGGTAGTCGGCGGCGTGGTCGGGGTCGGCCTTCTCCAGGGACTTGCCCACGCCCTCGGCGACCTCGGCGTACTTCACCGGGTCCAGCCAGATGTGCGGGTCGAGGCCGGCCTCCTCGCCCTCGTGCCCGTGCTCCTCGTCCTCGTGCTCCTCGCCCTCGGCGTGGTCGTGGCCCTCGACCTCGGAGCCGTGGTTCTCCAGCGTGGTGAGCTTCGCCGCGTCCACGGTGTTCTTCACGCCGGCCTGGGCGACGGCGTCGTCCACGGCGGGCTGGACGCCCTTGAGGAAGAGGATGTAGTCGGCGTCGCCGAGGCCGCCGATCTGCCGGGGGGAGAGCTCCAGGTCGTGAGGCTCGGTGCCCGGCTTGGTGAGGGTGGTGACGGAGACGTGGGACCCGCCGATCTCCTCCGCCAGGAACTGCATCGGGTAGAAGGACGCCACCACGTCCAGCTTGCCGTCGCTCCCGCCCTCGGCCGCGTCGGAGGAGGAGCAGGCGGAGAGCGCGGTGAGGCCGAGCGCGACTGCTCCGGCGACGGCGGCTGTGGGTATGAGGCGACGTACGTTCATGACAGTCATTTTCAACAAAAGTGGAAACGATTGTCAACAAGGCTGATGAGATGCCCGGATCCGGACCCGGTGACCGCGATGCGCCCCACCGATTTGATATGGGGGGTGCGCCCGCCGGTAATCTGGGGTATTCGCCCGCACGTCATCCCTCACCGAGGCGTTCGCGCCGCCCACCTGTCCAGTTCCGCCGTCGTAATGAAGAGAGCACCGTGGCCGCCGACAAGATCGACACCATCGTCAGCCTGAGCAAGCGCCGTGGCTTCGTCTATCCCTGCAGTGAGATCTACGGTGGCCAGAAGGCCGCCTGGGACTACGGGCCCCTGGGCGTCGAGCTGAAGGAGAACCTCAAGCGCCAGTGGTGGCGCTACATGGTCACCTCGCGCGAGGACGTGGTCGGTCTCGACTCGTCGGTCATCCTGGCCCCCGAGGTCTGGGTCGCGTCCGGCCACGTCGCCACGTTCTCCGACCCGCTCACCGAGTGCACCTCCTGTCACAAGCGCTACCGCGCCGACCACCTGGAGGAGGCGTACGAGGAGAAGCACGGCAAGCCCCCGGTCAACGGCCTCGCCGACCTCAACTGCCCCAACTGCGGTAACAAGGGCACCTTCACCGAGCCCAAGCAGTTCTCCGGCCTGCTCTCCACCCACCTCGGCCCGACCCAGGACTCCGGCTCGGTCGCCTACCTGCGCCCCGAGACCGCCCAGGGCATCTTCACCAACTTCGGCCAGGTGCAGCAGACCTCGCGCAAGAAGCCCCCGTTCGGCATCGCGCAGATGGGCAAGTCCTTCCGGAACGAGATCACTCCGGGCAACTTCATCTTCCGCACCCGCGAGTTCGAGCAGATGGAGATGGAGTTCTTCGTCAAGCCGGGTGAGGACGAGGAGTGGCAGGAGTACTGGATGCAGCAGCGCTGGAACTGGTACACGGGCCTCGGCATGCGCGAGGAGAACATGCGCTGGTTCGAGCACCCGCAGGAGAAGCTCTCCCACTACTCCAAGCGCACCGCCGACATCGAGTACCGCTTCCGCTTCGGCGGCAGCGAGTGGGGCGAGCTGGAGGGCGTCGCCAACCGCACGGACTACGACCTCACCGCGCACTCCAAGGCGTCCGGCACGGACCTCTCCTACTTCGACCAGGAGAAGAGCGAGCGCTACACGCCGTACGTCATCGAGCCGGCGGCCGGTGTCGGCCGCGCGATGCTGGCCTTCCTCCTCGACGCGTACAGCGAGGACGAGGCCCCCAACGCCAAGGGCGTCATGGAGAAGCGTGCCGTGATGCGCCTCGACCCGCGCCTCGCGCCGGTCAAGGTCGCCGTCCTGCCGCTGTCCCGTAACCCGCAGCTGTCGCCGAAGGCCAAGGGCCTCGCCGCCGACCTGCGGCAGAACTGGAACATCGAGTTCGACGACGCGGGCGCCATCGGCCGCCGCTACCGCCGCCAGGACGAGATCGGCACGCCGTTCTGCGTCACCGTCGACTTCGACACCCTCGACGACAACGCGGTCACCGTGCGCGAGCGCGACACCATGAAGCAGGAGCGCGTCTCCCTGGACCAGATCCAGAGCTACCTCGGCTCCCGCCTCCTGGGCTGCTGAACGCACTCGGCCTCATAACGAAGCCCCCGGTTCCGGCGTACGGAGCCGGGGGCTTCGTGCACACTGGGCGCACTCGTCCACAGGGAGGCCCCACATGCCGTCCATGACCACGAGCAAGGTCACCAGATGGGACCAGCACGGCCGTGAACACGTCGTCCACGTACGGAAGTCGGGGATGCAGCGGCAGCTGACGTGCGAGACCTGCGGCTGGCGCAAGGGCGCGCAGTTCCTTCCCTGGCTCAAGGCCGAGGAGCATCTGACCGAGGCCCACCAGGCCACGGTGGACCCGACCGCCTGAGTCCGGAGCCGGGGCCCGGCCGGAAAAAAATCGGATGAGGTGCCCCTCGGGCCGGGGTACCTTCATGGCTATGTCTTCGTTCTTCCAGATCTACGAGTGAGCGCGCGACGGGCCCGACCGGCCCGTCGCCCATCGGATCGATCACGACACGTCATCCTCACTTCCTCACCACGAATGGGAGAACCCCGTGGCCAAGAGCCGCAACAACCTCCTCGGCGTCGGCGGACAGCGCAAGAAGCTGTCCCGCGCCGAACAGCAGGGCGCGGGCCCCGCGCGCAACAACGACCGCAAGGCCGCCGAGGACAAGAAGCAGGAGCTGGTGCGCAAGATGCGTGAGCGCGCCGCCGCCGCCGACGGGGCCGCACCGGCCGAGGACGCGCCGGCCGGGAGCTGACCTCCTCACCCCTTCCGTACGGTGCACCTCCGGTACGGCGTACGACCGCGGGCCCGGATCGCTTCGGCGATCCGGGCCCGTGTCCGTCCCCTCACCGCACCGTGCGGGGCAGCCGCAGGCTCAGCAGGGTCGTCAGGACGACGGCCGCCAGCTGCACCAGCAGCGTCACGATCAGCGCGTCCCGCATCCCCTGGCCCGGCACCAGCGCGAGGAACAGCGTCCCGAGCGTGGCGACCCCGAGCGCCAGGGCGGCCTGCTGGGTCGTCGTCATCACACCGCCGCCCACCCCGGCCCGCTCGGCCGGTACGTCGGACAGGACGATCCGGAAGAGCACCGGCAGTTGGAGCCCCTGCCCCAGGCCCGCGATCGCGACGCCCGGCAGCAGGCCCAGCAGTCCCAGGTCCGGCCAGCCGCGCCACACGGTCAGCGCCAGCACCGTGACGCCCACGCCCTGGATCAGGCCGCCGGCCGTCACGACGCGGCTGCCGAAGCGCCGTACCAGCCGGGGGCCGGCCAGCGAGGCGAGGAAGAAGGCGGCGGCCATCGGCGCCAGGGACAGCCCCGCCGCGGCGGGCCCCATCTCCAGGCCCTGCTGGAGGGCCACCGCGATCACGAACATGAAGCCGCCGAAGCCGATCGAGAACGGCACCACCAGCGTCAGGCCGCGCCGCAGCGAGACCAGCCGCAGCAGGCTCGGCGGGACGAGCGGGGTCCTGCCCTGCGCGTCGGCCCTGCGCTCCACCCGGTAGAAGGCCACCGCGGCGAACGGGAACAGGGCCAGGGACACCCAGGTCCACAGCGGCCAGCCGGCGGCCCGGCCCTCGGTCAGCGGGGCCAGCAGCGTCACCAGGGATACGGCCAGCAGCAGCGTGCCCGGTACGTCGACGGGGGCGGGCCGGTCCGAACGGCTCTCCGGCACCGAGCGCACGGCCAGGATCAGCCCCACCAGGGCCACCGGGACGTTGACCAGGAACACCGAGCGCCAGCCCGCGCTCTCCCCGAACACCGAGGACAGCGGGGCGGCGGAGACCAGGACGCCGCCGAGGATCTGGCCGGCGACCATGGACAGGCCCGCGGTCGCCCCGTACAGGCTCATGGCCCGGGCCCTGCGGTGTCCGGCGGTGGCGGACTGGATGGTGGCGAGCACCTGCGGCAGCATCAGGGCCGCCGCGGCGCCCTGCGCCACCCGCGCCCCCACGAGGGTCCAGGCGTCCGGGGCCAGGCCGCAGGCGAGCGAGGTGAGGCCGAAGGCGGCCATCCCGATGAGGAAGAGCCTGCGCCGTCCGGCCATGTCACCGAGGCGCCCGCCGAGGACCAGCAGCACGGCGTAGGAGAGGCCGTACCCCGCGACGACCAGCTCCAGCAGGGCGGGGCCCGCGGCCAGGTCGTGGTCGATGGTGGGCAGGGCGACGTTGACGATGAAGAAGTCGATGAGCGGGAGTGCCGCGCCGAGCAGCACGGTGAACAGCCCGAGCCCGCCGAGGACCGGCGCCGGGTGGTCGTACCGTGTCACGCGGGGGCGGGTGGCGGATGGGTTCGTCAGTACGGAGGATTCACTCACGACATCGACGATGGACCCGTCCTCAGCCTGGTACCAGAGTCTCTTCATCCTGGTACAGGGAGCACCTGGCAATACGCCCGGAGATTCGGCACGCTGGGAACATGACGACGACCGCGGCGACCGAGGCACCCGAGACCGACATCCGGCGGCACGAGCTCGCCGGATTCCTCCGCAGCCGTCGTGAGCGGATCACCCCCGAGCAGGTGGGGCTGCCCCGCGGCCGCCGCAGGCGGACCCCCGGGCTGCGCCGCGAGGAGGTCGCCCAGCTCTCGGCCGTCGGCGTCACCTGGTACACGTGGCTGGAGCAGGCACGCGACATCCAGGTCTCCCCGCAGGTCCTGGACTCCCTGGCCCGCGCCCTGCTGCTCGACCGCAGCGAGCGCACCCACCTCTTCGCCCTCGCCGGGGCCGTCGACCCCGCGCCGGGCTCCGACTGCACCGGGGTCACCCCGGCCTTCCAGGAGATGCTGACGCGCCTGGAGCCGTTCCCGGCCTGCATCCAGAACAGCCGGTACGACATCCTCGCCCACAACCGCACCTACGGCAGGCTGCTGTGCGACCTGGACGCCGTCGCCCCCGAGGACCGCAATTGCATGCTGCTCGCCTACCTCAACGAGGAGTGGCGCGAGTCCGTGGTCGATCTGCCCGGGATGCGGCGGGTGATGGCCGCGAAGTTCCGTGCGGCGATGGCGGAGCACCTGGCCGAGCCCGCCTGGAAGGCGCTGCTGGGGCGGCTGGAGGCGGCCTCGCCCGAGTTCGGCGAGATCTGGGCCCGGCACGAGGTCGTCGGACCCTCGAACCGCACCAAGATCTTCCGTAACTCCCGGGTGGGGATGCTCAGGCTCGACCACACCGATCTGTGGCTGGGACCGTCGGCGGGCCCGCGCCTGGTGACGTACGTCCCCTCGGACGAGCAGTCCCGGCGGGGTCTTGAGCGGCTGATGGAGTCGGTCCTGGCGGAGTCCCCGCCGGCGGGGAGCGAGGAGCCCCTCGGGGAGCCCCGTGAGACGTCCCGCACCGGGTCCCATGAGACGTCCCGCACCGGGTCCCGTGAGACGTCCCGCTCCGAGTCCCGTGAGACGTCCCGCACCGGGTCCCTCGCCGAGGTCTGAGCGGGCGGCCTCCGGGCAGTGGCCCGCGTACGGGACAATGGGGCCATGACCACGCTCGCCCCCTCCCTCCCGCTGCTCCGGATCGGCCCGCACACCGTGCAGCCGCCGGTCGTGCTCGCCCCCATGGCCGGCATCACCAACGCGCCCTTCCGCACCCTGTGCCGCGAGTTCTCGGGCGGCAAGGGGCTGTTCGTCAGCGAGATGATCACCACGCGGGCGCTGGTCGAGCGCAACGAGAAGACCATGCAGCTCATCCACTTCGACGCGAGCGAGACCCCGCGATCGATCCAGCTGTACGGGGTGGACCCGGTGACCGTCGGCAAGGCGGTCCGCATGATCGTCGACGAGGACCTCGCCGACCACATCGACCTGAACTTCGGCTGCCCCGTCCCCAAGGTCACCCGCAAGGGCGGCGGCTCCGCACTCCCGTACAAGCGGCCGCTCCTCCGCGCGATCCTCCGGGAGGCCGTCGCCGAGGCGGGCGACCTCCCGGTCACCATCAAGATGCGCAAGGGCATCGACGACGACCACATGACCTACCTCGACGCGGGCCGCATCGCCGTCGAGGAGGGCATCACGGCCGTCGCCCTGCACGGCAGGACCACCGCCCAGCACTACGGCGGCACGGCCGACTGGGACGCCATCGCGCGCCTCAAGGAGCACGTCCCCGAGATCCCCGTCCTCGGCAACGGTGACATCTGGAGCGCCGACGACGCGCTGCGGATGATGCGTGAGACGGGCTGCGACGGCGTCGTGGTGGGCCGTGGCTGCCTGGGCCGCCCCTGGCTCTTCGGTGACCTCGTCAGCGCCTTCGAGGGCACGGGGGAGAGGCAGGCACCCGCCCTGCGCCAGGTCGCGGACGTCATGCTGCGCCACGCGACGCTGCTGGGGGAGTGGATCGGTGACGAGAGCCGCGGGGTGATCGACTTCCGTAAGCACGTGGCCTGGTACCTCAAGGGCTTCGCGGTCGGCTCGGACATGCGCCGCAGGCTCGCGGTGACCTCGTCCCTGGAGGAGCTGGGCAGCCAGCTCCAGGAGCTCGACCTGGACCAGCCCTGGCCCGACGGCGCCGACGGCCCCCGTGGGCGCACCTCCGGCAACAACCGGGTGGCGCTGCCGGACGGCTGGCTCAAGGACCCGTACGACTGTGCGGGCGTGGGTGCCGAGGCGGAGCTGGACACCTCGGGCGGCTGAGGGACACCACCACACCGAGGGGCACCGAGTGCCCCAGCAAAGAGCCCGCTCAGATGAGCGGGCTTTTCTGCTGGATACGGCGCGTTCCCCCGCGCTTTCCCGGCAGGCGTGTGGGCCCGCTCTCCTTTCCCGTGCACGGTGTCACTCTCGGTCCGCGCGCGGTGGCGCTGGGATGGTCACTCGTCGACGCACAGACGTCCGGATGGTGACATCTGAGCGCGGATACGGGCGTGATTCTCGCCACCCTTGAGGGGTGCTTGGCTCAGATGAGCACTCTTTTGGATGCTGTACTTCTCAAATGGCGGCACTGGGTGCCAGGCGGGTTTACTTTGATCGATCAAATCATCCATCACTGTGTGTCAGCATTGCGCCGAAGTGCATGAACTCTTCGTCATGATGACTTCAAGAGGTGAACGCATCTCCTCCGTGCGGCGTACCCCCGCGTTACTTTCGATCTGCTGGCGGACGGGTGGTTGAGCCCTCATGACGCGCAAGTGGCCGTACCCAGACACCTTCGATCTGGGTATGTTCCTCGCCGTCAGGGCAGCCACCGCGTCCTCGAGGAGTCGAGACCCGTGTCGGAACACAAAGATCCCCAGAAGTTCGTCTACGACTTCACCGAGGGCAACAAGGATCTGAAAGATCTTCTCGGCGGCAAGGGCGCCAACCTCGCCGAGATGACCAACCTCGGGCTGCCCGTCCCTCCGGGCTTCACCATCACCACCGAGGCCTGCAAGGTCTACCTCGACAGCGGTGACGAGCCGGCCGAGCTTCGCGACGAGGTCAGTGCGCACCTCGACGCGCTCGAGAAGCGGATGGGCAAGAACCTCGGCCAGGCCGACGACCCGCTGCTGGTCTCCGTCCGCTCCGGCGCGAAGTTCTCGATGCCCGGCATGATGGACACCGTCCTGAACATCGGCCTCTCCGACGCCTCGGTCGTCGGTCTCGCCGCGCAGGCCGGTGACGAGCGCTTCGCCTGGGACTCGTACCGCCGCCTCATCCAGATGTTCGGCAAGACCGTGCTCGGCGTCGACGGCGACCTCTTCGAGGAGGCGCTGGAGGCCGCGAAGGAGGCCAAGGGCGTCACCGTCGACGTGGACCTCGACGCGGCCGACCTGAAGAAGTTGGTCAAGCAGTTCAAGAAGATCGTCACCCGGGACGCGGGCCGCGACTTCCCGCAGGACCCGCGTGAGCAGATGGACCTGGCCATAAAGGCGGTCTTCGACTCGTGGAACACCGACCGCGCCAAGCTCTACCGCCGCCAGGAGCGCATCCCCGGCGACCTCGGCACGGCCGTCAACATCTGTTCGATGGTCTTCGGCAACCTCGGCCCCGACTCGGGTACGGGCGTCGCCTTCACCCGTGACCCGGCCAGCGGCCACCAGGGCGTCTACGGCGACTACCTCCAGAACGCACAGGGCGAGGACGTCGTCGCGGGCATCCGCAACACCGTGCCGCTCGCCGAGCTGGAGTCCATCGACAAGACGTCGTACGACCAGCTGATGAAGATCATGGAGACGCTGGAGACCCACTACAAGGATCTCTGCGACATCGAGTTCACCATCGAGCGCGGTCAGCTCTGGATGCTCCAGACGCGGGTCGGCAAGCGCACCGCCGGTGCAGCCTTCCGCATCGCCACCCAGCTCGTCGACCAGGGCCTCATCGACGAGGCCGAGGCGCTCCAGCGGGTCAACGGCGCCCAGCTCGCGCAGCTGATGTTCCCCCGCTTCGACGACGCGGCCAGCACCGTGCTGCTGGGACGCGGGATCGCCGCGTCGCCGGGCGCGGCCGTCGGCAAGGCCGTCTTCGACTCGTACACCGCCGTCAAGTGGTCGCGGTCCGGTGAGAAGGTCATCCTGATCCGCCGGGAGACCAACCCCGACGACCTCGACGGCATGATCGCGGCCGAGGGCATCCTGACCTCGCGCGGCGGCAAGACCTCGCACGCCGCCGTCGTCGCCCGCGGCATGGGCAAGACCTGTGTCTGCGGCGCCGAGGAGATCGAGGTCGACACCAAGCGCCGCCGGCTCACCGTCGGGGACACCGTGGTGGAGGAGGGCGACCTCGTCTCCGTCGACGGCTCCACCGGCAAGGTGTACCTCGGCGAGGTACCCGTCGTACCGTCCCCGGTCGTCGAGTACTTCGAGGGCCGCATGCACGCCGGCGCCGACGACGCCGACGAGCTCGTCGCCGCCGTGCACCGGATCATGGCGTACGCCGACCGGGTGCGCCGGCTGCGCGTGCGGGCGAACGCGGACAACGCCGAGGACGCCTCGCGGGCCCGCCGCTTCGGCGCCCAGGGCATCGGCCTGTGCCGCACCGAGCACATGTTCCTCGGCGAGCGCCGCGAGATGGTCGAGAAGCTGATCCTCGCGGACACCGACGACGAGCGCGAGGCCGCGCTGGCGGCGCTCCTGCCGCTCCAGAAGGCCGACTTCATCGAGCTGTTCGAGTCGATGGACGGGCTGCCCGTCACCGTGCGGCTGCTCGACCCGCCGCTGCACGAGTTCCTGCCCGACATCACGGAGCTCTCCGTCCGCGTCGCGCTCGCCGAGTCCCGTAAGGACGCCAACGAGAACGACCTGCGCCTGCTGCAGGCCGTGCACAAGCTGCACGAGCAGAACCCGATGCTCGGCCTGCGCGGGGTGCGCCTCGGCCTGGTCATCCCCGGCCTGTTCGCCATGCAGGTCCGGGCGATCGCGGAGGCGGCGGCGGAGCGCAAGAACGCCAAGGGCGACCCGCGCGCCGAGATCATGATTCCGCTCGTCGGCACGGTCCAGGAGCTGGAGATCGTCCGCGAGGAGGCCGACGGGGTCATCGCGGAGGTCGAGGCGGCCACCGGTACGCAGCTGAAGCTGAGCATCGGCACGATGATCGAGCTGCCCCGCGCCGCGCTGACCGCCGGTCAGATCGCGGAGGCCGCGCAGTTCTTCTCCTTCGGCACGAACGACCTCACCCAGACGGTGTGGGGCTTCTCCCGCGACGACGTGGAGGCCTCGTTCTTCACCGCGTACCTGGAGAAGGGCATCTTCGGGGTGTCGCCGTTCGAGACGATCGACAAGGACGGCGTCGGCGCCCTCGTACGCAGCGCCGTGGAGGCCGGCCGGGCCACCCGGCCCGACCTCAAGCTCGGCATCTGCGGTGAGCACGGCGGGGACCCGGAGTCGGTGCACTTCTTCCACGAGGTGGGCCTGGACTACGTCTCCTGCTCCCCGTTCCGCATTCCGGTCGCCCGGCTGGAAGCGGGCCGCGCCGCCGCCGAATCGCGGGGCAGCGACAGCCGCTGAGCCCCGGCGGAAGCGCCTGACACGACTCCGGATACCGCCGGCGGACAACAGAGACCCTCATCGGTCCTCCGGCGGGCCGGATTACCCGGAAGCGGCGGCACCCTGTGCGGGGGTGCCGCCGCTTCGTCCATTTGAAAAGCGAACCGTTGAAAGCGGTCCTGCTTTGGCCTGTCATGCGGTCCGTCACGTAGTCGGTGCACGGTCGGCGAAGTGGTTCGCTTTTCACCGTTCGGTGCGCAAATCCAGGACGTACGGACCGGGTGCGGTCCAGGGATCCCCACCCCCGGACCGCACCCGCTTACCCCTGCCGGGTACGGAGCCGCACCGTCGTTCACCGCCGCCGAACAGGCGAAGCCCCCCACGGCCCCCACCCGCTCTTTCGGTGACGCCGGATGCGTACCCGACGTCGTACAGCCTTTCGGTCGGCGGCGTTTCGGGCGAGACATTTCAACTGTGGCCGAAACCCCGTGGTGACCTCCTGTGACGCTGTGCATACGCTTCGGCGGGGGGAATTGCGGGTGCAACAGGTGGGGGTTTCGGCAGTGCTGCGTATCCATGTGTCCGGGGTGGACCTTTCGCGCGTGCGGATGGCCACGAGGCCGGACGCGATGTGGGAGACCATTCTCAGTTTTCACCGGTTGAGAGACCGGCGTGGTTCCACGGTGTTCGGTAAATGGCGGAAGGAATCCCGTACGCGCCTGAATGGTGAAGCGCGTCTGCTGTCCGCGGTCGTTCCGCCCCGCGGCTATTTCCCCGACTTCCTGACGCCCGCGGGGGAAGGCGCCGAGCCGCTCGGGCTGGACGCCGGGATCGAGGTGCTGCGCGACACCCCCACGGACCGCATCCGGGGTGAGCTCGCGCTGCTGACGGGACAGGGCGCCGCCGGGCGGCGCCACACGCCGGGTTCCCTGCCCGAGGTGCTGGCCGAGGGACGTACGGAGCCGTTGGGCCGGCTCATCTCCACCCTGCGCGCCTACCACCGCGCCGCGGTCGAGCCGTACTGGCCGCACATCCGGGCGAGCGTCGAGGCCGACCGGGCGCTCCGGGGCCGCGCCCTGCTGGACGGCGGCGCGGACGAACTCCTGGCGACCCTGCCGCCGATGATCCGCTGGCGGGCCCCCGTCCTGGAGGCGGACTACCCCGTCGACCGTGAGCTGCGCCTGGACGGGCGGGGGCTGCTGCTCCAGCCGTCGTTCTTCTGCCGGGGCACCCCCGTCGTCTACCGCGACCCCGGCCTGCCGCCGGTCCTGGTCTACCCGGTCACCCACCCCGGCGCCCCGGCCTCCGCCGAGCCCGGCCCCTGGCTCGGCCGGCTCGTGGGCCACACCCGCTCGGCGGTGCTGCGGTCCATAGGCAACGGCTGTACGACGAGCGAACTGGCCCGCAGGACCGGGGTCTCGCTGGCCTCGGCGAGCCAGCACGCCTGTGTGCTCCGCGAGGCCGGCCTGGTCCGCACCCTGCGCCACGGCAGCTCGGTCCTGCACACCCTCACCCCGCTGGGCGCCGCGCTGCTCAGGGGCGGAGCCCCGCTCGCCGTGCCGTGAGAAGCCGCTGCCGCCGGAGCGATGAGTTCTCCGCGCCGCCCGGGTCTACCTCTTGTAAGCGCTCGTACGGAGCGCGCGGGAGCACCGCAGAGTGCCGGACGGAAGAGTGGGAACCATCATGACCCAGCCCCAGATGATCTTCGTGAACCTGCCGGTCAAGGACCTCGGCACGACGAAGAACTTCTTCGCGAAGCTCGGCTACGGCTTCAACCCGCAGTTCAGCGACGACTCGACGGCCTGTCTGGTCATCAGCGACACGATCTTCGCCATGCTGATCAGCGAGCCGCGCTTCAAGGACTTCACCAAGAAGGAGATCGCGGACGCCTCGGCGACGACCGAGGTCCTCATCGCCCTGAGCGCGGAGAGCCGCGAGAAGGTCGACGAGATGGCCGACGCCGCGCTCGCCAACGGCGGCTCGCCCGCCAACGACCCGATGGACGAGGGCTTCATGTACGGCCGCTCGTTCCAGGACCCGGACGGCCACATCTGGGAGGTCGTCTGGATGGACCCGGCTGCCGTCGAGGGCCAGGCCTGACACCCGGCGGGCAGTGGTCGCGGAGCCGGCGCCGCGACCACTGCCGTGCGGGGTGGTCAGGGGCAAAAGCCCCCGCGACCGCTGACCTGCGGGGGCGGGTCAGGAGCGGAAGGGCCCCGTGACCTCGTAGGTGATGCCGCCGGACGAGCTGCCGCTCGTCCCGCGCTGCGAGGAGAAGTAGAGCCGCCTGCCGTCCGGGGAGAACGCCGGACCGGTGATCTCCGAGCCGGACTGTCCGCTGATCCGCAGGAACGGGGCGACGGTGTCGTCCGGAGTGATCAGGCAGATCTCCATGTTCCCGCCGTCCTCCGCGACGTACAGGTCACCGGAGGCGGCGCGGGTGACGTTGTCGACGCCGGTGAGCGGGGCGGCGCCGCCGGTGACGAGCGAGTCGTCGTAGACCAGCGAGAGGGACGAGGCGTTCGCGTCGTACGCCCACACCCGGTTGTCGCCCTTGGTGGTGAACCAGCAGGTCCCCGCCGCGTAGAAGCAGCCCTCGCCGCCGTTGAACACCTTGGCGCCGGAGACCTGGTAGCGGGTCTGGGTGGGCGATCCGTCCGGGTCGGGGACGGTCGTCCAGGTCACCGGGCCCGAGGTGCCGGTGCCCGCCACCAGCACCTGGAGCGTGCCGGACGACAGATTGCCCCAGGTGGTGGGGCGGAAGCGGTAGAAGCGGCCGTCCGTCTCGTCCTCGGTCAGATAGACGTAGCCGTGGTCGGGATCCGCGGCCGCCGCCTCGTGCTTGAACCGGCCCATCGCGGGGCGCTGCACGGCGGCGTTCACCCCCCACGGGTCGGTCTCGTACACGAAGCCCCGGGTGACCTCCTCGCAGGACAGCCAGGTGTTCCACGGGGTCCGCCCGCCCGCGCAGTTGGTGTTCGTGCCGGACAGGATCCGGTACGCCGAGGTGACGGTCCCCGAGGAGTTGAAGCGCACCGCGCTCGCCCCGCCGCCGCTGCTCGCCGACACCTCCGCGTTGGAGACGTAGATCCAGCCGCCGCCGTCGGTGAAGGTGGCACCGCCGTCCGGGGCGCTGTGCCAGGTGTACGAGGTGCCCGGGACGGTCTGCCCGGAGCGGGCGATGATCCTGCTGGTGAAGCCGCTCGGCAGCAGGATGCCGTTGCTGTTCGCCGCCTGCAGCGCACCGTAGGGGCCCGCGGCCGGCTGGGCCGGGTCGGCGAGGGCGGCACCCCGCCACAGGGTGCCGCCGAAGGCCGCCGCCGAGCTGCCGATCACCGCTGTGCGCAAGAAGGTCCGACGTTCCACGATCACTCCACGGGTGACGTGAGGGCCCGCCGGTCCGGTCGGCCCGGCGGGTCGAACGTCAGGACAGTAGAGGCGGGCGGTTGACGGAGCGGCAACAGCCGGTGAACGGACCGGAGTCAGTCCCCGCGGACCCGGAAGACCGGCACGGTGACGTCGTCGTCGTCCAGGCAGGCGCCCGTCTCCAGGTCGAAGCGCTGCTTCAGCAGCGGCGACGCGACGAACGGCCGTCCCCCGGCGGAACCGACCAGGCCCCGGGAGAGGACGTACGCCCCGGTGAACGGGTCGCGGTTGTCGATCGCGTACGCCCGCCCCGCCCGGTCCACGAAGAGCGCGACCTGCCGGCCGTCCGGGAGGAGCGCCGCCACACCGCGCCCGGGGGTCAGCAGCGCACGGTCGCAGACGGTGAGCCAGCCGTCCCCGTCCGCGAGCTGGATCGTCCGGGTGTCCTGTGCCGTTTCCACGGTCTGGGTCGTCATCGGGAAGAGGTCCCTTCGAGAGTACGGACGGCGAGCACCGGGCCCGCGAGGATGTCGAGGTCGGGCTTGACCTGGTCGCGCTCGGGGACGAACTTGACGGACGGGTCGGGTGCGTCGGGGGCGTTGACGAAGGTGACGAAGCGCCGCAGCCGCTCCGGGTCGTTGATGGTCTCGGCCCACTCGTCGCGGTAGCCCGCGACATGGTCGGCCATCAGCCGCTCCAGCTCGTCGCAGAGGCCCAGCGAGTCGTGGACGACCACGTCGCGTACGTGGTCCAGGCCGCCCTCGATCCGGTCCAGCCAGGTCGAGGTGCGCTCCAGACGGTCCGCGGTGCGGATGTAGAACATCAGGAACCGGTCGATGAGCCGGACCAGTTCGGCGTCGGAGAGGTCCTGCGCCAGCAGGTCCGCGTGGCGCGGGGTGGCGCCGCCGTTGCCGCCGACGTAGAGGTTCCAGCCCTGCGCCGTGGCGATGATCCCGAAGTCCTTGCCGCGGGCCTCGGCGCACTCCCGGGCGCAGCCCGAGACCGCCGACTTCAGCTTGTGCGGCGAACGCAGCCCCCGGTAGCGCAGCTCCAGGTCGATCGCCATCCTCACCGAGTCCTGCACGCCGTAGCGGCACCAGGTCTGCCCCACACAGGACTTGACCGTGCGCAGCGACTTCCCGTACGCGTGACCGGACTCGAAGCCGGCGTCCACCAGGCGCGTCCAGATCAGCGGCAGCTGGTCGACGCGGGCGCCGAACAGGTCGATGCGCTGACCGCCGGTGATCTTCGTGTAGAGACCGAAGTCCCGGGCCACCTCGCCGATCACGATCAGCTTCTCCGGGGTGATCTCACCGCCGGGGATGCGCGGCACGATCGAGTACGAGCCGTTGCGCTGGAGGTTGGCCAGGAAGTGGTCGTTGGTGTCCTGGAGGGCCGCCTGCTCGCCGTCCAGGACGTAACCGCTCGCGCCGACCGTCGGGGCCAGCGAGGCGATGACCGAGCCGACCGTCGGCTTGCAGACCTCGCAGCCGTCGCCGCCGCGCGCCGCCTCACGGCCGTGCGAGTCCAGCAGCTCCGCGTACGAGGTGATCCCCAGGGTGCGGACGATCTCGTACAGCTCGCTGCGGGTGTACGCGAAGCAGCCGCACAGCCCCTGGTCCTCGGGCTGCGGCAGCAGCTGGCCGATGACCTTGACGCAACTCCCGCAGCCCGTACCGGCCTTGGTGCACTTCTTCACCTCGGGGAGCGTGGTGTGCTCGCAGATCGCGCCCTTGGTGACGTTGTGGCAGGAGCAGATCACGGCCTCGTCGGGCAGGGAGGACGGACCGAGGGTGACCGGGCCGCCCGCGCCGGCCGGCAGCACCAGCTGCTCCGGGGCGACGGGGAGCACCGTGCCGGTCATCGGCCGCAGCGTGCCGTACTGGTCGGCGTCACCGACCAGGACCCCGCCGAGCAGGGTGCCGTCCCGGCCGATCACCAGCTTCTTGTAGACGCCGGAGCGGGAGTCCGCGTAGACGACGTCGAGGCAGCCCTCGGCCGCGCCGTGCGCGTCACCGAAGGAGGCGACGTCCACCCCGAGCAGCTTCAGCTTCGTCGAGAGGTCGGCGCCGGTGAAGGAGGCCGCGTTGCCCGCGATCACCTCGGCGACCGCCAGCGCCATCTCGTACCCCGGCGCCACCAGCCCGTAGACCCGGCCGTCCGAGGCCAGCGCGCACTCGCCGATCGCGAAGACGGCGCTGTCGGAGGTGCGGCACTCCTCGTCGACGATGATGCCGCCGCGCGGGCCGACCGCCAGACCGCAGTCGCGGGCCAGCTGGTCCCGGGGGCGTACGCCGGCGGAGAAGACCACGAGATCGGTCTCCAGCGAGGAACCGTCGGACAGGGCCATGCCGTCGACCCGGCCGTCCTCGCCCGCCGTGACCTCCTGGGTGCCGACACCCGTGTGGACGGTGAGGCCCATGTTCTCGATGGTGCGCAGCAGCGCCGCGCCGCCGCCCTCGTCGACCTGGACGGGCATCAGCCGGGGCGCGAACTCCACGACGTGCGTGTCGAGCCCGAGGCCCTTCAGCGCGCCCGCCGCCTCCAGGCCGAGGAGCCCGCCGCCGACGACCGCACCGGTCGTCGCGGTCCTCGCGTACTCCTCGATCGCGAGGAGGTCCTCGATGGTGCGGTAGACGAAGCAGCCCTCGGCGTCCTTGCCGGGGACGGGCGGGACGAACGGGTACGAGCCGGTGGCCAGCACCAGCGTGTCGTAGGTGAAGGTCTCCCCGGAGCGCGCGGTGACGGTGCGCGCCTCACGGTCGACGCTCTCCGCCGGGTCGCCGACGCGCAGCTCGATGCCGTGGCGCTCCATGAAGTCCGGCTCGACGAGCGAGAGGTCCTCGGGCGTCCTCCCGGAGAAGTACGAGGTCAGCTGCACCCGGTCGTAGGCGGGGCGGGGCTCCTCGCAGAGCACGACGACCCTGGCGGTGCCCGCGGCGGCGGTCAGCCCGCGGTCGGCGAGCGCTTCCAGGAAACGCTGTCCGACCATGCCGTGCCCGACGACCACGATCGTCGGCACGCCTGCGGTGGGGGCGGTCGGGGGAGTGGACACCGGCATCAGAAGCCTCCGTCGTTGGTGAGCAGATGGAGCGGGGACGTACCGGCGGGGAGGGCGTCGTCGTCCTGCCGGGTCCGGGCGAGGGTGGCGACGGCGGCAGGACCGCCGGACGGCACCCCGCCCGCCGTCCCGGCGCCGGTCACCACCACCCGTGCCGCGTTCTCCGTCCGTGTCCTCATGTCCTTGAGCGTGCGCGGCGGGTGTTACCCGACCGGATCCCTCCTGTTTCCCGGGAGGAACCTTGCGCTCAGCACGCGCGGGCGCCCTCTGTGAGGGCCCGGGCAACTGGTTGGACTGGGCACCTATTGCTTGCCTAAGGTCGCGGACATGCCCGAGATCACGCTGACCACCCTCGTCCTGCTCTGTCTGGCCGCCGTCGCGGCCGGCTGGATCGACGCCGTGGTGGGCGGTGGCGGGCTGCTCCTCCTGCCCGCCCTGCTGCTCGGGCTCCCGCACGTCCCGGCCGCGCACATCCTGGGGACCAACAAGGCCGTCGCGATCGTCGGCACCTCGGGCGCCGCCGTCACCTATGTGCGCAAGGCGCCGGTTCAGGTGGGCACCGCCGTACGGATCGGGCTCATGGCGCTCGCGGGATCGATGACCGGGGCCTTCTTCGCCGCGGGCATCAGCAGCGACGTCCTGCGCCCGGTGATCATGGCGGTGCTGCTGGCCGTCGCCGCGTTCGTGATGCTGCGCCCGTCCTTCGGGACGGCGGCGGCCGGCGACGGCACGGACCGGAAGGTCACCCGGGCCCGTACGGTCACCGCGATCGTGCTGGTCGGTGGCGGTATCGGCTTCTACGACGGGCTGTTCGGGCCCGGCACCGGCACCTTCCTGGTGCTGGCGCTGACCGCCGTGCTCCACCTCGACCTGGTCACCGCCTCCGCCACCGCCAAGATCGTGAACGTCTGCACCAACGGCGGGGCGCTGGCGATGTTCGCCTACCAGGGCACCGTCCTGTGGCAGCTGGCCGCGCTGATGGCCGTATTCAATCTGGCGGGCGGGATGTTCGGGGCGCGGATGGCCCTCAGGAAGGGCAGCGACTTCGTCCGCGGGGTGCTGCTGGTCGTGGTGTTCTCCCTGGTGGCCAAGCTCGGCTTCGACCAGTGGACGGCCTGAGCGGGGCGAGCGGCTCAGGGATGTCCCGCTCAGGCCGGGGCCGCCCGGTCAGCGCACCTCGGCGAGGTGGGCGTACGCCACCACGTTGCCCTGGTAGCCCGTCTCGCGGGTGAAACCGCCCCCGCAGGTGATCAGCCGCAGCGAGGCGTGCGCGGTGGCGCCGTAGACCCGCTTGTCCGGGAAGTCGTCGTTCTCGTACACCTCGACCGCGTCGACCGTGAAGACGGCGGTCGTGCGGTCCCCGCGGTCGATCTCGACCTCGGCCCCCTTCTTCAGCGAACCGAGGGAGTAGAAGACGGCCGGCCCCTCCGCGTTGTCGACGTGGCCCGCCACTATCGCGGTGCCCTTGGCGCCCGGCGGTGTGCCGTCCTCGTACCAGCCGGCGAGGTTGGGCTTCTCCGCGGGCGGCGCGTCGAGGCTGCCGTCCGCGCCCAGCCCGAGACCCGTCATGGGCGCGTCCACGCCGATGCCGGGGATGCGGATCCTGACCGGTGCGGAGGGGCGCAGGGGCTCGGCGACCCGGGTGCCCGGCCGGGGCTCGGAGCCCGCCGCGAAGGCCTCGGCGGTGGACGGCTGGGGGGCGGCGGTCCGGGGGGCCGCCCCGTTGTGGACCAGCCACACGCCGCACAGGGCGGCGATGCCCACCAGCCAGACCCTGGCCCTCAGTGCCGTCCTGTCCACGTCCTGTCCTTTGCCGGCCGTCCTCAGTGACGCGGGCCGTCGGTGCGGCGCCGGCGCAGGAGCAGGGCGCCGCTGAGTGCTGCCGCGGCGACGAGGCCGGCGCCGGCGGCGAGTTGTGCGGTGTCCGGGGCGGCACTGCCGCCCACACCCGTCCCGACGTGCCCGGAGGGCCGGCTGGGGCTGGGGGAGGCCGTGGGCCGGTGCCCCGGGGGGACGGGCGGTTTCGCGGATCCGGGGTCCGTGCCGGGGGCGGTCCCGCCCGGGGGCTCGGGGCGGGCGCCGGGGTCCGTACCGGTGCCGGTGCCGGGCTGACGGAGCGTTCCGGCCTCGTCCCCGGTGTCTGCCCCGGCCTCGTCCTCCGGCGCCTCCGAGTCCGGCCAGGCGGGCTCCGTCACCGCTGCCGGGTCCTCGGCGAGATCCAGGCCGCCGAGCGATTGCGTGCCGTCGGCCGGTCCCGGATCACCGGTCTCCAGCTCGTCGGCCGTGCCGAGGTCACCGGCCGCCGTGCCGGCACTGTCGCAGAAGGCCGCCGCGTCACCGCCCGCCGTGCCGTCGGCCCCGCACTCCGCCGTGGCGGTGAGCTCAGGTCTGCCGAGGCTGTCCGCGTGCGCGGACGGGATGGCGAGGCCGAGCGCGGCGGCGGTGAGGGCCGCGGCGGCGGTACCGGTCACGAGGCGGGCGGGGCTGCGCATGGGAATCCTCCGGGCAGACGGATGTGTCCTGCCTCCGAGGTAAGAGGCCCTGCCCCACGGCCGCATGCTGACGCAGGGTCAGCTTTCACCCGTACGGACCCGGGGAGCGCGCCCGTACGCACGGCCGGTGCAGGTCGCGGCGGTGCCAGGATTCGCTCGCCCCCTCCGGTGCCGATCGGGTGAGCCCGGCATCGAATGGGATGTGACGCAGGTCACATGAATGTGTCTCCATCGGGCGGGCACACGACCTTTACCCCCCACGGGACGGCAGCCCCCCCGCCGGCCCCCCGGCAACCGCCCTCACCGGCCCATCCCCCCCAGGGACCGGTGGGGGCGGTGTCGTACTCCCACCCCTCCCGCTCCTCCCGACCCTCCTGCTCTCCTCGCGATCACTCCTCAGGTGTGCCGGGTCCGGTCTCCGTCGCGGACCAGATGATGTCCGGAGGGCGTACGCGGGCACATCGAGGCTGCCCTTTGTCGTCGGTCAGCCGCAGGCGTGCGGTGAGGTGCCCCGTGCGGGAGGCGGCCTCCAGGACCTCCGGGTCGATGTCGCTCATCATCAGCTTGGCCCGGCGGAACATGGTGAAGGTCCCGGAGTCGTCCACGGTGCCCCAGGAGAGGTAGACGAAGCGCCCTCCGAGCCGGTTCTGGACGTACGGCCCCGACACCTCGACGCCCTCCGCGGTGGGGGCGGCGGCGCAGTCCAGGGTCCAGGAGGCGTGCGCCGCGTCACCGGGGTGCAGGCCGAGCAGTTCGCCGGGCCGGTCCTTGCGCTGCACGCCGACGTGGATGTTGTCGAAGCCGGCGAAGTCGGTGTCGGGACCGCAGGTGCGGCCCGGGAGTTCCGATGCTTCGATATGGATCTGCATGGCCCCATGGTCCCGCACCCCGGAGGGGCCGGGAGGCGCACCGGGGTGCGGGACCATGGGGCCCGGATCAGACGGTGCCGCGCGGGGCGTCCTCGTACACCTCGCCGAGCAGCTTCATCAGGTCCTCGTCGACGGCGAGGACGGTGTCGTCGATCCGGTGGACCGGTGCGATGCCCTGCGAGTTGCTGACGAACGCCGCCCGGTACGCACCCAGGCCGTCCAGCCTCACCCCGCGCCGTACCGAGGGCCGGCCCGCCCGCGCGAGGCCGCTCTCCAGCAGCGCCATGGTGATGCCGGTCAGCGCGGGGGCGTCCGGCCAGACGACCGAAGTGCCGTCCCAGAAGCCGATGTTGGTGATGGCGCCCTCGGTCACCATGCCGCCGGGCGACGTCAGCAGCGCCTCGTCGAAGCCCGCCCGCCGGGCCTGCTGCCCGTAGTGGATCTGGCTGAACTCGCCGGGGCGCTTGATGTGTGCCACGGCCCGCGCGTACGGGACCGACATCAGGCTCCGGGGCGAACCGTCCGGCTCGACCGGCGCCCGCACCGTCACCGCCACCACCGTCTCCGCGCTGTCCTGCGGCAGGTATCCGTGGACCCGGACCGACGCGTCCCGGGTCCACGCCCCGGCGCCGTCGAGCGCGTGGCCGATCAGCTCGCGCACGCGGTCACCGGCCAGGGGCAGCCCGAACAGTTCCCGGTTCGCGGAGTCCAGCCGTTCCAGGTGCAGATCGAGGCCGCGCACCGTGCGGTCCCTGACCTGCATCGCGGTGAAGTGGCCGTAGCCGGCGAAGGCCGGGATCAGCAGATCCTCCGCGGTGGCGGGGCGGCCGTCGAACTCGACGTGGAGGTCCGGTACGGAAGGAGTCATGGCGTCCAGCGTAGATGCCGCGAGTCGGCGCTTGACCTCAATCATGGTTGAGGTGTGAGGCTGCGGTGTATGGACCTCAACACAGACCTCAACACACCTGTTTCCCCACCCTCCGAAGCCCCTTCCGACGCCGCGTCCAGCGCCTCTTCCGGCGCCCCGCTGAAGGTGGCCGTCATCCTCGGCAGCAACCGCGAAGGCCGCTTCGGCCCCGTCGTCGCCTCATGGTTCCTCGGGCGGGCGGCCGGCCACCCGGACGTCGAGACCGAGCTGATCGATGTCGCCGAGACCGAGCCGCCCGCCACCGGAGCCGCGCTCGTGGCCCCCCGGCTGGCACGCGCCGACGCCTTCGTCGTCCTGACCCCCGAGTACAACCACTCCTACCCGGCACCGCTGAAGAACCTGATCGACCGGCACTTCGCCGAATGGCAGGCCAAGCCCGTCGCGTTCGTGTCGTACGGCGGGATCTCCGGCGGTCTGCGGGCCGTCGAGCACCTGCGCCAGGTCTTCGCCGAACTGCACGCCGTCTCCATCCGCGACACCGTCTCCTTCCACAACGCCGGGGCGCTCTTCGACGACCTGGGCGTGCCCAAGGACCCGGCCCAGGTCGACGGGGCGGCCAAGAAGATGCTCGACCAGCTGGTCTGGTGGGGCCGCGCCCTGCGCGAGGCCAGGACCCGGCACCCGTACGGCGGCTGACACCGCGAGGCCCGACAATCGAGGGGCCACGGACGCCGAGCACGAGGAGAGACCCCGGGATGACCGAGCCCGCATGGCTGACCGTCCTGACCACGACGGACAGCGAGGAGAAGGCCCACACCCTGGCCCGGGGCGCGGTGGAGGCGCGGCTCGCCGCCTGTGCCCAGATCTCGGCCCCCGTCACCTCCGTCTACCGGTGGCAGGGGGCCGTCGAGACCGGTCAGGAATGGCAGGTGCTGCTCAAGACGACGGCCGGGCGGTACGACGCGCTGGAGGCCCACCTCCTCGCCGCGCACGACTACGAGACGCCCGAGATCATCGCGACGCCCGTCGTGCGCGGCAGCGACCGCTACCTCGCCTGGGTGTCCGCGGAGACGGCTCCCACCGCGGCACTGTGAGCGACACCGGGCTGCCCTTCTTCGTGTACGGCACGCTGCTCCCCGGAGAGCCCAACCACGACCGCTTCCTCCGGGGCCGCACATGCCGGGAACAGCCGGCCGTGCTGCCGGGCGCCCTCCTCTACGAGGGCCCTGGCTATCCGTACGCGGTCGAAGGCCACGGCACCGTCCACGGCGCCCTGGTCACCGCCGCCCCCGGGGCGTACGCCGAACTGCTGGGGCTCCTGGACGACCTGGAGGAGTTCCTGGGGCCGGGGCACCCACGCAACCTGTACGAGCGGGTGGCCCGCGAGGCCGTGCCCGCACCGGGCGTCCCCCACGAGCCCGGCCCGGGGGGTCCCGGCGCAAAGGAGCCCGGCGCGGGACAGCCCGGCCCCGTCCGCGCCTGGGTCTACCTCGCCGCCGGCGCCGTCGCCCGCTCCCTGCGCACCGGCGGCACCCTCGTGCCGGGCGGTGACTGGCTCAGCCGGCGGCCTCCACCGGCACGGCGCACCCCTTGAACTCCGGCCTCAGCCCGCCCCGCCCGCCGTCGTGAGGTCAGCCGCGAGCGCCTCCGCCACCCCCGGCTCCCGCGGGCCGAGGAAGTGCGGGTCGGGCTCGAACACGGCGTCCAGGAGCGCCTTGCCTGCCGCGAACACCTCCCGTGTGCCGCCGTAGTACCAGGTCACATCGTGTACGTCGTCGGCCCCCACCCCGTAAGCGTCGATCCCGGCGGAGCGGCACAGGGCGATGGCCCGGCGTATGTGGAAGCCCTGGCTCACCAGGACCGCCCGGTCGACCCCGAATATCCTCTTCGCCCGGACACAGGAGTCCCAGGTGTCGAAACCCGCGTAGTCGCTGACGATCCGCCCGTCCGGCACTCCCCGCTCCGTGAGGTACGTGCGCATGGCGTCCGGCTCGTCGTACTCCACGCGGCTGTTGTCCCCGGTGACCAGCACGACCCGGACCTTGCCCGTGCGGTACAGCTCGGCGGCGGTGTCCAGCCGGTGCGCGAGATACGGCGAGGGGCGGCCCTCCCACAGCCCCGCCCCGAACACCACGGCGACCTCCCGCGCCGGGGCGTCGGCCGTCGTCCGCACCCGGGCGTCGGCCGTGGTGTGCAGCCAGGCCGCGGGCACCAGCGCCACGGCGCAGGCGACCATCAGCGCCTGCACCAGCCGCCGCTGCCCCCGCCGGGTGCGCGGCAGCACCCTCACCCTCGGTTTCCACAGCCGCATGCGGCGCCCCCCGCGCTCGTACAGGATCCCCTCACGGACAGGGACGAACGACGAGGCCGAAAGGTTCGCGCCCGGCCTGAACGCGCGCTGACCCATCCGGTGTGAACAGGCGCTGACACCCGGCGCCCGAGCCCTGTGAGGCGGAGGCAAACACCCGTGACCGGTGCGAAACGGCCCGGCAACGTCCGCCCGGCACGATCGGTCCATGACGGAGACGGCACCGGAACACGCCCGTGAGCCCCTGCCCCTCGACAGCACGGCGCAACTCCTGACCCGCATCACCTCACAGCTCGGCAACCAGCTCAGCCTCGTCTCCCTGAACGGAACCCGCAGGCCCATGCACCGCACCCGGAGATCCGCCCCCACCCTGGTCGCCGTCGCACACGGCAGCAGGGACCCGCGGGCCCTGCACACCGTCCTGGAGCTCCTGGACCGGGTACGGGAGCTGCGGCCCGCCCTCGACGTCCGGCTCGGCCACATCGAGCTGAACGAGCCCCTGCTGCCGGACACCCTGGACGCCGTCGGGCCGGGCGACGCCGTGCTCGTACCGCTGCTCCTCGGCCGAGGCCACCACGTCCGGCACGACCTGCCCCTCGCCGCGGCGGCCGCGACCCACCTCCGGACCAGGGTCGCCGCGCCGCTCGGACCGCACCCGCTGCTCGTCGAGGCCCTCTACGAGCGCCTCCTGGAGGCCGGCTGGCGGGACGCGAACGGCACGGACCGCAACGCCGCCGTCGTGCTCGCCGCCGCCGGGTCGCGCGACCCCCGTTCCGACGTCGACGCGCGGCGCACCGCCGCCCTGCTCAGCGACCGCCTCGGCGGGGTGCCCGTCGTGCCCGCGTACGCCTCGGCGGCCACCCCCGATGTGCCGGCCGCCCTGCGCGCACTCGCCGCCCGGGGCCGCCACCGGGTGGCCCTCGCCTCGTACTTCACCGCCCCCGGCCGCTTCGCCACCGTCTCGGCGGCCGCCGCCCCGGGCATCGCCGCCGCCCCGCTCGGCGCGCACCCGGCGATGGCACGCCTCCTGCTGCACCGCTACGACCAGGCCCTGGCCACCACCGCGCCCGGCCAGGCCCCGCTGACGCACCCGCACCTCCTGGCCACCGCCTGACCCCTGCTGTCAGCGCGTCCGTCTACTGTCGGAGACATGGACGGTACGCACGACCCCCGGGACACGCCCTACGGCGCCGCTGACACCGAGCGCTGGGACACCGAGCCCGACAAACGGCCCGGCCGCACCGCGTTCCAGCGCGACCGCGCCCGGGTGCTGCACTCCGCCGCCCTGCGCCGGCTCGCCGGCAAGACCCAGGTCGTCACCCCCGGCACCCGCAGCCGGGCCTGGGACGCCAGCCCCCGCACCCGGCTCACCCACTCCCTGGAGTGCGCGCAGGTCGGCCGGGAGCTCGGCGCCGCCCTCGGCTGCGACCCCGACCTCGTGGAAGCGGCCTGCCTCTCCCACGACATGGGCCACCCGCCCTTCGGCCACAACGGCGAACAGGCGCTCAACGACTTCGCCTCCGACTGCGGCGGCTTCGAGGGCAACGCCCAGTCGCTGCGGCTGCTCACCCGCCTCGAACCCAAGCGCTTCGTCCGCGACCCCCGCAGCGGTGAGCTCGCCAGCGTCGGGCTGAACCTCACCAGGGCCGCCCTGGACGCCGCCACCAAATACCCCTGGGCGCGGGGGGCCCATCCCACCGACCCCGGATCGCCGAAGTTCGGGGTGTACGAGGACGACCTCCCGGTCTTCGAGTGGGCCCGCAAGGGCGCGCCGCAGGACCGCAAATGCTTCGAGGCCCAGGTGATGGACTGGTCCGACGACGTCGCCTACTCGGTGCACGACTTCGAGGACGGACTGCACGCCGGGCACATCGACCCCGGCTGCCTCTTCTCCGAGCAGGAGCGTGCGGAGATCTGGGGCGTCGCCATCGGACGGTACGTCCCGGCGGACACCGACCCCCAGGAGCTCGCCGACGCCCTCGACCGCCTCACCGCCGAGGAGTGGTGGCCGCACGGCTACGACGGCACCGCGGTCGCCCAGGCCCGGCTCAAGGACGCCACGAGCCAGCTCATCGGCCGGTTCTGCCTCGCCGCCGAGTCCGCGACCCACGCCGCGTACGGCCCCGGCCGGCTCGGGAGGTACGGCGCCGAGCTGATCGTCCCGCGCGAGGTGCGCAACGAGTGCGCCGTGCTCAAGGCCGTCGCCGACCGTTACGTCATGCAGCGTGCCGAGCAGGAGGCCATCCGCGCCAACCAGCGGATCGTCATCGCCGAGCTGGCCGCCGCGCTCACCGCCCGCGCGCCCGAAGGACTGGAGCCGCAGTTCCACGCCCTGTACACGGCGGCCCCCGACGACCGGGCCCGTAAGAGGGTCCTCGTCGACCAGATCGCCGCACTGACGGACGCCTCCGCGCGGTCCCTTCACGGAAGTCTCACCGGCGCCCGGCAGACTGGAGCATGACCGGGCCACATGCCATTGGCGGTGACCTGATCGGGGCACACCCTCTTTCGCCATCACGCTGCGTGCGGGACGCTCGCAGGTGGCGGCGCCGCGCAGCACAGTACCGAGGAGGCATCAAGTGGTCGACGCACATCGGACGTTCGTCATCATCGGCGGAGGGCTCGCCGGAGCGAAGGCGGCCGAGACACTCCGGGCGGAGGGCTTCAGCGGCCGGGTGATCCTCATCGGCGACGAGCGCGACCATCCGTACGAACGGCCACCGCTGTCCAAGGGATACCTGCTGGGCAAGGACGAGCGGGACTCCGTCTTCGTCCACAGGACGGCGTGGTACGCGGGCGCCGACATCGAGCTCCACCTCGGCCAGGTGGTCACCTCCATCGACCGGGACGGCCGGTCCGTGCAGCTCGGCGACAACACGGTCGTCCACTACGACAAGCTGCTGCTCGCCACCGGCGCCGAACCCCGCCGGCTCGACATCCCGGGCACCGACCTCGTCGGCGTCCACCACCTGCGCCGCCTCGCCCACTCCGACCGCCTGCGCAACGTCCTCGCCGCACTCGGCCGCGACAACGGCCACCTGGTGATCGCCGGAGCCGGCTGGATCGGCCTGGAGATCGCCGCGGCGGCCCGTGGGTACGGCGCCGAGGTCACGGTCGTCGCCCCCTCGGCGACCCCGCTGCACCACGTCGTCGGCCCCGAGGTCGGCCAGATCTTCACCGAGCTGCACGCCGAGCACGGCGTCCGTTTCCACTTCGGCGCCCGCCTCACCGAGATCACCGGACAGGACGGCCTGGTCCTCGCCGCCCGTACCGACGACGGTGAGGAGCACCCCGCCCACGACGTGCTCGCCGCGATCGGCGCGGCCCCGCGCACCTCGCTCGCCGAGGCCGCCGGGCTCGACATGGCCGGCCGGGCCGAGGGCGGCGGTGTCCTCGTCGACGCCTCCCTGCGCACCTCCGACCCGCACATCTACGCCGCCGGGGACATCGCGTCCGTGGACCGCCCGCTCTTCGGCGGCCGGCTGCGCGTGGAGCACTGGGCGAACGCCCTGAACAGCGGCCCGGCCGCCGCCAAGGCGATGCTCGGCCAGGACGTGACGTACGACCGGATCCCGTACTTCTTCTCCGACCAGTACGACCTCGGCCTGGAGTACTCCGGCTGGGCGCCGCCCGGTTCGTACGACCAGGTCGTCATCCGGGGCGACGCGGGCAAGCGCGAGTTCATCGCCTTCTGGCTGAAGGACCGCCGGGTCCTCGCCGGGATGAACGTCAATGTGTGGGACGTCACCGAGAGCATCCAGAAGCTGATCAGGGCCGCCCGGCCCGTCGACCCGGACGCCCTGGGCGACCCCTCGGTGCCCCTGGACTCCCTGCTCTGAGCGGCGGCCCGGACCTCCGGGACCGGCCGGCGCCGGTGGGTGCACCCCGCCACCGGCCGGTCCCGGACATCCGGCCCCACCCGCAGGGCCTTTCGTTTGGATCAGGCCGGGCTCGCGTGCCCTGGCACCGCACCTCGCGGCGTTGTCG
>NZ_JAERUC010000142.1 GCF_016745505.1 Streptomyces silvae | reverse complement strand
TCGCAGGTTCAAATCCTGTCGTCCCGACTGGAGACAGTCGCAGATCAGGGCCGGTTTCGGAGCAATCCGAGACCGGCCCTGAGCCGTTCCTGGGGACCCGTTCCTGGGGACCAGCCGGGGGCCAGCCTCCTCGACCGGCGTCAGCGGGTCATGACGACCGGGCCCGGCGGGGAGCGCGGTGCGCGGAGCACGCTGACGCGATGCGATGGGGAGCGCCGGTTCGCCAGTGGCTTCTGCTAGAAAGCTGCAATGTCGTCTCAGCGCACCCTGCTTCCCCGTTCGGCGCCCGCCGCGTCGGGGATATCGTCCCGTTCGATCTCCGCGATGCTGGACAGGCTCGAAGCGCGATCGGGCGAGAGCCACTCCATCGTGGTCGTGCACCGCGGTCACATCGTGGCCGAGGGCTGGTGGGCGCCGTACTCGGCCGACCGCCCGCACCTCCTCTACTCGCTGACCAAGTCGTTCACATCGATCGCCGTGGGGCTCGCGATCGGCGACGGGCTGCTCTCGCTGGACGACCGCGTGGTGGACGTGCTGCCCGACCGCGTCCCGGCCGAAGTCTCGGCGCAGGGTCGCCGCATCACCGTTCACCACCTGCTGTCCATGACGTCCGGACACCCCACCGACAGCCTCGCCGAGGCATGGGAGCGGGAACCGGACGACCTGGTGAAGGGCTTCCTGAGCCTGCCGTTCGCCGCGGCGGAGGGAACGCGCCACGTCTACGACAACTCGACCACCTACATCCTGGCCCGGATGGTGGAGCGGGTCACGGGCCGCGGTCTTCCGGAGTTCCTCGACGCGCGCCTGTTTACGCCGATGGGCATCGACCACGCCGAGTGGGACCGGGTGGCCGGTGGCGTCGCCTTCGGATTCCACGGACTGCACCTGACGACCGAGGCCGTCGCCGCCTTCGGTGAACTGCTGCGGCGCGGAGGCATGTGGGGACGCCAACAGCTCGTACCACGCGAGTGGGTGGAGCTGGCGACCGGCCGGCACATCGACAGCGAGTGGATCCTGGACGGATCCGACCAGGCGGACTTCTCCTACGGCTACGGCTACCAGTTCTGGAGGTCGCGTCACGGCTACCACGGCCATGGCTCCTATGCGCAGCAGTGTGTGGTGGTCCCGTCCCACGATCTCGTCGTCGCCGCGACAGCCGAAGGACAGTCCCAGGACGTGTTCGACGCAGTTCGGGAGTGCCTGCTGCCCGGCGTGGGGCACACGGGAAGTGCCGAGGACGACGCGATCCTCGCTGATCGGCTGGAGCGACTGTCGCTGCGGCCCGTGCTGGGTTCGGCCGCCCCGGGGCGTGCAGCCAGCGCCAAACTCGACGCTTCGGGCGAGGGGTCGGCCCTGCCCGACGGAACGACGGTCACCGTCGATCCCACCGACGGCGGATGGCTCGTACGCTTCGAGTCGCTCCTCGACGTCGAGGTCGGCCACGGCGACTGGCGGGAGTGCGCCCCGCTCGGCCGGCCGGTCGTCGCGGCCGGCGCCTGGCAGGGCAGCACCTTTGTCGCCGATCTCTACGTCATCACCACCCCGCACCGCGTTCGGCTGGCCGTCGACGCCGACGCGGGAACCGCTACGGCGACCTGGAGCACGGTGCCCCTGACCGGCCCCAGTTTCGAACTGCACGTGCGGGCGCCGCTGATGACACGACCTGACGTTGCATAGGACAGCGCTCCGGGGCCTCTTGGATGTACGCCGCACTCCTCCCTCGTCGGAAACGCAGGGAGGGCCGCAGGAGGCGAGGTGCTTCCCTGGGCGGCGGTCGCCACCGTGGGGGCGGTGAGCCGTCGCGCGGGATCACCGACGCCGGACGGTCGCCCGGCGGATCGCCACCACACCGGTCAGCGTCACCATTCCGCCTACGGCGGCCCAGGCCAGCCAGTGGTCGGGGGAGTTCGGGGCGGCTGCGGCGCCACTGCCTCCGGCGTGAACGGCGTTGGGCGTGGATTCCGTGCCGCTGAGTGTCTGGGTGGCCAGCTTCAGGTTCTTGTCCTGGGCGCCGTCCCAGGCGTAGACGATGTTGCTCGTGCCCTCCTTGAGGTTCAGGTCGGCCGGGCCGATGGCGACGGTGTTGGTGCCGGCGAGCACGACATCGGCCGAGAGGGTTCCGGCGTCGACCGTGGTGGTGTCCTGCTTCGGGTTCTCCAGCCCCTTGAACACGGGCTGGCCGTCGGCTCGGACGTCCACGGCAGGGGCAGCTGCGACATGGCGCACGGTCAGCCGTGCCTCGCCGGAGCCGGCCCGGGAGACGTCGTTGGTGAAGGCCGTCAGCTCCGGCTTGCCGTCGGCGGAGAGGTGGGCGGCGATCGTGGCGTTGGCTCCCGCGGGTACCTTGACCTCCTTCTCGATGGCCGGTGTGCCGTCGGGGCCCTGGCCGGCCTTGAAGACCTGGATGTTGTAGGTGCCGGCGTCCAGGGCCTGGGGGTCGGTCACGGTGCCGGGCTCGAAGTCGCCGAGGAGCTCGTCGCCGTTGGCGTAGACGTCGACGGTCAGCCCGGGCACGCCGTGGAAGACGGACACCATGGCCTGGTCGTCGCTGGGCGCGGCAGGGGTGGCCAGGGCGGGGGCGGTGACGCCGAGGGCCAGAGCGCAGGCGCCTGCTGTGGCGGCGAGGGCGAGGGGGGTCCGGGAGGTCATGATGATCTTCCCTTCGTCAAGAAGGTTTGCCTTGTGCGTGCTCTTGTCACTGTTTCGTGCGGAGGCCGCGCCTTGGATGCAGCTCGACCGGAGGCCATCGGCGTCTACGCGGCGGCGTCACCGGCGTGGTCCTGTTCGATCCTCCGGCGCAGCCGGTGCAGTCCGCGCCGGGTGTGACTCTTCACGGTGCCCAGAGGAATTCCGGTGCGCTGGGCGATCTGGGCCTGGGTCAGGTCCTCGTAGAAGGCCATGCACAGCACCTCGCGCTGGTGCACCGGCAGTCGGGACAGGGCGTCGACCAGCAGTACCCGGTCCACCGCGGCATCGATGGTCCGCTCCTCCTGACGGCTCGAGCGGACCTCGTGGGCCACCGAGTCGATCACGCCGAGGCGTCTCGTGCGTGCTGCCAGAGCGTCGACGATCTTCCGGCGTGTGATGCCGACCAGCCAGGCACCGAGCGGTCCTCGCTCGGGACGGAAGCCGGCCCGCCCCCGCCAGACGCCGAGGAAGACCTGCTGCGTCACATCCTCGGCCTCATGGGCGTCACCGAGCGAGCGGCTGGCCATGGTGTACACGAGCGAGCCCCAGCGGAGGTACAGGGCCGCGAAGGCGCCTCGTCCTCGGCGAGCAGGCCACGGGCCAGATCGTCCTCACCCTTCGACCGTGCGGCGGGCGGGGGGCGGGTGCCGGTGGAGAGCGTGTTCGTGATCATGGCCTGTGTCCTCTCCCGCCGTTCCTCTTCGACAGGTGCGGAGGGGTCATCGCTGAGGCGGATCGCTGGGCACGCCCGCCGGAGCGCCCGATAAGGACATTTTTGTCACCCGAAGCGACGCGTACAACATGCGTCGTTCATGCGTCGTTCATGCGTCGTAAGGTGGAGACGTGGGTCCCATGAGAGACGACGTCGCACCGGCGCCGCGCGGTGGCCGACTCACCACGGGCGAGGTGGCGCGGCGCCTGGGCGTCGCACCCACCACGATCCGCTCGTGGGACCGCCGCTACGGTCTCGGCCCCACCGTGCGCAGTGAAGGTCGACACCGCCGCTGGGCCCCGAAGGACGTGGCACGGCTGGAGCAGATGTGCGCCCTGACCGCGACCGGACTGCCACCCGCCGAAGCCGCCCGCCTGGTGCGCGAGGAGGGCACCCTGCCCGCGTCCCCGCACCGGGCGAGCAGCACTCCTTCCTCACCGCCACGGACCCCCGTGAGCAGCCGGGCCGGCAGCGGCCTGCGGCTGGGCGACGTACGCCAGGAGTGCAAAGGAGTCGCCCGCGCCGCCCTGCGCCTGGACGCCGGCGCTCTCGACGAGCTCCTGACGACCGCGATCGAGGAACACGGCATGGTCATGGCCTGGACAGACGTGATCATGCCCACGCTGCAGGCCGTCGGCCGTAAATGGCAGGGATCGGGGGAGAGGTACGCCGAAGTCGAGCACTTCCTGTCGTGGCACGTCTCGGGCGCCCTGCGGCGCCACACCCCGCCCGTGGCGGACCGGCCCGGTGCCACCACCGTGCTCGCCTGTGTGCCTGCGGAGAACCACACGCTGCCGCTGGAGGTGCTCTCCGCCGCGCTCGCCGAACGCGGCCTCCCGGTGCGCATGTTCGGTGGCGCGCTGCCCGTCGAGTCCCTGGTGGCAGCGGTCAACAGGACCGGGCCGGCGGCGGTAGGACTGTGGTCGCAGACGCGAGCCACGGCGAGCCGGCCGCTGGCCCAGCACGTGGCAGCGATCCAGTGGGGTGTGCGCGGAGCACGCCGCACACCGGTGGTCCTGACGCTCGGGCCCGGCTGGGCCGGACAGGCCGTAACCGGGGCCCCGCATCCGCCGGGGCTGGCGGAAGCGGTCCGGACGGTCGAGTCGGTGGTCCTCGGATGACGCGGCGCCGCCTGTCAGGACGTGCTGAAGGACTCGGCGTGCGGTTGACTCCCCTTGGACCCTGGTGGCTGTCTTCGTCGGCGGCCGGTTCGCGGGGAACACACCGGTGAGACGCCGAGCCGACGACCTGCGATGGGAAGATCGGGAGTGGGACATGAACCTCGAAGGTGCCCGTGTGCTGGTGGCCGGCGCCACCGGCGTCCTCGGTGGTGCCCTCACCGCCGAACTGGCCGCAAGGGGAGCTCGCCCGGCGCTCGCAGGCCGCGACCCGGCCCGCCTCGCCCAGGCCGCCCACGCGTACCCGGGTGCTCCCACTGTCCTGTTCGACGCATACGCCCCCGACTCCTGCGCCCGCGCCGTCGATGAAGCGGCGGCAGGCCTGGGTGGGCTGGACGCCGTGGTGACAGCCTTCGGATCGGTGGCCTTCGGCCAGGCGACACAGGTCGGGGACGAAGTCCACGAATACCTGATGGCGGTCAACGCCCTCGCGCCCGCGGCCTTCTTCCGCGCCGCGTTCGCCATCATGCGGCCCGGTTCGATGATCGCCGCCTTCACCGGCGTGGTCGGCGAGCGTCCGCAGGCGGGAATGGCCGACTACAGCGCCTCCAAGGCCGCAATGTGCGCCTGGCTCGTCGCCGCGCGCCGCGAAGGACGCACCTGCGGCATCCAGGTCCTGGACATCCGGTCCGGCCACCTGGACACCGGTTTCGCCGACCGGCCGGTCGCGGGCACCGCCCCGCCGATGCCCGCCGGCGGCGACCCGCGCCGGCTCGTCATCGCGGTCGCCGACGCCATGGAGGCCGACGCCGAACTGCTGCACACGACCCCGGACGGTACGCCCGTCGCCGAACGGCGTGCGTGAGCCGGCGTCCGGCGTCCCCGGAAGGACGTCCGACGCCGTCATCACCGCCGCCAGCGCCTTCGGGCCCGGTCGTGCCCGGTGTGCTCGCGGGGGAGGTGCCGAACGGGGTACGGCCCGGTCAGGGCCGCCGGGCCCCGGGGCCGGAAGGCCCCAGGGCCTTGTCGAGTGCGGCCGGAAGCTGTTCGGACACCTCGTCGCCCAGTCGCTCGAACTCCTTCTGCAGGAGAGGCGTTGCCAAGCGCGCGATCCCGTGGAACTCGACGTGCGCGCGGTAGGTGATCCGGGTGCCGCCGGAGTACGGCTCGAAGTGCAGATCGTCCGTCGAGGTCGCCGTCTTGTTGCGTCCGACGAAGGTGAGCCGGTCACTGCTCATCCGGGTCAACTCGTAGCGCAGCTCGGTGCGGCGTCCGCGGAAGGAGGAGACGTTCAGCCACTGCGCGCCCACCTCCGGCGGAGCACCGGCATCGACCGGCTCGCAGGTGATGGTGCCCGGGTCCCAGTGTTCGGCGTGGGAGAAGTCGGCCAGGTAGGCAACGACCTCGTCGCACGGACGGCTCGACTGCATGACGCGTTCGACTTTGATCACTACGACTCCCGAGTGTCATATCGTTCTTCGGCCCGGAACGGGCGTCATTGACTTCTGCCCCTGCGGGGACTTCTGCCCCTGCGGGGTGATCGAACGCAGATCGCCCACCGGCGAGTGGCGGGCGCCTCGTTTCATGAGGAGCATGAGGGGTGATGGGTGCCGATGGGTGCCGGATTCCCCTCTGCTGCATCCGACGGGCGGGGCAGCCCAGGATGCCGCATTCTCCGCCGCGAGGAGGCCGGCAGAGCCGCGAGGAGCGTCGATGACCGTGCTGTCGACCGCGATCGACACGTTGCGTGGGCGCGCGGGCGCACTTCTGTTCGAGCGCGTCGCCGGTCCGGACGGCCCCCGCAACAGGGACGCGATCCACAACACGCCCGGCCCGCGCTGGTTCCCGCAGGACAGCCCGGTACGTCGCGTGCACGGGGACAGCGCGATGTTCATCGGCGGACTGACCGCACTGCTCCTGCAGTCCCTTCATCCCGTGGCCATGGCCGCGGTGTCCGCCCACTCAGGGTTCCGGGGCGACCCCTGGGGGCGGCTCCAGCGCACCAGCACCTTCCTCGCCACCACGACCTACGGCACGGCCGACAGCGCACAGTCGGCCTGCGAGCGGGTCAAGGGCGTGCATGCGCGCATTCACGGCGTCACCGACGAGGGGCTGGCCTACCGTGCCTCCGACCCCCACCTGCTGGAGTGGGTGCACGTGGCCGAGACCGACAGCTTCCTCAGGGCCCACCAGAGATTCGGAGCGCACCCCCTCACGGCAGGCGAGTGTTCCCGCTACGTCGCCGACATGGCACGCGTCGCCGAAGCGCTGGGCGTCCCCTCCCCGCCTCGATCGGCCCAGGCCCTGAGCGCACGCCTGCAGGAATACCGGGCGGAGCTGCGGTGCACGCCGCAGGCGCGTGAGACCACCCGGTATCTGCTGCTGCGGCCACCGATACCCGTCCTGGCGCTGCCGCTCTACGGAGCCCTGGCGGCCAACGCCGTCGCCCTCCTGCCCCGCTGGGCGACCAGTGAACTGAACCTTCCACGGTGGACGCCGGGGGAGCGGTTCATGCTGATTCCAGCGGGACGAGCAGTGACAGGCCTGATCGGATGGGCGATGCGCCGACCCGAAACCGACGGACGGTCGTGAGCACCTCGCAGGGGGCCGAACCGCCCATCGCGGGTACACCGCCTCCCCGCCCGCGAGCGACGCTGCGTACGGCGTCCACGTGCTCAGACGCGAGCGGTATGCAGAACGTGGACGAAGCCGGGCCGGCCCCGTCACCGGTCACGAGCCCCGCCATCGGCAGCGCAGCAACGCACAGGCAGGCGCGGGCCGACGCGCAGCAACTGAGTCCTTGGACATGGTCGGACAGCGGAAAGGCCGCGCCCGCGGTGCTCCCGCGAGGCGCGGCCTTCCCACGCCGGCGATGGGCCGGGCGTCAGGCGCCTTCCTCCACCAGGGACTTGGCCCGGTCGGAGGTCTGCGGTGTCTGCGTCGTCCGCGCAGTCGATGTGCGTACGACCTTCTCCGTGCCCGTGGCCGTCCTGCGCGGGCGCAGGAGGACGAAGGCGAGGGCGGCGGCCAGGAAGGTCAGGCCGGCCGAGACGGTCAGGCACAGGCGCATGCCCTCGAGGAAGGCCTCGCCGACGGCTTGTTGGATCAGGCCCGCCTGTGCGCCGAACGGTACCGAGCCGATCGCGCCGAGCCCTCCCTCGCGGGTCGCGTCCGCGAGCCGGTCGGCGAGCGGGCCGTCGACGCCCGCGTCGGAAAGCCGCCCCGGCAGGGAGGAGACGGCGCGGCTGGTGAGAAGAGCCCCGAGCACGGCGGGGCCGAGTGCGCCGCCGACCTGGCGGAACGCGTTGTTCCCCGCGGCGGCCATGCCGGCGAGCGGGTGGGGTACGGAGGCGACGGCGACGGCCGTCATCGGTGTCGTCACGAGCCCCATGCCGAGCCCCAGCAGGATCAGACGCCAGGAGAGCGAGGCGAAGGAGGTGCCCGCGTCGGCGCCGAGCAGGGTGAGCAGCGCGGCGGTCACCATGAGGAGTCCTGTGGTGATCATGAGGCGCGGTGAGACCTTGTGCATGACGCGTCCGGCGACTCCGCTGACGAGCAGCGCGGCGCCGGTGATCAGGAGCATCCGCCAGGCGATCCCGAGCGTGTCGAGGCGCTGGACCATGCCGAAGTAGAGGCTCAGCACGAAGAAGAAGCCGATCATGCCCAGGAACATCACCATGGCCACGAGCGTGGTGGCGGTGAATCCGGGGCTGCGGAAGAGCGCGAGGTCGAGCATCGGATGCGAGGAGCGCCGCTCGGCGAGGACGAAGGCGACCCCGCTGACGACCGCGACCGCCAGCGCGACGACGACCTGTACGTCGCCGAAGGAACCGGCCCCGCCCTGGATGATTCCGTAGACGAGCGCGGTGATGGCGAGCGCGGCCGTGATCTGTCCGGGCCAGTCCAGCCGTCCGGCACGCGGCGCGCGGGACTCGGGCAGCAGCCGCAGGGAGAAGCCGAAGGCGAGCAGGGCGACGGGGATCGGCACGAGGAAGATCCACCGCCAGCCCACGTGGCCGAGGATCGTCCCGGCGACCACACCGCCGATGGCGAGTGCCCCGAGCAGGCACATCGCCCAGAACCCGATGAACTTCCCGCGCTCGCGGTGGTCGGGCACGGCATGGCTGATGAGCGCGAGCGTCGTCGGCAGCAGCGCGGCCGCGCCGATCCCGGAAAGCGCCTGGCCGGCCCAGAGCTGGCCGATCGAGTCCGCGGTGAGCGAGGTCGCGGCGCCGGCGGCGGAGAGCAGCAGCCCGGCGAGGTAGACCTTCTTGCGGCCGTGCACGTCGCCGAAGACGCCGGCGGTGAGGATGAAGGCGGCCATCGGCAGCACGAAGGCGTCCGAGACCCACGACAGTTGCAGGGTGCTCGTGGAGAGAGCCGACTGGATGGCGGTCAGGCTCACCGAGACGCTGGTCACCGGCAGGTAGGCGACGAAGACCCCGAGGCAGGCCATGAGAACAGTCATCCCGCGACGGGGCTCGGCAGCGGGTGGTGACGGGGACAAGAGGGCTCCTTCGGAGCGTCGGGTGTCCGACGCGACGGATGGGGTGCGAGGCGTGAGCAGTACGGCGGTCATGGCCGTACGGGGCCGGGGAGAGCGGCCCCGCTCACCGGAACCGGGCGGCCACGGTGCAGCCCGGGTACGAGGGGTTCGAGGCCGTGCGTGCACGGAACCGTCGTACGAGCTCGGTACACCGCCCGCGGGCCTCGCGGTGGGGTCCACGGGCGCGGCGTGCGCCTGCCCGTACATCCTCCAGAAGTTTCCGTCACACCTGACGATTTCCCCAAGCCGCTGCCGATCCCATGGGGAGAACCGCTGTCTTCGCGCGGTTCATGTGATGATTCCTCCATGCTCGACGCCCTGGACAGCCTTATCCTCCACGCGCTGCACGTGGTGCCGCGTGCCCCGTTCCGCGTGATCGGTGAGGCGGTGGGGGCGTCGGAACAGACCGTGGCGCGCCGCTACCGGGCGATGCAGCGATCGGGCACCATGCGGGTCGTGGGCCTCGTCAACCCTGCGGTGAACGACCTCACGGCGAGCGTGGTGCGGATCACGCTCCGCCCGGACCGGATCGACGCGCTCGCCGAGGCCGTGACCCGGCTGCCGGAGGTCTCCTTCGCGAACATCTCCTTCGGCGGATCGGAGATCGTCTGTTCGCTGGAAGCGCCTCACGACGGCCGGGTGCCGGACGTGCTGCGCCGGCTGGCCCGCTATCCCGGAGTGACGGAGATCAACACCCGTATGGTGCTGCACGCCTACTCACCGCCCGGCGCGGACTGGGCGCGGCTCGGCCCTTCGCTGTCGCAGGAGGCCGTGGACCTGCTGCTGGAGAGTCACCCCCGCGAACGGCCGAAGGGACCGATGGCCGAACTGCGCGAGGACGACGGCCCGTTGCTGGCGATCCTCGCCGAGGACGGCCGGGCGAGCCAGGCCACGCTCGCCAAGGGCACCGGCTGGACCATCGGCCGGATCGCGCGGCGTATGGAGGCCCTGGAGCGCTCGGGCACGCTCCTCTACGACGTGGACCTCGTTCCGGAGCAGCTGGGTTACCCCTTCGGTGCGTCTGTGTGGCTGCAGACCTCCCCCGACCGGCTGCACGAGACGGGCACGGCCGTCGCCGCGCTTCCCCGGGTCGTCTTCGCCGCGGCCACGACCGGCGACCAGAACCTGATGGCGATCGTGATGTGCAGGGACGCCGCCGACTTCTACGACTTCCTCAGCAGCGGCCTCGCCACGGCACCCGGCATCACCGGCTACACGGTGAGCGTCCGCCTGCGCCCCCTCAAACAGGCTGCGTCACTGGTATACAGGGGACGGCTGATTCCCCCGCCCCCTCGGAGGTGAGGATCCGCCTCAGCAGGTCACCCATCGTGTCGCGGCCGGGCGCCGGCCGCTCCACCAGCCGCAACAGCGCTGTCCTCGCCACCCGGTGACAGCCGTCGCGTGATCCGGTCGAACAGCTCCGTCAGCGGCTCGCCGATGTCCCGGCCGAACTCGGTGAGCCCGTAGGTGACCTGAGGCGGAGTCGTCGGCTCCACCTCCCGCCGGAGCAGGCCGTCCTGGACCAGCGCCCGCAGGGTCTGGGCGAGCATCTTCTCGCTGATGCCCTGGATGCTCTCGCGCAGCTCGTAGAACCGGAGATCCTGGCTCCGCAGCGAGATCAGCACCCAGATGCCCCACCTGCTGGTCACATGGTCGACCACATCCCGCGCGAGGCAGTCGGTGTGAAACACGTCATACCGCTTCCCCGCCCCGGCCTGCCTGGGCTGCACACCTTCCACCATGTCATGAGCTTACCTCGGGGTACGTCCTTACCAAAAGTTAGCCCGTGCTCCTAGCGTGCAGACCACACAGGCAATCCGAACAGGAGCTGATCATGATCGTAGTAACCGGGGCCACCGGGAACATCGGCCGTCCGCTGACGCAGGCGCTGGCCGACGCGGGCCGGCAGGTGACGGCAGTGTCACGGCACGAGGCGGCGGTGCCGGACGGGGTCCGCCACCTGACGGCCGACCTGAACGAGCCGGCCGGCCTCAAGCCCGCACTGGACGGAGCGGAAGCGCTGTTCCTCCTGCTCTCCGGCGACCTGCACGCCACCGGGGCCAACTCCGCCGACATCATCCGGCAGGCTGCGGACAGCGGGGTCCGCCGGGTCGTTCTGCTCTCCACGCTGGGCGTGGTGACCAGGCCCTTCGGCCACACGCGGATCGCGATGCGCGCCCTGGAGGACACGTTGCGGGAGTCCGGCCTGGAGTGGACCGTCCTGCGGCCGGGCGGCTTCGCTTCCAACGCCCTGTGGTGGGCCGAGTCCGTCCGCGCACATCAGGTCGTCGCCGCACCCTTCGGCGACATCGGGGTGCCGATCATCGACCCGTCGGACATCGCCGAGGTCGCGGCGGCCTGCCTGCTGGAGGACCAGCACACCGGCGGCATCTACGAGCTGACCGGCCCGGAGGTGATCACTCCACGTCAGCAGGCGGAGGCCATCGCCACCGCACTGGGCTCACCCGTGACATTCCATGAGCTCACCCGCGAAGAGGCCGCGACCGCCATGGCCCGGAGCATGCCGGCGGAGCTCGCCAACGACACTCTGGACATCCTCGGTTCCCCCAACGCCGCCGAGCTGCGCGTCAGCCCTGACGTCCAGAAGGTCCTCGGCCGCGCCCCGCGCTCCTTCGCCGACTGGGCCGCCCGGCACGTCGCCGCGTTCCGCTGAGACCGGCCGGTTCAGCCGGACCGGTGCCCGGGAGATGACGGCGGCGATCGCATGTGCTCACCCCATTGCCTCGTACTCGGGCGAGGGGTGGGCCAGCTCGGGGTGTTCCAGCATGTACTGATCGCCGTGGATCGCCAGCATCGCCCAGTGCCACGCCTCGTCATGACATACGAGCCCGCGGTACGGGGCGTCATGCGGCTCGTACGGGTACCGGTCCAGGGCGGCTTCCCTTGCTTCCTCCGGCGTCAGCCCGCCATGCCGCCGCATCACCCAGGCGTAGCTCCGCCGCTCGGACCGGAGACAGTCGAGGTACTCCGCCTCACTCCACGTCACGGCTCAACACTAGATGCTCACGGGCTGATGCCGGAGCAACTCCCCGACGGGCACGGCGATCAGTAGTAGTCGGGCAGAGCCAGCGCCGAGTGTGCCGCGCGTCCTTCCTCCGCACTCGCCGTCGCCATCTCCTTCGCGGCCGCCTCCGGATCGCGCACCAAGGCGTTGCGGGCCTCGATCTCCTCGCGCGTCGTGGGCGTGACCACCGAGCCGCCGTTGGTCGCCAGCGCCTGGTTGAGCTCGGCGAAGGGCCGCATCGTGCGCTCGTAAGCCGCGAAGGCCTCGGCATGGTCGGCGCGTACGGCGAGTTCGCCGGCCAGGACGTACGCGCCGACGAGCGCGACGCTGGAGCCCTGACCTGAGAGGAACGAGGTGGCGTGCGCGGCGTCCCCCGCCAGCACGACGCGCCCCCGGGACCACGTGGGCATGTGGATCTGGCTCACGATGTCGCAGAAGAGGTCGTCGGCCTCCCGCATGGCCTCCACCAGGCGCGGCACGTGCCAGACCTGCTCGGGGAAGCGCGCCGCGACCAGCTCGCGCTGGGCTCGCGGGTCGCGGAAGGCGTCGAAGGGCGGGGTGTCGTCGGCGAAGGTGAGGAAGCCGTGCACATGGTCGGACTCCTCGTAGGCGTAGAGGACCGCGCTGCGCCCCGGCTCGTTCCAGATGGCGGCCTCGTGCGCGAACCCGAACTCGTTCGGCAGGGTGAAGCCGGCGAACACGCGCCCGAGGTAGTGGTGAAAGGGCTCCTCGGGACCGAAGACCAGCCGGCGCGTGTTCGAGTGCAGTCCGTCCGCGCCGATCACGAGGTCGAACGTGCGGCGTATCCCGCTGTCGAAGACGACGTGCACGGCGTCCCCGGCGTCGTCGAGTGCCGCGATCGAGTCGTTGAAGAGGAACTCGACCCGCTCCCGCACCGGCGCGTGGAGCGCGTCGGCCAGGTCGCCGCGCCGGACCTCGAGGTCCAGGCCCGCCGCTCCGCCGGTGAACTGCTCGGGCCGTACCGAGCCGACCGCTTCGCCCGCCGCTTCCACGAAGGTGATCCGCCGGCTGTCGACATGCGCCTCGGTCAGGCGCGGCAGCAGGCCCATGCGCTCGACCACTTCGCGGGCCGTGCCGCGGATGTCGATGGCGTACCCGCCTCCGCGCACGGCTGCGGCCTTCTCCACCACGGTGACGTCGAAGCCGTAGCGGTCGAGCCAGTACGCGAGCGTGGGGCCCGCGATACTGGCTCCTGAGATCAGTACGCGGCGGGCGGGACGAGACTTCTTGATCATGGCTTCTCACCTCTCTGCCGGGGCGGGCCCCGGGGCGACGAAGGAGGTACGCACGGCGTGCACAGCAAAGATGCGTACCTTAGGTATCTTTATGAACGCTATGGGGCGCCGTCGTCGACGCCGGCCGTGCTCGACTATATAGATACCTAACTTAGGTATGCAAATGGAGATGTGATGACGACCGAACCACCGGAGCCTCCCGCGGCGGAGTCCCCGTCCGCCGATCTGCTCGCCGTGCTGCCCCGGATCACCCGGCTCAGCGGCGCTCTCACCAAGGGCCGGCTCATCGAACGCGCCACCGCGGAGGCCGGCCTCGCCCTCGACCGCCCCGCCGTCGGTGTACTGGTGTCCCTGCGGACCGCGGACAAGCCCCTCCGGATCGGTGAGATCGCCGACCGCATGCAGGTCGTGGGCCCGCACGTCACCCGACAGGTCCAGACCCTGGAGAAGCGCGGTCTCGTACGGCGCGTCGGCGATCCCCACGACCGCCGCGCGAGCCTCATCGAACCGACCGAAGCGGGCACGGAGGCCGTCAACCGTTACGTGGCTTCCCTGTTGGGCTGGTTCGCCGAGGCGCTCGGCGACTGGCCGCAGCAGGACCGCGACGACCTCGCCCGCCTCCTCACCCGTCTCGCCGACGACGTGACGGCGCGGCTGGACCGGTTCGAGGAGGACGGGGGAGGGGAGGCCTGAGCGCCTGGGCCTCCGGTGCGGCGCCCTGCTGCGGAGGTGGATCGTACGTACGTGTCGATCACCGCCCGGTGCGTGCCTCAGGCGGGCTGCGGGGCGGGCGATGCCGGAGCGGCCGCGACCGTGCGGGTCTCACGCAGTATCAGCAGGCCGTTGATCACCATCAGTGTCGCGGTCAGGCAGTGGATGCCGAGCGCGGTGGCCACGGAGCCGTGGTGGGCCAGCACGTTGGTCATGTCGCCGTACGCGGCGAGGGCTTCCACCAGCAGCGCCCAGCCCAGCGCCCGGCGGTGGCCGGTCACCAGCAGGATGCCCAGCACCAGGGCCAGGACGACGTCGCGGATTCCCTTGATGATCAGGAAGCCGCCTCCGTCGCCGGACGGCCAGCTCGGCAGGCCGAAGGTCGGCGCCGTCGTCTCCGGACTGACGATGTACTCCGTCCCGAACCAGAGGATGAAGAGGATGAAGGCGGCGGCCAGGACGGTGTTGAGCTTCTTCAGCGACATTGTTCTTCTCCTTGGTGGGTGCTCGTCGGTCCGGTGGGCTTCGTGGAGCTTGCCGAGTCGCCCGGGGTGTGCGGGCCCGCGGATCGGCCCGTGCGGGCGGCCCTCGTGTCGATCTAGTGCCGCTAGGCGATGAGGCAACGCTAGACCTTGTGCCGCTTGGTTGTCTAGCAATGCTAGAATCAAGTCATGTCGGTACAGGAACGCAAGCAGCGCGAACGGGCGGAGCGTGAACGCCTCATCTTGGCGACGGCCCGCGAACTCGCCGAGGAGAGCGGCTGGGACGCGGTCACCACCCGCCGCCTCGCCGAACGCATCGAATACAGCCAGCCCGTCCTCTACAGCCACTTCCGCGGCAAACGCGAGATCATCGGTGCCGTCGCCCTCCAAGGCGCCGCCGAGCTGGCGGTCGCTCTGCGGGCCGCGACCTCCGCCGCCGACGGACCTCGGGCACGGGTCACCGCCCTCGCTCGCGGCTACCTCGACTTCGCCACGCGCAACCCGGCGGTCTACGACGCCCTGTTCCAGCTCGACGGGGGCCTGGCGTACGCACAGGAGGACACCCCGGAGCCGCTGAAGGACGGCTTCGCCGCGCTGCTGGAGACGCTCGGCGAGGTCGCCGGGGACGGCGTGCACCCCGCGCTGTTCACCGAGGTGTTCTGGGCGTCCCTGCACGGGCTGGCGACCCTGACCCGGGCAGGACGGCTGCTGCCGGAGGACGCCGAGTCGAGGGTGGAGCTGCTGGTGGACCGGCTCGCCGTGGTCTGATGCGCCGTCCGGCCGCCGCGCGGGCCGTACCCCTGGGGTCGCGCCGGGTCGCGCCGTCCGCCGTACCTCCCGGTGGCCCTTCCTCCGATGCTGCACCTGAGGGACGGCTGCCGCGTCGCTTCCGGCGGCGTACGGGCCGAAAATGTAGACAGGCGCACCGAAACCGCCGGCCCGGGCAGAGGGAGAAGGCGCGGCACCACTACGTCGAGGAGGGGCCATGCAGAACAACCGACGAAGCCTGAATCTGGACGGGCCCGTGGTCGTGGGGACCGACGGCACGCAGGATGCTCACCGGGCTGTGCGCTGGGCAGCCGCCGAGGCCGAATCCAGGGAGCGGCCCCTGACCGTCGTGCATGCCACCAGGACCGAATCCGGCCATCCGCATCTGTCCCTCAAGGGGTTCCGCCAGGCGAAGGACCACGCCGTCGACGTGCTGGGCGAGGCGGAAGCCCTGGTGCGGAAGACTGCTCCCGGGGTCAAGGTCGTGACGGCCTCGTGCCCGCAGGAGACCGCGACCTGTCTGCTCCGTGAGGCAGGCCAGGAGGGCACGGTCGTCGTCGGGACGCGCGGGCACGGAGGGTTCCTGGGGCTGCTCGTGGGGTCGGACGCCCTGCGGGTCGCGGCCCGCGCGAGGGTCCCTGCCGTCGTGGTGCCGCCGCGTGAACGCGACCGTCCGGCCGGGGTCGTCATGGTCGCCGCACGGGATGACCGGGACCGGGAAGCAGTGCGTCTCGCCGCGGAACTGGCGCTGCGCCGCGGAGCCTCACTGCGTGTGGTCAGCGTGTGGATCTTCCTGGAGAACGTCGGCAGCATGGCGACGATGTTCGACGACCCGTCCGGACTCGGGGTCACCGAGGGCGCCGAGGTCGCGCGTATCGTCACGCGGCTGCGCGAGGACCGGCCCGGTCTCGACGTCACCCACGATGTCGTCCGTGCCGCGTCGGCAGCGGCCGTCCTGGTCGCGGCGACCGCGGAGGCCGACACGGTGGTCATAGGCGCCCGCCGCCGGTCGCTCCCCGTCGGCGCCCCCATGGGCCACGTCACCCACGCCGTGCTGCACCACGCGCACTGCCCGGTGCTTCTGACCCCGCTGTCCGGCCAGGAGCCGCCCGAACAGGAGTGATCGGGGCGCGGCGGGCCCGAGCGTGGGGGTCTCCGCTCCGTCCGCCCGGGTCAGGTGACCCGGGTCAGGTGAACAGGGCCCGGGCGAGGGCGACTCCGGCGAAGACCGCGCCCAGGCCGGTCGCGATGGAGACCACGACGTTGGCGGCGGCGAAGAGCCTGGCACCGCTCTCGGCCAGGCGCAGTGTCTCGTAGGAGAACGTCGAGTACGTGGTCAGCGCCCCGCACAGGCCGGTGCCCAGCAGCAGCTGCACGGTGTGCCCGGTGGTGCCGGAGAGGGCGGCGCCGGTGAGGATGCCCAGGATCAGGGAGCCGGACACGTTGACGGCGAAGGTGCCCCAGGGGAAGACGGTGTCGTGGCGGGCCTGGACGGCCCGGTCGGTGAGATAGCGCAGCGGCGCACCGACCGCGCCACCGAGGGCCACCAGCAGGTAATCGATCACCTCCCGGCCCCCTGGGTGCCGTCGAAGCGGACGACCTGGACGGGTTCCAGGGTGACCAGGCCCTCGATGTCCATCTCCTCGAGCTGGGGGACGAAGGCCTGGATGCGCTCCTCGGTGTCGACGATGACTACGGCCACGGGCAGGTCGCCAGCAACGTGGACGGTGCCGTGGTGGAGCGGGAGTTGGGCCGGCCCGTGCTGCCCGCCCTGCACGGCTGCTACAGCCTCGGCACCGTGGTCGGGGCGGGTCTCGGGGTGGCCGGTGCGGCGGCCGGCTTCCCGGTGCCCTGGCACCTGGCGGGCGTGCTGCTCCTGGTGACCGGGATGTTCGCCGTCGCGGTGCCGGGACTGCGCCCCGGCATCGGCCGCCCCGGGGCCTCGGACACGGGAGCCGCCGGTCCGGCGCCCGATGTCACCGGACCGGTCCGGGAGCGCCTGCTGTACCTCGACCCCCGGCTGCTGCTGATCGGCGGGGTGGTGCTGGGTATGACGCTCGCCGAGGGCGCCGCCACCGACTGGCTGCCGCTGCTGATGGTCGACGGGCACCACATGCCCTCCGGCCTCGGCTCGTTGGTCTACGCCGGCTTCGCCGCGGCCATGGCGGCGGGCCGTTTCGCGGGCGGTCCCGTGGTGGCCCGGGCCGGCCGGCCCGTGGTGCTCGGCGGCGGCGCCCTGCTGACGGCCGTCGGCATCGCCCTGGTGTCCTTCGTCGACTCCCCGGTGGCAGCGGGCTGCGCCGTGCTGCTCTGGGGGATCGGCACCTCCCTCGGCTTCCCGCTGGCCCTCTCGGCGGCCGGCGAGTCCGGCCCCGACACCACCGGCCGCGTCGCCCTGACCTCCAGGATCGGCTACGTGGCGCTGCTGGCCGGACCCCCGTCCCTCGCTTCCTCGGCGAGCACCACGGGCTGCGCGCCGCGATGGTCCCCGTCCTGCTGCTCATGCTGGTCGCCGCCGCACTCTCGCCCGCCACCGCCTCCCGGAACGGCCCCGGAAGAGGCCACCCCACGCCTCGGCGGACCGGCGGCCCGGACGCTGACCGGTCCGCCCCGCAGGGTCCGGCCGCGCCGTCCACGAGGTGACGACCGCGCCGTCGTCGGTCCGGTGCCGGCCGCTCCCGCGGATCGTCCCCGGCGGGTGAGGTCCGGCCGTGATCCGCGGCCGAACGTGCGGGTGTTCCGCCGCGCGGTGGGACGGGACCACACATCCTGTGGCCCAGGTCACATCATGCACCCCATTGACGCCCGATTCTCAAACCGGTTTAGTGAACGCCGGTTGAACGTCTGAACCGGTTTAGGTGCCGGTGAGGACGTCGCTCGATCCACTTGCCCGGCCCCCGGGTTCACAGCCCCGAGTTCACAGCCCCGGGTTCACAGAGAGCGGAAGGCGCCATGGCTCGCAAGCCCACCATCGACGACGTCGCACAGCGTGCGGGCGTCTCTCGCAGTTCCGTCTCGTTCGCCCTGAACGACCGGCCGGGGATCGCGCGGGAGACCAAGGAGCGCATCCTCGCCGTCGCGGCCGAACTCGGCTGGACCCCCAGCCGTCCGGCGAGGGCGCTGTCCCTCGGCAAGGCGGGCGCCTTCGGTCTCGTGCTCGCCCGGGAACCCGACCTGATCGGCGCCGACCTCTTCTTCCCCGCCTTCATAGCGGGCGTCGAGGTGGCCCTGGGGGAGCGGGGCGACGGGCTGATGGTGCACCTCACCACCCCGGAGCGGGAGCAGTCCGTGTACGAGCGGCTGTCCGCCGACCGCCGGGTGGACGGGGTGCTCCTCACCGACCTGCGCCACGACGACCCCCGCCCCGCCCTGATGCACCGGCTCGGACTGCCGGCCGTCGTGGTGGGGCAGAGCGAGTGGAGCGACGGGCTCAGCTCGGTGAGCCTCGACGACCGGCCCGCCTACGTGGAGGCCGTACGGCGCCTCGCCGAGCTGGGCCACCGGCACATCGCCCATGTCGAAGGCCCCCAGGAGTTCCGCCACGCGCACCGGCGCCGGGTGGCCTGGGAGGAGACGCTGCACGCTCTCGGCCTGCCCCAAGGACCCGTGATGCCCGGCGGCTTCACGGCGGAGGGCGGTGCGCGGGCCACCCGCGCACTGCTCTCACTGGCCGAACCGCCCACCGCGATCGTCTACGGCAACGACCTCGCCGCCACCGCCGGGCTCTCCGTGGCCCAGGAGATGGGGGTCCCGGTGCCGGAACGCCTCTCGGTCGTCGGTTACGACGACACCAGCCTCACGCGCTACACCTACCCGCCGCTCTCCTCCGCCCGCGCCGACGCGCGCGGCTGGGGCGAGGCGGCGGCCCGGGCCCTGGACCGGGTGCTGGCAGGCGAGGAGGTGGCGCACGTCGTGCTGCCGCCCGCCGAGTTCGTCCCCCGCGCGTCGATAGGCCCGGCCCCCGGCGCCTGACGAGCGGGCCGCCGGGCCTTCGTGGCCCGGCAAGGCATGTCCGTCCGGCGACGAGGCCGGGCGTGAACAGTTCGGAGATTTTTCATGCTGAGGAGAACGGCGTACTCGCTGCTCGTGCTCGCCCTCGCGAGCGCCGCGACCGCCTGCGGCCGGCCGGCCCCGGACCAGGAGACCGCCGCGAAGGCGCGGGGTCCCATCACGATCTGGCTGTCGAACAACGCCCAGGAGGTGGCCTGGGGCAGGAACATGGTCGCCGCCTGGAACAGGAGCCACCCCGGACAGCACGTCACGGCCCAGCAGATACCGGCGGGCAAGACCTCCGAGGAGGCGATCAGCGCCTCCATCATCGCGGGCACCAGCGCCTGCCTGGTCTTCAACACCGCGCCCGCCTCGGTGCCGACCTTCGAGAAGCAGAACGGCCTCGTCGCGCTCAGCGACTTCCCGGACGGCGACTCCTACATCGAGCGCCGGGGCGGCGCCCTCACCGGCCAGTACGCCTCGCCGGACGGCAAGTTCCGCCAACTGCCGTGGAAGAGCAACCCGGTGATGATCCTCTACAACAAGAAGATCTTCGAGAAGGCCGGCCTCGACCCCGAGCACCCGCGGCTGGCGACGTACAGCCAGTTCCTGGAGACCTCCCGCACCCTCGTGCACAGCGGTGCCGCCAAGGCCGCGATCTGGCCGGCGCCCAGCAGTGAGTTCTTCCAGTCCTGGCTCGACTTCTACCCGGCCTTCGCCGCGCAGAGCGGCGGCAAGCAGCTCGTCGAGGACGGCGAGCCGCAGTTCGACTCGCCGGCCGGCCGCCAGGTGGCCTCGTTCTGGCGCCAGTTGTACGCGGAGAAGCTCGCGCCGCAGGAGGCGTACCCCGGGGACGCCGTGAACGACGGGAAGGCCGCCATGGCCACCGTCGGGCCGTGGGCGGTCTCCGCCTACAAGGACAGCGTCGACATCGGTGTGGCCCCGGTGCCGACCGCCGACGGGAAGTCGCCCGAGGACACGTACTCCTTCAGCGACGAGAAGTCCGCCGCGATGTTCAGCGCCTGCCGCAACCGCGCCACCGCCTGGGACCTGCTGAAGTTCGCCACCTCCGCCCAGCAGGACGGGAAGTTCCTGGAGGCGACCGGGCAGATGCCGATGCGGGAGAACCTGACCGCGCGCTACCCGGACTACTTCCAGCGGAAGCCCGTCTACCAGGCCTTCGCACGGCAGGCCGAGCACGTCGTCGAGGTCCCCAACGTGCCGGGATCCGTCGACGTCTGGCAGGCATTCCGGGACGAGTGGACGAAGTCCGTCGTCTTCGGCGAGGAGCCCACCGGCACCGCGCTGCGCAGGGCCTCGGCCAAGATATCCAAGCTGCTCGACGAGTACGGGGACCCGGCATGACGAACCTCCGTCCCACCGCCACCGCCACCGCCACCGCCACCGCGGGCGCCGCACCCGGAGTCCGGCCGCAGGGTGAAGGAGCCGCCACCCGCCACGGAAGGGCCCGCTCCCGCACCGGCGCGCTGTTCGTGACGCCGTACGTGCTGTTCCTGCTCGTCGTGTTCGCCGTCCCGATGGTCTACACGCTGTGGATCTCCGTCCACCGCTTCTACTTCACCGCCCCCGGCACGGACATCGACTCCCCGTGGGTCGGGCTCTCCAACTACCGGGACGTGTTCACCGACCCGGTCGTGGGGCGGGCCTTCCTCAACATCGCCGTCTTCCTCGTGATCAACGTGCCCCTCACGGTGATCCTGGCGCTGGTCCTGGCCTCCGCGCTCAACGCGAAGATCCGCTTCCGCGCCTTCTTCCGCGCCGCCTACTACCTGCCGTACATCACGGCGAGCGTCGCGCTGGTCGCGGTGTGGCAGTTCCTCTTCGGCACGGACGGCTTCGTCAACAACCTCCTCGGGGCGCACGCGCCGGACCCCTCCTGGCTGGTCAACTCGCACCTCGCGATGCCGATGATCGCGGTCTTCGTCACCTGGAAGCAGCTCGGCTTCTTCGTCATGCTCTACCTCGCCGCGCTCCAGAACGTCGGCAAGGAGCTGTACGAGGCGGCCTCCGTCGACGGGGCAGGGCGCGTACGGCAGTTCTTCGCGGTGACCGTGCCCGGAGTGCGTCCCGCCACGACCCTGGTCCTGATCTACGCGATCATCACCGGCGCCAACCTGTTCAGCGAGCCCTATCTGCTGACCGGCGGCGGCGGCCCCGACCACGCCTCCACCTCGCCCGTCCTGCTCATGTACCAGAAGGGCATCGAGCAGGGGCACCCCGACTTCGCCGCCGCCCTGGGCGTGGTCCTGGTGGGCTTCGTCCTCCTCATCTCGCTGGCCGCCCGCAAGATCTCCGAGAGGGGCAACTGACATGAGCGCCTCGAACCCGGCCACCGGCACCCCGCTCACCGACGCGCCCGCCACGGGCACCCCGGTGACGAAGGCCCCGCCCACGGCCGCACGCTCGCGCCGGTCCGGGGGGACGGCCGTCAAGTACGCCGTTCTCTCGCTGGGCGCGGTCGCCTTCCTCTTCCCCTTCTACTACATGATCGTCGGCTCGCTGCGGAAGACCACGACGGGCGACCTGTCCTCCGCGGTGCCCAGCGGTCTGACCGGCGGCAGTTACACGGCGGTCAACGGCGCGATCTCGCTGGGCCGTTCCCTGCTCAACTCCGGGATCATGACCATCGGCGTCCTGCTCTGCACCCTCGTCTTCGGGGTGCTCGCCGGATACGCGCTGGCCCAGCTGCACTTCCGCGGCCGGGGGACCGTCTTCGCCTCGCTGCTGCTCGTGCAGATGGTGCCCTTCCAGCTCCTGACGCTGCCGCTCTACGTCCTGGTGGTCCGCGACTACGGACTCGGCGACAACTACATCGGGATGATCCTTCCCTTCGCGATCAACTCGACGGCAGTGTTCCTCTTCCGCCAGTTCTTCCTCCAGCTGCCGCAGTCCCTCTTCGAGGCCGCCCGCCTCGACGGCGCGGGCGAACTGCGCATCCTGTGGAAGGTCGCCCTGCCGATGGCGCGGCCCGCCGTCCTGACCGCGATGCTGCTCACCTTCATCGGGCCGTGGAACGAGTTCCTGTGGCCGTTCCTCGTCACCAAGGACGCCGACATGCAGCCGCTGGCCGTCTCGCTCGCCAGCTTCCTCTCCAACCTCCAGGGCACGGTCGCCAACCCGACCGGCGCCCTGCTGGCCGGCGCCTGTGTGCTGGCCGCCCCCGCCGTGGCGCTGTTCCTCCTGTTCCAGCGCCACTTCACCTCGACCGACATCGACTCCGCGACAAAGGGCTGATTCCCCGTATGAGCACCACCGGCGCCACCCCCCGCATCCCCTACCGCCTGGTACGCAAGGGCCTGATCATGTCCCCGCTGCCCGGCGAGGCGAACGAGGCCGAAGGAGTCCTCAACCCCGCGTCCGGCCGCACCCCCGACGGCCGCCTGCACCTGCTGCCGCGCCTGGTCGCCGAGGGCAACGTGTCCCGCGTCGGCCTCGCCGAGGTCACCTTCACCGACGGCGTCCCCAGCGGCGTCGAGCGGCGCGGAGTCGTCCTCTCGCCCGACGAGGGCTGGGAGCGCGGCAAGAACAACGCCGGCGTCGAGGACCCGCGCATCACCTGGATCCCCTCGCTCGGCAAGCACGTCATGTCGTACGTCGCCTACGGGCCGCTCGGCCCCAAGCCGGCGCTAGCCGTGTCCGAGGACCTGAGCACGTGGACCCGTCTCGGGCCCGTGCAGTTCGCCTACCAGCCTGACCTCGACACCGACCTCAACCTCTTCCCGAACAAGGACGTCGTCCACTTCCCGGAGCCCGTCCCCGGCCCGGACGGCGAGCCCGCGTACGCGATGCTGCACCGCCCGATGTGGGACCTCGGCTGGTTCCGTCCCGGCGAGGGCGTCCACCTGCCCGCCGGGATCACCGACGAGCGGCCCGGCATCTGGATCTCGTACGTGCCGGTCGCCGAGGTCGAGGCCGACATCCGCGCCCTGGTCCGCCCGCGCGACCACCGGCTCGTCGCCCTGTCCGAGCACGCGTGGGAGGACCTGAAGATCGGCGGAGGGCCCGCCCCGGTCCGGGTGCCCGAGGGGTGGCTCCTCATCCACCACGGCGTCTCCGGCCACATCGAGGACCCCTTCGCACAGAACCAGACGGTGTCCTACGCGGCGGGCGCGATGATCCTCGACCCGGCCGACCCGGCCAAGGTCCTGGCCCGCTCCGAGGAGCCGCTGATGGCACCCGAGACCGAGGAGGAGCGCGCGGGCACCGTCCCGAACGTCGTCTTCCCGACCGCGATCGAGGAGATCGACGGAGAGCTGTACGTCTTCTACGGCATGGCCGACGCGCACATCGGCGTCGCCCTCCTGGAGCGCACGGCATGACCCACGCGACGGCCCCTCTCGGCCTCGGACTGGTCGGCTGCGGAGGCTTCGGGGCGTACGTCCTGGACGCCGTGGCCGGCCTGCCCGGGCTCCGCCCGGCCGCGGTCGCCGACCCCGACCCCGTACGGGCGAAGGCGCTCGGGGAACGGCACGGCGTGCCCGCGCTCGGCTCCCTGGAGGAGCTGCTGGAGCGCGAGGACGTGGAGGCCGTCGCCATCGCCGTACCGCCGGCCGCGCACGCCGCGATGGCCACGGCCGCGCTGCGCGCCGGCCGGCACGTGTTCTGCGAGAAGCCGCTCGCCACCACGGCGCGGGACGCCCGCGCCGTGGCCCGGGAGGCCGAGCGGGCCGGACGCGCCCTGGTCGTCGACCACGTCCTGCGCTACAACCCGCTGCTGCGGGCCGTGGAACGGCTTGTCGCGCAGGGGCTGCTCGCGGCCCCGCGCCGCTTCCTGTTCGAGAACGACGCCTCCGACCAGGACCTCGGCCCCGGCCACTGGTTCTGGGACCGCGCCCACAGCGGCGGCATCTTCGTCGAGCACGGGGTGCACTTCTTCGACGCGGCGCGCGCCCTGCTGGGCTCCGACCCGGTCAGCGTGCGGGCGACCGCCGCACGACGGCCGGGCGGGCCCGTCGACATGGTCAGCGCCGATGTCCTCCACCCGGGCGGTGTCCTCGCCTCCCACCTGCACTCCTTCACCCACGCGCACCGCTGCGAACGCCAGTTGATGCGCCTGGACCACGGATTCGCCGAGACCAGGATCGAGGGCTGGATCCCGGTGCGCGCCGAGATCTCGGCCTGGACCGACGAGCAGGGGGCCGAGGCCTGGGAGCGGCTGCCCGCACGGGCCGACGCGCTGCTGCACGTGGACGGCTTCCGTCCGCACGGAGGTGAACGCGTCTCGGTCACCGTCGAACGGGACGCCGGCTCCTCCGACCCGGCGCGCGGACGGGGAGAGACACGGGTCGTGCCCCACCACGTACGCGCCGTCCTCGACCTCGGTGGCGAGATCCGCAAACCGCACGTCTACAGCGAGAGCGTGCGTGCCGCCGTCGCCGGCCTGGTCCGCGTGGCGCGCGACGGCTCCACCCCGGTCGCCGACGCCGTCGCCGGCCTCACCGCCGTCGCCGTCGCGGAAGCCGCCACGCTGGCCGCCGACACCGGCACCGAACAGCCCGTGCCCGCCCCCGGCACCACGTACCACCCCCAGGAGTCCTCATGAGCTGGTGGCAGGACGCCGTCTGCTACGAGTTGTACCCGCGCGCCTTCGCCGACTCGGACGGCGACGGGACCGGCGACCTCGCGGGTGCCACCGCCCGGCTCGGCCACATCGCGGAACTCGGCGCGGACGCCGTGTGGATCACCCCGTTCTACCCCTCGCCGCTCGCCGACGGCGGGTACGACATCGCCGACCACACCGGGGTCGCCGCCGACCTCGGCAGCTCCGAGGACTTCGACCGGCTCACCGCCCGCGCCCACGGCCTGGGCCTCAAGCTCATCGTCGACCTCGTGCCCAACCACACCTCCGACCGGCACCCCTGGTTCCGGGAGGCGCTCGCGGCCGGTCCCGGCTCCGCCGCGCGCGGACGCTATCTGTTCCGCGAGGGCCGTGGCCCCGACGGCGAACTCCCGCCCAACGACTGGCAGTCGGCCTTCGGCGGTCCGGCCTGGACCCGGGTGGCCGACGGGGCGTGGTACTGCCATCTGCACGCGCCCGAGCAGCCCGACCTCGACTGGCGGGCACCCGAGGTGCGTACCGCTTTCGAGGACGTCCTGCGGTACTGGCTCGACCGGGGTGTCGACGGCTTCCGCGTGGACGTCGCGCACGCCCTGTTCAAGGCGGAGGGCCTGCCCGACGCCGGCCCCGGACAGCACCGCGACCCGCTGCGCAACCACCTCATGCCGTACTACGACCAGGAGGAGCTGCACCCGCTGTACCGGGAGTGGCGCACCCTCCTCGACACCCACCCCGCGCCGCCCGGCGCCGTACCCCCGCACGAGCGGGTCATGGTCGCCGAGTCCGCCGTGTTCGACCCGGCCAGGCTGGCGCGCTACACCCGGCCCGACGAGATGCACCAGGCCTTCAACTTCGCCTTCCTGGAGGCCGCCTGGGACCCGGCGGAGCTGCGCCGCGTCATCGACGCCTCGCTCTCCGCGCCCGGCGGAGGGGCCGTCACCTGGCTGCTCTCCAGCCATGACGCGGTCCGGCCGGTGACCCGTCTCGGCTCACCGGCCCGCGCACGGGCGGCGGCCCTGCTCATGCTCGCCCTGCCCGGCTCCGCCTACCTCTACCAGGGCGAGGAGCTCGGCCTGCCGCAGGCCACCGTCCCCGACGACCGCATCCGCGACCCGCTGTGGGAACGCTCCGGCCACACCGACCGGGGCCGCGACGGCTCCCGCGTACCGCTGCCGTGGTCCGGGGACCGCGCCCCGTACGGCTTCACCACTGCCGGTCCCGGCCGGACCTGGCTGCCCCAGCCGGACGGCTGGGCGCCGTACACCGTCGCCGCCCAGGAGCGCGACCCCGACTCCACGCTCAGCCTGTACCGCGCGGCCCTGCGGCTGCGCCGCGCCCACCCCGCGCCCGACCCGACGGCCGCGCCCCACTGGCACTCGGAGCCCGGCGACCCGTACCTCGCCTTCTCCCGCTCCTCGCTGACCTGCGTCGTCAACCTCGGCCCGCGGCCCCTGTCCTGGACCGAGCTCGGCGCACCGGGGCGCCCCGTGCTGGCCAGCGGCCCCCTCGACGGCGACGCGCTGCCGCCCGACACCGCCCTGTGGCTCCTCGACACCCCGGAACCGCAGCACCACGAAGGAGACGGCCATGGCCGCGCCCACTGACCCCCTTCCGCGCACCGACCTGTCCGGGCTCGTCAAGGCATACGACGTGCGCGGACTCGTCCCGGACCAGTGGGACGAGTCCACCGCGGAGCTGTTCGGTGCCGCGTTCGTCCAGGTCACCGGGGCGCGCGCCCTCGTGACCGGACACGACATGCGCGCCACCTCGCCGGGCCTGGCACGGGCCTTCGCGCGAGGCGCGGTCGCGCAGGGCGCGGACGTCACCGAGACGGGGCTCTGCTCGACGGACCAGCTCTACTACGCCTCGGGCGCCCTCGGACTGCCCGGCGCGATGTTCACCGCCTCGCACAACCCCGCCTGCTACAACGGCATCAAGATGTGCCGCGCCGGCGCCGCACCGGTCGGCCAGGACAGCGGACTCGCCGAGATCCGCTCGCTCGTCGAGCGGTGGACCGGCACCGGCGGACCCGCGCCCGCCCCCGGCGGCTCCGGCACCGTCACCGGGCACGACACCCTGCGGGAGTACGCGAACCATCTGCGCACGCTCGTCGACCTGACGGCGATCCGCCCGCTCAAGGTGGTCGTGGACGCGGGCAACGGCATGGGCGGCCACACGGTGCCGGCCGTCCTCGCGGGCCTCCCGCTCGACGTCGTACCGATGTACTTCGAGCTCGACGGCAGCTTCCCGAACCACGAGGCCAACCCGCTCGACCCGAAGAAC
>NZ_JAERUC010000141.1 GCF_016745505.1 Streptomyces silvae | reverse complement strand
ACCCCGCTCCCTGATCCGGCCTGATCCAAACGAAAGACCCTAGGTCCCCTCGGCCCCGGCCCGCAGCTCCTGGGTGCAGCACTTCACGCTGCCGCCGCCCTTGAGCAGCTCGCCCAGGTCCATCGGGACCGGCTCGAAGCCCCGGTCCCGCAGCGGGTCGAAGAGCCCCACGGCCGCCTGCGGGAGCAGCACATGGCGCCCGTCGCTGACCGCGTTGAGCCCCAGCGAGGCGGCGTCCGCCTCCTCGGCCAGCAGCGCGTCGGGGAAGAGGCGGGCCAGCACGGACCGGCTGCCCGGTGAGAACGCCCCCGGGTAGTACATGATCTCGTCCGCCGCCTCGTCGAGCACGCACAGCGCCGTGTCCAGGTGGTAGTAGCGCGGGTCCACCAGGTCGAGGCCGATCACCGGGCGCCCGAAGAACTCCTGCGCCTCGTCGTGGGAGAGCGGGCTGGAGCGGAAGCCCCGCCCGGCCAGCAGGTACGAGGCGGTCACCGCGAAGTCGCCCTCGCCCTCGTTGACATGGGCCGGCTCATGGATCTCGGTGAAGCCGTTGGCCCGGAACCACTCCCGGTGCGCCTCCGCCTCCGCGTACCGCTCCCGGTAGGCGAACAGGGCCCCGAGCACCTTGCCGTCGATCACGGTGGCCCCGTTGGCGGCGAACACCATGTCGGGCAGGTCGGGGCGGGGGGTGAGCAGCTCCACGGTGTGGCCGAGAGCCCGGTAGCGGTCGCGCAGGTCCTCCCACTGGGTCTGGGCCAGGGGCAGATCCACGGGCTTCGACGGATCCATCCACGGGTTGATGGAGTAGGTGACCTCGAAGTGGGCCGGGGCGCACATCAGGTAGCGACGGGGGGTGGCGTCACGGGTCAATGCAGGCTCCTCACGAACGGCGGCCTCGGCCGCGGAACGGTGGGACACGCGCGGGGTGTGCGCGTGAGTTCATGGTGCGCCGCGCCGGGCCGTCGCGCTGTGATCCGTTCGGGTGGTTCGCGCGGGCCCCCGGGGTGGCCCGGTGGGGGCTGTCCCGGGAGAGCCGGCCCGTAGGCAAGACGATACGTATCGGACCGTCAGGCTCTAGGATGGGCGGATGGCAGCTCAGAAGTCCCCCGACTCCAGCCGTCGCAGCGACCGCTCACGGCGCGCGATCTGTGACGCCGCACTCGCGCTCGTCGGCGAGGTGGGGTACGCGAGGACGACGATCGAGGGTATCGCCGCCCGGGCCGGCGTCGGCAAGCAGACGATCTACCGCTGGTGGCCCTCCAAGGCGGCCGTGCTCCTGGAGGCGTTCCTCGCCGAGAGCGCCCGCCGCTCGCAGGAGGTGGGCGAGGCCGGCGAGGACGGTGCGTACGGCATCCCCGACACCGGCGACCTGGCCGCCGACCTCAAGCTCGTCCTCCGGACCACGGTCGACGGGCTGAACGACCCGGTGAGCGCGGCACCCACCCGGGCCCTGGCCGCCGAGGGGATCATCGACCCCGCACTCGGAGCCCAATTCGTCGAAAATTTGCTCGAACCGCAGCTCCAGTTGTATGTCACACGCCTGCGGGCGGCCCAGGAGGCCGGCCAGGTGCGTGCGGACATCGATCCGCGGATCGCACTGGAGCTCCTGATCGCCCCGCTCACCCACCGCTGGCTGCTCAGGACGCATCCGCTGACCCACGCGTACGCGGACCAGATCGTCGACCTCACCCTGCGGGGGATCCTGGTCCAGCCATGAACCCGGGGGTGCATTCCATGACATTCCGTACGAGTGTGCCGACCCCTGCGCAACCGCCCGGGCACCCCGCTTCGGAACTCTGGCCACCCGAGGAGCAGGATGGTGCGACCATGGAGAGGTAACCGCTGAGGTGAGGGGATAGATGGGCGCCGATTCCGGCCGCTATCGCGGCACAGAGGGCAGGATTTCCCAGTGGCTGCGCAGGCGGCCCAAACCACAGCCGGAGGCCGACGACGCGGCACGGCTGGCGCTGCTCCTGGCCGTCGCCGAGGCAGGAATGCCCATCTCACCCGCGGCGCACCCGTCCGGCTACCGATGTTCGTGCGAGCGCATCGGCTGTCCGACCCCCGCGCGGCACCCGGTCTCGTTCGCCTGGCAGACGCAGTCCACGACGGACCGCGCCCAGATCGAGCGCTGGGCGGCCAACCAGCCGCTGGCCAACTTCATCACCGCGACGGGCATGATCCACGACGTCCTCGACGTGCCCCTGAGCGCGGGACACGCCGCCCTGGAGCGGCTCCTCGCGGCGGGCATCGACGTCGGCCCCGTGGCCCAGTCCGGCACCGACCGGATGCTCTTCTTCACCGCCACCCGCGGCACCCCCGACGACGAGGACGAGTGGTGGCCCTGCGAGCTGGACTGCCACCCCGAGACCATGGACGAGCATCCGGGACTCCGCTGGCACTGCCGCGGCAGCTACGTCCTCCTGCCCCCCGCCCGGCTCCCCGGTGAGCTGGACGTGCACTGGATCCGCGGCCCGGAGAACCCGCTCCCCGATCCGCTGACCCTGCTGGAGACGCTCACCGACGCCTGCGCGCAGTACGCGGACACGGCCGACGCGAGCGACCTCGACCACGACGCCGTCGCCTGGCCGATGAGCCGCTGAGCCGCCCTTTCTCACCGGCCCTTTCACGCCCGCTCTGTCATGCCCGTACGTTCACGCCTGGCTCACGCGGGCGAACTTCTCGACGGCCGCCGGCGTGACGGGCGTGAAGAAGTTCACCAGGTTGCCGTCGGGGTCGCGGAACAGGAGCGAGCGGTTGCCCCAGGGCATCGTCGTGGGCTCGTTGACGAAGTCCTCCACGAATCCGGTCAGGTTCTCGTGCACCCGGTCCACGTCGTCCACCAGGAACTCCAGGACGACGCTGTGGTTCTCCCCCGGGCGTGCCGAGCCCGGTGCGAAGAGGGGGACCGTGCGGGTGCTGCCGATCGCGAGGGTGCCCGAGGCCGTCCCGATCTCGGCGAAGTCCTCGTTGGCCCAGGCGGCGGTCACGCCGGTGACCCGCTCGTAGAACCCGACGAGCCGGGCGACGTCAGCCGTGATGATGCGGACAGAGACGAAGTTCATGGGTGTTCTCCTGGTCGTTCGTTGCTTACGACCACACGCTACGACCGATACCGGGCGGAACCCGCCCGGTATCTGCGGGAGACTTACGGACATGTCCCGTCCCCTCGCCCGCGTCCTCACCCTCCTGGAGCTCCTGCAGTCCGGCGGCGTCCGGACCGCCGCCGAGCTCGCCGGCCGGCTCGGCGTGGACGAACGCACGGTGCGGCACTACATCGGCCACCTCCTCGACCTCGACGTGCCCGTCGAGTCGCTGCGCGGCCGGTACGGCGGATACCGGATCGCCCCCGGCCACCGAATGCCCCCGCTCATGCTCGACGACGACGAGGCGCTCGCCGTGCTCCTCGGCCTGATCGCGGGCCGCCGGTCCGGCCTCACGACCGCCGCCGGCACGGCGGGCGACACGGCCACGGCCAAGATCCGGCGGGTCCTGCCCCAGCGGCTCCGTCTCGCCCTCGACGCCGTGCTCGGCTCCCTCTCCTTCACCGACCCGCACGGCGATCCCACGGCCCCGCCCGGCAGCGCGGCGACCGCCCCGGAATCCGCGGTCCTGCTGCCCGTCGCCGACGCGGTGAACCACCACCGGCCGCTCTCCCTCCGCTACACCTCCGCGGACGGCCGCCGCAGCGAGCGCACGGTCCACCCGCACGGGCTCGTCGCCCACGCGGGCAAGTGGTACGTGACGGCCACGGACCTCTCGGCCGGCGAGGACCGGACGTTCCGGCTGGACCGCATCAGCGGCGTACGGACCCTGCCCGGCTCGTTCGAACCGCCCGCGGGGCCCGACCCGGCGACGCGCGTCCTGACGGGGCTGGCCACCGCCCCGTACCGCCATGAGGTGACCCTGCGCGTCCAGGGCACGGCCGCGCACATCCACACCCGGCTCCCGGCCGGAGTCGCGCTCGTGGAGGAACTGCCGTCGCCGGACGGCGGCGATCCAGGAGCCGAGGCCTGGAGCCGCGTCGAACTGCGCGTGGAGCGGCTCGACTGGCTGCCCGCCGCACTCGCCTCGCTCGACCGGCCCTTCGTCATCGAGCGCCCGGACGAACTCCGGGGCCTCGTCGCCGCCTTCGCCGAACGGCTCACGCACTGGGCGCGGCGCACCCCGCCCCCCGGCTGACGGCGCCCCCCCGGCTGACGGCGCTCAGGACCCCTGCGCCGCGACCAGACCGGGCAGCCGGTTCAGCACGCGCACCTTGCCGTCCGTGCCCGTGGCGTCTCCCGCCGCCTTCTTCGGTACGTAGACCAGCTGGCTGGAGACCCGCTCCTTGGTGAGGGTGCTCTTCACCTCGCCGGTCAGCAGTGCCTCCACGTCCGCGGTGACCGTCGGCCGCAGCCCCTGCGCCGCCGTCTGACGCTCGAAGTGCTTGCTGCTGAAGAAGACCAGCGCCCCGCCGTCCTCCGTCGTCAGCCCCAGCGGTGCGAACGTCCCGGAGTCCAGGGCCTGGTCGACGTACTGGTAGGAGAAGCCCGCCCTGCGGGTGTTCTTCCGCGCGTCCCGCCAGCCCGAGGTCATCGACCCCGGGGCGAAGACGTCCGGCGCGCCGTCCCTGAGGTAGTCCGTGTACGTGGTGCTCAGCTCGGCAGGCGCGGTGGCCAGCGTGGCATCGGTGGAGGCGGAGGGCGCGGGCTGCGCGTAACCGTCGGCGTCCTTGCGGAACTTGGGGATCTCGGACGGGGACGCCACCGCCAGGTAGGACACCTTCCACGGGGCGTCCGGCCCGGTGCGCACGAACGTCAGCAGCCAGCGGGTGTCCTGCTTCCCGCCGTCCTGGTCGCGGTTGGAGTCGGTGTCCGCGAGGAACCAGCGCGGCCAGCCCGCCTTCTTGGGGATGGCGTACGAGGCGTCCGTCAGCTCCAGCGGCTTGTGCTGCGCGTTGCCCTCCGGGCTGTTCTTACGCCGCGCGGCCAGGCCTGCCTGGTTGATCGCACCCAGCGAACCGGTCACCCGGTCCTCGTCGAGTGCCGGATCGTACGCCTTGTCCGCCTTGTTGTACGCGACGGTGAAGTCCTCCAGGGCCTTCGCCGCCTCGGACTCCGTCGCTCCCGGCACGACTTCCAGTTCACCGTGCACCGTCACGCAGCCGCTCGCCGTCACGCTCAGCACCGTCGCCGTCGCGAGTCCCGCCGCCAGTCGCCCCAGCCTTGTCATCCGTTGCCTTCTGCGCCTTCTGATCCGTCGTTGGCACTGACCGCCTGAACCCTACCGGGGCGAGGAACAGCACGAGCGTCGGGATGAGGTACAGCGCCCACACCGTGACCTGAAGAACGGTTGGATCGGCCTGGAAGTTGAAGACCCCCTTGAGCAGGGTGCCGTACCAGCTGTCCGGCGGAATCGTCGTCGTGATGTCGAACGCCTTGTTCCCGAGGCCACCGAGGAAACGGGCCTCCTGCAGGTCGTGCAGGCCGTAGGCGAGCACACCGGCGGCCACCACCACGAGCATGCCGCCTGTCCACGTGAAGAACGTGGACAGGTTGATCCTCAGGGCGCCCCGGTAGAACAGCCAGCTCAGCACGATCGCGGTCGCGATGCCCAGCAGCACCCCGATCAGCGGTGAGGAGGAGCCCTCACCGCTCGCGCGCACCGATGCCCACACGAACAGGGCGGTCTCCAGGCCCTCACGGCCCACCGCGAGGAAGGCGGTGGCCACCAGGGCGCCGGTACCCATGGCGAGTGCGGTGTCGAGCTTGCCGTGCAGCTCCTTCTTCAGATGCCGCGCGGTACGCCGCATCCAGAACACCATCCACGTCACGAGGCCGACGGCGATGATCGACAACGACCCGCCGAGCATCTCCTGTGCCTCGAACGTCAGCTCCTGGGAGCCGAACTCGAGGGCGGCGCCGAAGCCCAGCGAGATGGTGCAGGCGATGGCGATGCCGGTCCACACCGGCCGGAGCGCGTCACGGCGGCCGGACTTGACCAGGTAGGCGATGAGGATGCAGACCACCAGGCCGGCCTCGAGCCCCTCGCGCAAGCCGATCAGATAGTTGCCGAACATGCCGGTCCTTCCACGGTGTCGGTCATGAGAACAGTGCCCGGCCCCACCAGTCGTCCGAGTCGCGGACACCGGGCGGAACGGCGAAGACCGCCGAACCCACGTGCTGGATGTACTCGTTGAGCGCGTCCGAGGCGGCGAGGCTGCGCTGCACCGGGATGAAGCCCGTGCGGACGTCCCGCTGGTAGGCCAGGAAGAAGAGCCCTGCGTCGAGCCTGCCCAGACCGTCCGTACCGTCGGTGAAGGAGTAGCCGCGACGCAGGATCGTCGCCCCGTTGTTGGTGTCCGGGTGCGCCAGGCGCACGTGCGCGGTCGGCAGCATCGCCTTCAGGAACGGCTCGTCGCGCTCCTTGGCCTTGCCGACGGGGGCGCCCTCACCCTTGTCGCGGCCGAAGATGTCCTCCTGCTCCTGCAGGGGAGCCCGGTCCCACGTCTCGATGTGCATGCGGATGCGCCGGGCCACCAGATAGGAGCCCCCGGCCATCCACCCGGCGTCGCCCGTCCCGTCCGCCCACACGTGCTTCTTCAGCGCGGCGTCGTCCGTGCCGGAGATGTTCCGGGTGCCGTCCTTGAACCCCATCATGTTGCGCGGAGTCTGTGCGCCGGGCGTCGTCGAGGACGTCTTGCCGAACCCCAGCTGCGACCAGCGGATGGCGGTGCGTCCCATCCCGATCCTGGCGAGGTTCCGGATGGCGTGCACGGCGACCTGCGGGTCGTCCGCGCACGCCTGGACGCACAGGTCCCCGCCGCTGCGGGCGGCGTCCAGGTTGTCACCGGGGAACTTCGGCAGATCCACCAGCGCTTCGGGCCGCCGGCCCTCGATGCCGAAGCGGCCCTTGTCGAACAGGGACGGGCCGAAACCGAGCGTGAGCGTCAGCCGGGACGGCCTGAGGCCCAGCGCCTCGCCCGTGTCGTCCGGCGGGGCCTCCGCCGGCCCCCCGTACGCCCCCTCGCCGACGGTCCGCCCGGCTGTCATCCGCTCCGCGGCCCGGGTCCATTCCTTGAGGAGGGCGATCAGTTCGGCCCGGTCCTCCGTCGTCACGTCGAAGGAGGCGAAATGCAGCCGGTCCTGGACGGCGGTGGCGATCCCCGCCTGGTGAGCCCCGTGGAAGGGCACCGCCGCGCCGCTGTCCGAGGCCGGATCCGTGCCCCCGTCGGAGCGCACCGATGCGACGGCACCGCCCGCCGCCACGGCGCCGAGCGCCAGCCCGGCACCGCCCCAGCCGAGCAGCGCGCGTCGCGACGGGGCGGGGGCGCCGTCGGAGTCCTCGTCCCCGGTCATGATCGGGCCCCCGCTCACTTCGTCACCGCGGCGGCCAGCTTGGACAGGGGCTCCGCGAGCGCGTTGACCGCGTCGGAGAGCTCCTTACGGTCCGCCTTGCCGACCTTGTCGTACGAGGTGAAGTCGTAGGAGGCCTTGTCCGTGCGGTACTTGTCCAGCAGGGTGTTCAGCGCCGCGAACTGCTTGTCCAGGGAGGCGGTCAGCGCCGCGTCGTTCTTGGACGCGATCGGCTTGAGGAGCTCGTAGGACTTCTCCGCACCCTCGACGTTCGCCTTGAAGTCGACGAGGTCGGTGTGGCTGTAGCGCTCCTCCTCGCCGGTGACCTTGCCGGTGGCGACCTCGTCGAGGAGCTCCTTGGCGCCGTTGGCCATCGAGGTCGGGGTGATCTCGGCCCTGCCGACCCGCTTCTGCCAGTCCAGCAGGTCCTTGTAAAGGGTGGGTGCGAGAGCCTTCTCCTCCGCACCCAGCTTCTTGTCCTGCCACAGCGCCTTCTCCAGCCGGTGCCAGCCGGTCCATTTCTGGCCGTCCTCCAGGCCGTCCTCGCGGACGTCGACCTTGGGGTCGATGTCACCGAAGGACTCGGCTACCGGCTCGGTGCGCTCCCAGCCGATCCGGGAGCGGGTGTACGCCTTCTTCGCCGCCTCGATGTCGCCTGCGGCGACGGCGTCGGTGAAGATCTTCACCTCGGGCAGCGTCTCGTCGGCCTGCGCCTGGACGTAGGTGCGGTAATCGGCGACGGCCTTGTCCATCTCGGGGCTGCGCGCGGTGGCCTCACCTCCGGTGACCTCCACCGTCTGACGTATGCCCTCGCCCTTCATGCCGGGCTTGCAGGCGATCTCGTATGTCCCGGCCTTGATCTCCGCCGTGATCTTCGCCTTGGTGCCGGGGCCGATGTTCTCGCGCTCGGTGACGATCCGGTCGTCCGGGAAGAGGACATAGACCTCGGTGACCTTGGCTCCCCTGTTCTCGACGGCGAGTTCGACGTGGCCGGCCGGGATCTTCTTCGCCGACACCTCGCAGGAGTCGTCCTTGGCGACCACCTGGACGGAGCCGTCCCCCTTGTCGTCGCTCTTCTCGGTGCAGCCCGTGACGGCGGTCAGTGCGGCCACTGCGGCGACAGCGGTGACGACAGAGGGGCGAACGGCTCGCATGCAGGGCTCCACGAGGGTGAAAGAGCGGAAGTAGTGCGGACGAAAGTAGGTGAGGCGACCCTAACTTAACCGCGCCTCACCTCGCCCGCGTCCCTCGGTCGCGTGATTCAGGTCTCACTCGTCCGAGCCGGAAACGCCCCGATCGCGCCGCCCCCATGGGGAGCCCACGGAACGGTCAAGGAAGGGTCAAGCGAGCCATCTCGGCGCGGCGGGCGGCACTCCGGCCCGTGCAACGGTGAGGCGCAAACCCGGGCGGCCTCGTCGCCTGTGGGCCGGAGGGCCCCGCGCGGTGCTTGAATGCGCATGTGAACGACTTCGAGGTACCCGAAGGCATCGACGTACTACGCGTGTTCTGCGGCCCGGACGGCCGCCACGGCAACGCGCTGGGCGTCGTACGCGACGGGCGCAGGTATCCCGGCAACGAGTCCCGGCAGGCGCTCGCCCGGAAGCTCGGCTTCAGCGAGACGGTCTTCGTGGACGACCCGGAGCGCGGCACCGTCGACATCCGCACCCCCGGGCTCCGGCTGCCGTTCGCCGGGCACCCGCTCGTCGGCGCGGCCTGGCTGCTCGACCTGGAGGTGCTGGAACTGCCCGTCGGGGACGTGACGGCCCGCCAGGACGGCGAGTTCACCTGGATCACGGCCCGCCCGGAGTGGGCACCGCCGAGGACGCTGGAGCGGTACGCGTCGGTCGCGGAGGTCGAGGCGCTGACGGAGCCGCCGCCCGGTGAGGGCTGGCTCTACGTCTGGGCCTGGGAGGACGAGGCCGCCGGCCGCGTACGGGCCCGGGCCTTCCCCCGCCGTCACGATGAGCGCGGCGACAGCCGCTCCAGTGGAGCCGGGGCTCGCACCGGAGGCGTGGACGAGGACGAGGCGACCGGGGCCGCGGCCATGCTGCTGAGCGCCGAGCTCGGCCGGGCCCTGAACATCAGACAAGGACGCGGCTCCCAGATCCTCACCGCGCCCGCGCCGGACGGCACGATGGAGGTCGGGGGCCGCGTCCTTCTGGTCGTCGCCTCCTGATCAGGCGCTGAGCGGGAAGACCTCGCCGAGCTCGCGGAAGACGGCGGTGTTCAGCGCGAAGGCGCGCTTGCACTCGTCGACGATGCGCTGCTTCTCCAGATCGTCCGCGTCCACCGCGTCCAGCAGCTCCCGGTACTCCCGCTTGAAGGCGGCCGGGTTGGAGATCTGCTCGAACACGTAGAACCGCACCCCGTCGCCCTTGCGCTCGAAGCCCCAGGTCTTCTCCGCCGTACCGCGGATGATCTGGCCGCCCGAGAGGTCGCCGAGGTAACGGGTGTAGTGGTGCGCCACATAACCGGCGGGCCACTCGCGGGCGCACTCGGCGACCCGCTCGGCGTACGCCGCGGTGGCGGGCAGCGGCTCCAGCCCCTCGCGCCACCCCTCGCCCCGCAGATGGCGCAGGTCACGCTCCAGCTCGGCGGTGCGCATCAGCTGCGGCTGGATGAAGGGACCGGCGACCGGGTCCCGGCGCAGTGCCTCCGCGCCGTCCTCCAGCGCCCGGTAGACGAACCACAGCTGCTCGGTGTAGCGCGTGTAGGCGTCCACCCCGAGCCGCCCGCCGAGCATGTCGCTCATGAAGGACGAGGACTCGGCCTCCGTGTGCTGCTCGTGCGAGGCGGTGCGGATGAGGGTCGAGAAGGGCGTGGTGGTGGCGGTCGAGTCCAAGGCGGGCCTCCGGGGACCGAGGGGGACGGGAAGTCCGGACAGAAACGTACATACCGGCAGCAGCTGTACGCGCCGCCGCGCACCGATATGCTGATCCTCCTACTTAGGTTTACCTAAGTCAACAGGTTCCCGACCGTCTGTCGGTAAAATCGGCGCGTTACGGAAGCGTGAGGATCTCCGCCCCGGTCTCCGTCACCACCAGTGTGTGCTCGAACTGCGCGGTCCGCTTCCGGTCCTTCGTCACCACGGTCCAGCCGTCGTCCCACATGTCGTAGTCGTGGGTCCCGAGCGTGAGCATCGGCTCGATGGTGAACGTCATGCCGGGCTGCATCACGGTCGTCGCGTGCGGGCTGTCGTAGTGCGGGATGATCAACCCGGAGTGGAACGAGGAGTTGATCCCGTGCCCGGTGAAGTCCCGCACCACCCCGTAGCCGAACCGCTTCGCGTACGACTCGATGACGCGCCCGATCACATTGATCTGCCGCCCGGGCCGCACCGCCTTGATGGCCCGGTTCAGTGACTCCCGGGTGCGCTCCACGAGCAGCCGCGACTCCTCGTCGACCTCGCCGCAGAGATAGGTGGCGTTGTTGTCGCCGTGCACGCCGTCGATGTACGCCGTGACGTCGAGGTTCACGATGTCGCCGTCGCGCAGCACGGTGGAGTCGGGGATCCCGTGGCAGATGACCTCGTTGAGCGAGGTGCAGAGCGACTTCGGGAAGCCCCGGTAGCCGAGGGTCGACGGGTACGCCCCGTGGTCCACCATGAACTCATGGGCGACCCGGTCGAGTTCGTCGGTGGTGACCCCGGGGGCGATGTGCTTGGCGGCCTCCTCCATCGCCTGGGCCGCGATACGGCCCGCGACCCGCATGCGCTCCACGGTGTCGGGGTCCTGGACCTCGGGCCCGGTGTACGGCGTGGGGGCGGGCTTCCCCACGTACTCGGGGCGCCGGATCCTTCCGGGCACGGAACGGACGGGAGTGATCTCCCCTGGTACGAGAAGCGACTGGCCAGACATGTCAGCGAGTCTAACCAGCGTGCTCGGGGCACCATGGCAACGAGGAAAGGATCCTGCAATGGCCCTGTTCAAGAAGCGCACGGTGGGCAAACCGGGCGAATGGTACTACTGCCTGGAACACAAGAAGGTCGAGGAGGGGCCCGAGTGCCCCGGCAAGGACCGCTTCGGCCCGTACGCCACCCCGGGGGAGGCCCAGCGCGCCATGGACACGGCGCGTGAGCGGAACCTGGAGTGGGAGAACGACCCGAAGTGGCACGACCGCACCGACAAGCCCACGGACGGGACGCCGGACTAGGGCGTCCGCTCATGGAGCACCGCGGGAGCTTACGGTCCGGACCGCCGCCGGGCCCCGGCGGTGGCTGCGGCCGCGCCGTCACCAGCGGGCCGGGGGCGGCGCCGTCAGCTGGTCGGCCAGGCGGGAGAGGCGGTCGCGGAAGGTGCGCCGGCCCCGGGGGGACGGGGCGCCGTTCTCTCCCGCCGCCGCGCTGACCAGGTGCTGGACCGTGTCCAGATCGACCTCGTCGCCGTCACGGACCGTGAGCGCCTCGTGGGCGAGGCCCCGTACCTCCGGGTCCCCGCCGTCCAGCGCGAGCACCGTCGCCCCGGCCCGCCGCGCGTCGTGGACGCGCTCCAGCAGGCCGCCGTCCGCCTGCTCGGGCGCCACCACGAGCAGCGTCTCGCCCCGCCCGGCCGCCTCGATCCTGCCCAGGCCCACGGCCAGGTGCACCGGGTCGTCCGGCTCCACCCGGTGGCGTACGAGCGTGGGGCGTAGCTGGGGCAGCCCCGACCACGTGGACTCGTCCACCAGGTGCGCGGCCAGGTGCCACGGCTCGTAGACCTCGGTGCCCACCAGCAGCAGCCCGCCGCCCTGCGGGACGACCGAGGACCGCAGGGTCCGGGCGAACCCCCGGGCGGCCTCCGGCCACTCCGTCCCGGCGAGCACCTCACGCAGCAACGCGACACGTACGGCATCCATGGCCCGGCATCATGCCGCGACCGGGGCTCCGAGACCCCCCGAACGCCTCCGGTCCACCCGAACGGGAAGCACGGTGCAGGCCGGGGCGGCATCCCCTACCTGGCAGTAGGGTCGGCGCCATGACTACGAATGACAGTGGAAGCGCCCCCAAGCCGCCCGCCAAGGACCCCTGGGACCTCCCCGATGTGTCCGGCCTGACCGTGGGCGTGCTCGGCGGTACCGGCCCCCAGGGCCGGGGCCTCGCCTACCGTTTCGCCCGCGCCGGACAGAAGGTCGTCATCGGCTCGCGCGCCGCCGACCGCGCCGAGGCCGCCGCCGCCGAACTGGGCCACGGCGTCGAGGGCGCGGACAACGCGGAGTGCGCGCGCCGCAGTGACATCGTGATCGTCGCCGTGCCGTGGGACGGCCACGCCAAGACGCTGGAGTCCCTGCGCGAGGAACTCGCCGGGAAGCTCGTCGTGGACTGCGTCAACCCGCTCGGCTTCGACAAGAAGGGCGCCTACGCCCTGAAGCCCGAGGAGGGCAGCGCCGCCGAGCAGGCCGCCGCCCTGCTGCCCGACTCGCGGGTCACCGCCGCCTTCCACCACCTGTCGGCGGTGCTCCTCCAGGACGAGGCGATCGAGCAGATCGACACCGATGTGCTCGTGCTCGGCGAGGCGCGGGCCGACACCGACACCGTGCAGGCGCTCGCCGGCCGCATCCCCGGGATGCGCGGCGTCTTCGCCGGCCGGCTGCGCAACGCGCACCAGGTGGAGTCGCTGGTGGCGAACCTGATCTCCGTCAACCGCCGCTACAAGGCACACGCGGGGCTGCGCGCCACCGACGTGTGAGGCCTCGGCGAGGCCCTGCCCGGAGCCGAACGGGGCATGAGGGACACTGGAGGGGACCGCGCACCATCCCCGGACAGGAGCACCAGTCCTCATGCCCCGCCTCGCTCTCTACGCCAGCATCGTCTGCGTCCTCGCCGTCGCCGCGGCCGTGGTCTCCTTCGTCCAGGGCAGCGTCCTGCTGGGCGTCGTCTGGGTGCTGCTGGCCGGTCTCTCCTCCAACATGGCGTGGTTCTACCTGCGCCGGCAGCGCGCGGAGTCCCACGCCGAAACCGCCTAGCGCCTCCCTTTCACGAAGGCCCTAGCGGATCAGCGCGCAGCCCGGGTCCTGGTCGCCGAACCACTCCTGCCAGAAGCGGTAGGTGTCGAGCCCGCAGTACGTCTCGACCTCGCTGACGCCCAGGCCCCGCAGCAGCGCGTCCACCCCGTCGAAGAAGAACCCGTTGATCTCCGGGACCCACAGCAGCCCGAAGACGGCGATCAGCCCGAACGGTGCGAACGGCTCCACCTGGCGGCGGACCTTGTACGAGAGCCACGGCTCGATCACGCCGTACCCGTCGAGCCCCGGAACCGGCAGGGAGTTCAGGATCGCCGCCGTCACCTGGAGCAGCGCCAGGAACGCCAGCGCGAGCCGGAACGTCATCGGAACACCGTCCAGGGCGCCCAGCCAGAACGGCGCCGTGCAGACGATCGCGAACAGCACGTTCGTCAGGGGGCCGGCCGCCGAGATCAGGCTGTGCTTCCAGCGCCCGCTGATGCGGCCCCGCTCGATGAAGACGGCCCCGCCCGGCAGACCGATCCCGCCCATGATCACGAACAGCACGGGCAGCACGATGCTCAGCAGGGCGTGGGTGTACTTCAGCGGATTGAGGGTCAGATAGCCCTTCGCCCCGATCGAGATGTCGCCGCTGTGCAGCGCGGTGCGCGCGTGGGCGTACTCGTGGAGGCAGAGCGAGACGATCCAGGCCGCGGTGACGAAGAGGAAGACCGCGAAGCCGGTCTGCTCCGCGAAGTCCGTCCACACCGCCCAGCCCGAGACGGCCATGACGGCGACGATCCCGAGGAAGATCGGACTGACCCGCCGGTCGCTGGGTCGGCGGAACGCGGTGGTCATCGCAGGCTCTCCTGAGGGGCTGGACGGCGGCTGGAGCCCCCGAGCGTACGGGTGACACGGCTGGAACGTCTCATGGACGGGTGGCAGTTCCCCACGGGGCGGGGCCGTCACGGACAATGGGCGCGTGCACTACGGCATCCTCGGTACCACCCGCGCCCTCCGCGCCGACGGCACGGCCGTCGCCCTCGGCGGGCCGCGGCTGCGCGCCCTGCTCACCGTGCTCGCCCTGCAGCCCGGCCGCGCCGTCCCGGCCGGGGTGCTCGTCGACGAGGTCTGGGACGGCGAGCCGCCCGCCGACGCCCCCGGAGCCCTCCAGGCCCTCGTGGGCCGGCTCAGGCGCGCGCTGGGCCGCGACGCCGTCGAGTCGGCCGCGGACGGCTACCGCCTCGCCGCCGGCCCGGACGCCGTGGACCTGCACTGCTTCGAGCGGCTCGCGGGCGAGGGCGCCCGGGCGCTGGAGGAGGGCGACGCCGTGAAGGCCGCCACGGTCCTCGACGACGCGCTCGCCCTGTGGCGCGGGCCCGCCCTCGCCGACCTGCCCGACCGCGCCGTGGCCGCGGCCCGCTGGGAGGCCAGACGGCTGGACGCCCGGCGGACCCGGATCGCGGCCGCCCTCGCGCAGGACCAGGCCGGCGAGGTCCTCGCCGAGCTCGCCGGGCTCTGCGCCGACCACCCCCTGGACGAGCCCCTCCAGGCCCTCCGCATCAGGGCGCTGCGGGACGCCGGACGCACCGCGCAGGCACTCGCGGCGTACGACGAGGTGCGCACCCTGCTCGCCGACCGGCTCGGCACCGACCCGGGCCCCGCGCTGCGCGCCCTGTACGAAGGACTGCTGCACCAGGACCCGCCCGCCCCGGCCCCCGCACCCCGCACCGCGCCGCCGGGCAACCTCCGGGCCAGGCTCACGAGCTTCGTGGGGCGGGAGGCGGACATCGCCGCCCTGCGCGAGGACCTGACCCGCGCCCGGCTGGTCACCCTCCTGGGCCCCGGCGGCGCGGGCAAGACCCGGCTCTCCCAGGAGGTGGCCGAGTCCGTCGGCCCCGACGCCTGGCCGGACGGCGTATGGCTGGCCGAGCTCGCACCGGTCGACGACCCCGAGGCGGTGCCGGAGGCCGTCCTCACCGCGCTCGGCGGCCGCGAGACCGTGCTGCGCGGGGCGGGCGCCGAAGAGCTCCGGGCGGCGGAGCGGAGCGCGGGAGAACCGCTGGCCCGGCTCACCGAACGCTGCTCCGGGCGCCGCATCCTGCTGCTCCTGGACAACTGCGAGCACCTCATCGAGGCCGCCGCGGCCCTCGCCGACCATCTGCTGGCCCGCTGCCCCGGGCTCACCGTCCTCGCGACCAGCCGTGAACCCCTCGGCGTACCCGGCGAGTTCGTACGGCCGGTCGACCCGCTGCCCGACCCGGTGGCGCTGCGGCTGTTCGCCGACCGGGGGGCCGCCGCCCTGTCCGGCTTCCGCGTCGACGCCGACGAGGAGACGGCGGCGGCCTGCGCCGAGATCTGCCACCGCCTCGACGGGCTCCCGCTCGCCGTCGAACTGGCCGCCGCACGGCTGCGCATGCTCACCCCGCGTCAGATCGCCGACCGTCTCGACGACCGGTTCCGCCTGCTCACCAGCGGCAGCCGCACCGTACTGCCGCGCCAGCAGACCCTGCGCGCGGTCGTCGACTGGTCCTGGGACCTCCTGGACGAGGACGAACGCACCGTCCTGCGCCGGCTGTCGGTCTTCTCCGGCGGCTGCACCCTCGACGCCGCGGAGGCGGTGTGCGCGGCCCGGCCTCAGGACGCCCGGGACGTGGCCGGAGTGCTCGGCTCCCTCGTCGACAAGTCCCTCGTCGTCGCCGCCCCCGCCACCGACGGCCGGATGCGCTACCGCCTCCTGGAGACCGTCGGCGAGTACGCCGCCGAACGGCTCGGCGAGGCGGGGGAGCGGGACACCGTCGAACGGCAGCACCTCGTGTTCTACCGGGAGCTGGCCCGCACCACCGACCCCGAACTCCGGGGCCCCGGACAGCTCGCCGCCCTCGGACTCCTCCAGCGCGAGTACGAGAACGTACGCACCGCCCTCCGCCAGGCCGTGGCCGCCCGCGACGAGCAGGAGGCGCTCTGCATGGTGCTCTCGCTCGCCTGGTACTGGCAGATGCGGGACCTGCGCAGCGACGCCCTCCAGTGGGCCGACGCCGCCTCCGCGCTCGGCCCCGATCCCTTCGCCGGGCCCGCCCGCCCCGCCCCCTCGCTCGTCGAGCGCTGCACCGACGCACCGCCGCCGATGGGCCCCGAGCTGCTCCAGGAGGCGCGGCGCCAGGTCGCGCTGGTCGGGATGGCGAGCCTGGACCACGCGATGGACGTCTGGGCCGACAAGGCGGGCCTGGAGCGGCTGCGGGTCGTCGCCGCCACCTACCGGGCCGGGCAGCCGCAGACCTGCCGCAGCATGGGGATGCTCTGGTTCTTCGCCGTGATGCTGACCGGGGACGTGTCCGACCCGCGGGAGCTGCTGGACGAGACGGTCCGCGCCTCACGGGAGCTCGGCGACGACTGGGAGCTGGCCACCACGCTCCAGATGCGCGCCAACGTGCTGGCCAACCGGCCCGACTGGGCGGCCGCCGCCCGTGCGGACGCCGACGAGAGCCTGGAGATCTTCGGCCGCCTCGGCGACGACTGGGGTGCGGCCGAGGCGCTCTCCTCACGGGGCGAGGCCAACGAGAAGACGGGCGACTGCGCCCGGGCCGCCGAGGACTACCTGGCGGCGATCGGCTACGCGGAGAAGCTCGGCGCCCGGGCCCAGGTAATGGTGCTCCGTACGCGCTACGCCGCCGCGCTGACCGAGCTCGGCCGGGGAGCGGAGGGCGAGGCGATCCTCCGCGAGGTGCTGGTCGAGGGCCGGCACGCGGGACACGAGGCGACGGCGTTCGCCCGGTTCTTCCTGGCCATGTATCTGGGCATGTCCGGCCGGACCGTGGAGGCACGTGAGCAACTGACCGTGCTGCACGAGCACTTCAGGGAAGCGTCCATGGGCTTCTTCGAGGCGTTCGTGCTGGGCGGCGTCGCCTGGCTGGACAACGAGGAAGGGCTGTACGCGGATGCCCTGGCCCGCGGCCAGGAGGCGCTGGCCCTGGCCGACGACCGGTTGTCGCAGATGGTGGCCCCGCAGATGCACGTACTCCACCTGGTCACCGTGGCCCGGGCGCTGGCGGGGCTCGGCGGTGAGCGGCGGGCCACGCTCGCGGCGCGGCTGCTGGGCGCGGGAGCGGTGCTGCTGCCGGACGAGCACGTGACGACGTCGCTGGAGCGGAGCAACGTCGCCGCGGCGGAGGGGCTGGCCCGCGGTGTCCTCGGGGGCGCCGCCTACGAGGCCGCGCACAGCGAGGGCGGCGGCCTCTCCCAGAAGGAGGCCACCGCCCTCGCGGAGACGTACACGGACTGACGTACACCGGCCGGCCGGTGGCGTACGCGCGCCGGCCGGTGGTGCGTCAGGACTTCTTGCGGAACTTCGACACCGCGAGCGGTGCCATCACCGCGGTGATGACCACGGTCCAGCCGAGCGTCAGCCAGACCGAGTGGCCGAGCGGGCCGCCCATCATCAGGCCGCGGGCCGAGTCGGCCAGGTTGGACAGCGGGTTGTAGTCGGTGAACGTCTGCAGCCAGCCCGGCATCGTCTGTGTCGGGGCGAAGATGGAGGAGCCGAACTGGAGCGGCATCATCACGATCATCCCCATCCCCTGGACCGCCTGGGCCGTCTTCATCGTCAGTCCGAGCAGGATGAAGATCCACATGATGGCGGCGCCGAACGCGGCGGCCAGGGCGATCGCCCCCACCAGCCCCAGCACCGACCCGTGGAGCTCCAGGCCGAGCGCGAAGCCCATGCCCAGCAGGATCAGCGTGGCGACCATCATCCGGCCGAGCTCGACCACGATCTTCGCGATGAGCACCGAGGAACGCGCGATCGGCATCGTCCGGAACCGGTCCATGACGCCCTTGCGGAAGTCGTCGTTGACACCGCTGCCGACGGCCATGGCGATGTTCATGCCCATCATCGCCATCAGACCGGGGATCAGGTAGTTCAGGTAGTCCTGCCGGTCGCCGCCCAGACTGCTGCCGACCGAGCCGCCGAAGACGTAGACGAACAGCAGCACGAAGATGACCGGCATCAGGAGCGCGTCGAACATCGACTCCGGATCCTTCTTGATCTGGAGCAGATTGCGCCGCACCAGCGCCCCGATGTGCCGCAGGTTGTTCCGGAGCCCGATCCCGCCCTCGTCATGGAGGTCCGAGGCCCGGGCGGACCTGGCCGGATCGGTGGGGGTGGGCGTCAGAGTCGTCGTGCTCATGCCGCGACCTCCTGGGGAATCGTGTCGGTGACGGTGGCCTTGTCGCCCGTGATGGCGAGGAACACCTCGTCCAGGCTGGGCAGCGCGGTGGCGACGTGCGCCAGCGAGAAGCCCCGGGTGCCCAGCAGGCCGATGACAGCGGTGAGCTGCTCGTCGCTGAGGATCGGTACGTACAGCAGTCCCTCGTCCGGGACCGCCTGCGCGCCCGCGACGCCGTCGAGACCGGCCTCCCGCAGCGCCTGCGCCATCGCGGCCAGCTCCGCCGGGTCCGAGGGCCGGATCTGGAGGGTGCGGCCGCCGACCTTCGCCTTGAGCTCGTCGACACCACCGCGGGCGATGATCCTGCCCTTGTCGATCACGGTGAGCTCGCTGGCGAGCTGCTCGGCCTCCTCCATGTACTGGGTGGTGAGCAGCACGGTCGCCCCCTCCGCGACCATGCGCTGCACCTCGTCCCAGACCTCGTTACGGGTGCGGGGGTCGAGCCCCGTCGTCGGCTCGTCCAGATAGAGCACGGCAGGGCTGCCGATCATGGACGCGGCCAGGTCCAGCCGGCGCCGCATGCCGCCGGAGTAGTCCATCGCGGCCTTCTTCGCCGCGTCGGTGAGCGAGAAGCGCTCCAGCAGCTCGTCGGCGCGGGACCGCGCCTTCTTGCGCGGCAGGTCGAGCAGCCGCCCGATCATGTAGAGGTTCTCCCAGCCGGACAGCTTCTCGTCGACCGAGGCGTACTGGCCGGTGAGGCCTATGGTGCGGCGCAGCTGCCGGGGCTGCTTCACCACGTCGTAGCCCGCCACGACCGCGTGCCCGGCGTCGGGCAGGATCAGGGTGGACAGGCAGCGTACGAGGGTGGTCTTGCCGGCGCCGTTGGGGCCGAGCACGCCGAGGACGGTGCCTTCGCGTACGTCGAGGTCCACACCGTCCAGCGCCTTGGTCTCGCCGTAGTGCTTGACCAGCCCCCGCACCTCGACGGCGTTCCTGCCGTCCCTGAGGTTCTTGTCGTGTCGCTTCATGGACACCATCAGACCAGCCGTCACCGACAAGTCACCGACATGTCGCTGACAGCGGGCCCACAGCAGGCGACAGCCCGCCGATGGGGGAAGTCGGCGGGCTGTCGGTGGTGCGGCAGTGGTCGAGAGGGCGTCAGTGGAAGGTGTGCTCCGCCGCCGGGAACGCGCCGCCGACGACCTCTTCGGCGAACTCCTTGGCGGCGTCGGTCATCACCTGACGCAGATTCGCGTACTGCTTGGTGAAGCGCGGGACCTTGCCGCCGGTCAGACCCACCATGTCGGTGTAGACCAGCACCTGCGCGTCCGTGTCGGGCCCGGCGCCGATGCCGACGGTCGGGATGTGCAGGATGCGGGTGACCTCGGCGGCCAGCTCGGCCGGTACGAGCTCCAGGACGATCGCGAACGCGCCCGCGTCCTGGACCGCCTTCGCGTCGCGCAGCAGCTGCTGCGCCGCCTCCTCGCCGCGGCCCTGCACGCGGTAACCCATGGCGTTGACGGACTGCGGGGTCAGGCCGATGTGGCCCATGACCGGGATCCCGGCCTCGACCAGGAGCCGGATCTGCTCGTGGGAGCGCTCGCCGCCCTCCAGCTTGACCGCGCCGACCCCGGCGTCCTTGATCAGCCGGGTGGCGTTGCGCAGGGCCTGGACCGGGCCCTCCTGGTACGCCCCGAAGGGCAGGTCCGCCACGATGAGGGCGCGGCTGGTGCCCCGTACGACGGCGGCCGAGAGGATGGCCATCTCGTCCATGGTGACGGGCACGGTCGTCTCGTAACCGAGGTGACAGTTGCCCATGGAGTCGCCGACGAGCATGACCGGGATGCCGGCCTCGTCGAAGACGGACGCGGTCATCGCGTCGTAGGCGGTGAGCATCGGCCACTTCTCGCCGCGCTCACTGGCGGCGGTGATGTCGTGGACGGTGATGCGGCGGGTGCTCTTCCCCCCGTACAGGGCCTTACCGGCGCCGGGAGTGGGGCCCGCGGGTGCGGCGGACTGGTTCTGCGCAGCCTGAAGCGACATGGCCAACGGCTCCTTCGTCATCTCGAGGCGCCCTGACGGCGTCCCCGGATCCCTTCCATGGTGGCATCCCGCGACCGTTCCCGGGAAGTGGGCCCACCGCGCCCGGTGAACGGTGGGCGCCGACCGGGTAAAGTCTTTCCAATACGAGACGGTCTCGTATTGGAAGTCGGTTAGGGTCGGACGCATGTCCATACCGTCCGGCGCCCCCGCCGTCGCGCCCCGTGTCCCGGAGGCGGTCCACCGCCGCCGCTGGGCCATCCTCGGCGTCCTCATGTTCAGCCTGCTCATCGTCGTTCTGGACAACTCGATCCTGAACGTCGCGGTCAAGACGATCGCCAGCCCCGCGCCGACCGGTATCGGCGCCACCCAGAGCGAGCTCGAGTGGGCGATCAACTCGTACACGCTCGTCTTCGCGGGCCTCCTCTTCACCGCCGGACTCCTGGGCGACCGCATCGGCCGCAAGAAGGTCCTGCTGGCCGGCATCCTCGTCTTCGGCATCGGCTCGGCCCTGGCCGCGCTCTCCTCCTCGCCCGGCGAACTCATCACCTGGCGCGCGCTGATGGGCTTCGGCGCGGCGTTCGTGATGCCCGCCACCCTCGCCGTCCTGATGAACGTCTTCGAGCGCGACGAACAGCCCAAGGCCATCGGCATCTGGGCCGGCAGCGTCGGCCTCGGCATCGCGATCGGCCCGATCACCGGCGGAGCGCTCCTGGAGCACTTCTGGTGGGGCTCGATCTTCCTCGTCAACGTGCCCGTGGTGGTCATCGCGCTCATCGCCATGGCCGTCCTCGTGCCCGACTCCCGGGACCCCGACCCCGGCCGCGTCGACCCGCTCGGCGTCGTCCTGTCCATCGTCGGCCTGGTCCTGCTGGTCTACGGCATCATCCGCGGCGGCGAGCTCGCCTCGTTCACCGACCTCACCGTCCTCGCTCCGCTGATCGGGGGTCTGCTGGTCCTCGCCGGCTTCGTCTGGCACGAGAAGCGCAGCACCCACCCGTCGATCGACATCTCCTACTTCCGCAAGCCCGCCTTCTCCGCCGCGGTTGCCGCCATCGCGCTGGTCTTCTTCGCGCTGATGGGCGTCACCTTCTTCTCCGCGTTCTACCTGCAGAGCGTGCGCGGCTACACCGCGCTGGAGTCCGGGCTGCTGATCCTGCCGCTCGCCGCCGCGCAGATGATTTTCGCGCCGCGCGCCCGCCTGGTCGTCGACCGGTTCGGGGCCAAGGCGGTCTGCACCGTCGGCATGCTGCTCGTCGCCGCCGGCCTCGCGGCCTTCGCGCTGTTCGACGTGGACACCCCGCTCTGGGTGCTGTGCCTGGTCTTCTTCGTCCAGGGCACCGGGATGGCGCACATCATGCCGCCGGTCACCGTCGCCGTGATGCAGGCCCTGCCCCGCGAGCGGGCGGGCTCCGGCTCCGCCATCAACAACACGTTCCGCCAGGTCGGCGGGGCGCTCGGCATCGCCGTACTCGGCTCGGTGCTCTCCACGGTCTACCGGGGCGACATCGAGGGTCACCTCGACGGCGTACCGGCCGCCGCGCGGGACGTCGCGGGCGAGTCCATCGAGGCGACCCTCGGCGTCGCCTCGAAGCTGGGCCCGGCCGGCAAACCGCTGATCGCCGCGGCGAACGACGCCTTCATCGGGGCGATGCACGTCACCGCGCTCGGCTCGGCGGCGGTCGCCCTGATCGGCGCGGCGGTGGTGGCCGCGTTCCTGCCCGGCAGAACTCCCGCACCCGGCAAGCCCGGCCAGGGGGAGCCCGACCGGGCCGGCCGGCCCGCCCAGGAGCCGGCGCACCGGTCCTGATCCGCCGTTCCGGCCGGGGGTGTCGCTCCGCCCCGGCCGGTCGGCGAGAATCGGACGTACGGCGGACCGGGAACCGGGACGCACGGCGAACAGTGACGGCGGACGGCGCAGCGAGAGGCGGCCCACGTGCGGCAGGCGGCACACAACCCGGCGCAGGACCCCGGGCAGGACCCGGCCGGGGGCCCGCCCTGCCAGGAACCGCGCCGCGGCCGCCCCCGCAGCGCCGCCGCCGAGCGGGCGATCCTGGACGCGGTCCTGGAGCTGCTGGAGTCGGGGGAGACCCTGGACGGCCTGTCCATCGAACGCGTCGCCCGCACCGCCGGGGTCGGCAAGGCCACCATCTACCGCCGTTGGAGTGGCAAGGAGGAGCTCTTCCTCGACGTACTGCGCGACATCGAGCCCGACGGCCCCACCGTCTCCGGCACCGCCGGCCTGGACGATCTGCGCGTCCTGCTGGAGTCCATGCGGACGCGGGGCCTCGCACAGCGCTCCTCCACGCTCCTGCACAACGTGTTCGTGCAGATGAAGAAGCACCCCAGGCTCTGGACCGAGTACCAGAGCACCGTCATCGCGCCGCGCCGTGACGCGATGCTGGCGGCCGTACGGCGGGCGGTGGACGCCGGGGAGCTCCGCGACGACCTCGACGTGGAGCTCATGGACGATCTGTTCCTGGGACCGATGCTGGTCCGTACCGTCCACCGCCCCGACGCGCCCCTGCCGGAGGACCTCGCCGACCGGATCATCCGGACCCTCCTCCAGGGCCTCGCGCCCCACTCGGCGAACCCGCAGGTCACAGCCTTGAAACCGACGACGGCCCCGGTGTGAGCGTTCTGTCACGAGCTTCACAACGGGCTCCGTGGCCGGAACCCTCCGCACCGGTTCCGTCGTCCTGATGGCAGTACGGCCGTCGTCGACGGCAGGAACGGCGTCACCCATCGCCTAGGGTCGGGAGGCGCGGTGATGTGTACGGCAAGGCAGTGAGGACGAGCGCAATGGTGCAGGCGTACAGGGCGGACACCGAGGACGCCGACACGGGACCGCGGACGGGCTCCCGTTTCCGGGCCCTGCGTCACAGGCTGGCCACCGACCGGGGCATCTGGCGGCGCGGCATCCTCCTGGCGCTCTGCTCGGTGTTCCTGACCGTCGTGATGGTCTTCCACTCGGACATCCCGAACGCCGTCGGCAACCTGGGCAGCCTCATCGAGACGTTCCTGCCCTGGCTCGGCGTGCTCCTGCCGGTCCTGCTGATCCTCGGCCTGGTCCGGCGCTCCGCGACGGCCGTGATCGCCCTCGTCCTGCCGGTCGCGGTCTGGCTCAACCTCTTCGGCGGCCTGCTGTTCGCCGACAAGTCCGGCAGCGGCGGCGACCTCACCGTCGCCACGCACAACGTCAACGCCGGCAACCCCGACCCCGCGGGCACCGCCCAGCAGGTCGCCGGCTCCGGCGCGGACATCGTGGCCCTCCAGGAGCTGCCGACCGGCAAGGTCGCGGCGTACGAGGACGCGCTCGCCGACCGCTACCCGCACCACTCCGTCCAGGGCACCGTCGGCCTGTGGAGCAAGTACCCGGTGACCGACTCCAGCCCCGTCGACATCAAGCTGGGCTGGACCCGCGCCATGCGGGCCACGGTCACCACCCCCGAGGGCAGGATCAAGGTCTACGTCGCCCACCTCCCCTCCGTGCGGGTCAAGCTGCACGCCGGCTTCACCGCCAACCAGCGGGACGACAGCGCGGACGCGCTGGGCGAGGCGATCGCCGACGAACCGCTGGAGCGGGTGGTCCTGCTCGGCGACCTGAACGGCACGATGAACGACCGCTCGCTGAACGCGGTCACCGCCCAGATGCGCTCCACCCAGGGCGCGGCGGGCGACGGCTTCGGCTTCAGCTGGCCGGCGGCGTTCCCGATGGCCCGGATCGACCAGATCATGGTCCGGGGCGTCGAACCCCTCGCCTCCTGGACCCTGCCCGCCACGGACAGCGACCACCTGCCGATCGCGGCCCGCGTACAGCTGTGAGCACCGCCGCCTTCCGGTGAGGCGGTAGGCTTCCACCGATGTCCAGCCCCGAGTCCGACAGACTCCGGCCGCCGGTCCGCCGGTGGCCCCGCACGTGACGCCGTAAGCCTCCGACCCCAGCGGTCGCCGGGCTTCCCCGTCACGCCGTCGGCCACCGCCGGATCCTCGGCGGTGCGGGCCGGTTCTCCGTCCCTCTCATGTCCCGTGCTCATGTCCCGTGCTCATGTTCCGTGCTCATGTTCCGTGCGGACACCGGACATTCCACCGTGTCGCCGTCCTCGCGCCTTCGCGCGCGACGACGGGCGCGGCCCGCATCCCCTGCACACCGCTCGTTCCTCCGACGGTTCCGCACAAGGGGTCTCCTTCTCATGCCATTCGCCGTATACGTGCTCGGTCTGGCGGTCTTCGCCCAGGGCACATCGGAATTCATGCTCTCCGGCCTGCTCTCGTCCATCGCCGGTGACCTCCACGTCTCGCTGGCCGCCGCCGGACTCCTGACCTCGGCCTTCGCGGTCGGGATGGTGGCCGGTGCACCGCTCACCGCGCTCGCCGGCCGCACCTGGCCCCGGCGCCGGGCGCTGCTGCTCTTCCTCGGCGTCTTCGTCGCCGTCCATGTCGTCGGCGCCCTGACCTCCAGCTACGGGGTGCTGCTCGCCACCCGGGTCGTGGGGGCCCTGGCCAACGCCGGATTCTGGGCCGTGGCGCTCGTCACCGCCCTCGCCCTGGCCGGCCCGCACCGGCGGGCGCGGGCCACCGCCGTGGTCGTCGGCGGGGTCACCGTCGCCTGCGTGGTGGGCGTCCCCGCCGGGGCGCTGCTCGGCGAACTCTGGGGCTGGCGCGCCGCGTTCTGGGCCGTGGCCCTCGTCTCCGTACCGGCGGCCGTCGCGTTGCTGGTGGCCGTGCCGGGCGGCCGCCCCGACGGTGCGCCGCAGGCGGGCGCCAGGAGTGAACTGCGCGCCCTGGCCCGGCCCCGGCTGCTGCTCACCCTGCTGGTGATGGCGCTCGTGCAGGGCGCCACCTTCTGCACGTTCTCCTATCTGGAACCGCTGGTCACCCGGGTCACCGGCTTCGGCGCGGGCTGGGTGCCCGTGGTGCTCGCCCTGTTCGGCGTGGGCTCGTTCGCGGGGGTCACCCTCGCCGGCCGGCTGGCCGACGCCCGCCCGGACGCGGTCATCGGGCTCGGCATGACCGCCCTGGCCGCCGGATGGGCCGCCCTGGCGCTGACCGCCGGCCACCCGGTGGCGGCGCTCACCCTCGTCCTGCTCCAGGGGGCACTGGCCTTCGGCACGGGTACGGCGCTGATCACCCGGGTCTTCCACCTGGCCCCCGACGCCCCCACGATGGCGGGCTCCTTCGCCACGGCCGCCTTCAACGTGGGCGCTGCGACGGGTCCTTGGCTGGGCGGCCTGGCCCTCGGCGCGGGCCTGGGCTTCCGCGCCCCGGTCTGGGTGAGCGCCCTGCTGATGTGCCTGGCGCTCGCGGGCACGGCGGCGCTGTCGGTGTCATCGGACGCCGTACGGAGGACCCTCAGCGCCCGGAGGCGTCCAGCGCCGGAGCGATGACGGCGAAGGCCCGGTCGGTGAGAGCGGCCGGGTCCTCCGCGCCGTCCCCGTCGCACCAGCTCCGCAGCACCGTGTTGAAGGCGACGAGCGCCGTGCCCGCGGCCAGCCGGTCGTGCAGCCCGGCCTCCGCGCCGGAGCCCTCGCGCCGCGCCAGCTCCGCCGCCAGATCCTCACGCCACTGCTCCTGGCGCTCCAGGAAGCGCGCCAGCAGAGCGGGCGTACGCAGGATCAGCCGCACCACGCGCAGGGTCCGCTCGGAGTGGCCGGCGCACTCGGCCAGGGGGACCTGGACCGCGTGCCGCAGGGCCACGGACGGGGGTTCACCCGCGGGGCGGTCCGCCAGCGCCCCGTGGATTCCGGTGCCCATGGCGGTCAGGAACTGGACGACCACGTCCTCCTTGGACGCGAAGTAGCGGAAGAACGTGCGCTTGGAGACACCCGCCGCGGCCACGATCTCGTCGACGGTCACGGCGTCGAATCCCTTACGGGCCATCAGCTGGAGGGCGGCTTCGGTGAGTTCGTCGGAGACGAGCTGGCGCTTGCGCTCGGCCAGGCCGGCTGCGGGGCGGGTGTTCACCCCCTCATCGTACACAGCATGCCGTGAATGGCACCGAGTTTCCTCGTTGACACCAAGTGCCATTGTGGGCAGCATGTGCCGCATGACACGGCATCAGCAGAAGTGGACCGCCGGGGACATCCCGGACCAGACAGGGCGGGTGGCCGTCGTCACCGGCGCGACCAGTGGCCTCGGCCTGGCGACCACCGAGGCGCTCGTCCGCAGGGGCGGCCATGTGGTCCTCGCCGTACGCGACGAGGAGAAGGGGCGGAGCGTGGCCGGCCGGATCACGGCGGAACAGCCGAAGGCCTCCCTGGAGGTCCGCCGCCTCGACCTCGCCGACCTGGAGTCCGTCCGCGACTTCGCCCGGCGGCTGCGCGCCGACCGGGCGCGGATCGACGTACTCGTCAACAACGCCGGGGTGATGGCGCCGCCCCGGACCCTGAGCGCGCAGGGACACGAGCTGCAGTTCGCCTGCAACCACCTCGGCCACTTCGCCCTGACCGGACTGCTGCTCGGTCTGCTGGCGGCCGGCCGTGACCCCCGGGTGGTCACGGTGAGCTCGGTCAACCACCGCCAGGGCCGTATGCGCTTCGACGACGTGGACGGCGCGCGCGGCTACGCCCCGATGGCCTTCTACAACCAGTCCAAATTCGCCAACGCCGTCTTCGGCCAGGAACTCCACCGGCGCCTGGAGGGGGCCGGAAGCCCGGTCCGCAGCGTGCTCGCACACCCCGGATACACCGCCACCGGACTGCAGAAGGGCACCCCGGTGGGCCTGTGGCGCCTGCTGCTCGGCCGCATCGGCAACCCCCTGCTCGCCCAGCGGCCGGAGCGCGGCGCCCTGCCGCAGCTGTTCGCGGCGACCGACCCGGGGGTGCGGGGCGGCGAGTTCATCGGCCCGGACGGCCCGGCCGAGCTGCGGGGCGCCCTGGCGCGCGTCAGCCCGTCACCGGCATCGGCCGACCCGGCGACGGGCGCACGCCTGTGGGAGCTGTCCGAGCGTCTGACGGAGGTGCGGTACGCGCTCTAGGTGACCGGCAACGCGGAGTGGGGCGGGGGTGGACCGGCCGAGTGACGTCCACATCACACCCCGACGCAACGGCATGTTCACGTCCGGGCATAAAACGTCTGAGAGACTTTGTTCCGACGGGGTACATAACCCCGTCCCGGCAAAGAAGCCGACGCTCCCGCACACACTCCGCCGCCACCCGGCCCTCCACGGCACGGGCGGCCCCCTGCCCGAAAGGTCTCCTCCATGCCCCTGGCCCTGCTCGCCCTCGCTGTGAGCGCCTTCGGCATCGGCACCACCGAGTTCGTGATGATGGGCCTGCTGCCCAACGTCGCGGACGATCTGGGAACGTCCGTACCCACCGCCGGTTACCTCGTCTCGGCGTACGCGATCGGCGTCGTCCTCGGTGCCCCGCTGCTCACCGGCCTCGGCTCCAGGATCCCGCGCAAGCGGATGCTCCTGCTGCTGATGGCCGTCTTCACCGTCGGCAACCTCGCCTCCGCCTTCGCCCCCGACTTCGGCTGGCTGCTGGCCGGACGCTTCCTGGCCGGGCTGCCGCACGGCGCCTTCTTCGGCGTCGGCGCGGTCGTCGCCGCCCGGCTCGTGCCGGACGGGCGCCAGGCCCGCGCCGTCGCCACCATGTTCCTCGGCCTGACCGTGGCCAACATCGTCGGCGTACCCGCCGCCACCCTGCTGGGCCAGCACCTCGGCTGGCGCGCCACCTTCCTGGTGGTCGCGGTGATCGGCCTGGTCGCGATGGCCGCGCTCGCCCGCCTCGTCCCGCAGATCCCCGTGGACGCGCACCAGAACGTACGCCGCGAGCTCAGCGCCCTCGGCAACCGTCAGGTCGTCCTCGGCCTGCTCACCGCCGTCCTCGGCTTCGCCGGTGTGTTCGCCGTCTACTCCTACCTCTCGTCCATGACGACCGAGGCCATGGGCTTCGGCGAGTCCTCGGTGACGCTCGTGCTCGCCCTCTTCGGCATCGGGATGACCCTCGGCGCACTCGCGGCCGGACCGCTGACCGACCGGGCGCTGCGCCCCACCCTCTACGGCTCGCTGGGCGCCCTCGCGGTCGTCCTCGTCGTCTTCCCGTTCGCCGTCCATGTGCAGTGGGCCGCGCTGGTCATGGTCGTCCTGCTCGGCGCCGTCGGCTTCATGACGACCACACCGCTGCAGATGCTCGTGATGAACAAGGCGAAGGACGCCCCCACCCTGGCGTCCGCCTCCAACCACTCCGCCTTCAACCTCGCCAACGCCGGCGGGGCCTGGCTCGGCGGGGTCGCCATCGCGGCGGGCTGGGGCTGGACGTCACCGGCCCTGGTCGGCGCGGTCCTGGCCGTGGCCGGACTCGCCGTGGCGGTCACCGCAGGTGTGCTGGACCGGACCCCGGGCACCTCGCGGGTCGTGGCGACGGGCACCCGCACCGAGACGCGCGAGCCGGCGGACACGCACTCCCTCTAGCCGGTACGACGACGGGCGGCGGGGGCGGCGGACGGGCCACCCCCGCCACGCCGCCGCCCGCCACCCCCGCCACGCCCCTGCCCCCACCCCAGCCGGGCCGCCGTGGCCAGCCCCGCGAGCGCCGCCAGCGGCAGCAGCAGCCGCACGTCCACCACGGCGACCAGCCCCGCGCCGGCCGCCAGTGCCACCGCGTTCGGCACCGTCATCAGTGAGGTGGCCGCCGCGGCCGTGCGGCCCAGCAGCGCGTCCGGCGTCTCCCGCTGCACCGCCGTCATCGCGGCGATCAGCACACACGGCAGACCGGCCCCGATCGCCGCGCTCGCCGCGAGGGCCACCGCGTCACCGCCGAGCGCCCGCGCCCCCACCGCCACCGCGAACACCGCGATCCCCGCCCCGCCGAAGGCCCGCTCCGGCATCCGCCGCAGCAGGGGCCCGGCCAGCAGCCCGGCCGCCACGGAACCCGCGCCCTGGACCGCGTACAGCACCCCGGCGAACGCCGGTGGACGGCCGAGCGCCTCCACGACGGCGTACACCGCCGCCCCGTTGAGCCCCGCCAGCAGCATCGTCAGCGCTCCCGCGTACACCAGCGGCCGCAGGGCCGCCGAGCCGCGCACCAGCCGGATGCCCGCCGCCGTACCGCCCCGCAGCGCCCTCCCGCCGGCCGGCCCCGCCGGTTCCCGCACCCGTGCGTAGACCAGGGCCGCCACGGCGAACGTCACCGCGTCCAGCACCACCACGGGACCCGCGCCGTACCGGGCGAACAGCCCGGCGCCCGCGAGGGGCGCGAGCAGCTTCATGCCCTCGTTCACCGTCGTACGCAGCCCGTTGAAGTCGCCCCTCAGCCGGGCGTCGACCGCCCCCGCCACCAGCGCGGCCTCCGCCGCGTCCAGCAGCACGCCGCTCACCCCGTACACGAACAGCACCGCGAACAGCACACCGATCCGGTGGTCCGGGGCGACGAGCAGGAGCGAGGCCATCAGGCCGCCCATCACCAGGTTCACCGTGACCAGCAGCAGCCTGCGGGACACCAGGTCCGCCACCGCACCCATGGCGGGGCCCGCCAGGACCGGCGCCCACATCGCGCACACCGTGAGGGCGGCCAGACTGTCCGACCCGGTCACCGACTTGACCCAGACACCGGCGGTCAGCCACATCGCGGACGTACCGAACCCGGAGACGAGCAGCCCCGTCAGGCAGAGCCGGGCCGTCCGATCCCGTACCACCGCGCCACACACCACCGTCCGCTCCCCGCATCCGCCCCGGCCCGCGCACCCGGCCGGGGGCGCTCACCCGGCCATGCTGACGACTGAGGTGGGGGCGCGGCATCGGGAGAATTCCTCACAACCGCGGCGGAACAGAGGCACGTTCACGCGCCGGGGCCCGCGTATCCTCCTCATGACATCTGGATGCGGCTCGGGGGAAGGACGCGCGGATGAGCGCAAACGGGGGCGGCGCGCCATGGAATCCGTACGGGGGAGGGCAGCCCGCACCCCCGGTGCGCCGGCTGACCTTCGGACGGCTCTTCAACCCGATCGCCGTGGGGCGTGCGGTGTTCACCCCCTCCCGGCCGGACCGTGTGCACGACCCGGCGGTGAAGAAGGCACAGGTCGTACGGACCGTCCTCGGGATGGGCGCCATCGTGTGGATGCTGCTGTCCTACGGGCTGGCATCGGACGCCGACGCCGTGATGGACGACCGCTTCGGCCAGATCCGCACCACCCTCATCACGCTGGCGGTGACCTTCCCGGTCGCCGTCGCCGTGTTCATCGCGGCGGCCCGCCCGCCCCACCGGGGCCTGTTCCTGCGCCGCGCCGCCAAGCCCGCCGGGGCGCTGCTCGCCCTGTTCGTCACGCTCGCCACGCCGAGGCTGATCACCGGGCTGGGCTACGTCACCGAGGACACGGACTGGACGGCGTCACCGGGGCGGGTGCTGCTCCTGTTCGCCCTGGGCGCCTGGCTCCTGTGGCTGGCCCCCTTCGCCCTGTACGGCATCGCGCAGTCGCTCGTGCACGTCTTCCGCACGGCGGACCTCCACGAGACCGTCCCCCCGCTGCTCGCGACGCTGCTCGTCTGGGAGGTCGCCCTCTTCGACCTCTTCCAGGGCGCCTACGGCAGCGTGCCGTTCGCGGTGCGGCTGGCCCTCACCCTGGGAGGACCGCTGTCGGTCACCGCCCTGGCGCTGTGGGAGCTCCGGCGGCTGCGCACACGGCACGGCATCACCCTGCGCGGGGCACTGCTCCGCTGACGCCCGCCGGCTCCCGCTCCCGGCGACGCCGACGGCGCCGGTCCGTACCGCTCGTACGGACCGGCGCCCGGCGCCCCGGTCAACTCGACTCGCGCCACCGGTTCGTGATCGGCAGCCGGCGGTCCTTGCCGAAGCCCTTCGGCGAGATCTTCGTGCCCGGCGGGTACTGCCGCCGCTTGTACTCCGCCGTGTCCACCATCCGCAGCGTCCTCGTCACCAGCGCCTCGTCGAACCCGGCCGCCACGATCGCGTCCAGGCCCTGGTCCCGGTCGACGTACAGCTCCAGGATCCGGTCCAGCACGTCGTAGTCCGGCAGCGAGTCCGTGTCCACCTGGTCCGGCCGCAGTTCGGCGCTCGGCGGCTTGGTGATGGACGCCTCCGGGATCGGCGGGGTCTGCCCGCGCTCCTCGGCCGCGCGGTTGCGCCACTTCGCGAGGCGGAAGACCGACGTCTTGTACACGTCCTTGATCGGCCCGTACGCCCCCACGGAGTCCCCGTACAGCGTGGAATAGCCCACCGCCAGCTCGGACTTGTTGCCCGGCGCGAGCACGATCTGGCCCTCCTGGTTGGAGACGGCCATCAGCATCGTGCCGCGCAGCCGCGACTGGAGGTTCTCCTCGGCGAGACCGGTGAGCCCCAGCGACCCCATGTACGCGTCGAACATCGGCTCGATCGGTACGGTGCGGAAGTTCAGCCCGGTACGCCGGGCCAGCTCCGCCGCGTCGCCCTTGGAGTGGTCGGAGGAGTACTTCGAGGGCATCGAGATGCCGTACACGTGCCGGGCCCCCAGCGCGTCGCAGGCGATCGCCGCGACCAGCGCCGAGTCGATGCCGCCGGAGAGCCCGATCAGGACGCTGCTGAACCCGTTCTTCGCGGCGTACGCGCGCAGCCCCACGACCAGCGCCGAGTACAGCTCCTCGTCGTCGTCGAGCCGCTCCGCGTAGCCGCCGGCCAGCTCCGGCTCGTAGGCGGGGAGCGGCTCCTCGCTCAGCACCACGTGGTCCACGCGCAGCCCGTCGTTGACGACCCCGGACGGCGGCCGGTCCGCCGCGGCCGGCAGGTCCAGGTCGAGGATCACGCTGCCCTCGGCGAACTGCGGGGCGCGGGCGATGACTTCGCCGTGCCGGTCGACGACGATCGAGTCCCCGTCGAAGACCAGCTCGTCCTGGCCGCCGATCATCGCCAGGTACGCCGTCGTGCAGCCGGCCTCCTGGGCGCGCTTGCGGACCAGCTCCAGCCGGGTGTCGTCCTTGTCGCGCTCGTACGGCGAGGCGTTGATCGACAGCAGCAGCCCGGCACCGGCGGCGCGCGCCGCCGGGACACGACCGCCGTCCTGCCAGAGGTCCTCGCAGATCGCGAGCGCCACGTCGACGCCGTGCACCCGCACGACGGGCATCGAGTCGCCCGGCACGAAGTACCGGAACTCGTCGAAGACGCCGTAGTTCGGCAGGTGGTGCTTGGCGAAGTTCAGTGCGATCCGGCCCCGGTGCAGCACCGCGGCGGCGTTGCGCGGGGACCCGGCGGGCTGGCCGTAGCGCGCCGCGGCCGACTCGGAGCGGTCGAGGTAGCCGACGACGACCGGCAGCTCCCCGAAGCCCTCCTTGTCGAGGCGGGCGGCCAGCGCGCGCAGCGCACCGCGCGAGGCCTCGACGAAGGAGGACCGCAGGGCCAGGTCCTCGACGGGGTAGCCGGTCAGCACCATCTCGGGGAACGCCACCAGGTGGGCGCCCTGCTCGGCGGCGTGCCGGGTCCAGTGGACGATCGACTCGGAGTTGCCGGCGAGGTCTCCGACGGTCGCGTCGATCTGATTGAGAGCGAGACGTAGTTGAGGCACCCCGCCAGTGTAATCGTCTGACTGACGCGATGCCCTGGTGCACCTGACGGGAGCCACCCCGTCCGGGAGCGGCGGACCGCCCCCGGACGGGCCCGGTGAGGGGTCAGCGCAGGTAGCCGAGGACCGTCATCATCCCCGCCTCCGCGTGGTAGACGTTGTGGCAGTGCAGCATTCACAGCCCCGGGTTGTCCGCGTCGAAGTCGACGGTCAGCGTGCGCCCCGGCAGGATCGCCGCGGTGTCCTTGCGCGCCCCGAGACCGGCCCCCTGACCCGTGCCGGCCAGCGCGAACGTGTGGCCGTGCAGATGGAGGGGGTGCCACATGGCGGTGCGGTTGGTGAAGACCAGGCGCACCCGCTCCCCGGCCCGGACGGGGCTGCGCGCCGCCGGGTCGTAACTCTTGCCGTCGAAGCCCCAGTCGTACGCCGCCATGGAGCCCGTGAGCGTGATCCGCACGGTCCGGTCGGGCTCACGCTCCGCCAGTGCCACCGACTCGTCCGGGGCCAGCCGGTCGGCCGTGACCAGCTCGCCGTCCAGCTCGGCGGGCCGCACGGAGGCGGGCGGCAGCGCCCCCGTCCCCGTACGCAGCACGGCCAGGGCCGAGGCGCCCTTGCCCTCGGCGAGGGCGGTCAGCGGGAAGACCCCGTCGCCGGCCGTCACCAGCACGTCGTAACGCTCACCCATGCCGAGCAGCAGGGCGTCGGTCTCCGCGTGCCGCACCGGGAAGCCGTCCGTGTGCGTCACGGTCATCCGGTGACCGCCGAGCGCCAGCCGGAACGCGGTGTCCCCGCCGGCGTTGATGACGCGCAGCCGGATGCGGTCGCCCGGCCGGGCCTCGAAGACCGAGGGGTCCTCGCCCCTGCGCCCGTTGACCAGGTAGTGGGGGTAGGCGACATCGCCGGCGTGGCCGCCGAGCAGATCGCTCTCCGCCCCCTCCAGCAGACGGGAGGGGCCCTCGGCGCGGCCCGCGCGCGCCGAGTCGTGACCGGCGGCGTCGTGGGCGGCGCCCCGGCCCTTGGTGAGCTCGTCGAGGACCGCGTCGGGGGTGGAGCCGTCCACCCCGTCCAGCCAGTCGTCGAGGACGACGACCCACTCCTTGTCGTAGGCGAGCGGCTCCTTCGGGTCCTCGACGATCAGCGGCGCGTACAGCCCCCGGTCGAGCTGGACCCCGGAGTGCGGGTGGATCCAGTGGGTCCCCGGGTGCGTGACCGCGAACCGGTAGGTGAAGTCGGCGCCCGCCTTGACCGGCTGCTGGGTCAGCGTCGGCACCCCGTCCATGTCGTTGCGGATCGAGAGGCCGTGCCAGTGCATGGTGGTGCTCTGCGTCAGATGGTTGGCCAGGGCGAGCTCCAGGGTGTCGCCCGCCGTGATCCGGATCGCGTCACCGGGCAGACGGTCCCCGTACGCCCAGGTGGGGACGGTGAGCCCGCCGCCCAGGTCGAGGCGGGAGGCGGCGGCGGTGAGCGAGACCTTCCGCAGCGGCCCGGCGCCCCGCCGGTTCTCCGCGTCCACCACCTCCGGCCCGTCGGGGGTGACGTACTGGTCCGCGGCGCGCGCGGGGGAGGGGGCGCGGGAGGGAGAGGCGGGGGCCGGGGGCGCGACGGCCGGGGACGCCACGGCCCGGAAGGCGAGGCCTGCTGTTCCCGCGAGGGCGATACCGGCGCCGAGCAGGGCGCGACGAGTGGGCATTTCAGACATATTGCGCACCGTACCCCTGGCGGGTATAAGCGCGGCGCCCCGACACCCGGCGGCCCGGCGCTCCTCCCGCGTACGAGGGGCGCCGGGCCTTCCGGGTCGGTGCGACGGGGGCACGGGCGGTGCCCCGGCAGGGGCGTCAGCCGCGGGCGTAGACCATCTCCGCCCAGCCGGCGACCTGCTCGTCCGTGAGGTGGAGCGCCAGGTCGGCCTCGCTGATCATGCCGATCAGCTTCTTGTCCTCGACCACGGGGAGCCGGCGGATCCGGTGGCTCTGCATCTCCTCCAGCACCGCCTCGACGTCCGCCGACGACTCGATCCAGCGCGGGGTGCCCTCGCAGAGTTCGCCCGCCGTCACCTTCGACGGATCGTGTCCCTCCGCCACACAGCCGATCACGATGTCGCGGTCGGTGATGATCCCGACCATCCGATCCTGCTCACCGTTGGCGGAGACGGGAAGTGCCCCCACCTTGTGGTCACGCATCATCTGCGCGGCGCGGTCGAGCGTCTCGTGGGCGGGGATCCAGTGGGCCCCCGTGTGCATGATGTCCTTGGCCGTGGTCATGGGCTTGCCTCCTGCGTGCCCGTGGGCACTGGTGTACGGCCCCGAGTCCTTCCATCGTCACGGGCCCGCCCGGCGCACGCGAACGCTGTCACCCGTTCGGCCGTACGCCGGGCCGTTCCCGCGCTCAGGAACGGGGCGCCGCCCCGCGCGCCGCGAGCATGTCCGCCATCAGGTCCAGCTCGGACTGCTGGGCCTCGACCATGCCCCGGGCCAGGCGCTTCTCCACGGGCACGGTGCACCGCTCGGCACAGCCGCGGGCCATCGCGACGCCGCCCTTGTGGTGGTCGGTCATCAGCTGCAGGAAGAGGATCTCGGCCTGCTTCCCACGGGCCGCACGGAGCTGCCCGAGCTCGGTCCTGGTCGCCATGCCGGGCATGAGGGCCCCGTCACGGTCCATACCGTCCATCCCCGCCATGCCGTGCATGTCGTGACCGCTGTGGCTGTCCCCGGCCTCCTCCATCCAGGCCATCGGCTCCTGCCCGTCCGGCGCCGTCTTCGGGAGCTCCCACAGGTCCAGCCAGCCGAGCAGCATGCCCCGCTGGTTGGACTGGGTCTGGGCGATGTCGTACGCGAGACGCCGTACGTCCTCGTCCCGCGTCACATCCCGCACGAGGAACGACATCTCCACCGCCTGCTGATGGTGGACGGCCATGTCCCGCGCGAACCCCGCGTCCGCGGACCGCGCCGAGGGCGTACGGGGCACGGAGGCCGGAACCCCGTCGTCCCGCGCGGAGGCGACCGTGGCCGCACCGGCGAACAGCAGGGCGAGGGCCACGGCGGAGCCCATGACCCACCGCGTACGCCGGGTGAGCACCGGGCTCGGGTCGTGCGCCGGACCCGGGTCGTGCGCCAGGCTCACCCGTCGACCCCGCCGGTGCAGGGCGCGCCCGGCTCGGGCGTCTGCGCGCCCTGGACGTACCGCGCGAAGAAGCGGGCCACCCGCGGGTCGTCCGCCCCGTCCACCGTGACCTGCTTGCCCCAGGCGCTCAGCATGATGGCGCCGTCCTGGCCCTCGTACGGCGACATCAGGGAGTACGGGGTGCTCCCGACCCGGGACGCGAGCGCCTCGACATCGGAGGCGGACGCCTTGCCGTTGTACGTCACCCAGACCGAGCCGTGCTCCAGGGCGTGCACGGCGTTGACGTTCGGGACGGCCTTTTCGTATACGACGCCGTCGCAGTTCAGCCAGGCCGGATTGTGGTTCCCGCCGACGGGAGGCTCCATCGGGTACTTCACGTCCGTGGTCACGTGGTCGCGGGTCAGCTTCTTCGCGTCCCACGTCTTCTCGCCCGCGATCGGCTCCGCGGCGAGGTCCGCCTTCTCCTGCTCGGTCTGCTTGGAGTCCTGGGCCCGGCTCTCCCCGGACTTCTCCTTCGCCTCGGACTTCTCCAGGAGCATGTAGGACCCGAAACCCAGCAGCCCGGCGACCACGACGGCACTCAGGCCTATGGCGACGACGCGGTTACGGCGGTCGCGCGCACGGTCGGCACTGCGCATCTGCTCTATGCGGGTCCTGCGGTCGAAGCTCATGACGTCGGGTCCTTCTGCCAAGGGGTCGGGAGGGACGGGAGCGGAGCGGGAAAACCTGGTCGTGGCGGGCCATGGCCGGGCGGCCGCGGCCCTTGCACACCACGGGCGCCGATCGTAGTGGGTGGCCGCGTGCTCTCTCTCACACCGTGTGCGTAATCTGGGTGAAATCCCGGGTCGTGATACTGAGGTGTCTCCCCTACCCCGGGCGGTGGTGCACGGACCGTCTGAACTGCAAGGATGTGGCTATGGACAAGCAGCAGGAATTCGTCCTCAGGACCCTTGAGGAGCGCGACATCCGCTTCGTACGGCTGTGGTTCACCGATGTCCTCGGTTACCTCAAGTCCGTCGCCGTGGCCCCTGCCGAGCTCGAACAGGCCTTTGACGAGGGCATCGGCTTCGATGGCTCCGCGATCGAGGGCTTCGCCCGTGTATACGAATCGGACATGATCGCGAAGCCGGACCCCGGCACGTTCCAGATCCTTCCGTGGCGCGCGGAGGCCCCGGGCACGGCGCGGATGTTCTGCGACATCCTGATGCCGGACGGCTCGCCCTCCTTCGCCGACCCCCGCTTCGTCCTCAAGCGCATCCTCGCGAAGACGTCCGACCTGGGCTTCACCTTCTACACCCACCCGGAGATCGAGTTCTTCCTGCTGAAGAACAAGCCGGTCGACGGCAGCCGCCCCACCCCGGCCGACAGCTCCGGCTACTTCGACCACACCCCGCAGAACGTCGGCATGGACTTCCGCCGCCAGGCGATCACCATGCTCGAATCGATGGGCATCTCGGTCGAGTTCAGCCACCACGAGGGCGCCCCCGGCCAGCAGGAGATCGACCTGCGGTACGCGGACGCGCTCTCCACCGCCGACAACATCATGACCTTCCGCCTGGTCATGAAGCAGGTCGCGCTGGAGCAGGGCGTGCAGGCCACCTTCATGCCGAAGCCGTTCTCGGAGTACCCGGGCTCGGGCATGCACACCCACCTCTCCCTCTTCGAGGGCGACCGCAACGCCTTCTACGAGTCGGGCGCCGAGTACCAGCTCTCCAAGGTCGGCCGGTCCTTCATCGCGGGCCTGCTCACGCACGCCGCGGAGATCTCCGCCGTGACCAACCAGTGGGTCAACTCGTACAAGCGCATCTGGGGCGGCTCCAGCCGCTCCGCCGGCGCGGGCGGCGAGGCACCCTCGTACATCTGCTGGGGCCACAACAACCGCTCCGCACTGATCCGCGTCCCGATGTACAAGCCCGGCAAGACCGGCTCGGCCCGCGTCGAGGTCCGCTCCATCGACTCCGGCGCCAACCCCTACCTGACGTACGCCGTGCTGCTCGCTGCGGGCCTCAAGGGCATCGAGGAGGGCTACGAACTCCCGGCCGGCGCCGACGACGACGTCTGGGCCCTCTCCGACTCGGAACGCCGCGCGATGGGCATCGAGCCGCTCCCGCAGAACCTGGGCGAGGCGATCTCGCTGATGGAGAAGAGCGAACTGGTCGCCGAGACGCTGGGCGAGCACGTCTTCGACTTCTTCCTGCGCAACAAGAAGCAGGAGTGGGAGGAGTACCGCAGCGAGGTCACGGCCTTCGAGCTGAAGAACCTGCTGCCGGTGCTGTAAGCACAGGTCAGCGCCGTCGAGGCGCGTGTACACGGCTTCGGGCCGGCGGGTCCGTCCCGTCGGCCCGAAGCCGTATCAGTGTGCGGGGCCCGGTTGGATCAGGCTTGGCCGGTCTTCACTTGCGCTAACCTCTTCGTCCATGTCTGCCCAGGTGTGCGGCGTGGTGTGGCCGAGGAACAGGCAACAGCCTTCGCCGTCAGGGCCCGGGCCGACGGCGGGGCAGTCCGGGAGGGCGGCCAGGGCCACTGCGGTCTCGCTCCAGCGGAGCCACAGCGCGGTGCCGTACTCCAGGTCATCGAGCAGGCCGTGGTGCTCACCGGTGTTGTGCGCCGAGAGCTGGCACTGCGCAGCACTGTCGACGTAGCCCGAGGTCGACCGCTCCCGCGCTTCCAGCGCCAGGCCCGGCGGCACGCGGCGCCAATGCGTGCCCCGAATCACGGCGCCATCCGGAAGGAAGCGCGCTGGTCCCGCTCCACGCGACGCTGGCAGGCGCATGGAGGGAAGCCGCCGAGGGTGTCCGGTGGTACCCGCTCATCGCCTACGCGTGTCTCGGTGGGAGGCCCCCATGTCCGGCCGGAATCGCGCGACACCCGCAGTGTCATCCGTACGGAACCAGCGCTGGACGATGGCATGAGTGAGTCCCTCCGGAGTCATCGCTACGCGACGACCTCTCTAGAGATATCAGTGAAGACGCCCTCCAGGGTGTGCCGCTCCGTGGGGCCGGAGGGCGAGTTGGTAGGTGCCAGGCCGGCCGCGTTCCATGCGTGGGGACGCACGTTCCATTCGTGGAAGCAGCCTCTAGGCTGTCCAGAGAGGCGAGGGAGAGATCATTCATGGCCACCGAAGGCGCCAAGAGGCAGCCGAAGTACCAGCGCATCGCGGATGCGCTGCGGGATGCCATTCAGGTCGGGCGCTACGGCCCTGGCGATCGGCTGCCGGGCGAGAATGATCTGATGGCCGACCACGGAGTGGCGCGCATGACCGCCCGCCAGGCCCTTGGCCTCCTGCAGAACGAAGGCATTGCCGAGTCCCGGCAGGGCGCAGGGGTGTTCGTACGCTCCTTTCGCCCTCTGAGACGCCGGGGCATCACGCGGCTGGCTCAGTCGCAGTGGGGTGAGGGCCGTTCGGTCTGGGCGGCGGAGACCGGGGGCCGTGTCCTCGTGGTGGACAACGTGAGAGTCACGGAGGAACCGGTGCCCGACCGCGTTGCCGGAGTGTTGGGAATGGAGCCGGGCAGTCCTGTCTGCGTACGTCGTCGCCGTTTCGTGCTGGACGGCAAGCCGGTTCTCCTGGCCACCTCGTACCTCCCCGCCTCACTGGTCGCAGGGTCCGCGGTCACCCGAGAGGACACGGGCCCGGGAGGCGTGTACGCACGACTCGCCGAACTGGGCTTCAAGCCCGTCCACTTCCGGGAGGAGATTCGCTCGCGTATGCCTTCCAAGGCCGAGGCGGACGACCTGCAACTCTCGACAGGCACTCCCGTCATGCTGATCTGTCGCACTGCGTTCGCGGACGAGGGCCGACCCGTCGAGGTGAACGAGATGACGCTCGACTCCGCTTCCTACGTCCTTGAGTACGACTTCGACGCATAGAGCCGGGCCACTCGGCATCGGCTACGCCGGAGGCCCGTTTTCCAGTCTGGGCTCGGGGTGCTCCGCCGCCCAGGAGGCCAGGATGCGCAGGCCGTCGTGGGAGGGGATGCCCGGTTCGGCGGTCCGGACGACCAGTTGCTGGTCGGGGTCGGTCGTGCAGGTGAGGGCGTCGCAGTCGAAGGTCAGCTCACCGGCGACGGGGTGGTGCAGGATCTTGCTGCCCCTGCTCCGGGTGGCGATGTGGTGTCGCCCCACCAGCGCCGGAAGTCGTCGTCCGCATGGAGAGTTCACCAACGAGGGCCGCCATGCGCTGGTCCTGAGTATTGCGGCCCGTTTCCATACGGAGCGTCCATCGGATTCCAGGCGTGAATGTCCATGCGGCGGCCCACCTCCGGGCCACGGCGGCCGGCCCGGGCACGGTCTGCTGACTGCGGCGGGTGGATACCGGCAGGGGTTTCGGCACTTCCGCCGCCCTCCGCATCGCGGGCAACTGTCCTTGGTCCCTTCAGATTTCGTCCCGGGCGCCCTGGGGCCGGTGGTGGCGGTCGTAGTGGCGGGCCGCGCGGGCGCGGTTGCCGCAGGCGGGTTTGCACCACTCCTGGCGGCCGTGGCCCTTCACGAAGTAGCGCACGCAGCGAGGTGCCGTGCAGGCCCGCAGCCGGTCGCGCTGCGGGCCGCCGAGGAAGTCGACGGCCGCCCGCGCGAGCGCCGCGAGGAGTACGGGGTGCGGGTCGTCCCGTGTCGCCGACAGGCGTGTCACCGGGGGGCCTTCGGGCGGCCAGTCCAGCCGGGGGACCACGGGGACCAGCGCGGCGGTCGCGTTCAGGTGGGCCACGGCGCGGTCCACCGGCATCAGCCGGTGCGCGTCCGGGGGGCTGGGGCGCGCGGGGCTGACCGCGCGGGCGAACAGCGCCCGCACCGCGCGCCGTACCTCCACGACGCGGAGCCGCAGGTCCTCGTCCACCGTTCCCCCGTACGCGGGGACGTGGTCGTCCAGCAGCGTCCGGTGGTGGGCGATCCAGTCCTCCAGGCCCTGGACCGTGGCCAGATCGTCCGTCACCCCGCCCTCGCCGTCGTGGCGGATCGTGCTCGCCAGCTCCAGTGCCGCCCAGCGCTCCATGAGGCCCCGCTCCTGCCCGTACCGGTTGATTGCCGTGGCGCACACACCCTATGGTCTCTAACGGATAACTGGAAACAAGCATTAGGGGGAGTCGTGGCCTTGTTGCTCGCGCAGATCAGTGACCTGCACCTGGACGGGACCGAGAGGGCCACCCGGCGCGCCGTACGCGTCATGGACCACCTCAGGGCCCTGCCCCGCCCCGTCGACGCCGTGCTGGTCACCGGGGACATCGCGGACCACGGGGCGGAGGCGGAGTACGAGGAGGCCGCGCGGATCCTGGCCGCGCCCTTCCCGGTCCTCCCGTGCCCCGGGAACCACGACGTGCGTCCGGCGTACCGGAAGGCGCTGCTGGGGGAGGCGCCCGAGGCCGGGCCCGTCAACCGCGTCCACCACATCGCGGGCGTGGCGATCCTGATGTGCGACTCCACCATCCCCGGCCGCGACGAGGGGCGCCTCGACGAGCGGACGCTCGCCTGGATCGACTCCACGCTGGCCGGACTGCCCGAGGGGCAGCGGGCCCTGATCGCCTTTCACCAGCCGCCCGTCGAACTCCACCACCCGCTGCCCGACTCCGGCATGCTGGAGCGCCCCGGTGACCTGGCGGCCCTGCTCGACGCACACCCGCGGGTCGCCGCCGTCCTCACCGGGCACGCCCACACCGCGGCGGCGTCCGTCTTCGCGGGGCGCCCCCTGATCGTGGGGCCGGCGATCACCTGGACGCTGCGGATGCCCTGGGAGGGCGACCGCCCCGCCGACCGCGAGCAGCCCCCCGGCCTCGCCTTCCACGTCCTGGGCGACGACGGCCGGCTGACCACCCACTACCGGGTCGTGATCTGAGCCCCACCCCGCGCGCCCGGGCGCCGCTGTCAGTCGAAGCTTCGCGCCATCTCTTCGAGGACCTCGTCGATCACTTCGCCGGGCGCCCGGGCCAGGTCCTCCTCGATCCACATGCGCATCGCGATCCGCAGCGTCGAGAGGAACGCGGCCGCCAGGACCGCCGGACGGACCGGGCCGTTCCGGGGGCCCTTCCGTACGGCTATGGCGTCCGCCAGGTCACGCTCCAGCTCCGCGTGATTGGCGAGCTGGCGGGCCAGGAGCGAGGGGTGGCGCATGGCGAGCCTCGTGCGCACGGCCCACTCCCGCTCCGGGGGCTCGACCCGTCGCGAGAACTCCGTCACCGCCGCCCTCAGCGCCGTCCAGGCCGGCTCGTCGGCGGGGCGGTCCCTGATGGCGCGCACCAGTGAGCCGATGAGCTGTTCCTCGCCGTAGAGGAGGGCGTCCTCCTTGTTGGTGAAGTAGTTCGAGAACGTCCTGCGGGAGATGCCGGCCGCGTCGGCCACCGCCTCCACCGTCACTTGGTCGAAGCCGAGCTCGACGGTCAGCCGCATCGTCGCCTCGTGCACGGCCTGCCGCGTGGCCGCCTTCTTGCGTTCCCGCAGTCCCACAGGGCTTTCCATACGCCCATTATCTACGCGGCGCATCGGTGCGACCAGGGAAGTTGCACAGTGAGCAAAATTGCCCACTGTGCATGTATGATGAAGCCTTCCTCTCCGCTCCCCCTTTTCTGCTGCACCCTTCCTTCCCGAACACCCTCGAATGCCCCGGAGGTTGCGCGTGAGCGCACAGACGGCCGCGCCCGCAGAGGCCGCGCCCATGGACCACCGCCACGTGATGCGCGCCCTGAGCGGGCTGCTGATCGTGCTGTTCGTGGCGATGATCAGCAGCACGGTGGTCTCGGTCGCCCTCCCGCAGATCATCGGATCGCTGAACGGCACCCAGTCCCAGTACACCTGGGTCGTCACCGCGACCCTGCTGGCCTCCACGGCCTCCACCCCGATCTGGGGCAAGCTCGCCGACCTGTTCAGCAAGAAGCTGCTGCTCCAGATAGCCATCGGCCTGTTCGTCGTCTCGTCGATCGCCTGCGGCTTCGCCCAGTCCACCGGGCAGCTCATCGGCTTCCGAGTGATCCAGGGCCTCGGCATGGGCGCGCTCCAGGTGCTCGTCCAGGTGATCATCGCCGCGATGATCAGCCCCAAGGAGCGCGGCCGGTACAACGGTTACCTCGGCGGCGTCATGGCCGTGGCCACCGTCGGCGGGCCGCTGCTCGGCGGGTTCATCACCGACACCTCGTGGCTCGGCTGGCGCTGGTGCTTCTTCATCG
>NZ_JAERUC010000140.1 GCF_016745505.1 Streptomyces silvae | reverse complement strand
CGGACGGGGTGACCGTCAGAGCTTGTCGATCACGTAGTCGATGCAGGCGGTGAGCGCCTGGACGTCCGCCGGGTCGATCGCCGGGAACATCGCCACGCGCAGCTGGTTGCGGCCCAGCTTGCGGTACGGCTCCGTGTCGACGATGCCGTTGGCGCGGAGCACCTTGGCGACGGCCGCCGCGTCGATGCCGTCCTCGAAGTCGATCGTGCCGATGACCTGCGAACGCTTCGCCGGGTCGGTGACGAACGGGGTGGCGTACTTGGACTCCTCGGCCCAGCCGTACAGGTGCTGCGAGGACGCGGCCGTGCGGCCGGTCGTGAAGTCCAGGCCGCCCTGGGTGTTCATCCACTTCAGCTGCTCGTTCAGCAAGAAGAGGGTGGCCAGCGCCGGGGTGTTGTACGTCTGGTTCTTGAGGGAGTTGTCGATCGCCGTGGGCAGCGAGAAGAACTCCGGGATGTGCCGGCCCGAGGCGTGGATGCGCGCGGCGCGCTCCAGGGCCGCCGGGGAGAACACGCCGATCCACAGGCCGCCGTCGGAGGCGAAGGACTTCTGCGGGGCGAAGTAGTAGACGTCCGTCTCGGTGATGTCGACCGGCAGGCCGCCCGCACCGGAGGTGGCGTCCACCAGGACGAGGGAACCCTCGTCGGCGCCCGCGGCCCGCTTGACGGGGGCGGCGACACCGGTGGAGGTCTCGTTGTGGGTCAGCGCGTAGACGTCGACGCCGGCCTCGGCCTTCGGGTCCGGGTGGGTGCCCGGGTCCGAGGCGATGACGGTCGGGTCGGCCAGCCACGGGGCGAGCTTGGCGGCCTTCGCGAACTTCGACGAGAACTCGCCGAAGTTCAGGTGCTGGGACTTCGACTCGATCAGACCGTGCGTCGCGACGTCCCAGAAGGCGGTGGAGCCGCCGTTGCCCAGGATGACCTCGTAACCCTCGGGGAGGGAGAAGAGGCTGCGTACGCCGTCACGTACCTCGCCGACCAGGTTCTTCACGGGAGCCTGGCGGTGGGACGTACCGAGAAGGGAGGTGCCGGTCGCGGCCAGCGCGTCGACCGCCTCCGTCCGCACCTTGGAGGGCCCGGCGCCGAAACGTCCGTCGGCGGGCTTGAGGTCTGCGGGAATCTGGATGTCAGCCACGGTCCGGAGCGTAGTCCCTCCCGGAAGCGGTCGAGGACCGTGTCCGTCCGGTGAGACACGCGCTCCGGACCGGTGGGACATACGCCCCGCGCCGTGGCCGACGGGACCGGCGCGCGGTCAGCCCAGGTCGACCGGGAGCTCGTACAGGTCGTTCTGCGTCACGATCGGCTTGTTCCGCAGCTCGGAGGCCGGAACCGCGAGGTCCAGGTCCGGGAAGCGCTCGTACAGTGCGGGCAGGGCGACCCCCGCCTCCAGCCGGGACAGCGCGGCGCCCGGGCAGACGTGCGGGCCGTGGCCGAAGGCGATGTGGCGGTTGGGGGAGCGGGTGACGTCGAACTCGCCCGCGGTCTCCCCGTACTGCTTCTCGTCACGGCCCAGCGCGCCGAACGAGACGATGAGGGCCTCGCCCTTCGGCAGGACCTTGTCGCCGACCTCGATGTCCTCGGTCGCGAACCGGATCAGGACGTGCGAGGTGGGCGTGTTCCAGCGCAGCGTCTCCTCGATCGCGTTCTCCCAGGGCACCTCGCCGCTCAGCACCCGCTTGCGCTGCTCGGGGTGGGTTTGGAGCGCCTCGACGACGTTGACGACCAGGCTGATCGTGGTCTCGTGACCGGCCGCGATGATCAGCTGCAGCGTGTTGACGATCTCCTCGTTGGTGAGGTGGTCGCCCTCCTCGGAGGCCGCGATCAGGGCGCTGGTCAGGTCGTCGCCCGGGTTCGCCCGCTTGTCGTCGACGATCTTCGTGAACAGGGTGCCGAGGTCCGCCATCATCTGCGGGACCTCCTCCGGCGGGGTCTGCGTCGAGAAGAACTTCTCGAACAGCTCCTTCAGCCGGGGGTGGTCGGCCGCGTCCACGCCCATCAGCTCGCTGATGACGTTCATCGGCAGCGGGTACGCGAACTCCGCCTTCAGGTCGACCGTCTCACCCTTGGGCAGCGCCGCCAGCCGGTCGAGGGAGGCGTTCGTCAGCGCCTCGATGCCGGCCCGCAGCCGCTCCACCCGCTTCACCGTCAACGCCTGCGCGACCAGGCTGCGCAGCCTGCGGTGCTCGGCCCCGTCGACCGTCAGCATGGAGCGGCCCGGGTTGGCGAGCCCGATCAGCGGCCAGTCCATCGGGATCTCGCCGCGCTGCCAGGCGTTCCAGACGTTGATGTCCTTGACCACACGGCTGTCGGTGAGCAGCTGCCGCGCCTCGGCGTGGTGCGTCACCGCGTAGCAGTGCACCCCGCCGGGGAGCTCCACCTCGGCCAGCGGGCCGGCGGCACGCAGCGCGGCGCTCTCGGCGTCGAGGTCGGCGACGAGGGGATCGAGGGCGATCCGGGTCATTTCTGGCCTCCAAGGGCGGGAGTGGGCGTGAAGTGCACCGGCAGCTCCGTCAGCCCGCGCAGCCACGGGGACGGGCGCCGGGTCAGCTGGTCCTCGGGGACGGCGAGGTCCACGTCCGGGAGCCGGTCCAGGAGGACCTCGATCCCCGTACGGGCGATGACCTCCGCGGTCTCCTGCGCCGGGAACGGGCAGCGGTGCTCGCCGTGCCCGAAGGAGAGGAACGCGTTGTTCCCGCCGGTCAGGGCGGAGCCGTCGGTGCGTACCTGCGGGTCGCCGTTGGCGGCGGCGATGCCGAGGAGCAGCAGGTCGCCCGCGCGGATGTGGCGTCCGCCGAGGTGGGTGTCGCGGGACGCCCAGCGGCCCGCCACGTTCTGGGTGGGCGTGTCCTCCCAGAGCACCTCGTTCATGGCCTCGGCGACGCTGTGACGGCCGCCGGACAGCGACGCGGCGAAGCGGTCGTCCGTGAGCATCAGCCGCAGCGAGTTGCCCATCCAGTCGGCGGTCGGCTGGTGGCCCGCCGCCATCATCACCATGAGGTCCTGGGCGACCTCCTCGTCGGTGAAGCCGCCCGGGTCCTCCAGCATCCGGGTCGCGACGTCGTCGCCGGGCTCGGCGTGCTTGTCCGCGAGGAGCTGGAACATGGCCCCGCCCAGATGCTGCTGACCCGCCAGGGCCCGCTCACGGCCGTCGATCATGTCGTTGAGCGCGCCGACGAGCGGCCCCCCGACCTCGTCGCTGAAGCCGTAGATCTTCGCGAGGACACGGGCCGGGAGCAGCATCGCGTAGGCGGCGATGATGTCGGTGCGGCCGGTGGAGCAGAAGCCGTCGATGAGGTCGTCGGCGAACTCCTCGGCGTACCGCTTGAGCGCGAACGGGTCGACGGCCTCCAGCGCGTTGCTGATCATGGCCGCGCGGACGGTGTGCCGCTCACCGACCGTGTAGAGGATCGACGGCTGCTTGCGCCCGATCATCGGCCGCAGCGGCCAGCCGTCCGGGATGTGCTCCCACTGGTTCCACAGGTCCGAGTCCCGGCTGAAGAGCACCGGGTCGTTGGTGACCTGGTGGAGTTCGCGGTAGCCGAGGATCAGCCAGGCGGGTATGTCGCCGTCGAGCACCACGGGGGCCACGGACCCCTGGTCGCGGCGCATGTCCCGGTACAGCTGCACGGGGTCCGTCTGGAACCGCGGCCCGGACAGGGGGACGGAACCGTGGGGTACGGGGCACTGGGTCACGGGGTGCGCTCCGGGGTCATCGCCGCGGCGCCCTGGCCGCCCGTGAGCGCCGCGTCGGCGCCCTTCGACCGGGCGACGGAGAGCGCGTGGAGGTGCTCGACCAGCGTGATCAGGACGTACTTGCTGGAGGAACGGTCCCGGGCGTCGCACTCGACGAGCGGGACGTCGGGGGAGAGGTCGAGGGCCTCGCGGATCTGCTGCTCGGTGTGGAGCGGTCCGCCGAAGTCGTTGCACGCGACGATGAACGGCGTGCCGTGGTGCTCCAGCCGGTCGATCGCGTACCAGGAGTCGGCGAGCCGCCGGGTGTCGACGAGGACGACGGCGCCCAGGGTGCCGGAGAAGAGGCGGTCCCACAGGAACCAGAAGCGTTCCTGACCGGGCGCGCCGAAGAGGTAGAGGACCGACCGCGCGTCGAGCGTGATGCGGCCGAAGTCGAAGGCGACCGTGGTGGACGACTTGGAGTGCACACCGTCCAGGTCGTCGACGGCCTCGCCCGCGCGGGTCATGGTCTCCTCCGTGTTGAGCGGACGGATCTCGCTCACGGATCGGACCATGGTGGTCTTGCCGACCCCGAAGCCGCCGACAACGACGATCTTCAGTCCGTTGTCGGCCGTCGCCTGCAGGGCGGCACGGTCAGAGGTTGCGGAGTCCAACGAGCACCTGTTCCAGGGTGTCGGTGTCGGGGAGCCGGTCCGCGACACGTGCAGTACGGGGGTGGCGGGCGCTGATCCGGCCGGTGTCGAGCAGGTCGCACAGCATGATGCGCACGATGCTGACCGGCAGATTCAGGGTGGCCGAGATCTCGACGACCGCGGTGGGGCTGGTGCACATCCGCAGGATCGCGACGTGCTCCGACTGCATCCCGGGGTTCGGTTCGCACTCGGCGACGACGAGCGTCACCAGGTCGAACGCGGCCGAGTCGGACCGGCTGCGGCCACCCGTCAGGGTGTACAGCCGGTCCGGGTCGTCGTCGCGTCCGGGCCGGGGGCGCGGGACGGCTGTCATGCGTCCGCGGTTTCCGTGGCCGGGGCCGCCGCGTCACGCGGCGGGGCGACGAGGTGTTCGCCGAGCTGCTCGACGAGCTCGCTCATGTTGTGGCCGACGAGGCCGACGTCGGAGTCCTCCGCCGCCACGACCGCCAGGTGGGCGCCCGCGCCCGCCTCGACGATGAACAGCACCCCGCCGTAGAACTCGGTCATCGCGGACCGTACGCCGCCGGTGCCGTCACCGAACTCGATGGACGCACCGTGCGACAGGCTCTGGATGCCGGCGGAGATCGCGGCCAGCTGGTCCGCCTGGTCGACGGAGAGTTCGGGGGTGCGGCACAGCTTGAGGCCGTCCCGGGACAGGACGAGGGCGTGCCGGGCGCCGGGCGTGCGGTCGAGCAGCCCCTCCAGCAGCCAGTTCAGCTTCTCGTCGGTGGTCGCGCTCATCGGGTGTTGCCTTCCGGGTGCGGGGAATTGGCTCGTACCGCCTGGCTGAAGGTGCTGAAACGGGCAGCCTGCACCTTCGGGTCGGTGGTACGGGGCCGGGGGGCTTCGGCTTCGCCGGGGGTGGCGGTACGGGCTTCGGCGGCGGCCAGGGTGCGGCCGCGGCGGCGCTTGGGCAGTCCGCTCTCACCGAACTGCGGGACCGCGCCGGTGGACTCGGACGCCGACTCGGACGGCGGCTCGGGCTGCCCGGGCGCGGCGCCCCGGTGCGACGCGGATCCGGGGGAGTCCGCGTCGGCGGGGGCGGCCGTCCGGGGCCGGCTCCCCGCGTCCGGGGTGGCGTGGTCCGGCTCGGGCTCGGGGTGCCGGGCGGGCTCGGGGAGAGCCGCGGGCGCGGGCAGGGGCACGGACGTACGGGAGATGAGCTCCTGAGGCAGCATCATCAGGGCTCCCGTACCGCCCCGCGCCGACGGCCGGAAGGAGACGGTGAGCCCGTGCTTCCTGGCCAGCCGGCCGACCACGGCGAGGCCGAGCCGGGTGCCGGAGAGCGCCGTGAGGTCCTGGTTGTCGGCGGACACGGACCTCTCGGCGCGGCGCAGCTGCACATCGCTCATCACCAGGCCGCTGTCCTCGACGGTGACGACGATGCCGGCCGGCACCTCCTCGACGTACACGTGCACCTCGGCGGTGGGCGGCGAGAAGTTGGCAGCGTTGTCGAGGAGTTCGGCCAGGGCGTGCATGACGCCCTCGGCGGCGTGGCCCGCGATGGCGACATCGCTGGTCGAGTGGAGCCGGATGCGCTGGTAGCCGCCGATACGGCCCATGGCGCCGCGCAGGATCGACTCCATCACGATCGGCTTGGCCCAGCGGCGCCCGGAACGCGCCCCGGTCAGCACGGCGATGGAGTCGGCGAGCCGCCCCGCCTGGGCGGTGCGGTGGTCCAGGTGCAGCAGATCACCGAGCACGTCCTCGGCGGTGTGCCGGTGCTCCATCTCGCGCAGGTCGGCCAGCATGCTCGTGGCCAGGGCCTGCATCCGGCCCGCCGCGTTGGCGCAGGCGGCGATGGCGGCGGAACGCTCGGTCTCGCTGCGCCGGACGCGGGCGGTGAGCCGCGCGGTCTCGGCGGTGAGCCGCTCGTGCTGCTCGGCGGCCTCGGCGGTCACCCGCTGGACCCGCTCGTCGGCCTCGGCGGTGGCACGGGCGGCTTCGGCGGAGGCGGCCGATCTGATCCGGGCGGTCTCCGCGGTGAAGCGCTGCGCCTCGGCGGCCGAGGCCGAGACGAGGCGGGAGGTCTCGGCGGTGAAGCGCTCCGCGTCGGCGGCCCGGAGGGCGCGCAGATGACGGGCGGTGGCGAGCGTGTGGACCGCGACGGCCACCGCGACGGACAGCAGGAGGGCGGCGGCGCCCGTCCCCCAGGCGAGCGGGGCCCGCGCCGCGTCGGGAGCGGCGGTGACGCCCCACAGGCACAGAGCACCGGTGACGGCTGCCGAGATCAGCAGGGCGAGTGCGGTCGGCCGGAGTGAAGGGCGCAATCGGAGTCCTCGGGGCGGACGGTGCGGCGGGAGGGGCAGGTGCGGCGGAGGGACAATCGGGACACATCGGTGCGGTGCCGGTGAAAGAACCACAACTGGAGCTGATTGTTCCTGATCAAGTCACGGCAACTATAGGAGAATTGGCGACTTGTTTGGGGATTCCTTGTGGCCACTTCTGTATGAAATCTGGCTTGAAACGGTTCCTTTCGTGTGCTGGGACGCGTGTGCGCGGGAGTGGGCAGCGTGTCGGGTGGGTGACTAGTGGCGAATGTGGAGGTACGTCCCCTGTGGGGGGCTTGATTTGTCACGATCGTCGCTCGTGGGCCGGTGGCCAGCTAGTGTGAGCGCTCCGGTGCAGCCGCCCTCCCAGGTCGGCACTGCCGTAAGACACACCGCGCGCCTTGAAGGGGGAGGCGCCGCGTGGCCCCGACGGAGGACGCAGCAACCGTGGACGCGCAAGGCCGTGGGCGGGACGAGGGCATCGACCCCGCAGACCAGTGGGTACTCAACCCCGACACCGGTGATTACGAACTGCGACTGACCCCTTCCTCAGGGCGATCGTCCGCACCGGCCGGTACGTCCGGGGCCAGAACACCTGGGCCGCGCCGCAGGCCGAAGCCGGAGGCGGCACCGTCCGGCGACCGGGCCTCGGTGCCCGGCCAGCGCGGCGGCCGCCGGGCCGCCGGCGGCGGACGCGGGGGCCGGGACGAGGGGCGGAAGGCGGGCAGCCGGGCGGCGGCACCCACCACCGGGCGCCGCAAGGCGAAGCCCGGCAAGTCCCGCAGGAAGAAGGCCCTGGTGTGGACCGGCGGCGTGCTCGCCTTCCTGCTGGTGGGCACCGGCACCGCCGGCTACCTCGTGTACCAGCACTTCAACGGGAACATCACGGCCGTCTCCACCGACGGGGCCGGCACCGGTGGCTTCAGCAAGGACCGCGCGATCAACGTCCTGGTGATCGGGACCGACAAGCGGACCGGCGAGGGCAACGAGGGCTACGGGGACGCGGGCAGCGTCGGCCACGCCGACACCAACATCCTCTTCCACGTCTCCAAGGACCGTACGAACGCGACCGCGCTGAGCATCCCGCGTGACCTGATAACGGACATCCCGAACTGTCCGACGACCCTGGAGAGCGGGGAGAAGAAGGACATCCCCGCGACCACCGGCGACCGCTTCAACACCAGCCTCGGCCAGTCCGACCGCACCCCCAGCTGCACCATGCGGACCGTCACCGAGCTCACCGGCCTGGAGGTCGACCACTTCATGGTGGCCGACTTCAACGCGGTCAAGTCCCTGACGACCGCGGTGGGCGGCGTGGACGTCTGCCTCGCCAAGGACATCGACGACAAGGACTCCCACCTCAAGCTGACCAAAGGGGAGCACACCCTCGAGGGCGAGCAGGCCCTGGCATTCCTGCGCACCCGGCACTCCGTCGGCTTCGGCAGCGACCTGAGCCGCATCGAGATCCAGCAGCAGTTCCTCAGCTCGCTGATGCGCAAGCTGAAGTCGAACGACACCCTGACCAGCCCCACCAAGATGTGGACGCTCGCGGAGGCGGCCACCAAGGCCCTCACCGTCGACGACAAGATCGCGGACATAAACCAGCTCCGCAAGCTGGGCATGGAGCTGGCGTCGGTCGACCCGAAGAACATCACGTTCACCACGGTCCCGGTGCTGGACAACCCGGACGACAAGGCGACCGTCATCCTCGACAAGTCCAAGGCTCCGCAGGTCTTCTCGATGATGCGGGGGGACGTCTCCTTCACCGCGGTGGAGAAGCAGGAGAAGGCCGCGGCGAAGGCCAAGAACGACGCCAAGCTGAAGGGCGCGATGGCCGACGCGGCGGACGTGCGGGTCGACGTCTACAACGGCGGCGCGCCTCCCGGCTCCGCGCAGAGCGCCCTGGACTGGCTGCAGAACGAGGAGGGCGTGCTGAAGTCCACGAACAAGGCGAACGCGCCCGAGGACGTGAAGAAGACCCAGCTCGTCTACGCCCCCAACCAGGCGGACCAGGCCCGGCGGCTGGCCGACATGATGGGCCTGTCGGCCTCGGCCCTCAAGCCGACGACGACGGACGCGGGCGCGATGGACCCGATGGTGCTGACCCTGGGCCCGGACTTCACGGAGGCGGGCAGCCCGCTCTCGGCCCCGCAGAAGGCACCGGACAACATCCAACGAGTGGAAGCGGACAAGGCGGTCTGCGCGAAGTAACCCGCCCCACCCGGGCCGGCCACTCCCAGCGGGCCCGGGCAATCCCCGTCAGCCGGGCCACTCCAGCCTGTCCGGCGTTTGAGGACGGAACCCTGGAGCAAGGTCCGGGCGAACTGACGCGGCACGCGGACGCGGCACGCCCAGCCCGTCCGGCGCCTGAGGACCCCACCCCCGCCCCCACGACCGGCATGCTGGCCCCATGCCCGCCACCGACCTCACCCGCGCCCTGGCCCAGGCCCTCCACGGCGACGTGGAGTCCGACGCGACCGCCCGCGCCCTGACGACCATGGACGCGTCCAACTACCGCCGCGTCCCCCACGCCGTCGTGGCCCCCCGCGACACCGCGGACGTCGCCGAGGCCCTCCGCATCTGCCGCGAGCACGCCACCCCCGTCGTTCCCCGTGGCGGCGGCACCTCCATCGCGGGCCAGGCCACCGGCACCGGAGTCGTCCTGGACTTCACCCGCCACATGCGGCGCATCCTCGACCTGGACCCCGCCTCCCGCACGGCCGTCGTCCAGCCCGGCGTCGTCCTGGACGACCTGCGGGCCGCCGCCGCCCCGTACGGCCTGACGTTCGGCCCGGACCCCTCCACCCACAGCCGCTGCACCCTCGGCGGCATGATCGGCAACAACTCCTGCGGCGCGCACTCCGTCGCCTGGGGCACCACCGCCGACAACCTCCGCAGCCTCCGCGTCGTGCGCTACGGCGGCGGCGAGACCCTCCACCTCGGCCGGGGCCTGCCCGACGCCCCGCCCGGCCTCCACGCGTTCGCCGCCGACCACCTCGCCCTCCTGCGCACCGGCTTCCCCGAACTCCCGCGCCGTATCTCCGGATACGCCCTCGACGCGCTGCTCCCCGAGCACGGCCCCGACCCCGCCCTCTGCGGCAGCGAGGGCACCCTCGCCGTCGTCACCGAGGCGACCGTCCGCCTCGTCGCGACGCCCGGCGCCCGCGCGCTCGCCGTCCTCGGGTACGCCGACGAGGCGGCCGCCGCCGAAGCCGCCCCCGGCCTCCTCCCGTACGGCCCGCTCACCGTCGAGGGCATGGCCGCCGACCTCGTACGCGAGCCGGCCGGTCTGCCCCGCGGCGGGGCCTGGCTGTTCGTCGAGACCGGCGGCGACACCCCCGCCGAGGCCCACGCCCACGCGGCCCGGATCCTGCGCGCCGCCGACGCCCTCGACTCCACCGTCGTCACCGAGCCCGGGGCGATGCGGACCCTGTGGCGCATCCGCGAGGACGCGGCGGGCACCGCGACACGGATGCCCGACGGTGGGGGCACCTCCCGCGGGAGCGGAGCCGGACGTGGGGGAGAGGCATGGCCCGGCTGGGAGGACTGCGCCGTACCGCCGGCCCGCCTCGGCCCGTACCTCCGCGACTTCCGCGCCCTGCTCGCCGCACACGGCCTGCGCGGCACCCCGTACGGGCACTTCGGCGACGGCTGCATCCACGTACGCATCGACTTCGACCTGCTCACCGACGACGGCATCGCCCGCTTCCGCCGCTTCTCCGAGGACCAGGCGGACCTCGTCGTCGCCCACGGCGGCTCACTCAGCGGCGAACACGGCGACGGGCAGGCGAGGGCCGAACTCCTGCCCCGGATGTACGGGGACGAGATGGTCGGCCTGTTCACCCGCTTCAAGGACCTCTGGGACCCCGACGGCGGCCTGAACCCCGGCATCCTCGCCCGCCCCGCACGGCTCGACGAGAACCTCCGCTTCGCCGTGCTCCCCCGCCGCCCCGTGGACGTCGCCTTCGGCTACCCGCACGACGGCGGCGACTTCTCGGCCGCCGTACGCCGCTGCGTCGGGGTCGCCAAGTGCCGTACGCAGACGGCGGGTCCGGACGTGATGTGCCCCTCCTTCCGGGCGACCGGCGAGGAGGCCCACTCCACCCGGGGCCGCGCCCGGCTGCTCCACGAGATGCTCGCGGGCGAGGTGATCACGGACGGCTGGCGGTCCACGGAGGTACGGGACGCCCTCGACCTGTGCCTGTCCTGCAAGGGCTGCCGCACCGACTGCCCGGTCGGCGTCGACATGGCCACGTACAAGGCGGAGTTCCTCCACCATCACTACAAGGGCCGGCCGCGCCCCGCCGCGCACTACGCGATGGGCGGCCTCCCGAGGTGGCTGCGGCTGGCGGCTCCCTTCGCGGGCCTGCTCAACGCCCTCGCCCGCGTCCGACCCCTCGCCGCCCTCGCCAGACGGCTCGGCGGCATCGACCCGCACCGGACGCTCCCGGTCCTGGCACGGCGGACGTTCCGCTCCTGGGTGCGCACCCGCCGGGCCCCGGGTGCCGGGCCGGACGTCGTCCTCTGGCCGGACACCTTCACCGACCACCTCTCACCGGAGGTCGGCCGGGCGGCGGTCCGGGTCCTGGAGGCGGCCGGCCGTACCCCGGTACTGCCCCGGCGGGGCGTCTGCTGCGGTCTCACCTATGTGTCCACCGGCCGGCTCGACGCGGCCCGCGCCGTCATGCGCCGCACCCTCGACCGGCTGGACCACGCCCCCGGCACCCCCGTCGTCGTCCTGGAACCGAGCTGCGCCGCCACCCTGCGCATGGACCTGCCCGAGCTCCTCCCCGACGACCCGCGTGCCGCCCGGCTCGCCGCGTCCGTACGCACGCTGGCCCAGTACCTGGAGGAGTACGCCCCCGACTGGACGCCACCTCGGCTGGACCGCCGGATCGCCGGCCAGACCCACTGCCACCAGCACGCGGTGCTCGGCGACGCGGCCGAGCGCCGGCTCCGCGAGAAGGCCGGGCTGACCGGGGAGCTGAGCGGCGGCTGCTGCGGGCTGGCCGGCAACTTCGGCTTCGAGAAGGGCCACTGGGACGTCTCGGTGGCCTGCGCCGAGGACCAGCTGCTGCCCTCCGTACGGGCGACGGAACCCGGCACGGAGCTGCTGGCCGACGGCTTCTCCTGCCGCACCCAGCTGGACCAGCTGGCCGGCCGCCGGGCCCGCCACCTCGCCGAGGTGCTGGCGGAGGGCCTCGACGGCTGACCACCCGACGGCTTCTGGCACACCGGCGTCAGAGCTTCGCGACGGCCTCGCTCACCGCCGCCGACAGCCGCTCGTTCTCCGGGGCCGCCCCGCCGGGGAGGGCGAAGCGGCGCCGGGTGTAGCCGTAGGCCACGCCGTTGACGGGATCGGCGTACGCCTGCGAGCCCGCCGCCCCCGAGTGCCCGAAGGCGCCCTCGCCCAGGGCCGGGTAGTGGCCCCGCTGCGCCTCGAAGCCCAGGGCGAAGGGGTCGGCGACGTCGGTCACCACGTCGGTCCCCTTCCACCGCACCCGGCCCACCTCGGCCACCGTCTCCGGCGTGAGCAGCGGTGCCCGGCCGTCCAGCCCGGAGACGGCCGCCGCGTACATCCCCGCGAGGCCGCGCGCCGAGCCCACCCCGCCGACCGAGGCCGGGCCGAGCGCGCGTACCGCCCGGGTGTTGGCGAGGGCGACCAGGTCGAGCGGCGGGTCCTCGGCGAAGCCGAAGGCGAGCGCCATCAGGCCGTCCAGGTCGACCGGGTTCGCCGCGGCCTCGGCGGCCTGCTCGGGGGTGGCCACGCCGGGCCGGATGTGCGCGTAACGGGGTTCGAGCTCCTCGGGCAGACCCAGGTGGAGGTCCAGCCCGTACGGGACGCGGACCCGCTCCTCGTAGATCTCCTGGATGGACCGCCCGGTGGCCCGCCGTACGACCTCGCCGGTGAGGGCGCCGATCGTCAGCGCGTGGTAACCGGCCTCCGTGCCCGGCGTCCAGTACGGCCGCTGGCCCGCCAGCCGCGCGGCGATGACGCGGTCGTCGGCCAGCTCCTCGACGCCGAAGCCGCCGTCCGCCCAGATCAGTCCGGCACGGTGCGACATCAGCTCCCGCACGGTCAGCTCGCCCTTGCCCTCGGCGGCGAACTCCGGCCAGTAGGACGCGACCGTACGCTCCAGATCGATGACGCCGTCCTGGACGAGCAGCGCGACGACGAGATGGGCGGCTCCCTTGGTCGAGGAGTACACGGCGGGCAGCGAGTCCCCGGTGATGCCCTCGCCGGCCCACAGGTCGACGACGAGGCGCCCCTGGTGGTACACGGCGAGCTGGCTGCCCGGCTCGGTGTGGTCCGCGGCGAGCACGGCGGCGTACTCCTCCCGTACGCCTTCGAAGCCCGCGGCGACCGTGCCCCGCACGGTGATGGTGGTGTCGACGGTGTCCGTCATGGAACGCCCCCTGGAGTGATGACCCGACCGGTACAGGAACCCCCAACTCCCGTACGTCAGGCCTTCATTCCCGCTCGGCGCCGGAATTTCGCGGCCGTGTCCGCTGTTCACGCGCGACGATCTCCCGGGCCAGCGCGGCCAGTCGGGGCAGCGCGGGATGGCCGGGCCCGTCACGGCGGGCCAGCAGGACGGGCAGCGCGGGGGCGTTGTCCAGCGGGAGATAGGCGACCCCCGCGTGCGGGTGCATCTGGGCGGTGGACGCCCCCGAGACCCCGGCGCCCCGCCCGGCCGCGATGGCGGTGAGCCAGTCGTCGGTGTTGGCGACGGTGACGGTGGCCGCCGGCCGGGTGTGCGGGGGCCACAGGGCGAGCGTGGTGGCGCCCGAGACGGTGTTCAGGACGACCGCGTCCCCGGCCAGATCGGCCAGCGACAGCGAGGCGCGCGCGGCGAGCGGGCCGTCGGCGGCGACGGCCGCCACCCGGGCCTCCGTGAACAGCACCTCGGTGACGAGACCCGGGGTGTCCACGGGCCCGCGCAGCAGCGCCGCGTCCACCTCCCCGCGCGTGAGGCCGGCCGTGCGGTCGTCGATGCGCAGCAGTTCGAGCGGGGTCCCCGGGTGCCGTTGCTGCCAGGTCCGCAGCAACGGCGTGGTGTACGGGCCGAACGCCGACCAGGCGTGCCCCACCCGCAGGGGCCGTGCGTGCAGCCGTCCCGGGTCGAGGGCCTCGTCGAAGGCGCCCACCGCCGCGGCCGCCCTGTCGCGGAAGGCGACGCCCTCGGGCGTGAGGGCGAGGTGGTGGGTGGAGCGGTCGACGAGCCGGACGCCCAGGTGCCGCTCCAGGGCGGCGAGCGTGCGGGAGACGACGGGCTGGGTGACCCGGAGCCGGGCGGCGGCGCGGGTGACGCTGCCCGCGTCGGCGACGGCGAGGAAGGCCCGCAGATGCCGGACCTCGATGGCGCGCCCACCGCTGCCCGTGCCCTGTCCAGTGCTCATGCCTGCGGAGCATAACGGGAGCGCAATCGGCATTTCACGGGAGGCGCGCGGGTCCCTACCTTAAGGAGGTGACCGACGCCGTCCCGGTGCCGTACTGTAAACCTTCTGGTGCACTGTATTGAACTCGATGGAAGGTTCCCGGTGAATGACCCGCGTGCTGCCGCAGAGCCGGCAGCTGCCGTTGCCGTACCCGAGGCGGTGTCCGCTCTCGACGAGCCCGGACACGGCCGGCCCGGGCGCCCCGGCGCCCGGAGAGCGGCACTCGGTCCGGTCGCGCTGGTCGTGGCCGGCGGGCTCTCCGTGCAGTTCGGTGCGGCGGTCGCCGTCCTGCTGATGCCGAAGGCCGGCGCGCTCGGCGTCGTCAGCCTGCGCCTCGCCGCCGCCGCGCTCGTGCTGCTCGTCGTGTGCCGGCCGAAGCTGCGGGGGCACTCGCGCGCCGACTGGGGCACCGTGCTCGCCTTCGGCGTCGCCATGGGCGGCATGAACACGCTCTTCTACCAGGCCGTCGACCGCATCCCGCTGGGCGCGGCCGTCACCCTGGAGGTGCTCGGCCCGCTGGTCCTGTCCGTCGTCGCCTCCCGCCGCCTGGTCAATCTCCTCTGGGCGGTCCTGGCGCTCGGCGGCGTGGTCCTGCTCAGCGGCGGCGGCTTCGACCGGCTGGACCCGGTCGGCGCGGTGTACGCCCTGAGCGCGGGCGCCATGTGGGCGGCGTACATCGTCTTCAGCGCCCGCACCGGGCGCCGCTTCCCGCAGGCCGACGGGCTGGCGCTGGCCATGGTGGTCGCGGCGGTCCTCTCGCTGCCCCTCGGCATCATGGAGTCCGGCTCGAAGCTCCTGGTCCCCAGCACCCTGGGGCTCGGGGCGGCCGTGGCGCTGCTGAGCTCGGTCCTTCCGTACACCCTCGAACTCATGGCCCTGCGGCGGCTGCCCGCGCCCACCTTCGCGATCCTGATGAGCCTCGAACCGGCCATCGCGGCCACGGCGGGCTTCCTCCTGCTCGACCAGGCACTCTCCACCACCGACGCGCTGGCCATCGCCCTGGTCATCGGCGCGAGCATGGGCGCCGTACGCAGTCAGACACGGCGCTCCCGGAAGGGGTGAGCGCGCCACTTCCGGGGACCTGTTCCGTTCCGCCTGCGCGGCCGGGCATCCGCTCCTAGGGTGGTCGCGACGGCCGATCTGGAGGAACGCCCATGCCTGAACGCGACGACCTGCTCGCGCTCGTGACCGATCAGCGCACCAATTTTCTCTACACCGTCGCGGAACTCGACGACGCGGGCGCCCGCGCCCGGACGACGGTCAGCGAGCTGACCCTCGGCGGACTCCTGAAGCACCTCGGAAGCGTGCAGCGCAGCTGGCTCGACGTCGTCGAGGGCACCGCCCCCGCCAAGATCGACTGGGCGGACCTCGACCCCGACGGCAACCGGATGACCGACACCGAGACCGTGGCCGGGCTGCTGGAGGCCTTCCACACGGCGGCGGCCGCCTTCGACCGCACGGTGCGCGAGGAGGCCGACCTCGACCGCGAGGTCACGCTGCCCGCCTACCCCTGGTCGCCGCCCGAGCCGGTCGTCTGGACCGTCCGCCGCGTCCTGTGGCACATCTTCCGCGAGATCGCCCACCACAGCGGTCACGCCGACATCATCCGCGAGGCGCTGGACGGTGCCAGCACCACGGCGAAGATGGCCGAGGCGGCGTCGAAGGGCCAGTAGCGAGCGCGCGGGGAGCGGGGCCGGGGGGCACGATGGAAGGGAGCGGAGGAAGGAGGCCCGCGCATGGGATCCGTGAAGGGAACCGACGAGTACGACGGGCTGTACGCGCACACGCCCTCGCAGGCGGAGGGTGAACGCGACGACCCGGCCGTGCGCGGCACCGCCGCCGACACCCACCCCGACGTCCCCCGGACCGAACCCTCGCAGGCGGAGGGCGACCGCACGGAGTAGGCCGCGGACGGCGTCAGCCGTCGACGGGCAGGATCCGGAACGCGGTGAAACCGGGCGTCAGCGGCCTGACGGCCCTGAAATCCCGCTGGTCGAGGGTGAAGATGCGGTCGGTCCTGTACCGGTGGGCGAGGACGACACCCACCGCGTCCGCGAGGTCCAGCCGCAGTCCCTCGTAGTCGCGACGCACGTCGTGTGCGGCGGCCAGGTCGGCCGGCTTCAGTTCGGCGAGTCTGTACTGCCCGTCGGCCATCCGCGAGTTGAGTGCCTCCATGACCTGCATGGTCGCCGAAAAGCCGAGGTCCCGGTGCACCAGGTGGTCCAGCTCCGTGACGACCAGCGGGGAGACGGCCAGCGACTCGTTCTCAAGGATCTTCGCGGCGCCCGAATGCTCCGGTTGTGCGGTGTCGAAAGCCGCGTAGAGCGCGGATGTGTCGGCGACGATGATCAACGGCGCGCTGCTCGTTCCTTGATGTGCTCGTACACCGCGTCGTCCATCGCCTCAGGGGTGAGCGGGCGTCCGCTGTCGAAGACCGGGAGCTTGCGGCTGCGCTTGGGCCGTTCCGCGTCGTCGAGGACCATGGCGATGCCCCGCCTGATGAGCTCCGCCTTGCTGACACCGGTGGCCGACGACTCGGCGTCCAGCCGTGCTTCCAGCTCCTCCGGAAGGTACACAGTCGTCTTTATCATGCCCCCAGACTACCACCCTGCCCTACGTAGGGCAGGGTGGAACAGGCCGCGTCCGCCCTGTGAGCCGGAGCGGGCGGGCTGTTACGTTCCGGGTCATGAACGACGGCGTGTACGTGGGTCACGCGGCGGAGGACGCGGCGCTGGACCGGGGATGGCTGCTCGGCCATTTCAAGGACCCGGAAGACCCGCGCCACAGCGAGGCCCTGGAGATCAAGTGGGGCGTCCACCCGCGGGGTGACCGGCGCGCGGAGTGGGTCAGGGGCGAGGAGCGCACCGCCCTGCTCGTGCTGATCAGCGGCCGGTTCCGGATGCGGTTCCCCGGGCGCGAGGTGCTGCTGGAGCGCCAGGGCGACTACGTCGTCTGGGGCCGGGGCGTCGACCACTCCTGGTGCGCGGACGAGGAGTCCGTGGTGCTGACCGTGCGCTGGCCCTCCGTCCCGGGCTACCGGGCCGACTGATCCCGCCGCTGTCCCCGGGAGGGCGCGTACCGCTCATAAAATCATGCAAGCATGCTTGCTTGTTTCCTGGGGCGCTGGCATGCTCCGGGGCACACCGCCACGCCCCGAGGGGAGCGCACCGTGCCCGACGCATCGGCCGTGACCGCCGCCGTGCTCGACGACATGCGTGAGGAGAGCGACGAACTCGACCTGCTGGTAGCCGGGTTGAAGGCCCCCGAGTGGGCCGCGCCGACCCCCGCCGAGGGGTGGACCGTCGCCCACCAGATCGCCCACCTCAACTGGACCGACGAGGTGGCCCTGACCGCCGCCACCGACCCCGACGCCTTCGCCGCCGAGGTCGAGAAGGCGCTCGCCGCACCCGGGACCTTCGTCGACGAGGCCGCCGAGGAGGCCGTCACCGCCCTGACCCCCGAGGCGCTGCTCGTGGAATGGCGCGAAGGCCGCGCCCGGCTCCGGAAGGCACTGCGCGAGGCACCCCCCGGGACGAAGATCCCCTGGTACGGCCCGCCCATGAGCGTCGCCTCGATGGCGACCGCCCGCCTCATGGAGACCTGGGCCCACGGCCAGGACATCGCCGACGCCCTCGGTGTCACCAGGAAGCCGACCGCCCGGCTGCGGCACGTCGCCCGGATCGGCGTACGGGCCCGGGACTACGCCTACGCCGTACGTGGAATGCGGCCGCCCGCCGAGCAGTTCCGCATCGAACTGCGCGCCGAGGACGGCGGACTGACCGTGTACGGGCCCGAGGACGCCGCCCAGCGGGTCACCGGGCCGCTCCTCGACTTCTGCCTGCTCGTCACCCAGCGCGCCCACCGCGACGACCTCGCCGTCGAGGCCGTCGGCCCGGACGCCGGGCAGTGGCTGGACATCGCGCAGGCCTTCGCCGGGCCCGCAGGACCCGGCCGCCCCCGGAAGGCGGACCGGTGACCCGGCCGCTGCGCATCGGCAACGCGTCCGGCTTCTACGGCGACCGCTTCGACGCGCTCCGCGAGATGCTCACCGGCGGCCCGCTCGACGTCGTCACCGGGGACTACCTCGCCGAACTCACCATGCTGATCCTCGGCCGCAGCCGCCTCAAGGACCCGGCGCGCGGATACGCGACGACCTTCCTGCGACAGCTGGAGGAGAGCCTCGGCCTCGCCCACGAGCGCGGCGTGAAGGTCGTCACCAACGCCGGCGGGCTGAACCCGGCCGGACTCGCCGACGCCGTGCGGGAGTTGGCCGACCGTACCGGCGTACCCGTACGCGTCGCGCATGTCGAGGGCGACAGCCGGCCCGTGCCCGACGGTTACCTCACCGCCAACGCCTACCTCGGCGGCGGAGGCATCGCCGCCTGTCTGCGCGCCGGGGCCGACATCGTCGTCACCGGGCGGGTCACCGACGCCGCCCTCGTCACCGGGCCCGCCGCCGCCCACTTCGGCTGGGCGCCCGACGCCCACGACGCCCTCGCCGGGGCGGTCGTCGCCGGGCACGTCCTGGAGTGCGGAACCCAGGCCACCGGCGGCAACTACGCCTTCTTCGGCGACCACGACGTCCGCCGCCCCGGCTTCCCGCTCGCCGAGATCCACGAGGACGGCAGCAGCGTCATCACCAAGCACGACGGCACGGGCGGCGTCGTCGACACCGGCACCGTCACCGCGCAACTGCTGTACGAGACGGGTGGCGCCCGCTACGCCGGACCCGATGTCACGGCCCGGCTCGACACCGTACGGCTCACGCAGGACGGGCCCGACCGGGTGCGGATCAGCGGCGTACGCGGCGAGGCCCCGCCGCCCACCCTCAAGGTCGGGCTCAACCGGCTCGGCGGGTGGCGCAACGAGGTCGTCTTCGTGCTGACCGGACTCGACATCGAGGCCAAGGCCCGGCTCGTGAAGGACCAGTTCGCCGACGCCCTCGACCGCGCCGGCTCGAAACCCGCCGAGGTGCGGTGGGAGCTGGCCCGCACCGACCGGACCGACGCCGCGACGGAGGAGACCGCGAGCGCCCTGCTCCGGCTCGTCGTACGCGACCCGGACGCGGAGGCCGTCGGACGGGCCGTGTCCGGGGCGGCCGTCGAGCTGGCGCTCGGCAGCTACCCGGGCTTCCATGTGACCGCCCCGCCCGGGAAGGGCGCGCCGTACGGGGTGTTCGAGGCCGCGTACGTACCGGCCGGCGAGGTCGGGCACGTCGCCGTACTGCCCGACGGGACCCGCGAGGCCGTGCCGGCGGCCGGTGCCTGCCGGGAACCCGACGAGGTGGAGGCGCCGGCCCTCCCCGAACCGCTGCCCGCCGGACCCGCCCGTACCGCCCCCCTCGGCCGGATCGCCGGTGCCCGCAGCGGCGACAAGGGCGGGGACGCCAACGTCGGAGTCTGGGTCCGCGACGACGACGCCTGGCGGTGGCTGGCCCACGAGCTGACCGTCGCGCGCTTCCAGGAACTGCTGCCGGAGACCGCGGGACTCACCGTCGTACGCCATGTCCTGCCGCATCTGCGGGCGTTGAACTTCACCGTCCACGGCCTGCTCGGCGAGGGCGTCGCCGCGCAGGCCCGCTTCGATCCGCAGGCCAAGGCGGTGGGGGAGTGGCTGCGGTCCCGGCACGTCCCCGTGCCCGTACGGCTGCTGGACCGACCGGAGGTGCACGCATGACCGTCCTGCCCACCGCCCTCGACACCACGGGGCCCGAATACGCGGCGAACCGCGAGGCGATGCTCGCGAAACTCGCCGAGCTGGACACCGAGCACGCCAAGGCCCTGGCCGGCGGCGGCGAGAAGTACGTGGCCCGCCACCGGGGGCGCGGCAAGCTGCTGGCCCGCGAGCGCATCGAGCTGCTGGTCGACCCGGACACCCCGTTCCTGGAGCTGTCCCCGCTCGCCGCCTGGGGAAGTGACCACGCCGTCGGCGCCTCGCTCGTCACCGGGATCGGGATCGTGGAAGGCGTCGAGTGCCTGATCACCGCCAACGACCCGACCGTGCGCGGCGGCGCCTCCAACCCCTGGACCCTGAAGAAGGCCCTGCGCGCCAACGAGATCGCCTTCGCCAACCGGCTGCCCTGCATCTCGCTGGTGGAGTCCGGAGGCGCCGACCTGCCCTCGCAGAAGGAGATCTTCATCCCCGGCGGGGCGCTCTTCCGCGACCTCACCCGGCTGTCGGCCGCAGGCATCCCCACCGTGGCCGTCGTCTTCGGGAACTCCACGGCGGGCGGCGCGTACGTCCCCGGGATGTCCGACCACACCGTGATGATCAAGGAGCGGTCCAAGGTCTTCCTCGGCGGCCCGCCCCTGGTCAAGATGGCCACCGGCGAGGAGAGCGACGACGAATCGCTCGGCGGCGCCGAGATGCACGCCCGCACCTCCGGCCTCGCCGACCACTACGCCGTCGACGAGCACGACGCCCTGCGGCAGGCCCGGCGGATCGTCGCCCGGCTCAACTGGCACAAGGCCCACCCCGATCCGGTCCCCGCCGCACCACCGAAGTACGACGAGGACGAGCTGATCGGGGTCGTGCCCGGCGACCTCAAGGTCCCCTTCGACCCGCGCGAGGTCATCGCCCGGCTGGTCGACGGCTCCGACTTCGACGCGTTCAAGCCGCTCTACGGGCCCAGCCTGGTCACCGGCTGGGCGCGCCTCCACGGCTATCCCGTCGGCATCCTCGCCAACGCGCAGGGCGTGCTCTTCAGCGAGGAGTCGCAGAAGGCCGCCCAGTTCATCCAGCTCGCCAACCAGCGTGACATCCCGCTGCTCTTCCTCCACAACACCACCGGCTACATGGTCGGCAAGGAGTACGAGCAGGGCGGCATCATCAAGCACGGCGCGATGATGATCAACGCCGTGTCCAACTCCAAGGTCCCGCACCTGTCGGTCCTCATGGGCGCCTCGTACGGCGCCGGGCACTACGGCATGTGCGGCCGCGCCTACGACCCGCGCTTCCTGTTCGCCTGGCCCAGCAGCAAGTCCGCCGTCATGGGCCCCCAGCAGCTCGCCGGGGTCCTGTCGATCGTCGCCCGCGCCTCGGCCGCCGCGAAGGGACGTCCGTACGACGACGAGGCGGACGCCGGACTGCGCGCCATGGTCGAGCAGCAGATCGAGTCCGAGTCCCTGCCGATGTTCCTGTCCGGGCGGCTGTACGACGACGGGGTCATCGACCCGCGCGACACCAGGACCGTCCTCGGGATGTGCCTGTCCGCCATCCACACCGCACCGGTCGAGGGCGCCCGGGGCGGATTCGGCGTCTTCCGGATGTGAGGGTACGCATGATCAGCACGCTGCTCGTGGCCAACCGGGGCGAGATCGCCTGCCGGATCTTCCGCACCTGCCGTGAGCTGGGCGTCTCCACCGTGGCCGTGTACTCCGACGCGGACGCGGACGCCCTGCACGTACGGGAGGCCGACACCGCCGTACGCCTGCCGGGCGCCGCCCCGGCCGACACCTATCTGCGCGGTGACCTCGTCGTCGCCGCCGCGCTCGCGGCGGGCGCCGACGCCGTGCACCCCGGGTACGGCTTCCTCTCGGAGAACGCCGGGTTCGCCCGGTCCGTGGAGGACGCCGGTCTCCTCTGGGTGGGGCCGCCGGTCAAAGCCATCGAGCTGATGGCCTCCAAGACCCGGGCCAAGGAGCTGATGGCCGCCGCCGAGGTGCCGCTGCTCGCCCCCGTCGACCCGGGGAACGCCACCACCGCCGATCTGCCCCTGCTGTTGAAGGCGGCGGCGGGCGGCGGCGGACGCGGGATGCGGATCGTACGGGAACTGGCCGCCCTGGAGGCCGAACTGACCGCCGCCTCGGCAGAGGCCGCCTCCGCCTTCGGGGACGGCGAGGTCTTCGCCGAGCCGTACGTCGAACGGGGCCGGCACGTCGAGGTCCAGGTGATGGCCGACGCCCAGGGCACGGTCTGGGCGCTCTCCACCCGGGACTGCTCGCTCCAGCGCCGCCACCAGAAGGTCATCGAGGAGGCCCCCGCTCCCGGCCTCGACGACACGCTCCGCCGGACGCTGCACGACGCCGCGGTCGCCGCCGCGCAGGCGGTGGGCTACCGGGGTGCGGGGACCGTCGAGTTCCTCGTGTCGGCCGAAGGGCGCCCGTACTTCCTTGAGATGAACACCCGCCTCCAGGTCGAACACCCCGTCACGGAAGCCGTGTTCGGCCTCGACCTCGTCGCCCTGCAACTGCGGATCGCGGAAGGCGCGGCCCTCCCGGCCACCGCACCGCCGCCGCCCACCGGACACGCCGTCGAGGCCCGGCTGTACGCCGAGGACCCGGCGCGAGACTGGCAGCCACAGACCGGAGCACTGCTCACCCTCGATGTGCCCGGCGGCCCCGGCATCCGCCTCGACACCGGATACACCGGCGGCGACACCGTGGGGGTGCACTACGACCCGATGCTCGCCAAGGTCATCGCCCACGCCCCCACCCGCACCGAAGCCGTCCGCCTCCTCGCCCGCACCCTGGAACGCGCCCGCATCCACGGCCCGGTCACCAACCGGGAGCTGCTCGTACGCTCCCTGCGCCACCCGGACTTCGCCGCGGCCCGCCTCGACACCGGCTTCTACGACCGCCACCTGGCCGCCCTGACCACGTCCGCCGCCCCCGGTGGCGAGGAGGCCCGCCGCCTCGCCGCCACCGCCGCCGCGCTCGCCGCCGCCTCGGCGGGGCACGGCGGTCCGGGCCCCGCACGCTTCGGCGCCTGGCGCAACCTCGCCTCCCAGCCGCAGACCAGGCGCTACCGGAGCGAGCCCGACGGCACCGAGCACGAGATCGCCTACCGCACCGGCCGAGACGGCACCCCGGCCCCCGTGTCCGGCGAGCGGGTCCTCACCGCACGGCCCGACACGGTCACCCTCGAAACCGGCGGGGTGACCCGGCACTTCACCGTCACCGCCCACGGCGACCGGGTGTACGTGCACACGGCCGCCGGCGCGCACACCTTCACCGCCCTGCCCCGCTTCACCGACCCCGCCGCACGCACCGAGCCCGGCTCCCTCCTGGCCCCCATGCCCGGCACCGTCGTCCGCCTCGCCGACGGCCTCGCGCCGGGCGCGGCCGTCGAGGCCGGGCAGCCGCTGATCTGGCTGGAGGCGATGAAGATGGAACACCGCATCCTCGCCCCCGCCTCCGGCACCCTCACCGCGCTGCACGCCGCCCCCGGACTCCAGGTCGAGGTCGGCGCCCTGCTCGCCGTCGTGCAGGACGCGGCGCCCGGTGCACAGGACGCCGCGCCCGACCCCGCGCACCCCACCGAGGTCACCGCGCCCGCGCACTCCACCGACGTCACCGCGTCCGCGCCCTCGCACGCCGCCGCGCCCGCGCACGCCCCCTCGCACGCATCCGCGCACCAGGAGGAGACGACCCCATGAGCACCGTCCTCGAAACCGAAGAGCACCAGGCACTCCGTGCCGCCGTCGCCGCCCTCGGCAAGCGCTTCGGCCGCGCCTACGCCACCGAGCTGTTCCGCAACGGCGAGCACCCCCGCGAACTCTGGGAAGAGGCCGGCAAGCTCGGCTACCTCGGCGTCAACCTCCCCGAGGAGTACGGCGGCGGAGGCGGCGGCATGGCCGAACTCTCCATCGTCCTGGAGGAGCTCGGCGCCGCCGGAAGCCCCCTGCTCATGATGGTCGTCTCCCCGGCGATCTGCGGCACCGTCATCGCCCGCTTCGGCACCGAGGAGCAGAAACAGGCCTGGCTCCCCGGCCTCTCCGACGGCTCCCTGACCATGTCCTTCGGCATCACCGAGCCCGACGCCGGCTCCAACTCCCACCGCATCACCACCACCGCCCGCCGCGACGGCGGGGACTGGATACTCAACGGCCGCAAGGTCTTCATCTCCGGCGTCGACAGCTCCGACGCCACCCTGATCGTCGGCCGCACCGAGGACGCGAGGACCGGCAGCCTCAAGCCCTGCCTCTTCATCGTCCCCCGCGACACCCCGGGCTTCTCCCGCACACAGATCGACATGGAACTCCAGGCCGCCGAGAAGCAGTTCGAGCTGGTTCTCGACGACGTACGCCTCCCCGCCGGCGCACTCGTCGGGGAGGAGGCGGACACGGGACTGCTCCAGCTCTTCGCCGGACTGAACCCCGAGCGCATCATGGGCGCCGCCTTCTCCATCGGCATGGGCCGCTACGCGCTCGAACAGGCCGTGGAGTACGCGAAGACCCGCACCGTCTGGAAAGGCGCCCCCATCGGCGCCCACCAGGCCATCGCCCACCCGCTCGCCCAGGCGCACATCGAGCTGGAGCTCTCCCGGCTGATGATGCAGAAAGCCGCACGGCTCTACGACGCCGGCGACGACATCGGCGCCGGCGAGGCCGCGAACATGGCCAAGTACGCCGCCGCCGAAGCCTGTGTCAGGGCCGTCGACCAGGCCGTCCACACCCTCGGCGGCAACGGCCTCACCCGCGAGTACGGGCTCGCCTCCCTCATCACGGCGGCGCGAGTCTCCCGTATCGCCCCCGTCAGCCGGGAAATGATCCTGAACTACGTCTCCCACCAGACCCTGGGCCTGCCGAAGTCGTACTGACGGCGCAGGGACGGCGCACGGAACGGCGCACGGAACGGCGTACGGACGGCGCACGGACAGCGGACCGTCCGGAATGCCGTCCCGACGAGTCCGGACACGTCCCAGGTCTCCCCATCCGCCCCGGCAGGGGCGATTCTGGCTCTCCACCCGCGTCGAAGGGGACCGAAATGGTGTTCCACAGCGAGTACGCAGACGTCACGCCCCTCGAAACACCCATCCACGAAGCGGTCCTCGGGAGCGCCGCCGACTTCGGTGACACACCCGCGCTGATCGACGGCACCAACGGGATGACCGTCACCTACGGCCAGCTCGACACCTTCCACCGGCGCATCGCCGCCCACCTCGCCGCGAACGGCCTGCGCAAGGGCGACGTCCTCGCCCTGCACAGCCCGAACACCATCGCCTACCCGCCCGTCTTCTACGGGGCGACCAGGGCCGGCGCCACCGTCACCACGATCCACCCGCTCGCCACCCCGGAGGAGTTCGCCAAACAGCTGGCGGACTCCGGCACCCGCTGGATCGTCACCGTCTCTCTCCTCCTCGACGTCGCCCGCCGGGCCGCCGAACTCGCCGGCGGCGTCCAGGAGATCTACGTCTGCGACCAGGCCGAGGGCCACACCTCCGTACTCGACATGCTGGGCTCCACCGCGCCCGAACCCGACATCACCTTCGACCCCGCCGAGGACATCGCCGTCCTCCCGTACTCCTCCGGCACCACCGGAACCCCCAAGGGCGTCATGCTCACCCACCGCTCCATCGCCACCAACCTGGAGCAGCTGCGGCCCCTCGTCCCCCTCGGCGAGAACGAACGCATCCTCGCGGTCCTCCCCTTCTTCCACATCTACGGGCTGACCGCCCTCATGAACGGGCCACTGCGCTACGGCGCCACGGTCGTCGTCCTGCCCCGCTTCGACCTCACCCAGTTCCTCGAAACGATCCAGACCCACCGCATCACCGGCCTCTACGTCGCCCCGCCCATCGTGCTGGCCCTCGCCAAACACCCGCTCGTCGGCGACTACGACCTCTCCTCGATCGACTACATCGTCAGCGCCGCCGCCCCGCTCGACGCCGAACTCGCCGTCGCCTGCTCGAAACGGCTCGGCGTCCCCTCCGTACGGCAGGCCTACGGCATGACGGAACTCTCGCCCGGCACCCACGTCGTCCCCCTCGACGCGCAGAACCCGCCGCCCGGCGCCGTCGGGAAGCTGCTGCCCGGCACCGAGATGCGGATCGTCTCGCTCACCGACCCCGGCATCGACGCGGGCAGCGGCACCGACGGCGAGATCCTCATCCGCGGCCCCCAGGTGATGAAGGGCTACCTCGGCCGCCCCGACGCCACCGCCGCCATGATCGACGAGGACGGCTGGCTGCACACCGGCGACGTCGGCCGCGTCGACGCGGACGGCTGGCTGTACGTCGTCGACCGGGTCAAGGAACTCATCAAGTACAAGGGCTACCAGGTCGCGCCCGCCGACCTGGAGGCCCTCCTCCTCACCCATCCCTCGATCGCCGACGCCGCCGTCATCGGCGTCCACGACGCCGACGGCAACGAGGTCCCCAAGGCCTACCTGGTGCGCGGACCCGGCGGGGGCGACCTCACGGAGGACGACGTCATCGCGTACGTCGCCGAGCGCGTCTCCCCGTACAAGAAGGTCAGACAGGCCGAATTCATCGAGGCCGTACCCCGCGCGGTGTCCGGCAAGATCCTGCGGCGCGAGCTGCGCGACCGGGAGAAGGCGCGATGACCCTGGCACCCACCGTCCACGAGCGGGGAATCACCACCCTCACCCTCGACTCCCCGGCCAACCGCAACGCGCTCTCGGCCGGCCTCGTCGGCGAACTCACCGAGGCCCTCGCGCAGTGCGCGGCCGACACCTCCGTAAGGGCCGTCGTCCTCACCCACACCGGCACCACGTTCTGCGCGGGCGCCGACCTGACCGCACCGCCCGAACCCGCCGCGTTCGTCGCCCTGATGCGCGCGATCGTCGCCCTGCCCAAGCCCGTCGTCGCCCGGGTCACCGGGCACGTTCGCGCCGGCGGCCTCGGGCTCCTCGGGGCGTGCGACATCTCGGCGGCCGGACCGGACGCCACCTTCGCCCTCACCGAATCCCGCCTGGGCCTCGCCCCCGCCGTCATCTCCCTGCCCCTGCTGCCCCGCCTCGACCCGCGCGCCGCCACCCGCTACTACCTCACCGGGGAACGCTTCGACGCGGCGGAGGCCGCCCGGATCGGCCTCATCACGCTCGCCGCCGGACCCGAGGAGGTGGACAAGGCGCTCGAACCGGTACTCGACGGACTCCGCAGAGCCTCACCGCAGGGGCTGAAAGCATCCAAGGAGCTGGTCACGGCTACTGTGCTGAAGAGTTTCGACAGTCACGCCGAAGACCTCATCGCCCGCTCGGCCGCGCTCTTCGCCTCCGACGACGCACGGGAGGGGATGACGGCCTTCCTGGAACGACGGGATCCCCCATGGGTGCTGTGACACCCCCCAGAACCCCCGCCTCGAAGCCCCCCGCGAAGTCCGCCGCAGCGACGTCCGCAGCCAAGTCCGCCGCGAAGTCCCCCAAGCAGGACCGCAGCCGTGCCACCCGGCAACGGCTGCTCGAAGCCGCGGTCGCCTGCCTCGCCGAACACGGCTGGGCGGGCTCCACGGTCTCGGTCGTGGCCGAACGCGCCGGGGTCTCACGCGGCGCGGCCCAGCACCACTTCCCCACCCGCGAGGACCTCTTCACCGGCGCCGTCGAATACGTCGCCGAGGAACGCTCCGCCGCCCTGCGCGCCCTGCCCGTCCAGGGCCGCACGGCGGTCCTCGCCGCCCTCGTCGACCTCTACACCGGCCCCCTCTTCCGCGCCGCCCTCCAGCTGTGGGTGGCCGCCTCCAACGAGGCCCAGCTGAGGCCCCGGGTCACCGAACTCGAAGCCCGCGTCGGCCGCGAGACCCACCGCATCGCCGTGGAACTCCTCGGCGCCGACGAATCCCGCCCCGGCGTACGCGAAACGGTCCAGGGCCTCCTCGACATGGCCCGCGGCCTCGGCCTCGCCAACCTGCTGACGGATGACACCGCGCGCCGCGAGAGGGTGGTCACCCAGTGGGCGGCCCTGCTCGACGCCGCCCTGGACTGACGGCACCGGAGGCACGGATGACCCCTTCCCGCGACACGCCCTCACCCCGGCGGCGCCCCCGGTACCGCTCCGCGCCGACGAGCTCACGCACCTTCGTGCTCGGGATGTGCATGGCGGTCGGCGGGATCGCCGGCTCCATCCGGGGTGTCATGGAAGGCGCGCGGTTCCTCGAAACCGCCGCTCTGCTCGGACTGGGCCTGCTCGGAGGGCTGCTGACGGTCGCCTGGATCCTGAACCACTCCTCGAAGCGGTGACGGCCCGCCGGTGCGGAGGGCCGCGGCTCAGGCGTGGCCGGTCACCCGCGTACGGAGGAAGTCCAGCAGCGCCGCGTTGAACCGCCCCGGCTGCTCCACGCCCGGCAGATGTCCGGCCCGGTCGATGACGGCCAGCGTGGCGTGCGGGACCAGGCGCCGCATGTCCTCCGCGCTGCTGACCGGGGTGTAGAAGTCGTCCGCGCCCACCACGATCAGGACCGGCGCCTCCACACCGGCCAGCGTCTCGCGGTAGTCGGGGCGTTCGGCCCGCCCCCGCAGCGCCGCGGCGGCGCCCTCCGGGTCGGTGGACCGGATCATGCCCAGCACATGCGCCGCCACCTCGGGCAGGGCCGTGACGTTGTACGGGGCGAGCATCTTGTCGATCACCTCGGCCGCGTACCCGTCCATCCCCTCCGCCAGCAGTCGGTCGGCCAGGGCATTGCGGAACGCCCTGCCCTCCTCCGTCTCGGCGGGCGCGGACGTGTCGGACAGCACCAGCGCCAGCACCCGCCGCGGATGGCTGCGCTGGAACTCCATGGTGATCTGGCCGCCCATGGACACCCCGCCGACGACCGCACGCTCCACGCCCAGATGGTCGAGGAGCGCGGCGAGGTCATCCGCGAAACCGGAGAGGAAGACCTTCCCGGGGGTGACGTCGCTGGCGCCGTACCCCCGCAGATCCGGAGTGATCACGCGGTACCCGGCCGCCGTCAGCGCCTCGACGGACGGTGCCCACAGGGTGCGGTTGAACGGATGGCCGTGCACGAGGACGACCGGCAGGCCGTCGGACGGCCCCCGGTCGTCGTAGTGCACCGTGCAGTCGCCCGACACGAAGTGACTCATGCCGGTCACCCTAACGCGGTGAACGGCGGCGCCCCCGGGGAACAACTGCCTTGGCCGGAAAGGTCAGTTACCCAGGTCCGCCAGCTGGTCGTACCCCTCGATCGAACGCGGGTCGCGGGTGCCGGGACCGACGTACGTCGCCGAGGGGCGCACCAGACGGCCCGTGCGCTTCTGCTCCAGGATGTGCGCCGACCAGCCCGCCGTACGGGCACAGCTGAACATCGACGTGAACATGTGCGCCGGGACCTCCGCGAAGTCCAGCACGATCGCCGCCCAGAACTCGACGTTCGTCGCCAGCACCCGGTCCGGGCGGCGCGCGTGGAGCTCCTCCAGGGCCGCCTTCTCCAGGGCCTCCGCCACCTCGAAGCGCGGCGCGGCCAGCTCACGGGCCGTACGGCGCAGGACGCGGGCCCGGGGGTCCTCGGCACGGTAGACACGGTGGCCGAAGCCCATCAGCCGCTCGCCCTTGTCCAGCGCCTGCTTCACGTACGCCCGGGCGTCACCGGTCCGCTCGATCTCCTCGATCATGCCGAGGACCCGGGACGGGGCCCCGCCGTGCAGCGGGCCCGACATCGCGCCCACCGCCCCGGACAGCGCCGCCGAGACGTCCGCGCCGGTCGACGCGATGACCCGGGCGGTGAACGTCGACGCGTTCATCCCGTGCTCGGCGGCCGACGTCCAGTAGGCGTCGACGGCCTTGACGTGCTTCGGGTCCGGCTCACCGCGCCAGCGGATCATGAACCGCTCGACCACGGACCCCGCCTTGTCGATCTCGCTCTGCGGAACCATCGGCAGCCCCTGGCCACGGGCCGACTGGGCCACGTACGACAGGGCCATCACGGCGGCCCGCGCCAGGTCGTCACGCGCGGTCTGCTCGTCGATGTCGAGCAGCGGTTTCAGGCCCCACACCGGCGCCAGCATGGCCAGCGCGGACTGCACGTCGACCCGGATGTCGCCGGAGTGCACGGGGATCGGGAACGGCTCGGCGGGCGGCAGACCGGGGTTGAACGCCCCGTCCACCAGCAGACCCCAGACGTTGCCGAACGACACATGGCCGACGAGGTCCTCGATGTCGACGCCGCGGTAGCGGAGCGAGCCGCCTTCCTTGTCGGGTTCGGCGATCTCCGTCTCGAACGCGACGACTCCTTCAAGTCCGGGTACGAAGTCGGACATCGGGCGGCTCCCTCGACTCGGCGGCTGCGATACGGCCACGAAGGCCGTTCCACGATACTGGCGGGTTACCACGACGCGGGGAAGGGTGACGTCCGGCACAGCCCACGCGGCTCGCGGACCGGGGATCGAGCCCCTCCCTGGGGGATTCCGGCCCGCTGCGGCAGGATGGCCCCGTGCCCACAGCAGATGCCACTCCGTCTTCCGCTTCCGCCTCCTCTCGCGTCCCGTCATCCGATTGCACCACCGATCCGGCCGCGATGCGCGAGCAGTACCGCTCCGAGGACTTCACCGAGAAGGACCTCGCCGCGAACCCCATGGACCAGTTCGCCCACTGGTTCCGCCAGGTCGCCGGGGGCGGCGCGCTGCACGAGCCGAACGCGATGGTGGTCTCCACGGTCGGCCCCGGAGGCCGCCCGTCGTCCCGGACCGTCCTGCTCAAGCACTACGACGACCGCGGCTTCGTCTTCTTCACGAACTACGGCTCCCGCAAGGGCCGCGAGCTCACGGCGAACCCGTACGTCTCGCTGCTCTTCCCCTGGCACCCGCTCGCCCGCCAGGTCATCGTCACGGGCACCGCGGACCGCGTCGGGCGGGAGGAGACCGTCGCGTACTTCCGCACCCGCCCCCACGGCTCCCAGCTGGGCGCCTGGGCCAGCGACCAGTCGACGGTGGTCGGCTCCCGCCAGGAGCTGGTCGACCGCTACGAGGAGCTCGCCGCCCGCTACCCGGAGGGCGAGAAGGTCCCCGCACCCCCGCAGTGGGGCGGCTTCCGCGTCGTACCGGACGCGATCGAGTTCTGGCAGGGCCGCGAGAACCGCCTGCACGACAGGCTCCGCTACGTCCGCGAGACCCCGGCCGCGGACTGGCACGTGGAGCGCCTCTGCCCATGAGGGCCTGAGCGGCCGGCCCCGCCCCCGGCGGGGCGGGCACGCCCCGGACATGCAGAAACCCGCAGGCTCTGGTCTCTCCTTGCGGAGGAGCCGGCCGGACTTACCGGCGAGCCTGCGGGTCGGTGACTGCTTGGGATTGGCCGGCGACCGGCCTGCACTGCAAAGAGCGCGACGACGGGCGTCAGCCCGCAGTCACCTCACGAGTCCGAGAAGAAATCACTTCCGGAACACCTCCTTTCTTCGCTGCCCACAGCCTAGGAACGTCCCCCGGTACCGCACAAGCGAATTAACGGATCCCTCGGTGGACACCGGATTTCCTGGAAGTGGCTGTGTGGTGGCTCACGTTCGAGTTCAATGGTCTGACGTGCGGCAATGCGGAACGCGAAGCGGAATACGCCCTGCAGGAGGTACGGAGTGAGTGCTTCCAGGAGCACCGGGACCACCGACGCGCTGGGCCCCGACGAGGACCCCGGGCGGGAGCCGTCGGCGATCCCGGGATCCCGGCTTCTCGCCGCGCTGCTCGACGGCATGGACGCGGCGCTCTGCGCGTTCGACGCCCACGGCACCATCACCCACTGGAACCGTGAGGCCGAGCGGATCCTCGGCTGGACCGCCGACGAGGCCGTCGGACGCCGGGGCTTCGCGGGGTGGGCCGTACGGAGCGCGGACGCGGGGGACGTGCAGGGGCGGCTGCTCGCCGTCATGGAGACTCCTGGGCGGCAGGTCCACGAGTTCGCCCTGCTACGCAAGGACGGCGGGCGCGTCCTCGTGCGGACCCAGTCGTCGGGGGTGCGCGGCGAGGACGGCAAGCCCGCCGGGGTGTACTGCGCGTTCAGCGAGGTGCACGCGCAGATCGATCTGGAACGGTCCATCGCGCTCAGCGAGTCCCTCTTCGAGGACGCGTCCTGGGGTGTCGTCGCCGTCGACGTCGACCTGCGCCCGACCGTGGTCAACGCGTACGCCGCCCGGGCGCTGGGCGGCGGGCGCACCACGCTGCTGGGGCGGCCGCTGGGCGAGCTGATCGTGCGGGGGGTCGAGGACCTGGAGGGGGCGTTGCAGCATGTGCTGGCCGAGGGCGCCCCGTCCGCACCGGCCGAGCTGTGGGTGACCCTGCGGACCGCCGAGGGCGAGCGGCGGCGCTGCTGGCGCAGCGGGTTCCTGCGGCTGGCCTCGCCGCTGGCGGAGGAGCCCGTGCCGCTGGGGGTGGGATGGCTGTTCCGGGACGTCACGGCGGCGAAGCTCGCGGAGCAGGACGCGGACCGGGTGCGGTTCCGGTCCAACCAGCTGCACCGGGCGGCCCGCCAGGCGGCGGAGTGCGAGGACCCCATGGAGGCGGCGACGACGTCGCTGGACTACGCGCTGGCGGGGTTCGCCGACCATGTGGTGGTGGACCTGCTGGAGGACCTGGCGGTGGGGGTGAAGCTCGTACGGGCCGCGTCCACGCCGTCCGACGCGCCGGGGCCCTGCCTGCCGGTCTCCGGGGGCTCGCTCCCCGTGCGGTACGCGCCGGGGCATCCGGCCCTGCAGGCCGTGGAGCGTACGGGCTCCGTGCGTGCCGTGGCGCCGGCGGGCGCGGGGGAGACGTGGGCGGTGGAGCACCAGTGGCCGGGCGACTCGGTGCACGCGCTGTGCGCGGTGCTGCGGAGCCGGGGGCGGACGCTGGGCGTGGTGACGTTCCTGCGGGCGGCGAGCCGGGGCGCGTTCGAGCGGCCCGACGTGATGTACGCGGAGAGTGTCGCGGTCCGGGTCGCCTCGGCGGTCGACCTGGCCCGGCTGACGGCGAAGCCGGGAGTCTGAGGGGTCCGGGGCCGGCGGCCTGGGCCCCGGCCCTGTGCTGCTCCTCAGTGCCGGTAGAAGATGCGGTCGCCGTACTCCCGCATCACGCGCCCGTTCCACTCGTGGCCGCCGTCGACGTTGCCCGAGCGCAGCAGCGGCGGTTCGATCCCCCGGGCGACGAGCTCCTCGGCCGCGGTGGCCATCATGGCCTGCATCAACGCGCTGGTGACGACCGTCGAGGCGGGTGCGAACGGCGCCTCGACGCCCTCCGCGCTCAGCTCCGCGTCACCGATCGCGATCTTGCTGTCGAGCACGATGTCGCAGTGGTCCCGGAGGAATCCGCCCGAGACGTGCCGGGACTTGGTGCCCGTCGTGTACGCGACCGAGGTGACCCCGACGACCGTCAGCCCGAGCGCTCGCGCGTTCTGCGCCATCTCCACGGGCAGGGCGTTGCGCCCGGAGAGCGAGATGATCACGAGGAGGTCGCCGGCCCGGGCGGGGCTGGAGTCGAGCACGGCGCTCGCCAGGCCGTCCACCCGCTCCAGCGCGGAGCCGAGCGTGGCCGGCATGACGTCGACGCCGACGGTGCCCGGTACGGCGAGCAGGTTCATCAGGGCCAGTCCGCCGGCGCGGTAGACGACGTCCTGGGCGGCGAGCGAGGAGTGCCCGGCGCCGAACGCGAAGAGCCGGCCGCCCGCGGCGACGGTGTCGGCGATGGCGGCCCCGGCGGCGGCGATCGATCCGGACTCCTCGTCGCGCACCCGCTCCAGCAGGCCGATCGCTGCGTCGAAGAACTGACCGGCGAGCTTGCTGTCGCTCATCGAGGAGGCCTTTCCTGCGGGGTGTGGGGCGGGGCGGGGGTCCGTGCGGTGCCCGTGTCGCGGATCACGTTGCGGTCTGGACCAGTGGGCTGTCAATAGCGCTCGGGGCGGGCCGTGGGGACGGACTCCCGACGGCGGGGCACGGTTGTCGGTGCTATGCGTCAGAATTGGCGCAGGGCCATCGCACGACGACTTCATGTCACAGCATCGAGGGGCACGTATGTCCGGACTGATCGATACAACGGAGATGTATCTCCGCACCATCCTCGAGCTCGAAGAGGAAGGCGTGGTCCCCATGCGCGCCCGGATCGCCGAACGGCTGGACCAGAGCGGTCCGACGGTCAGCCAGACGGTGGCGCGTATGGAGCGGGACGGGCTGGTCCAGGTCGCGGGCGACCGCCATCTGGAGCTGACCGAGGAGGGGCGCAGGCTGGCGACGCGGGTGATGCGCAAGCACCGGCTCGCCGAGTGTCTGCTCGTCGACGTCATCGGCCTGGAGTGGGAGCAGGTCCACGCCGAGGCCTGTCGCTGGGAACACGTGATGAGCGAGGCCGTGGAGCGCCGGGTTCTGGAGCTGCTGCGGCACCCGACGGAGTCTCCGTACGGGAACCCGATTCCGGGGCTGGAGGAGCTGGGCGAGAAGTCCGAGGCCGATCCGTTCCTGGACGAGGGCATGGTGAGCCTGGCCGAGCTCGACCCGGGCGCGGAGGGCAAGACCGTGGTGGTGCGCCGGATCGGTGAGCCGATCCAGACCGACGCACAGCTGATGTACTCGCTGCGGCGGGCGGGCGTGCAGCCCGGCTCGGTCGTCAGCGTGACGGAGTCGGCGGGCGGCGTGCTCGTCGGTTCCAGCGGTGAGGCGGCCGAGCTGGACGCCGAGGTCGCCTCGCACGTCTTCGTCGCGAAGCGCTGAGCAGCGCGTTCGTGCGCACCGGTGACCTGCCCGCACGTGCAGGCGCCGGTGCGGATGCACGTGCAGATGTGGGCGGGTAAGCCCGCTTTCTGTTTTCCGTCCGGAATCGCAGCGCCCGGGCGAAACGCGTGCCAGGCTGTGGCCAGGCATATGACCTGAGGGTGCCGGCAGAGGCTGCCGCGCGGTCGGGGAGGGAGCAGGGAATGCGCCCGTCGCACTGGCACGTGCACCAGGAGGTGGCTGCCGGGCTTTCCGGCGCCCCTGTTCGAATCACCCCGGAGGGCCACGGCCCCGCTCCGGTGGCCGGCCGGGCTGCTCCGGTGACCCGTGGGACCGCTCCGGCGGCCGGTCGCCGAGCCCTCTCCGTGGTCCGCCCCGAGCGCGGACCCGTTCGTTCCGTAACGGTGGAAGGCCCCGGCGCCCGAAGGTGCCGGGGCCGGTCCTCCCCTGCGCTGACCTGGAGCCCCGAGCTCTCGAGGTCAGTCCCCGCGGACCCCTGTCCCCGAGTGGTCCGCTTCCCGGAGAAGGTCTCCCCTGGGGGGCCGTCGTCAATCCTGAACCGCTGTCACTCAAACGTGGGATGTTGCGAGCCGGAAGCGAGTTTTCGAATAAAGGTTCGATAGTCTGGCGTGCACGCACACACGGTGATCGAGGACGAGAAGGGGGTGCCAGAACCTATGGTGCGGCGCATCGATGTGACCGGATCGGACGGCGTACGCCTGGCGGCCTGGGAGTTCGCCGATCCGCCCAAGGGGCGCGCGGAGGCCGGGCACGCCCCCGGGGTCTTAATGCTCCACGGGCTGATGGGCCGGGCCACGCACTGGGCCTCCACCGCCCGCTGGCTCTCCGAGCGGCACCGGCCGGTCGGCCTCGACCAGCGCGGCCACGGGCGCAGCGAGAAGCCCGCCGACGGCCCGTACACCCGCGATGCCTACGTCGCGGACGCCGAGGCCGCGATCGAACAGCTCGACCTCGGCCCGGTCACCCTGATCGGGCACTCGATGGGCGCGCTCACCGCCTGGCAGCTCGCCGCCAAGCGCCCCGACCTCGTCAAGGCCCTGGTCATCTGCGACATGCGGGCGTCCGCGCTGGGGGCGGCCTCGCAGCGCGAGTGGGCGGACTGGTTCGACTCCTGGCCGCTCCCCTTCGCGACGCTCGCCGACGTACGGAAGTGGTTCGGCGAGGACGACCCCTGGGTGGAGCGGCCCAACCCCTCGCGCGGTGAGTTCTTCGCCGAGGTGATGGCCGAGAGCTCCGACGGCTGGCGGCCCGTCTTCTCCCAGGAGCAGATGCTGACGTCCCGGGCCACCTGGGTCTACGACGCCCACTGGGAGGAGCTGGCGCAGGTGCGCTGCCCCACCCTCGTGCTGCGCGGGATCGACGGCGAGCTGGGCAGGGCCGAGGCCCAGGAGATGGTCCGCGTCCTGCCGCGCGGGCAGTACGCGGAGGTGGAGGACGCCGGCCACCTCGTCCACTACGACCGGCCGGAGGGCTGGCGCAGGGCGGTGGAGCCCTTCCTGGAGCGCCTCGGCGACGGCTTCCGGGACGACCGGGAAGCCGTCAGCCCCTGACCCCGGCGGCCTGTTCGGCCCGTTCGGTCCGGGCGATCAGGATGTCCCGGCGCCCCGGACGCAACGGCACCCCGGCCCCGTCCCGGCGGTCCGCCCCTCAGCCCTTGCTGACCGCCGCCAGGATCTCCGGGAGCCGGCCCGCCGCGCGCGGCGCCGCCAGCCGTACGCCCAGCCACCCGATGAACGCCCCGTACACCGCGCCCACCGGCAGCAGCAGCCACAACTGGTCCTGGTGGTCCGCCACATGCAGCCAGATCGTCAGCGCGATCACGGGACCGCTGAGCACCGCGGCCGCGATCATGCCGCCGAAGATGGAGATCCAGGCGAGCCCGGCCTGACCCGGCACGACGTTCTTGAACGCGCCGTCCTGCGGGATGGAGTACGGGAACTGCGCCGAGGCCAGGGCGCCCGTCGCCAGCATCGCGCCCAGCAGGGCGAACGACAGCCCCATGGCCCCCGGCAGCGCCGTCCAGCTGCCGAGCACCGCGGCCGTCACCACCGTCACCAGCACCGTGTACGGCAGGGTGATCAGCAGCAGCGCCAGGGCCCGCGCCCGGAGTTCGAGATAGGCGTCCCTGGTCGAGGAGACCGAGAGCGCCACCATCCAGAAGGCGGAGGTGTCCTGCCCGAACTGGTTGTACATCTGCATGCCGAGCATCCCCGCGGCGAAGCACGCGAAGTACACCGACCCGGATCCCTGCACCGCGTTGAGCACCGGCACGATCATGCCGATCGCCAGCGCCGTCACCCAGGACGCCTTGGTCTTCGGATCGCGTACGACATAGCGCAGGCTCCGCTGCATCACCGGGCCCGTGCGCCCCTCCGGGAACAGCGAGAAGAGCCCGGAGCCGGAGGCGTCCCCGCCCGACCGGCGGGCCGAGGGTTCGGCGGCGGCGAGCGTGGAGCCGTCAGGCGACGTCATCAGCTTCACCAGGCTCCGCTGCCACAGCCACATCAGGCCGCCCAGCGCGAGCACCGAGACCAGCAGCTGGCCGAACGCCGTCCCGTACGCGCCCTCGGAGGCGGACCCCACGGCTCCGAGCGCCGAGGCCGGCGGCAGCCAGCGCACCACGTCCGCGAGCGGCTCCAGCGAGGACAGCCCGCCGGCCCGGCCCAGACGCTGCGCGCCGAAGTTCACGAACTGGATGCCCACCGCGATCACCAGCCCGCTGAGCACCGCCAGATCGCGGCCCTTGCGCGAGGTGAGCAGCCGGATGTTGGCCGTGGCGACGGACCGGGCCAGCGCCACACAGACCAGCAGTGTCAGCGGCACGGCGACCACGCCGAGGACCACGGCGGCGGCTCCGTGCGCCACCGCGATCACCGAGCCCAGGGCCAGGGCGAGCGTGAAGAGCGGGCCGATACCGATCAGCGAGGACACCAGCAGCGCCCCGATCAGGGGGCGGGGCCGCAGCGGCAGCATCACCAGCCGGCTCGGGTCCAGGGTCTCGTCGCCGCTCGGGAAGAACAGCGGCATGACCGCCCAGCCCAGCGCCACCACCGCGGTCAGCAGCACCACCAGGGTGCCCGCCTGCGCATGGCCGCGGAGTGCGACCAGGCCGATCACCTGGGCCACCGCGAACAGCAGGGTGACGACGAGGGAGGCGACATAGGCGGCGCGCCGCCCGGACGACTGGCGCAGCCCGTTGCGCAGGAGCGTCAGCTTGAGCCGTACGAAGACGGGGACGATGCCCCGGCCCGGCACGGCCGGGACGGCGGAACCCGCGGGCGCGTCCAGCACCGTCATCGGGCACCGCCCAGCCAGTCCAGGGAGTCGCCGGTGTCCCGGGCGCCCGCGCCGACGAGCTCCAGGAAGGCGTCCTGGAGGGAGGCCGCGTCGCCGCGCACCTCGGTCAGCGTGCCCTGGGCGCGGATCCGGCCCGCCGCCATGACGGCCACCCAGTCGCAGAGCGACTCCACGAGCTCCATCACATGGCTGGAGAACACCACGGTCGCGCCGGAACGGGTGTAGCGCTCCAGCACCCCCCGGATGGTCTGCGCCGACACCGGGTCGACGCCCTCGAAGGGCTCGTCGAGGAACAGCACCTCGGGGTTGTGCAGCAGCGCGGACGCCAGCCCGATCTTCTTGCGCATGCCGGTGGAGTAGTCGACGACCAGCTTGTGCTGCGACCCGGCGAGATCCAGCACGTCCAGGAGCTGGGTGGCCCGCTTGTCCACCTCGGCGCCCGGGAGCCCGCGCAACCGGCCGGTGTAGCCGAGGAGTTCGCGCCCGGAGAGCCGCTCGAAGAGCCGCAGGCCCTCCGGCAGCACCCCGATCCGGGACTTCACCTCGACCGGGTCACGCCATACGTCGTGGCCGCCGACCTCGATCCGCCCCATGTCGGGCCTGAGCAGCCCGGTCACCATGGAGAGCGTGGTCGTCTTGCCCGCCCCGTTGGGTCCGACCAGTCCGATGAACTTGCCCGCGGGCAGGTCGAGATCGATCCCGGCGACCGCGACCTGCTCCCCGAACCGCTTCCACAGCCCCTCCACCCGCACCGCGGGCGGTGGCGCCGGAGCCACACCCGCCGTGTCCGTCCCGCCCGCACTCTCCGCCTGGTCCGGCATGGCACTGCCTTTCGATATCCCCGCGTGTGGGGACCACCCTACGAAAGACGGGTACGGGCGTCGGCCGCCTCCCGTGCGCAGGCGTACGCGAGCGGGCTGATCAGCTGGTCGGCGTCGGGCAGCCACAGATCGGCGCGGGAGGGGCGGCGGGCCCACTGCACGGCGCCGCGGCCGGCCACCCGGGTCGGCGGCGCGGCCACGTAATGACCCTCGCCGCGCCCCACCAGGCCGATCGCGGCGCTGTCCCAGCCCAGCTGCCGTACGAGCGCGGGCGCCTCGGCCGCCGCGCCCGGTAGGGCGAGGAACAGCATCCGGCGGTCCGGGGTGCGGGTCACCGGGCCCGTCGCGAGGCCCATCCGCTCCATCCTCGCCAGCGCCAGGAAGCCGGCGGGCTCCGGCACGTCCAGGGCGTCGAAGGTCCGGCCGGCCGGCAGGAGGACCGACGCCCCCGGCTGCCTGGACCACATCCGGCGGGCCGCGGCGGCGCTGCCGGTCGCCAGGCCCGCCCAGTCGGGCCCGGCCGGATGGGCCCCGGGGGCGGCGCAGCCCACGTCACCGCACGAGCAGCGCTCCGTCCCTCCGGCGGCCTCCAGCCAGGTGCCGGGGAACACGTCCCAGTGCCGCTCCTGGGCGTACCAGGCGGCGGCCTCGCGCAGCTGCTCACCTCGCTGTTGGGGGATCCGGGCTGCTTCCGTCACTCCGATGGGCTCTTCCACGCCCCGCTCAACTCCCTTTGCAATGAAGGGTTACGGGCGCGCGTGCGCCCTTCGGGAGGGATCGATCCTGCATATGGGGCGCACGGATGCATGGCCGGGGGCGCGTGGGCTGAAAGGCCCCGATGTGGGGGTAATCAGGTGCAGGACTGTGCCAACTCGCCACCACTCGTACCCGATACAGATGAATATGCGCATTTCTTGTGCCGTGCCGGGCAGTGATCTCCTCATCGAATCACTGCGGTCTCAGGGGGAAATATGGCAGCCAGGCCTCTCGTCGCCCGCCAGCCGAACGAACGGCTCCAGACGCTCATCCAGGAGGCGGCGTGTTCCAACGCCGGTCTCGCCCGCCGGGTCAACATGGTCGGGGCGGAGCGGGGGCTCGACCTGCGCTACGACAAGACCTCCGTGGCCCGCTGGCTGCGGGGGCAGCAGCCGCGCGGACGGGCGCCGGGGATCATCGCCGAGGCGATCGGACGCAAGCTCGGCCGCACGGTCACGATCGACGAGATCGGCATGGCCAACGGCAAGAGCCTGGCCTCCGGCGTCGGCCTGCAGTTCGCGCCGACCGTGCTCGGCGCCGTCGAGCAGGTCTGCGAGCTCTGGCGCAGCGACGTGGGCCGCCGCGACCTGCTGTCCGGATCGGCGGTGGCCGCCTCCGCCCTGGTCGAGCCCAGCCGCGACTGGCTGATCACGGGCGCCGACCCGCAGGTGGCGCGGACGGCCGGGAGCAGGGTCGGCATGCCGGACGTGGCGGCGGTGCGGGCGATGACGGCCGCGCTCGTCGATCTGGACCACCGCTTCGGCAGCGGGCATGTGCGGCCCGTCCTGGTGCACTACCTCAACAGCGTGGTGTCCGGGCTGCTTTCGGGCTCGTACCGCGAATCGGTCGGCCGTGAGCTGTTCGGCGCCGTCGCCCGGCTCACGGAGCTCGCCGGGTACATGGCCGTGGACACCGGCCAGCCGGGCCTCGCCCAGCGGTACTACATCCAGGCGCTGCGGCTGGCCCAGGCGGCGGGGGACCGGGCCTACGGCGGCTATGTGCTGGCCGCGTCGATGAGCCACCTCGCGGCCCAGCTCGGAAACCCGCGTGAGATCGCCCAGTTGGCGCGGGCCGCGCAGGAAGGGGCGCGGGGGCGGGTGACCCCGCGGGCGGAGGCGATGTTCCACGCGGCGGAGGCCCGGGGGCACGCGCTTATGGGCGACGCCCGCACCTGCCAGGCCGCCGCGGGCCGCGCGCTGACCGCGCTGGAGCAGGCCGACCCGGAGAAGGGCGACGACCCGGACTGGATCAGCCACTTCGACGCGGGCTACCTCGCCGACGAACTGGCCCACTGCCACCGGGACCTGGGGCAGGCCGAGCCGGCCGCCCGCCGGGCGAAGGAGGCCCTGGCGGCCCTCCCGGAGTCCCGCACCCGGCGCCGCGGCATCGGCCTGGTGCTGCTGGCCACCGCGCAGGTGCAGCAGCGCGAGGTGGAGCAGGCGTGCCACACGGGGCTGCGGGCGATGGAACTGCTGGGGACGGTGCGCTCCAGCCGGGGTGCCGAATATCTCGACGACCTCCAGCAGCGGTTCGAGCCGTACGCCGACGAGCCCGCGGTGCGGGAGTTCGGCGCCAGGCTGGAGTTGCAGGCCGCCTGACCGGCGTATTCGGCGAGTTGACCATGAACAGCGCCGTGGGTGCCGCATGTGTTACCCGCGGTGTGAAGGGGTGGTGAGCGCTCCTGGGCGCTTGGCGCCGGGCTCCGGACACCCGGTAGCGTGAGCCGACGATTCCATAGGTTCACACGTAGGAGTCCCGGTGACGCAGAGCGGACAGGGTGACGAGCGGCAGCTTCCCGCTGTACGGCCCGCGCACGAAGGTGTCGTGCTGCCCGCGGAGGGTGGTGCCCCCTGGAGCGCGGGCGGGCCGGCGGGCGGGCAGCCGGACCAGGCCGTCCCCGCGGGCGGGCAGCCGTGGGGCCAGCCCTGGGGGCCGGGGGCCGCGCACCAGGACGGTCCGGGGCAGCTGCCACCGGAGCAGCACCAGCAGGGCGGCTACCAGCAGCAGGGGCAGTACCAGCAGCCCCAGCAGCCGTACGCCTCCCAGCCGGGCGCGTACCAGCAGGAGTCGTACCAGGACCCCTACCAGCAGCAGCCGCAGCAGTTCGCCCAGCCCCTGCCGCCCGAGGCCGCGCCCACGGGGCAGCAGGGCATGGGCCAGGGCGGGGACGCGGACGCCACGCAGTACATCGCGCCCGTTCCCGGCGGGCCCCTCCCCGGGGGGCTGCCGCCCGAGCGCCAGGCGGAGTCCACCCAGTACCTGGGGCAGTCCTCCGGTGCTCCCGGGCAGCCGTCCGACGCCGACGCGACCCAGTACATACCCCCGGTTCCCGGCGGCGCTCCGTACGGGATCCGGCCGGGAGCCCCGGGCGACCGGCAGCCGCCCGCGGAGTTCGACAGCCTCTTCCGCAGCGACGAGCCCGCGGGCGCCACGCAGCAGATGCCCCGCTTCGACGGGCCCCCGCAGCGGCGCCCCCCGCAGGCGCACCAGCCCCACCAGGGCCCTCAGGCCGCCCAGCAGCCGCCCCAGGCCGCCCAGCCGTACCAGTCGGGCCTCCAGGGCCTCCAGGGCTTCCACGGCGGGCACGGGGGCCATGACACGGGCGAGCAGGACCAGGGCGGTGAAGCGCCGCGCAGGCGGTCCGCGCACATCCCGCTGATCGCGGCCGTCGTCGTCGGCTGCGCCGTCGTCGGACTGGGCGCCGGAGCCCTGATGAGCGGGGGCGACGACAAGGCCTCGGACGACAAGCAGCCGGTGGCCGCGCAGAGCTCGTCCGCGGGCGAGGCGTCCCCGAAGGCCGCCGACGACCCCGCCGAGCCCCAGGCCCAGGAGCTCGACAAGCTCCTCGCGGACAGCAACAACAGCCGCTCGGCCGTGATCAGCGCCGTGGAGAAGATCAAGACCTGCCGCGAACTCGACCAGGCGGCCACCGACCTGAAGGGCGCAGCGGCCCAGCGCCGGGACCTGGTGACCCGGCTGGAGTCGCTGAACGTCGACCAGCTGCCGAAGAACGCCGAGCTGAAGGACTCCCTCACCAAGGCGTGGCAGGCATCGGCGGAGGCCGACGACCACTACGCCACGTGGGCGGGCCAGGCCAAGAACAACAAGAAGGTCTGCAAGGGCGGCAAGGCCCGTTCGACCGACGCGACCGCCAAGGCCGGTGCGTCGAGCAGCGACGCCACCATCCAGAAGCGCAAGGCCTCCGGGCTGTGGAACACCATCGCGCAGAAGTACGGGCTCACCGAGCGGGCCCCCACGCAGCTCTGACGCGACGGCGAGCGGTTCCCCGGAGGCCACCGGGGGACCGGAGGCGGGGCGGCCGGGTCAGGCGCCGGGCCGGGCGCCCACCAGGGTCTCCGTGACGTCCACGAAGCCCTTCTTCTCGGCGGTCAGACGCCCCTGGCGGACCACCTGGAACGTCACTCTGCCGTTGACGATGCGGCCGTAGGCGGCCGTGCCGATCATGTCCTGGAAGCGCCAGCGCAGGACCGGGGTCAGCCCGCCGGTGTCCACCTCGGTGCCGCGGTTGAGGCTGACGGAGATCCCGCCCGCCGTGATGTCGGGCCGGTCCATCGCCTCGACGACCGCCTTCAGCGCGGTGTACGCGATCCAGGTCGTCTGCACCCCCGTGTCCGTCGGGTCGATCCTGTTGTCCCCGAAGGCGTACTTCTCGATCACCTCGCGCATCTCGTTCCAGCGGGAGTCCCCGGACTCCGGGTACCAGCCGGTGACGAGGGCCCCCTCGAAGGGGCTGTCCGGGCCGCCCGACCGGTTGATGAGGCCCTGCCCGACGCTGCCGAGCACGGACGAGATCCGCACCTGGCTGCCCTCGGGTTCGAGCCGCCGGAAGGAGTCGAAGAAGGTCTCCGTGCCCTGGCCGAGCACCGCGGTCACACAGCCGTCGCCCGCGTTGTCGAGGGCCCGGGCCGCCTCGGAGTCGTACGAGGTGGCCCCCTCGGCCGCACTGATGTCGTACGACGCCGGGCGGTCGCTGCGGCCGAGGCTCGCGTCAAGGAGACCGGGCATGCTGTCGCCGACCAGCGTGTCGGGCCGCACGAGCGAGACCCGTTCGCAACTGGCCGCCAGCTGCTCGCCGTTGCCCGCCATGAGCGCCGGCTGGCCGCCGTTGACCGGGTAGGAGAGATAGCTGGTGAACTCGTCGGACGAGGCGCCGTAGCCGCCGATGTACGGGATCCCGGCCGCCTCCAGCGGAGCGAGGAACGCCCGCCCGTGCCGGCTGTACGAGCCGACGACCGCCGCCACGTCCGCGTCGGCCGCCCGCCGGGCGCACTTCGATGCCCCGGCCGAGGTGTCCTGCTCGTTGCAGGTGAGCACCTTCAGCTCGTGGCCGTCGATCCCGCCGTTCTCGTTGATCCAGCGCGCGTAGGTCCGCGCCATGGCGGGCATGCCCGCCATGTTCACCAGGTCGGCGCCCGTGGTGTCGGGGGCCCACGTCATCACGGTGACGGGCTCCCTGGAGCCCCCCGAAGCTCCAGGGATGACGCCGCAGCCGGACATCAGCAGCGCCCCGGCCGCCACCGATGTGAGGAATCCGTAGGGACGGGGGGAGGTGAGGCGTCGCCATCCGGTCATGGGCATGAACCTTTGCGGTCCCCGGGTAACGCCTCGGTGTGGGGCGGTCAACGCACGGTGACGTGGAGGTGAATTACGGGGGGCCGCGCACGGGCCCGGGGAGGGAACGTACGATCGGCAACCGTGCAGCAAGGTTCGGAGAACACTTCCCGTCGCGGCCGTCGCTCCTCCACCATGGGCGGCATGCCGCTCAACGACATGCCGTGGTGGCGCTGGCGCAGCAACGTGCGCTCGGCGCTGCACATGCTCTCCGACCCCGTCTTCCACCACGAGTGCTGGCTGGCCGGCCGGGAAGGGTACGGCGACGTCACCGACGCCGTGTACCGCCTGGTCGAGGACACCTGGCTGGACAACTGGTCCGCCGAGAAATACGTGGGGACGATCTTCCGCGACTCCGCGGAGGCCGCCCTCGTGGACGTCGCCGCCCTGCGGGTGCTGCGCATCATGCACCAGATAGGCGCCGACGCCCCCGTCTCCGCCTACCTGGAGCACCCGGGCTGGCAGGAGGCGGTCGTCGCCGCCCGCGAGGCCCATGTGATGCTCGCCACCAATGACGCGGAGGACCCCGACACCCCGCCGCGCTCCCTGGACGTGCTCCGCATCATGACCAGATCGGCGTGACCTGCGGACGGTGTGGCACCCTACGGGGATGACCGCGCCGCAGCCCGCCGAATCCGTACCCGCTGCCTCGGACACCGCCGCCGAGCAGTACGTCCTCACCCTGTCCTGCCCCGACAAGCAGGGCATCGTGCACGCCGTGTCGAGCTATCTCTTCATGACCGGCTGCAACATCGAGGACAGCCAGCAGTTCGGCGACCACGACACCGGTCTCTTCTTCATGCGCGTCCACTTCTCGGCGGACGCCACGGTCACCGTGGACAAACTGCGCGCCAGCTTCGCCGCGATCGGGGACTCCTTCCGGATGGAGTGGCAGATCCACCGGGCGAGCGACCGGATGCGGATCGTGCTGATGGTCAGCAAGTTCGGGCACTGCCTCAACGACCTGCTGTTCCGCTCCCGCACCGGCGCGCTGCCCGTCGAGATCGTGGCCGTGGTCTCCAACCACACGGACTTCGCCGAACTCGTCGCCTCCTACGGCGTTCCCTTCCGGCACATCCCCGTGACCAGGGAGAACAAGCCGGAGGCCGAGGCGCAGCTGCTGGAGCTGGTCCGCGGGGAGAACGTCGAGCTCGTCGTCCTGGCGCGCTACATGCAGGTGCTCTCGGACGATCTCTGCAAGCAGCTGAGCGGCCGGATCATCAACATCCACCACTCCTTCCTGCCGAGCTTCAAGGGCGCCAAGCCCTACCACCAGGCCCATGCGCGCGGGGTGAAGCTGATCGGTGCGACGGCGCACTACGTGACCGCCGACCTCGACGAGGGGCCGATCATCGAGCAGGAGGTCGAGCGCGTCGGGCACGGCGTCACGCCGGACCAGCTCGTGGCCGTGGGGCGGGACGTGGAGTGCCAGGCGCTGGCCCGCGCGGTCCAGTGGCACGCCGAGCGGCGCATCCTGCTCAACGGCCGCCGTACGGTCGTCTTCCCGTAGGGACCCCGCGCTCAGAGCCGGCTGAGGGAGGCCGCGGCGAACAGGACGTCGCGGATCGCCTCGCGGTCGCCCTCCTGCCCCGCCGCCGCGTCGACCGGCAGCACATGGCCGGCGACCAGCCGGCAGAACTCCACCCCGTCGAGCGCGACCTGCGCGACCGCGTGGTCGGGGGAGCCCAGAGCGGCCGGTGAGTCCAGCGCGATGTACCAGTCGCCGCCGCCACGGCCCTCGACCTCCAGATGGAGGGAGCGGCCCGGGGACCCCGCGGTGACCAGGTGGCGCGCCGGTGCGGCCAGTCCCGCCCGGCGGCGCGCGGCCAGGGTGGCGGGCAGCAGCCGGGCCGCCAGGTCGATCATCCCGTGGAGATGGGCGGCGGCGGGCGGCTCGTACGGGTAGTCCACCGCGTCCGCGATGTCACCGCCGTGCACCCAGCACTCGAAGGCCCGCTCCAGGAGCGAGTCCTGGAGCGGAAGAGCGAAGTGCCCGTACGGGACGGAGAGCTCCGCGACGCCCCGGCCGGCGAACGACACCGTACGGACGAGGGAGTGGCTCTGGTCACGCCAGGGGTCCCGTACGGTCCGGGTGGGCGGCCGGCGGGCGGCCGACCAGTACGTCTCGGTGCGCTCGGTCGGCGGCAGCGGCTTGTCGCCCCCGCCCAGCGGGTCGTCCAGGCCGAGCGCCTTGGACACCAGCCCGTCGACGGCCGTCAGATGGCTGATCACCCCGGCGACCGTCGTCTTGCGGTTCACCTGCTGGTCGCCCTCGAACCACTTCAGCCGCACCGGCGCGTGCCACTCCGCGTCGCCGATGTCGCGCAGCAGCGCGTCGAGCCGTGCGGTCTCCGCGTCGTACGGGGCGGCCCAGGAGGGCACGGGGATCCGCGCGGGGCGACGGCCGAGACAGCCCTCCAGGACGCGGGACCGGAGCATCGGGTCCAGGTCCAGGGTGCCGTCGGTGTGCAGCAGGCCCACCGCGTCGCGCAGCCTCAGCGCCTCGTCGGCGCAGGGCGCGCACGAGGTGAGATGGTCCTCGACCGCCGCCGTCTCCTCGGCGGAGCAGGCGGCCAGGGCCCAGGCGCCGAGGAGGGACTTCAGCACCTTGTGGGGGAGCGGCGGGGCGGGCGGCTCCGCCTGTTCGGGCGGCCCCGGTGGTTCGGGAGGTTCGGGCGGCACGGGCGGAGGCGACGGCTCGGCGTCAGCCGTCCGGGCCCGAGGCGACGGCTCGGCGTCGGCCTGCGAGACCGGAGGCGCCGCGTCGGCCTGTGGGACCGGAGGCGCCGCGTCGGCCTGTGGGACCGGAGGCAGCGGTTCCGTGTTTGCCGGCCGGGCCGGGGGCAGCGTCTCGCGGTCGTCGGCGGCCGGCCGCGGGCCCGGTATGCGCCGCTCGACCGGCGGGCGCTCCCCGTCGCGGCCGTCGCCGCCCTGGGACCCGCTCACGGCGTCGGTCCGTATCCGGGAGGGGCGGAGTCCGCCGACGGCCTGGTGTTCGCCGTGGAGAGCAACTGGAGGCCGAGCCGCAGCCGGCGCCTGGCCTCGTCCCCGGTGACCCCGAGGTCGGCGGCCGCCTGGCGGTAGTCACGGCGCTGTACGTACGCGAGCTCCAGGGCGGCGCGCAGCGGCGCGGGCATGGAGGCGACGATGTAGTCCGCCCGGGCCGCCGCGGTCGCCCTGAGCACCCGGTGCTCCAGCTCCTCGGCCCGCGCGGCGGCGTCCGGCCCGTCGGTCCCGCCGTCCGCGCCGCGGAGCCGCTGCACCGAGCGGCGGTGGGTGAGCCGCGCCACCCAGGAGCGCATGGAGCCGTGCTTGGGGTCGTAGGCCTCGGGGTTCTCCCAGACATAGCCGAAGACCTCGCGCGTGACCTGGTCAGCGGCGTCCTCGTCGTCCAGCATGCGGTGGGCCTGGCTGTGCACGAGGGCGGCGAACCGGTCGTAGAGCTCGCCGAGGGCGGCCGCCTCGCCACGCGCCAGACGCTGCTGCATCCGGCGGTCCCAGCGCGGTGGTGCGTCCTTCACCATCCAGCCCCCAGCCCTGTGCCTCTCGTCCTGTCGAATGTAGTCGGCGGCATGGTCGGAGCACGCACCTTTGCGGCAAGTACGTCCCTCAAGTGGCGCCGAATGATAGGGAATGCTTCACCCCTTGCCCTTTCCTGATCGCGTAAACGATCCTCAAGTGATCATTTCTGGATGGAACCTGTGCCAGGCCGGTGGGCGGAAGGGTGTTTCACGGGCGGGTATGCGGGCAGCCGCGAGGAGGAACGGAAACTTCCGGATCCTCCGGAGCCCCGGACGAGAGGCCGAGTCGCGTGACGCTGAAGGTGTACGAGACGGAGCAGGACGCGTGGACCGTGCTGCGGATCCACGGCGAGCTCGACCTCGTGAGCTCACCCGTCGTGCGCCAGTCCGTACACGGCGCGGTGGCCGAGGGCCGGCACGACGTGATCCTCGACCTCTCCGGCGTCCTGTTCTGCGACTCCAGCGGCGTCGGCGTCCTGATCGCCTCCCGCCGGCTCATGAAGTCCTGCGGCGGCCGGCTGCGGATCGTCCTCCCGGCCCGCGGCGCGGTCGACGGCTCGCACGTCAACAAGGTGCTCGGCGCGCTGGGCGTACGCCGGCTCTTCGACGTCTACCCCGACTCGGACGCCGCCACCGACGACGAGTGCCGGCCGCTCAGCGCGTGACCCGGGGTCCGGCACGCCGGACCGGCGCCAAGTTGTCACACTCCTGAACAGGCTCGGTGACACGTGACGCCGCTCGGCGTCGTACGCTCCCCGCATGGACAGCGCAGAGTACGAGCGCAAGATCGCGCACCGGTTCGCCGCCTTCGACCAGGACGGCAACGGCTACATCGATCGTGCCGATTTCAACGCCGCGGCGGCCCGTCTGCTCGCCGAGTTCGGTACGGCGGCCCGCTGCGACCGGGGTCAGTCGCTCTACACGGGCGCCGAGGCCTTCTGGCAGGGCATGGCGGGCATCGCCGACGTGGACGGGGACCAGCGCGTCAACCGTCAGGAGTTCGTCGGCGGGGCGGTGAAGCGGCTGCGGGACAGCCCCGAACGCTTCGCGGAGATCGCACGGCCCTTCCTGCGCGCGGCCCTCGCCGTCGCCGCCGGCGAGGACCCCGAGGGTGCGGGCCCCGTCTCCGCCCCGGTCGCGGCGGTGGAGCGCGCCCTGCGCGTGCTGGGAGCCGCCGACGACATCGCGAGCGTCGCCGCCCGGAGCCTGGACACCGACCAGGACGGCCGGATCGGCGAGACGGAGGCGGTGGCCGCCTTCTCCGCGTACTTCACCGTGATCGAACCCGACGCGTAGGCCCCAGGGCCTGACACACAGGCCCCAGGACGGGACACGTAGGCCCCAGGAGCCTCACGGGCCCCGCGTCCCCGGCGCCCTCCGCGTCAACACGCCCAACCGCATGAGCAGTTCGTGCCCCTCCGCGGCCCGGCCCCGGCCTCTCCGGCGCCGGGCCGCGGTGCCCGTTCAGGCGTGGTCGTGGCTGACGGGGGGCGTACGGACCGTGCCGCGCGGGTGACGCAACGCATCCGGAGAGCGCGTGCGCCCCCGGGGCGGCCTGTCACCGGGCGGAGTCGTGGGCCCGCGCTCGGGTACGCTCCGTTGGATGCGAGTGGTACTGGAACCGGAGGCTCCGGGTACGGCCCCTGTGGCCGCCCCGGGCGCGGTGCGGTGCCCTGCTCGCGACCCACGGAGCTGCGACGGGCCCGCCGGGGACTCGGTCCCCGGGGCGCCGCTACGGCTCTGTTCGACTCTCCGCAGCACGCGTCGCACAGTATGGACCACGCGTACTCCTTCGCGCTGGAATATGCCCGAAGCGCTTGTTGCGGTGACTGTACGTCAACCATGCTGTCTCGCAGGGGAGTCACGTTCCGTGACCCTGAGGAGGCGCTAGGCGATGTGTCCGCCGGTTCGGATGGTGTGAGCGGTGCAGGTGCTTCAGGTTCAGCTGGAGGTCGGGCCGGATCCCGCAGAGGTGGGGCGGGCCCGTAGATGGGCGCGTTCGCGCCTGATCGGGTCCGGGATGGAGGACGACGAGCCGCTCGCGGAGACCCTGATCCTGCTGATCTCCGAGCTCGTCACCAACGCGGTGGTCCACACGGGCTGTCCGGCCGTGCTGCGGATGCTGTTCGGCTCGGCGAACCCGGCCGGCTCCGCGGGGACCGTGCGGGTCGAGGTGGCCGACACCAGCTGCCGCCCGCCCCAGCCGCGTCATGCGGAGGGCGAGGACACCGGCGGGCGCGGGCTGGAGCTGGTGGACGGCCTGGCGGACCGCTGGGGCTGGCAGCCGGAGGGCGCCGGCAAGCGGATCTGGTGCGAGGTCGACCGCGGGGGGCCGGTGATGATCCCGGTGGTCCAGGAACAGCCCGGCGACCGCGCCCGCGCCTGAGGACCCCGCGCCCGAGGGTCTCGCCGCGTCCGAGGGCACGGCAGCCCCAGGGTGCTCCTCAGCGCCCCGCGACCGTCGACCTGAACGTCCGCCGGTAGACCGTGGGAGACACCCCCAGCGCGGCCTGCACATGCTGCCGCAGGGAGGTGGCCGTGCCGAACCCGGCGTCCCGCGCCACCTGGTCGACCGAAAGGTCCGTGGACTCCAGCAGCTGCCGCGCGCGCTCCACCCGCTGCTGGGCGAGCCACTGCCCCGGGCTGATGCCGACCTCCTCGCGGAAGCGGCGGGTGAAGGTGCGTACGCTCATCGACTCCTGGCGCGCCATGTCCCGCAGCAGGATCGGCTGTTCCAGCCGCCCGAGCGCCCAGGTCCGTGCGGCCGTCGTGGTGGCGAGCCCCGCCTCGGGCATCGGACGCCGGATGAACTGCGCCTGGCCGCCGTCGCGGTGCGGGGGCACGACGGTGCGACGGGCGACGTCGTTGGCGACGGCGGTGCCGTGGTCGCGGCGCACGATGTGCAGGCAGAGGTCTATCCCGGCGGCCACACCGGCCGAGGTCAGCACGTCCCCGTCGTCGATGAACAGGACGTCCGGATCGACACGGACCTTCGGGAAGAGCCGCTGGAAGTGCTCGGCCGATGACCAATGGGTGGTGGCGGGGCGCCCGTCGAGGAGCCCGGCCGCGGCAAGGACGTAACCCCCGGTGCAGATGGAGACCATGCGGGCCTCCGGTCTGATGTACGCGAAGGCGGCGGCCAGTTCGCCGGTGAGACGGCCCTCCTGGTGGACCGGGCCCAGCTCGTACGAGGCCGGGACGACGACCGTGTCGGCGGTGGCGAGCGCCTCGGGCCCGTGCTCGACCATGATGCTGAAGTCGGCGTCGGTGCGGACCGGACCGGGCGGTCGCACGGAGCAGGTCACCACCTCGTACAGCCTCGCGCCGTCGCCGGCGGCGTCCATGTCCCGCGCGAGACCGAAGATCCTCTGGGGGATGCCCAGTTCGAACGGGATCACCCCGTCCAGGGCGAGCACCACGACACGTCGGCGCATCTGGCTCCTGCTCTCTCTCCCGCGGATTGTGTGGGACCGGTGACGGCCTGATAAACGTACCGGCCATGAACGTAAAGCCGGGGCCCCTCGCGACCATTCCCAGGACCGTCACCGTCCGCACGGCGCCTCTGGCCGCTGCGCTCGTGACCGTGGCGGCGGGCCTCGGCGTCCGTGCGGCGGCCGGCGGGGACGCGGCGGGCGGGGACGTGGCGAAGTACGCGGGCGACGCCCTCTACACCGTGCTGATCCACACCCTCGTGGTGCTCCTCGCGCCCCGGGTGCGGCCCCTGACGGCGGCGGGCGTCGCGCTGGCCTTCAGCTGGGCGGTCGAACTGGCCCAGCTCACGGGCGTACCGGCGGACCTCGCCCGGCACAGCACCGTGGCGCGGCTGGTGCTCGGCTCGACGTTCAACGCCCCGGACCTCCTCTGGTACGCGGTGGGGGCGGCCCTCGCCTGGGCCGTCCACCGCGGTCTCCGGTCCCGGCCCGCCCGCGCCCGGTCCTGAGCCGTGGCCCGATCCCTGCGAACAGTGTCTCCCGGGCCACTCGTCCGGGGCGGGCCTCCGGCCCGATGCTGAGCGGCGTGACCCAGACAACCGACAGCGCGGTGACCGAGCGCGCCCCTCGCCGCGGTTCCCGTCCGCTGATGCACCGCGCGTGGATCGTCGCCGCCGTCACCTTCGTGACGATCATCGGCGGCGCGGCCTTCAACTCCCTGCCGGGCCTGCTCATCGACCCCCTCAACACGGAGTTCGGCTGGTCACGCGGCGAGATCGGCCTCGCCGTCTCCCTCGACATGGCGCTGTACGGGCTGACCGCGCCGTTCGCCGCGGCGCTGATGGACCGCTTCGGCATCCGCCGGGTCGTGGTCGTCGCGCTCGGCGCCGTCGCGACCGGGGCGCTGGCGAGCGTCTGGATGACGGCGTCCTGGCAGCTGCTGCTCTACTGGGGCCTGCTCGTCGGCCTGGGCACCGGCTCGATGGCGCTGGCCTTCTCGGCGACGGTCACCAACCGCTGGTTCGTGGCCCGGCGCGGCCTGGTGACCGGCGTCCTGACCGCGGCCGGGGCCTCCGGCCAGCTGGTCTTCCTCCCGCTCTGCGCCTGGATCGTCAAGGACCACGGCTGGCGCCCGGCCTCGGTGACCGTCGCGCTGGCGGCGCTCGTCGTCATCCCCTTCGTCTGGCTCCTGATGCGCGACCACCCGGCCGACGTGGGCCTGGCCCCGTACGGCGGCGCGTACGTCGAGAAGCCGGCGCCCGTCACCGGCGCGGCGAAGCGCACCGTACGCGTGCTGTTCGACGCGGCCCGCACGGGCCCCTTCTGGCTGCTGGCGGGCTCGTTCGCGATCTGCGGAGCCTCCACCAACGGCCTGATCCGCACCTACTTCGTGCCCTCGGCCCACGACCACGGCATGCAGATCACCGCCGCGGCCTCGCTGCTGGCCGTCATCGGCGTCTTCGACGTCATCGGCACGGTCTTCAGCGGCTGGCTCACCGACCGCTTCGACGCCCGCAGGCTGCTGGCCGTCTACTACGCGCTGCGCGGTGTCTCGCTGCTGTTCCTGCCGATGCTGATGGCCCCCACGGTCCACCCGCCGATGGTCTTCTTCATCGTCTTCTACGGCCTCGACTGGGTCGCCACGGTCCCGCCGACCCTCGCCCTGTGCCGGGAGCAGTACGGCGAGGACAGCGCGATCGTCTTCGGCTGGGTCCTGGCCTCCCACCAGGTGGGTGCGGCCCTGGTGGCGTTCCTCGGCGGGGTGGTGCGGGACGTGACCGGCTCGTACGACCCGGTCTGGTACGCGGCGGGCGCCCTCTGCGCGACGGCGGCCCTGATGGCCCTGGTCATCCGCCGCAGGGACACCGCCACCGCCGTCACCCTCTGACCACGGGGCCGGCCGCGCCCCCTCAGCCCTTCCTGGCCAGTCGGCCGGCTATCTTCCGCGCGTCCAGGGCGATCTCGCGGAGCATTCCGCTGATCGGGTTGGTGAAGCCCGTGAAGTAGAGGCCCGGTGCTCCCTCCGGGGTGCGGGCGCCGTGCACCACCGGGCGGCCACGGGCGTCCAGGACGCCGAGGTGGCCGACCAGGTCCTCCAGGGCGCGTTCGTACCCCGTCGCGGCGATCACGGTGTCCGGGGTGATCCGGGTGCCGTCGGCCAGCACCACGGCGTCCCCGTCGAACGACTCCACCGCCGCCACCGGGACCACCCGGCCGTTCCTCACCGCGTCGATCAGTCCGACGTCCTGGACGGGGATCGCGCCCTCCCTGACCCGGGAGTACAGGCCCGTGGAGGGGCGGGGGAGGCCCTGTTCCGCCAGGTCGGGGACGGAGACGCGGCACATCAGGCGGCCCGCCCGGTCCACCAGCCGGACCGGCAGTCTGCGGACCAGGACGGCGGTCGCCTGGGCGGGCCAGCCGGCCGTGGAGCGGCGCACGATGTGCGGGGTCGTACGGACCGCGATCCGCACCCGGGAGGCGCCGCCCTCGACCAGGTCCACGGCGATCTCCGCCCCGGTGTTGCCGATGCCGACGACGAGGACGTCCTTGCCCGCGTACGGGGCCGGGTCGCGGTACTGCGCGGCGTGCACCAGGTCGCCGGTGAAGCCCTCACGGCCGGGCCATGCGGGGATGCGCGGAGTGTGGTTGAAGCCGGTGGCGACCACCACCGCCCGCCCGGTGAGCACCCGGCCGCCGGTCGCGCTCAGCTGCCAGGCGGTGCCGTCCTCGGTCCGGTCGATCCGGGACACCTCGACGCCCGTCACCACCTCCAGCTCGTGGTGCTCGGCGTACTTCTCCAGGTAGCGCACCATGTCGTCGCGCGACACCCAGCGCCCGAAGCGCCGGGGCATCGCCAGCCCCGGCAGCGCCGACCAGCGCCGGATCGTGTGCAGGTGCAGCCGGTCGTAGTGGCGGCGCCAGGACGCCCCGACGCTGCCGGACTTCTCCAGGACCACCGCCCGCAGGCCCTGTTCCCGCAGGGCCGCCGCGGCGGCGAGGCCGCCCGGGCCGCCGCCGATCACATAGACCGGCCGGCCGTCGGTGCGGTCGATGGAGGCGGGCAGGGCGGCGCCGGGCGCAGGGGCTGATTCGGGCATGCTTCGGAGCGTAATAGGACATGGACATGATGGGTCCCGGTCCGGGCGGGAATCGGTTGCGAAATGATCACGGGCCCGTGGGCGGGTCCCGTCAGAGCCCGGGGGCACCCCACACCGGGAACCAGCGCGAGAGGTCCTCCTCCACCCGGAGGTCGTCGCCGAGCACGGCCCGCACCTGGAGTTCCAGCTGGTTGTCGCGCTTCTCGCCACCGCCCGGAGCCGGGGCGAACGGGTAGAACGTACCCCTCTTGTAGAGGTAGACCAGCGCCAGCGAGCGCCCCTCCGGATCCCGGAACCCGATCATCGAGCAGAGCAGATGCGGGCCGAAGCCGCCGTCCTGGAGGAGGGTGTTGACCGCGTGCAGATCGTTGACCAGGGCGGCCGTGTCGTCGGGCGCCTGCCGGGCGAGCAGCCAGGTGTAGCCGTAGGAGTCCCGGCTGAACTCCACCGGGATCCCGCCCCGCCCCGTGTCCGCGTCGAGCAGCTCCCTGACGTCCTGCTGGATACGGGCGAACGTGCCGCCCTCCACCCCCGCGAAGCACACCGAGCCGAGCCCGGTCGGCGTGAAACCGGTGCCTGCCTGGAGGGTGAGCGCGGCGGACGGCACGGCGAAGAGCTGGTCGAGGTCGGGGCGGACCGGTTTGCTGCGCCCCAGGATGCTGTCGAGCAGGCCCACGGAGGCTCCTTACGGGTGGGACAGGCCGGCGGAGATGCGGGCCAGCTGGTCCAGACGCTGTTCGAGGGTCGGGTGGGAGGAGAGCAGGCGGCCCAGGCTCTCCTTCGCGGCGAACGCGGGCACGAAGTAGAACGCGTTGTACGGCTCCGCCTTCCGCAGGTCCTCCGTCGGGATCCTGGCCATCTGCCCGCTCACCTTGGTGAGGGCGGAGGCGAGCGCAGAGGGCCGCCCGGTGAGCAGGGCGGCCGTGCGGTCGGCGGAGAGCTCGCGGTAGCGGGAGAGCAGCCTGGTCAGCAGGAAGCTCAGGGCGTACACCACCGCGCTGATCAGCGGGATGAGCATGATGATGATGCCCGCGGGGTCGTTGCCCCGGCTGTTGCGGGCGAAGCCGCCCCACAGGGCGACGCGGGTGATGATGCCGGCCAGGACGCCCAGGAACGACGCGATCGTCATCACGGCGACGTCGCGGTGCGCGACGTGCGACATCTCGTGGGCCAGGACCCCTTCGAGCTCCTCGGGCTCCAGTCTGCGCAGCAGCCCGGTCGTGGCGCAGACCAGGGCGGTCTTCTCGCTGCGGCCGGTCGCGAAGGCGTTCGGGACGTCGCTCTGCGCGATGGCCACTCGTGGCTTGGGCATGTCGGCGAGGGCGCAGATCCGGTCGATCGCACCGTGCAGCTCCGGCGCCTCCTGCGGGGTGACCTCCCTGGCGCCCATGCCGTACGCGGCGATGCGGTCGCTGAACCAGAACTGGGCGATGAACAGACCGCCCGCGATGACCAGGATCACCGGCCAGGCGCCGCGCAGGACAGCCAGCAGTACGCCCACGAGGACCACGTACAGCAGGCCGATGAAGAACATCGTGCTCACCATGCGGGTGGTCAGTCCCCGGTCGGGGGCGTAACGGGAACGTGTTCGTGCCATGGGTGCCTCCAGCCGCTCACCTGACTCCCATAGTGCTCCTTTCCCGGGTAAACCGGAGGTGAGGGCTCAGGGCCAGAGCAGCTCGCGGGTCCAGCCGGCGCCGTCCCGGCGGTAGCGCAGCCGCACGTGCCGGCGCCGCTCGTCGCCCTGGAAGAACTCCACCTCCCGCGGCTCGACCACATAGCGCGTCCAGGTCTCCGCCTCGGCGTCCGGTTCCTCCCGCGCGCGCTCCCAGGCCGCCTCGGAGGCCCGTACGAGGTCCTCGTACGCCGGGAGCACCTCGCTCTGCGCCCCGGTCAGCGCGGCGGCCAGCGCCCCGGTGGACCTGGCCCGCAGATCGGCCCGGCTCTCCTCGCGGTCCGCGGGGACGGCACTGCCCCGTACGCGCACCTGGCGGCCCTGGGCGGGCCAGTAGAAGCCGAGCGCCGCGTCCGGGCGGGCGGCGAGCTGTCGGCCCTTCGCGCTGGTGGCGTGGGTGGCGAAGTGCCAGCCGCGCTCGTCCGCGTCGTGCAGCATCAAGGTGCGCACATCGGGCCGGCCCTCCGCGTCCGCCGTCGCCAGGGTCATGGTGTGCGGCTCGGTCTGCCCGGCGGCCACCGCCTCGGCGAACCAGGTGTGGAAGAGGGGCAGGGGAGCGGCGGGGGCGGCGGACGGGTCGAAGCGGGGGAGGGGCACGTCCCAGACGCGCTGCGCGTGGAGCAGGTCGCGGAAGTCCTTCTGTGCATCGCTCATGGCCCCATTCCACAGCGTTCCGGGCCGGTGCGGAAACGCCGACGGCGGACCACAGGAGTGGTCCGCCGTCGGTGAGACAGGACGTAGGGGCCGCGGAGGGACGCGGCGCCCGGCGTGTACGGGGAGTCTCCGGCCCGGGCCTACCTGACCGGCTTCTTGCCGGTGATGCCCAGGTGGACCAACAGGGCGAGGTTCGGCCGGATTTCGGCCTGCTTCACGCCCCAGGTGGTGAAGCCCTTCTGGTGCGAGGCGACCCCGGCCAGCATGACGACCAGGGAACCTGCCACCGCGCCGGGACTGACGTCCTTGTCGACCCTGCCCTTGGACTGGAGCTCCTTGACCGCGTCCGTAAGGGAATTGGTGACGGAGCTCAGGACCTTCATGCGGATCTTGTAGAACCGCTTGTCGCCCTCGGCCGCGCCGAGGTCGACGACGCGGAGGATCGCGTCATGTCGTCGCCAGAAGTCGAGGAATCCGTCGACGAGTTCTTCGGAGGCCTGCCAGCCGGCCTTGCCGACCCAGGAGCGGCCGCCGACCAGTTCGGTCAGTCCGGCACCTTCCTTGGCCATTTCCTCGGCGAGTTCGAGAACGGCGCCCTCGACGTCGGGGAAATACTGGTAGAAAGTCGCGGGTGAAGTCCCCGCCTTCCGTGCGACGTCGATGACTTTGACGTCCCGGTACGGCGAGGAGCTGAGCATCTCGCTGAGGCAGTCGAGCAGCTTCTGCCGCGTCGCCTGACCTCGCCGACCAGCCACGCGGCCGTCGACGGTGCGTACTTGTCCTGTCATGCCCGTCAGCTTACCGAGGGGTGATCCGAGCGCGATCTGACCGACTGCAAATGGGGAACGCCCCAGTGCGTACGGGGTGAACAGCGCAATTCCCTGGAGCGGTGCGATCCGTTTCCGGTCCGTTTCCGCGCGGGCGTACGCGTTTATGGAATTCCGCTTCTTCCGTGTCGCGCGGCCGGGCCGCACGTGCCCTGGTGCGATGTTGTTATCAACAGCCTGTGGATAACTTCGGTGGACAACTTCCGTCCATGCGGGTCGCAGGGCCTTCACGATTCGGGCAAAGGTTCTATTCGGCCCCTCGGGGCGCGCCGGAAGGCCCCCGACGTTACGTTGAGTGTGACGGGCGTCACGGCTGCCCTCGCGACCGCGCGGCGCATGCACCGCGACCTCACCGCCACCTCACTGCGACGGAAGGACCCGGGCCATGGCCGTATTCGCGCAGTCCGCGCCGTGCTGGGTGGATGTGCAGCTCTCCGACCTGGAGGCCGGCAAGCGCTTCTACGGCGGGCTCTTCGGCTGGACCTTCCACGCGGAGGACGGCATGCCGTTCGCGGACGCGTACAGCGAAGGCGAGCTGGTGGCGGCGCTCGCCGCCAAGCAGGACGGCCGCATGCCCACGACCTGGGGCGTCTACTTCTCCACCGACGACATCCGCGCCACCGTCGCCCTGATCCGCGAGGCGGGCGGCCAGGTGATCACCGATCCCGTACGGGCCGGCGCGGCCGGTGTCCTGGCCCAGGCGGCCGACCCGGGCGGGGCGGTCTTCGGTCTCTGGCAGGCGGGTGAACGCGCGGGATTCGAGAAGCAGAACGCGCCGGGCGCCTTCTGCTGGACCGAGGTCTACACCCGCCTGCCCGAGCGGGTGGACGCCTTCTACGAAGAGGTCTTCGGCTTCCAGGGCACCGACATCGAACTGCCCGGCGCCGAGGGCGGTGCCGGGGCCACGGAGCCGTTCCGGACCTGGTCCCCCGCCGGGACCGAACCCGGCGAGGACACCGCGGTCGGCGGACGTGCGGTCCTCACGGACGCGTTCCCCGCGATGCTGCCGAGCTACTTCCTCAGCTACTTCGCGGTCACCGACTGCGATCGCGCCGCCGACACCGCCGTACGCCTCGGTGGCCGGATCACCGCCCCTCCCCAGGACATCCCGTACGGGCGGATGGCGGTCCTCCAGGACGACCAGGGTGCGGCTTTCGCCGTCCTCCAGCCGACCGAGCTGCTTCCGTAGCCCTCCCGGAGCCGTCCCGGCGGTGTCCTGAAAGGGATGGAGTGCCACACAACACTCCGTTCCGCCCCCGGGTTCGCAACCGGGCCCCGAGCCAGGAAGAATCAGGGTGCGCACCGCCAAGTGGTGCCCAGTGGTGAGACGCTGCACAGGGCGGGATTTCGCGGGCTTCTGTTCCTGAGGTCCGTACGGGGAGGTGGCAGGCAAGTGGAGCAGCTGACGCAGCATGACCCGAGGCGGATCGGCCCGTTCGAGGTGCTGGGACGGCTCGGGGCCGGCGGCATGGGGCTGGTCTATCTCGCGCGGTCGGCGTCGGGCCGACGGGTGGCGATCAAGACGGTCCGCACGGAACTGGCCGAGGACCAGCTGTTCCGGGTCCGCTTCACGCGCGAGGTGGAGGCCGCACGCGCGGTCAGCGGGTTCTACACCGCCGCCGTGGTCGACGCCGACCCGAGGGCGGCCGTCCCCTGGCTGGCCACCGCCTACGTCCCCGCCCCCTCCCTCGAGGAGATAGTGAATGAGTGCGGGCCGATGCCGACCCAGGCCGTGCGCTGGCTGGCCGCCGGGATCGCGGAGGCCCTCCAGTCGATCCACGGGGCGGGGCTCGTCCACCGCGACCTGAAGCCGTCCAACGTCCTGGTGGTCGAGGACGGCCCGCGGGTGATCGACTTCGGTATCGCGTCCGGGGTCTCCAACACCCGGCTGACCATGACGAACGTCGCGGTGGGCACGCCCGCGTACATGTCCCCGGAGCAGGCCCGCGACTCGCGCAGCGTGACGGGCGCCAGCGATGTGTTCTCGCTCGGCTCCACCCTCGTCTTCGCCGCGACGGGCCACGCGCCCTTCCACGGGGCGAATCCGGTCGAGACGGTGTTCATGCTGCTGCGGGAGGGCCCCGACACCGAGGGGCTGCCCGACGACCTGCGGCCGCTCATCGAGTCCTGCATGCAGATGGACGCGGCCCGGCGGCCCAGCCCGGCGGACCTCCAGTCCCAGCTGGCCCCGCACCTGTTCGCCTCCGGCAGCGACGACAGCGGCACGGCCTCGGCCTGGCTGCCGACCGTCGCGACCGCGATGATCGAGCAGCGCCGCGGCGGTGGCCGCGCCGTCGCCGTCGCGCCCGCCCCCGTGGTCGTACCCCCGCCCCCGCAGCAGCCGCCGCCCGGTGCCGACCGGTACGAGGCCTGGCGCAGCGGAGGCGACCTGCGGACCGCGCCGGCACCCGCGCCGGCACCCGTGCCGGTGCCGGCGCCCGCCCCCGACGGCGGGCCCGTGCAGCTGCCCGGCGCCAAGGTGCCGATCGGCCCCGGGCCGCGCCCCGTGGACGTACGGGGTCCCGCCGCCGCGCACGCCGACCCGGCCACCGGCTGGGTGCGCCCGCCCGGCGGTCACACGGCGGCGGCCCCGGCCGCTCCGGTGCCCGCCCCGGCACCGGCCCCCGACGCGGCGCCGGACCGCTGGCGGCCGTGGCGCTTCCGTATGTCGAACGACGTGTGGGGCACGCCCGTCGTGGTGGGCGACCTGCTGTACGTGACGTCCTTCGAGGTCCACGCCCTGGACGTGGGCAACGGGCGCCGCCAGTTCAAGACCCGCGACGTGGCCTGGTCGATGGCCGTCGACGGCGGCCGGATCCACGCCTCGGACGGCCCGTCCCTGTACGCCCTGGACGCGGCCACCGGTGCCGAGCGGTGGCGGCTCCAGACCGACGCCTGGGTGTACGCCCTCAAGGCCGACCGGGGCACCGTCCTGACCGGGACGCGGGGCGGCGGCGTACAGGCGTGGGAGGCGTCCAGCGGCGAGAAGCTGTGGGAGACCTCCGGGGTCCAGACGGACTTCGAGACGCCGGAGGCCGGGCCCGTCATCCACGAGGGCACGGTCTACCTCTGGCAGGACGCCCGGCTGCGGGCCGTCGACGCGCGCACCGGCACGGAACGCTGGTCCTACCCCGTCGGCGACGCCGCCTCCTGCGGCGGGGTCCCGGTCCGGGTCACCCCCGCGCCCGACGGCTTCGTGTACGTCGCGGCGGGCACCCGGGTGCTGGCAGTGGACGCGGTCTCCGGCCGGGTCCGCTGGCACTTCGAGTCACCGGCCGTCTTCCTCTCCGCGCCCGCCTTCGCGCCGGGCCCCGCGGTCACGGGCGGCGGGGTCTACCTCGCCGACTACCTGGGCACCGTGTACGCCCTGGACGCGGCGACCGGCAAGGACCGGTGGCGGATCGCGACGGAGGCCCGGCAGTCCATCGAGCCCGTGCTGGTCACGGCGGGCAACGTGCACGTCGGCAGCGGCAGCGCGCTGTACACGCTGGACGCGGTGACCGGAACGCCCAAGTGGCGTTTCGCGGCGGGCGGCGAAGTGGTCGGCGCACCCGTGGTCGCGGACGGCCGGGTCCACTTCGGCTCGGCGGACCACGTGCTCTACACGCTGGACGCGGCAGGCGGCCAGCTCCGCTGGAAGCTGGCCACGGGCGGCGAGATCACGGGCTCCCCGGTGGCGCAGGCGGGCGTCGTGTACGCGTGCAGCAAGGACCGCTGCGTGTACGCCCTGGACGCGCTGAAGGGCACGGGGACGGGCAGCAGGGCCCGGACCTGACCTGACGGATCAGGGGTGGGGCGGGTTGTAGCGCCCCTGGTCCCGCGGCTCCCCTTCGTCGGGATACGGGTCCTCTTGGTACTGGCCTTCCGGATGCTGGACCGGGTACGGGGCGGTGTCCTCGTCGGCGGGTGCCGCCCGGTGCCGGCCCGGCCCGGTGTACGGGTCCCTCTCGGGCTCCGGCGCGGGAGAGGTCTGCGCGGCCGGGCCCGGCTCCTGGGTCGGCGGCCAGGTGTCCGGACGGTCGTCCGGCGGTACGGGATAGGGGTCGGCGGTGTACCGCTCCCGCGCCGCCCGCTTCCGCCGTCCCGACATCAGCAGCGCGCCCAGCAGGAGAAGGAGACCGCCCGCCAGCGCCTGCGCCACGCCCCAGCCCAGCCCGTTCCCGTCACCGTCGACCGTCAGGCTCCCGGCCTCCTGCCCCTGCCGGACCATCCACAGCACGGTGAAGCCGATCACGATCAGTCCGGCCAGGACCACCACCCAGCGCAGCCGGAGCACGACCCCCACAAGTGTCACCAGTGCGGCGAAGAGGAAGGGCAGCAGGATCGAGCCCATCACGGACGACGAGACACCGCTGATGCCGTTGAACAGGTCCTGGACGCGGTAGTCCCGCCCGAGGCGGTCGTCGAACCAGCTGTGGAAGGGGCTCTGCACGGCCGCCGCCGCTCCCACGAGCGCGACGACGGAGCCGAGGACATTGCGGATCATCGACAGCCTCCCGGGCCAAGGCGCACGGCTGTGCGCACCGCTCCCCGCGCTCGACGCTACGCCTGGCCGATCTTCCCTGCCATCGGAGACGGACGGAGGCAGCCGGGGCTCGCCGTCGCGCCGCCGGGAGACCATGACGAGACCGTGACAGGGTCATGACGGGACTGGCCGTGAGCGCCCGGGATGCTGTGCGTTACGGTGTCGCGCGGCCGCGCGGCGGCCGGGAAGCCGACTACAGCAAGGGGGGCTGCATCGATGATGCGGCGACAGATGAGGTTCGCGGCCGTACTGGTCGTGGTGGTGCTCGCGCTCACCGGATTCTCCACGTCCAGCAGCGGCGGAAAGAGCGGGAAGAGCCGCAGCGGCAAGAGCAGCAGCTCAGGGGGCGGCTGCTCCAACTCCAAGAAGAGCAACGGCAGCTACCACCACTACGACGACGATGACTACGACAGCTCGTCCAGCTCGTCCGGCGGCTCCGCCTACGAGTCGGCCACCCCCGCCGCGACCGCCTCGGAGTCGCCCGCCTTGCGCGTCATCCGCTGTGCCCAGCCCAAGAAGGGCAAGCGCAGGGCCACGACCGCCTCGTCCGTCGAGATCCGCTCGACCGCGGCGGTCACGCACACCTACGAGGTGGACGTGACGTTCGTCGACGCCAAGGGCCTGACGGTGGACACCGGCGAGACCGACATCGAGGTGGACGCCGGGGAGAAGCAGATCATCTCGGTCGCCATGGACAGCCCCCGTGCGGTCTCCCGCGTGGCGCGCTGCCTGGTGACGGCGGAGCTGCGCTACTGACGGCGGAGCCGGTATGGTGGTCGGTATGGCAACCAAGAAGTACACGGTCACACTGCCGGAGGAGCTGGCGGAGGAGATCCGCAGCGAGGTGGGCCCGGGCGCGTTCAGCGCGTATGTCACGCATGCCATAGAGCGCCAGCGTGAGCAGGACCGGCTGGGCGAGCTGGTGGAGTGGATGGAGGAGAAGCACGGACCGGTGTCCGAGGCCGAGTTGGCGGCGGCAGAGTCTGAGCGGCGTGAGATCGAGCGATGGTTCGATGAGCACGAAGCGCAGGCTGCCGGGCGCGAGGCCGCTTGATGGCCGGTGTCTGCTATGTGCTCGACTGTGAGGCGCTCTCACGGGCCGTGCTCGGCGAGCCACGGATGAAAGCGCAGCTCAAGGACGCTCATCGGGCGGGGGTCCGCGTGGTGACCAGCTCCATGACCCTCATCGAGGCGTACCACGGCAAGGTCCGTCGCTCGGAGTGGAACTGGGTGATGTCCCGCATCGTCGTGGAGCCGGTCACCAAGGACGTCGCCGACGAGGCGATCGGCTCGCTGAGTGAGACCGGCCTGCACGGCCACAAGTACGCCATCGACGCGGCGCTCGCGGTCATCGCCGGGCGGCAGCGCGGGCGGGTCGCGGTCCTCACCTCGGACGAGGACGACATGCGGAAGCTGTGCCGACCCGAGGTCCAGGTCCGGGCGTTGTGAACCGGAGCGCGGACAAGGCCCGAGCCGACCGGCTCGGGCCCTGCCTGTGTGCGCGGACATGCCGCGGCCGCGGCGGCTCCCCCTCCGCGCCGCCGCGGCCGCTCCCCGTGCGGGTGAGGTCTACTTGGCCGGCTCGCTCGTGGCGTGCGCGTCCTGGGTGGTGATCTCCTCGCCGGTCGCGTGCGCGT
>NZ_JAERUC010000139.1 GCF_016745505.1 Streptomyces silvae | reverse complement strand
ACGACCCCTGGGGCTACGGCCGTTCGCTCGAATGGGCGACCTCCTGCCCGCCCCCGCGGCACAACTTCCTGACGCTGCCCCGGATCCGCTCCGAATCCCCGGCCTTCGACCTGCACTACCCCGCGATCCGTGCCCTGGAGGAGGAGGCGACCCGTCCTCACGAATCCGCCACCGTGGCCCCCGGGGACAAGCAGGTATAGAGCCCAGGAGCGACGGGCCGAGGAGAGGAGGAGGACGTGAAGCCGGACAAGGAGAGTGCCCGGGGCCTCGCCCAGGTGGAGGGCTACCTGCTCTGGAACGCCGAGGTGGAGGAGGCGCGCAGGCAGGCACGCCGCTTCACCGACGCGCTGCCCTGGCTCACCACCGCCCAGCGTGAGGACGTCGAACGCGTCTACGAGGCGGACAGGATGGAGGTCTGCCGGGAGACGCTCACGAGGATCGCCGGCCGCGCGGTGGAACTGCGGGGCGAGTACACCGAGCGTTACGACCGGCTCAGGGCCCGCTGCGTGGCCTGGACCGTCCTGACCGTGGGCACGGTGGGCGGCACCTGCACCGCCCTGACCCTGATCGGCCGCTGACCCCGCCCGGGGTGCCCGGCCCGTACCCGGGCACCTCGGGTCAGTGGCGCAGCAGACAGAACGGATGCCCGGCCGGATCCGCGAACACCCGCCAGCCGCGCGCGGCGTCGCCGCCGTCCAGCAGCGTCGCCCCGAGCGCGAGGACCTCCTCCTGGGCGCGGTCCAGATCCGGGACAGCGAGGTCCAGGTGGGACTGCTGCGGACGGGCGGGGTCCGGCCACGCCGGAGCCAGGTACTCCCGGACCCGCTGGAAGCAGAACACGAGTCCCGACGGCGTGTGCACCGTCGCCCAGTCCTCGCCGAGGGCCCACCGCCGGTCGGGGCGGTCGACCTCCCCGCCGAGCACCGCCGCGTAGAACAGGGCCAGCCGCGCCGGGTCCGGACAGTCCAGCACCACACACTGCAGTTCAGCGATCATGCCCAGCATCCTAGGAAACCCCGCTCACCGGGCCGGGACCGCCCACGCGCGGTCCAGTTCGGACAGATGCGTGGCGAGCAGTTCGGCGTGCGGGGACGGCAGTTCGGCGGCCCGGTGGTCCAGCTGCACCGCGCAGGCCGTCGTGGTGTCGATGAGCCGTTCCACCGCACCCGCGACACTCTCCGACCCGGCCGAATGCCTGGCCACCGGCGGGAGTTCGGCCGCCGAGACATCGATCGCCGTACGGGCCGCCGCCAGCGACCGGTAGGCATCCCGGCGCAGTGCGGCCCTCCCGGTGTGGTCCTCCCGGGCGTCCAGGACATGCCCCACGTAGCGGTGCGCCGCCCCCACCGCCGTGTCGAGGGCGGCCCGTACGGCGTGACCCCGCCGGCCCGGCAGCGGGAGGTGCCCGACGAGCAGCACGGTCGCGCAGGCCAGGAGCGACTCCACGAGCCGCCCCCAGGAGGCGGGCGGTTCACCGCCGAGCACGACGAGGGACAGCACGAGAACGGTCACCACCGCCGTCTGCACCGCGAAGTGACGGGTGGCCACCGGAAGGAGCGCGCCGCAGAGCGCCACCGCGCCGACGAGCGGGAGGTGCCCCGATGCCAGCAGGGCCAGGGCACCGAATACGGCGGCGCCCACGGCCGTGCCCACGGCCCGGCACATCACCCGCGAGGCCAGCGGCCCGAGATCGGGCTTGACGAGGAACACGGTGGTGGCGGGCAGCCAGTACCAGTGGTCGTGGTGCAGCCACTGCGCCACGACCGTGCTCGTCGCGCAGCACAGCGCGACCCGGAGGCCGTACTCACGCCCCGCCGCACTCCACACCCCGCGCAGGACCGACACGTACGAGCGCGCGTCGCGCCTGCCCGGTGGCGTGTCGGCGGGGCGGTCGAAGGCCGCGGCTGCCCGCAGCAGGGCGTCGTCCAGAGCCCGCAGCCCGGCATCCGTCCTGGCCGGGGCGGCCAGCGGTCCGCAGGGCCCGTCGGCCCGCACCGCGGCAGCCAGCCGGAGCGGGCCCTCGACGATCCTGCCGGGCAGCGTGTCGCCGGCCCACGCCAGCGCGGTCGCTGCCTCGGCGAGGGGGAACGCCGCCGCGTACCGGGCGTGCAGCCGGCGCTCGGCTGCGGAGCTCGCGTAGCGCCGCAGCCGTGGCCCGGCCAGGGCGTCCTGCGCCTGGTCGAGCGCGGCACTCAGCGCCGCGCGCCCCGCGCGGGCCCCCGGGCCGCCCACGGCCCGCAGCAGGCCCGCCACCGCCTCGTACACCGCGGCGACCGCCTCCCGCTCGCCGTCCAGCCGGTAGGGCCCGCGGCCGAGCCCGCCCGGCGACGGAAGGACCAGCCGGAGCAGCAGCAGCCACCCCGCACCGGCCAGGAAGAGCAGCGCGCGCACCGGACCGGGCTCCGGCAGCGGCATCCCGGCCCCGATCACGACGGCGACCAGCACCTGCGTGCCGCACGCGGATGCGACGGGCCCCGTCGAACTCACTGCCCCCGCGACCAGGCCCAGCAGCCCGAACACGAGCGGCAGGACGACGAGCGAGCGGCCACCGCCCACGGCGGCCGCGAGCGCGGTGCCGAGCAGCAGACCGGCCGAGCCGGCCACAGCGGGAAGACCCAGACGGGCGACCGAGGAGCGACGGCTGCCGGGCCGGTCGTTGATGCCGGCCAGCATCGCACCGAGGGCGGCCGGGACGCCGGCGGACGGCCGCTCCGCCAGTACCGCGACGAGCAACGGCACGGCGGCCAGCGCCCCGCGCAGCACCGCGTTCCACGGGACCGGTCCGCGCTGGGCACGCAGGGCGTGGGCGAGCCACGGGGGAAGCCGGGTGGCGAGAAGGGAAGGCGTGGGCACCGTGCTCCTGTCCGCGGAGGGAAGACGATTTCGCCGGCGGACGCCTTCGGCCTTGGCTCGTGCCCAGCGTAGATCCTTTACATGGAGGGTGTGCTACCTGTCCGTTTCGGCGGCATGACGCTGTCCCGGACCGCGGGTGTCACAGGGCGGCGCCGAAGTTCTGCGTCCACACGGGACCCCCGGAGGAGTCCTCCCTGCCGATCCCGATCTCCTTGAAGGAGCAGTTGAGGATGTTCGCCCGGTGGCCTTCGCTGTTCATCCAGGCGTCCATCACCGACGCGGCGGTCTGCTGGCCCTTGGCGATGTTCTCGCCGTACGTGCTCCACCGGTACCCGGCGGCGGTGATGCGCGCGCCCGGGTCGGTGCCGTCCGGCGACGTGTGGGAGAAGTAGTCCCTCGCCACCATGTCCGCGGAATGACCTGAAGCGGCTTTCGCCAGCCGGCTGTTGCCGCTGACCGCCGCGCAGCCCGCCTTGGCCCGCTCGTCGTTGACCAGAGCGATCACCTCGTCCGCCACCGACGGAGCCGAGGAGATCTTCGGAGCCGGGGCCGGGGCGGAGGACGGCGTGCGCGGCCGTTGCGTCGTCTTCTCCGGAGCGGCTGTGGCGCTCCTGCTCTTGGACGGCGACGGCGAGGTCGCGGACGGCGAGGGGGACGCCGAGGAGGCCGAGGGGGTGGGGGAGGAAGGCGACGCCGACGGTGACGACGGTGCCGTCACCGGTGCCGACGGGCCGGTCAGCGGGGCCACGGCCGTCGCGGGGTCCTCGCCCGTGTCGTCCGTGTACAGGTGCACCGCGGCTCCGCCGCCGCCCAGGACCGCGACCGCCGCGAGACCGGCGGCCACCGTGGTGCGACGGCGGCGTCTGATGCCGTTCCGCCGGCGCTCGGCACGACCGGGTCCGGCCACGGCGGCCGCCGCCGGCAGGAACGCCGTCGGCAGGAGTTCCGCGGCCGGACCACCGGCGGACGCCGCCACGGGGACCAGGGCCAGTCCCACCAGCAGGCCCTCCGCCGGGACCAGGCCCGAGCGGTGGCCCGCGCACACCGTGCACTCGCGCGCGTGCCGCGCCAGACGCTTGCGCCACAGCGCGGACGGCACCCCGTCCCACCGGGCCGTCAGGTCTTCGAGCAGGACACAGCGCGGCTCCGCCGCCAGGGCGCGTACCACCACCCGGGCGGCCTCCAGCCGCTCCTTCATCCGTTGGACACGTACCGCGGTGTGCTGGGGGGACAGGTCGAGCGCGCTCGCGACCTCCGCCCGGGACAGCTCGCCCGCGGTCTCCAGCCACCACAGCGAGACCAGCTCGCGGTCCTCGTCGTCGAGCCACCGCGTGGCCTCGGCGGCCTCCCGGCGCTGGCCCGTCAGGCCGAGCCGGACGATCGTCAGCTCGACGAAGTCGGCCGCGGGGTCGACGACGTCGTAGCCGTCCTCCACCCGGTCCGCGGATATCTCCCCGGTCCTGCGCTCACGCCAGTGCCCCCGTATCTCGTTCATGGTGATCGCCACGAACCAGGACCGGAAGCTCTTCGGAGTACGGAGCGAGGGCAGGCCACGGAGCATGCGCAGCACGCTGTCCTGCACCACGTCGTCGACGTCCGCGTGCCCGTTCAGCGCCCGGCCGACGATGTTGTAGACCAGCGGCAGATAGGACGCGACGAGCCGGTCCTGCGCCTCGGGGTCGCCCTTCTGCGCGGCCTTGATCAACGCCGTCTCGCGTGCCTCGCCCATGCTCTGCTCACTCTTCCGGGATCCTGTTCCGTCACTTCCCACACTCGGGAGACGCTGTGCGGCGGGGACGATAACAGGAATCCGGTCAGGTGCTCGAGATCCGCTCCGGGATCCGGACGCGGAGCACGCCTGGCCCGGTGACGGTGTGAGCCGTCACCGGGCCAGGCACCGGGATGAGGGCCGGACGGCGACCCGTCGTGTTCCGGTCGTCAGGAGCGGGGCGGGTCGTCCTGGTTGCGGTCCGCGCCGAACTGCTGCTTCAGCTTGTCCTGACCGGTGTCGACATGCTTGCTGTACTTGCCCTGGGTCCGGTCGTCGATCATGTCTCCGGCCTTGTCGACGCCCTTTCCGGCCTGGTCCTCGTGGCCCTTCAGCATTTTCTTGATCTTGTCCAGCGCGGACATGGCGGATCCTCCTCGTCTCGGCTTCCCCCGCCCATCCAGGGTCACCGCAGATGGCCGGGACCGCATCCGCGAGCGCCGCCGGGCGGTCCCGAGGGGCGTCCGACGTGTGAAGGGCGGCTGGATGGGCAGATACCGGTTGACCAGGAGGAGGTGGTGGCCGTGGGCCGCATCCGGATCGTTCGCCGTCCCCAGCCCCCCACGGGGCCGCCCCCGCTCGACCTGCGGACACCGTCCGGACGACCCCTGCCGTACTGAGTCCCGGAGCCACGTCCCGGCGGGCGTCCCGCTCCGTCATCACCGCGGTGTGTGAGGCTTCGACATGAACGATCACCGAGAGCCACCGGCCGACCGTCTGAGGGCGGACGTGCCGCACTCGGCCCGGGTCTGGAACTACCTGCTCGGAGGCAAGGACAACTACCCCGCGGACGCCGAGGTGGGGGAGATGATCCTCCAGGCCTTCCCGGACATCGCGGGCATCGCACGTGACCAGCGGGCCTTCCTGGCCCGCTCCGTGCGCTTCCTGGCCGCGGAGGCGGGCATCCGGCAGTTCCTCGACATCGGCACCGGGCTGCCCACGGCCAACAACACCCACGAGGTCGCCCAGTGGACGGCCCCCGAGTCCCGGATCGTGTACGTCGACAACGACCCCCTCGTGCTGACGCACGCCCGCGCGCTGCTGACCAGCACCCCGGAGGGCGCCTGCGCGTACGTCGACGCGGATGTGCGCGACACCGGCCGCGTCATCGAGGAGGCCGCCCGGACCCTCGACCTCGGCCGCCCCGTCGGTCTGACCCTGCTCGGCATCATGGGGCAGCTGCCGGACGAGGAGGACCCGTGGGCCCTGGTGTCCCGTCTGCTCGGTGAGCTCGCATCCGGGAGTTACCTCGTCCTCGCGGACGGCACGGACACCAGCGACACGATGAACCGGGCGATCGAGGCGTACAACGCGCACTCCGCGAGCTCGTACCACCTGCGCAGCCCGGCCCGGATCGCCGCGTTCTTCGACGGGCTGGACCTGGTCGAGCCGGGTGTCGTCAGGACGTCGGACTGGCGCCCCGACCCCGGCCGGAGCGGGCAGGACGGACCGCCGAGCCATGCCGTCAGCGGTGTGGGACGCAAGCCCTGAGCACGGGGCCGGGCGGAGCGTAAGCTCCGGAGTCATGATCGACCATTCGGCGCACGCCCCGTCCGACCGCCGGACGAACTGGGCCCGCAACATCACCTTCGGCGCGCAGCGGCTGCACACGCCCGCCTCCCTCGCGGAGCTCCAGGACATCGTGTCCGCGAGCACGGCGGCCAGGGCGCTGGGCACCGGTCACTCCTTCAACACCGTCGCCGACACGCACGGCGACCTGATATCCGTGGCGGGCCTGCCCCGCTCCGTGGAGATCGACCAGGAGGCCCGCACCGCGACGGTGAGCGCGGGTCTGCGCTTCGGGGAGCTCACGGGCATCCTGCACCGCAGCGGGCTCGCACTGCACAACCTCGGTTCGCTGCCGCACATCTCCGTGGCGGGAGCGTGCGCGACCGGCACCCACGGTTCGGGCGTCGGGAACCGCTCCCTGCCCGGAGCCGTCAGGGCGCTGGAGTACGTCGCCGCCGATGGCAGCACGGTCGCCTCGGCGCGGGGCGACGACGGCTTCGACGGCTCGGTGGTCTCCCTGGGCGCCCTCGGAGTGGTGACCCGGCTGACCCTGGACCTCGTGCCCGCGTTCGAGGTCCAGCAGTGGGTGTACGAGGGGCTCCCGCAGGACCAGCTGCTCGGACGCTTCGACGAGGTGATGTCCGAGGCCTACAGCGTGAGCCTCTTCACCGGATGGCACGGCGGTCCGATCGACCAGGTGTGGCTCAAGCACCGTGTCGCGGACGACGGCCCCCGCACCGCACCGCACACGTGGCTCGGCGCCACGCTCGCGGACGGGCCGAGGCATCCGGTGCCCGGCGTGGCCGCGGAGCACTGCACACGGCAGGAGGGCGTCCCCGGCCCCTGGCACGCCAGGCTCCCGCACTTCCGCCTGGAATTCACCCCGAGCAACGGCGAGGAACTCCAGTCGGAGTACTTCGTGGCCCGGCACGACGCCGTGGCGGCCTACGAGGCCCTCGACCGCATCCGGCAGCAGTTCTCGCCGCTGCTCCAGATCGGGGAGATCCGTACGGTCGCGGCCGACGACCTGTGGCTGAGCCCGGCCCAGGGACGGGACTCCGTGGCGTTCCACTTCACCTGGGTGCCGGACACCGCAGCCGTCACGCCCGCACTCGGGGCCATCGAGGAGGCACTCGCGCCCTTCGGGGCCAGGCCGCACTGGGGCAAGGTCTTCACCACCCCGCCCGGCAGGCTCAGGGAGCTGTACGGCCACTACGCGGACTTCGAGCGGCTCACCGAGAGGCTCGATCCCGGCGGCACCTTCCGCAACGACTTCCTGGCGGAGCACTTTCCCCGTACCGGCTGAGGCTCCGGGGGCCCGCGCCGGAGTCCGCGCGCAGGGCCCTCACCCCGATTCGCCCGTCGGTTCGTCGGGCCGGGGGAGTCTCCCCGGCGGCCCCGGTGCGAGCTTCTCCACGAGAGCGGCCAGCTCCTCGCACGCCACCTCCGTCTCATGGCGGATGTTGTTGTGCTCGGTCACGATCGCGGCGAGCAGGAGCGCGGTGAGGGCCACGCAGCCGTTGAGGACGCACAGGTTGAGCATGACCTCGAGCACCGAGTGGCCGTCGAACGGCCCCACGCCCTCGGTTCCGGCGACGATCGCCATGACGGACATCAGGAGCGCGCAGGGGGCGCTGCCGGCCAGCTGGAAGCGGAGCGCCGCCCAGACGAGCACCGGGAACAGCAGATAGATCATGGACAGCGGGCTCCTGGTCGCGAACGTCGTCGCCGTCACCGCGACCACCGCGAGCGCCAGGGCCTCCGTCCACCGGTCGTCCGCCCTCGGCATGCGTGCCTTGCGCAGGACGAGAAGCAGGGGGGTGACCATGAGCACGCCCATCGCGTCCCCGGCCCACCAGGCCGACCAGACCGCCCAGAACCGGGACCCCGACAGCGAGCCGTTCAGCAACTGGACCACGGTGCCCGTCGTGGAGCTGATGATCATGCCGCCGAGAGCTCCGAGGAAGACCAGGGCGACCCCGTCGCGCAGGCGGTCCAGCTCCGTACGGAAGCCCACCGCGCGCAGGGCCAGGAAGGAGCACAGCGGGGCCAGCGTGCTGCCCGCGGTGATGGCGAGGCCCCAGAAGGTGAGGCCGTCGCTCAGGGCGATGACGGTGAGCAGCGCACCGAGTGCGATGCCGGGCCAGATCCGGGTTCCCAGATACAGCAGGGACGCCAGGGCGATCCCGGAGGGCGGCCAGAGAGGGGTGACGACCGAGCCCTCCACCGTGACCTTCCGGAGGAGACCGAGCCGTCCGGAGGCGTAATAGGCGGCGGCGATGCCGAGCATCTGCAGAACGATCACGACTCGGCGTCTGGTTCCCTCGCTGCGGATCACGCAACTCATAAGACACCGCCCGCCACGACAGGCCGTCGTGACACGCGCGGCCGGGGAACGGGCTCACCCAGGGCCCGGCGGACCGTCGCCGTGGCACAGGACGAGGACGGCCGCGTCGTCCTCGTGCCCCGTGAACACGGCCGCCTCGAGCACCCGGTCCGCCAGCTCCTCCGCGTCGGCGCCCACATGGGTGCCGACCAGACGCCTGATCCGGTCCAGCCCGGCGTCGATCGTGAGCGAGGGCCCCTCGATTACCCCGTCGGTGAGCAGGACGAAAGCACCCGGTACGTCGAGCTCGCGACGGGTCACGGGATAGTGCTGGCGCATCTCGATCCCGAGCGGCAGCCCGCCCGCGTCGGCGGTGATGCCCGAGCGCCCGTCGGCCGTCGCCCACACCGACGCGACATGACCCGCGCGGGCACTCCACAGCTCCCGGGTCCGCGGATCGATCCGGAGGAACGAGCACGTCGCGAAGAGTGGGAAATCCATCGACAGGATCAGGTCGTTCGTCCGGCCCATGACCTCACCGGGATCGGCGGCCGAGCTGGCGATGGCGCGCATGGCGATCCGGATCTGCCCCATGAAGGACGCCGCCTCCACGTCATGCCCCTGTACGTCGCCGATCGCGAGGCCGAGCGAACCGTCCGGCAGGACGAAGCCGTCGTACCAGTCCCCGCCGATGTCCAGCCCGTCGCGCGCGGGCGCGTAACGGGCGGCCGTCTGCAGTCCGGGGAACACGGGGAGCGTGGCGGGCAGCATCTTGCGCTGCAGGGCCTGGGCCAGTTCGACGCGGGCCTGGTGCAGCTCCACCTCTTCCCGGGCACGTGCGGTGAGATGCTGCAGTGTGCTGAGCAGGTCCTCGGCGCTCGCCGACCGGGGAGTTCGACGCCGGTTCATGGGCCGCTCCGCGTGGGGATGGTTCCTGCATCATATTTCGGCGTGGGAACTCCGGCGAGCGCTGTACGCGGGCCCGCTCCCGCGCTCCCGGGGGCGGCCGCCGGCCGGATCAGGCCGCCCGGCCGAGGGATTCGGTGAGGCGTGCCAGGGTCCTCTGCAGGTCCAGGACCTCCTCGACCGACATGCCGGTGGCCTCGAGGATCGCGCGGGGGACGGGCAGCGCCCGCTCACGCAGCCCCGCTCCGGCGTCGGTGAGGTGGACCGTGACCGACCGCTCGTCCTCCGGGCTGCGCTCACGCCTGACGAGGCCGGCCGTCTCCAGCCGCTTCAGCAGCGGCGACAGCGTGCCGGAGTCCAGGTGCAGCCGCTCGCCGATGGTCTTGACCGGGAGCGGGCCGTGCTCCCAGAGGACCATCATCGCCAGGTACTGCGGGTAGGTGAGGCCGAGGTCCTTGAGTGCCTCCCGGTAGACACCGCCGAACGCGCGGGAGGCCGCCTGGAGCGAGAAGCAGACCTGGTGGTCCAGCTTGAGCAGCTCCGTGTCCGGCAGGCCGGCCAGGCCGGGGGCAGGGGTCGGTGGTGGCGTCATGGGTCCAGCGTAACCCGCCGCCCGTCATTGGGTTGTGCGCAACTTAATTGTGTGCAACTCTCAAGGGGTGGCCGGATCGCGGTCACCTCCGTACGAGAGAAGGTCACCCCATGGACGCGCTGTACACCGCTGCCGCCACCGCCAACGGCCGAGAAGGGCGGGCGGTGAGCTCCGACGGGCAGATCGACCTCGCGCTCGCCCTCCCGCCGGCCCTCGGAGGCAACGGGAAGGGCACCAATCCGGAGCAGCTCTTCGCCGCCGGATACGCCGCGTGCTTCGCCAGCGCGATGAGCTCGGTCGCCCGCGAGATGAAGGTCGACACCAAGGACGTCTCCGTGACGGCCGAGGTCTCGATCGGCAAGGACGACTCGGGCTTCGGTCTCGCGGTCGTCATGCGCGTCGAGCTGCCCGAGGAGCTCGAGGGGGAGACGGGCCGGCGCCTGGTCGAGGCGACGCACGAGTACTGCCCGTACTCCAAGGCGACCCGCGGCAACATCGACGTCGAGCTCGTCATCGAATAACGGACCGGTCGCCCGCCCGTAGCGCGGCGGCGGTCCCGCCACCCCGGCCACCGGAATTCCGGTGGCCGGGGTCCGTTCCCGGGGGTCCGCCCCAGGTGGCCGGAGGGGAACGCGTACACTCGGCTCCCGTTTCCGCTGATTGGCGGGCATAACCGATCGATAGGCAGTTCACGTGAGTTTCGCAGAGGCATCCGACGCACCGATCTACGCCGGTCTGGTGGAGGAGCAGGGCGACGTCCCGGCCGAGGTGCGGCGGGTGGCCGAGGAGACCCTGCTCGAGGTGGAGAGCGCGCTCGACTTCAGCGCGGTGCGCGCGACGGCCGCCGCCCGCTGAGCCCGTTCCGGACCATGCCGGGTCCCCGCGGGCCTGGTCCGGATCAAGCGGGGCTTCCGTGGGCAGGATCATCTCCGTCGTCCCCTGGATCCTCACCCCCGGAGCACCGCGTGACCATCGACCTGCACCGCTCGGCCACCGTCCTGTTCCAGGGCGACAGCATCACCGACGTGGGGCGGCTGATGGAAGAGGACGCCCCGCTGGGCCACGGCTACGTCCGGATGGCCGCCGACCGCGTGCGGTCCGCCCGGCCGGACAACGACCTCACCTTCGTCAACCGGGGCGTCAGCGGCGACGGCGTCTCGGATCTGCGCGCCCGCTGGCGTACGGACGCCATGGACCTCAAGCCGGACGTGGTGTCCGTCCTGATCGGCGTGAACGACACCTGGCGCCGCTACGACTCCGGAGTGGTCACCTCCGCCGGTGCGTACGAGGACGACTACCGCGCCATCCTCACGCAGGTACGGGAGGAACTGGACGCCCAGCTGATCCTCATCGAGCCCTTCCTCGTGCCGGTGTGGGACGAGCAGTGGGCCTGGCGCGAGGATCTCGACCCCAGGATCCAGGTGGTCCGCCGGCTGTCAGAGGAGTTCGGTGCCACGCTGCTGGCGGCGGACGGCCTGCTCAACCAGGCGGCGCGGGCCGCCGGCGGTGCCGAGCACATCGCGGGCGACGGAGTCCATCCGACCCCGCTCGGCCACAGGCTCCTGGCGGAGGCCTGGACGGCACTGGCCGGGCTGTAGGGCCTGCCACCGGATCTGCCGGCCTACCGTGCGCCGGTGGTCCTAGGGCGTGTCTTCAAAGGCTGTTGATGGGGCATC
>NZ_JAERUC010000138.1 GCF_016745505.1 Streptomyces silvae | reverse complement strand
CGGCGAAATCCAGCCCGTCCGGCGTTTGAGGACGGAACCGGGGCGCGTGGTCCGGGGGTGTTCTCCGGTGCGGGTTCACATGGTCAGCCGGCCGAGCTCGACTTGAGGGTGCCGTCCTCGAGTGACGGACCGGCTTGGAATGGGCGGTGCTCGTCAGGGGGTCGGGGGAGTTCTTCGTAGCGGGACAGGAGGGACGTGACCTCCGGGCCTCCCCGCGGCCGCAGCACCCGTACCGCGCTCGCCAGCATCCCCCGGATCCGCGAGGACTGGACCCGGTCCAGCAGGTCCAGCACCTGGTGGCCCGCCGCCGCGGCCTCGTCCGCCGCGCCCGCCTGCGCCAGGTCCCCGGCGAGCTGCGCGCGGTACAGCGCGAGGTTCCGGGTGAAGTGCGGATCCTGCAGCCGGGTCGCCCGCCGCCCGTGCCGCGCCGCCCGCGGCCAGTCACCCAGCGCCGACCAGCACTGCGCCTCCAGCAGCTCCAGCTCCGCCTCCCGGAAGAAGCTCATCCACTCCGGATCCGCATCGCCCGGCCCCCGCTCGAACGCCGTCCGCGCCCGCCCGATCGCCTGCTCGCACGCCGTACGGTCGCCGAGCCACGCCCTGGCCCCCGCCTCCCGCAGCGCCAGCAGGGCCAGCAGCCGCGGAGAGCCGAGCGGCCGGGCGGCCCGCTGCCCGGCCTCCGCCGCGCGCACCGCCTCCCGGGCCCGCCCCGTATCGCGGGCCAGGAACGACGCGTTGCAGAACGCGTGCGCTTCCAGCGCGGCGTCACCCGCCAGCCGCGCCGTCGCGAGCGCCTCCGCGTAATGCGAGCGCGCGTCGTCGAAGCGCCCCGAGTCATGGGCCAGCCAGCCCACGGAGATCGCCAGCTCCCCGGCGCCGGCGTGCAGCCGGTCCGCCGTGCTGCGCCGCGTCGCCGTCCCGGAGTCGAGCAGGGCGTACGCCGCCCGGAGCGGCTGGGAGGCGCGCCGGTAGAGGCCGTCCGCGCCGTGCCGGTCGTCCAGCAGCCGGATCTGGCGTACCGCCTCCTCGACGGCACTCACCTCGGCCTCGCCGACCCGGCGCTGCGTGGGGACGGTGAGGGGCCCCGCGGCGGCGCGGCCGCCCAGGCCCAGGGACGCGGCCGCCACCGTGGCGGTACCGCTGGTCATGAACACGCGACGCAGCACGTCGCTCTCCTCGTGAATGTCGCCGTCGAGCGCGGGGGGTGGGGTGGGCGGGGGCGGGGCGGTCGTGCGGGCCCCCCGGCCGCGCACGCTCTCGCGGGCCGAGAAGCCCAGGTCCTCGAGGCCGGCCCCGGGGAACATGTGCAGGAACACCCGTTCGTACGCGTAGTTGGGGCAGCGGATCTCGCCGGACTCCACGCGTCCGATGTACCGGGCGTCGCACGCGACCTGTTCACCGATCTCGCGCGCGGCCCTGCGGACCGCCGCCGCGAACTCCCCGGCGGAGCGCTGTCCGCGCAGCCGTCGGAAGACGAGGTTGGGAACTGCCCGTGTCGACACCATGGCGGGGCCCTCTCTGGTGCAGCCGGGTTCCTGCTTCCGGTGTCCCGGCGGAGCAAGAACGTACCTGCTGTGACGAGACGCACACGCAGCGTTTAGCAATAAAGCGGACATCTCACCCCCGATCCGCCATGAACTGCCACCCTTTGCGGCGGCGTGCCGCCGTAGCCCTTGACGCCGTCGGGGCGTTGGTCCATGTGGAGACGGGGCGCGGCACCGTCTCGTCGAGACGAGAGGAGGGGTTCCCTTGCCTCATATGGACACGGGCCCGGAGACCACACCGTGCGACCTGGTGACCGTCCCGGCACGTCAGGGCCTGGAGGCCGTGGACATCCTGCGCAGGGGATCGGACGACGAAACCGTCGGCCCGGTCCTGCACGACGGAGCCTGCGCCGTCCTCGGATTCCTGGTGCCACCCGGTACGGCCGAGGCATGGGACGTGCCCGGCAGTGCCTGTACGCGGACGGACGGCCGCGGACTGCGCGTCCCCGCCGAGCCGCCCGTCACCGGAGGAGGCTGGCTCCTGCCGCCCGTCGCCGAGACCCCGGTCACCGACCCGGCCGTCCTGCGCGCCGCCCTCGACCAGGCGGCCCGGCTCATCGAGGCGGCCGACAACTGCCGCTGAGGCCATAATGGCCAGGTGGGGCGGAGTGTCCGCCGCCGCCGGGCCACCCAGGTGACCGGCCGGAACCGGTGAGTGAGGACGAGCGCGCGTGGCACGTCGAGGAGCGGCCCGGGGCGCGAGCGACCGCAAGCGGTCCGAGCGCCGGCAGGAGCCCGTCTCCGCGACGGTGGACGGCGGCCTCGCCGAGCTCGTGCCCGACCGTGAGCGCCCGCGCGCGTGGACGCTGCTGCTGGACGGCGCCCCGCAGTCCCACGTGGACCTGGACGATCCCTCGTACCTCTCCTTCGAGTACCAGCGCAGACTCGGCCATGTCATCGATCTCGCCGCGCCCGCCGGCCGGCCCCTCCAGGTGGTGCACCTCGGCGGCGGGGCCTTCACCCTCGCCCGGTACATCGCCGCGAGCCGCCCCCGCTCCACCCAGCAGATCGTGGAGATCGACGGCCCCCTCGTCCAGCTGGTGCGCCGGGAGCTGCCCCTGGACCCGCAGGCACGGATACGGGTCCGCTCGGCGGACGCCCGCGCCGGGCTCGGCAAGATCCAGGACGGCTGGGCGGACCTCGTCATCGCCGACGTCTTCGGCGGGGCCCGTACCCCCGCGCACCTCACCACCGCCGAATTCCTCGCCGAGGTGCGCCGGGTGCTGAAGCCCGGCGGTCAGTACGCCGCCAACCTCGCCGACGGCCCGCCGCTCGCCCACCTGCGGGGCCAGGTCGCCACGGCCGCCTCGCTCTTTCCCGAGCTGGCCCTCGCCGCCGATCCGACCGTCTGGCGGGGCCGCCGCTTCGGAAACGCGGTGCTGGTCGCCTCCGACCTGCCGATCGCGGTCGCCGAACTGACCCGCCGGGTCGCGAGCGACCCCCACCCCGGCCGCGTCGAACAGGGCCGTGCCCTCGCCGACTTCACGGGCGGCGCCGCCGTCGTCACCGACGCGGGCGCCAAGCCCTCACCGGCCCCGCCGCCCGACGCGTTCGCGTAGACGGGCCGTGGGCCGGCTACTGGTCCACGACCTCCACGACCGGTGGATGGCCGTTCCAGGTGCAGAAGACGGAGACCGTCGCGCCCGCCCCGTCGCTGAAGTCCACCCGGATCCACTCCGGGTTCGTCCACACCTGCATCGACCAGCCCGGTTCGGGCGTGGCCGAGACCAGCTTCGCCGAGTCGGCCGCCAGCTCCAGGACGACCCTGCCGCCGCGCGTCGGATAACTCTCCACCTCGCCCGAAGCGGCCGCGGGCGGCGAGGACTTCGCCGGGCTCCGGCTCGCGGACGGCGGCCGGGAGGACGGCTTCCGGGAAGGGCTGGGGGTCTTCGGCGCCGTCGTGCGAGACGCGGTGGGACTCGGCGAGGGCGAGGGCAGCGCGCGGTGCGTCGAGGACGACACCGGTACGTCCGTGGCCTGCCCGCCGCGCGCCCCCACCGAGATCGGCACGGCACGCGGAGGGTCGTACGCCGTCCCCGACATGACCGTGTGCACGCCCCACCACGACAGGGTGACCGCCGCACCCGTGGCGAGCGACCACGCCATCGCGTGTACGAGTCCTCGTTGCATCGGGCACATCCTGCACCACCCGCCCCGGCCTTGTCCTGGAGGGGACCCCGTTCCTCCGTATGGGCTACGGTGCGGCGCATGCCTAGTGTGCTCGTGGTCGAGGACGACCAGTTCGTACGTTCCGCCCTCATCCGGCACCTGACCGAGGCCTCGCACACCGTACGGAGTGTCGGCACGGCCCTCGAAGCGCTGCGCGAGGTCGCGCACTTCCGCTTCGACGTCGTCGTCCTCGACCTCGGACTGCCCGACCTCGACGGCGCCGAGGCCCTGAAGATGCTGCGCTCCATCACCGACGTACCCGTGATCATCGCGACCGCGCGGGACAACGAGGCCGAGATAGTCAGGCTGCTCAACGACGGCGCCGACGACTACCTGACCAAGCCGTTCTCGGTGGAGCACCTCTCCGCCCGCATGGCCGCCGTCCTGCGCCGCACCCGCGGACCCGGCGCCCAGGCCCCGCCCCCGCGGGTCCTCCAGGTCGGCGGGCTCTCCATCGACCCGCTGCGCCGCCAGGCCGAACTGGACGGCGCCGCGCTGGACCTGACCCGCCGCGAGTTCGACCTGCTGGCCTTCCTCGCCGGCCGCCCCGGTGTCGTCGTCCCGCGCCGCGAACTGCTGGCCGAGGTCTGGAAGCAGTCCTACGGCGACGACCAGACCATCGACGTCCACCTCTCCTGGCTGCGCCGCAAACTGGGCGAGACGGCCGCCCGGCCGCGCTATCTGCACACCCTGCGCGGAGTCGGCGTGAAGCTCGAACCGCCGGCCGCAGGACCGTCCGCATGAGATGGGCCCTGGTCAAGGTCTGCCTGGCCGTCACCGCCATGGTCGTGATCGCGTTCGCCGTCCCGCTCGGGCTCGTCATCAAGGAGATGGCCCGCGACCGCGCCTTCTCCGACGCCGAACGGCAGGCCGCCACCATCGGCCCCACCCTCACCATCACCACCGACCGCGAGGAGCTGACCCGGGCCGTCCTGTCCACCGAGCCCGGCGGCCGAGGGCGCCTCGCGGTACACGTCCCCGCCGCCGGACAGGGCGGTGAACGCCTGGAGATCGGCGAGCGGCGCGCCACCCGGCAGGACCTGGAGACCGTACGGAAGTCGGGCCGCGCCGCCATCGCCGAGGTGCCCGGCGGCTCCGCGCTGCTCCAGCCCACCGCGCTCGGCTCCGGAGGCATCGCCGTCGTCGAGGTGTTCGTGCCCGAGAACGAGGTCTCCAACGGCGTCGGCACGGCCTGGCTGGTGCTCGCCGGCGTCGGGATCGCGCTGATCGTCGGCTCGGTGGCCGTGGCCGACCGGCTCGGCGTACGGATGGTGCAGCCCGCGCAGCGGCTCGCGGGCGCCGCCCAGGACCTGGGGGAGGGCCGGCTGGGCACCAGGGTGCCCGAGGAGGGCCCCACCGAGCTCCGCTCGGCCGCGGTCGCCTTCAACTCCATGGCCGACCAGGTCGTCCAGCTCCTGGCCAACGAACGTGAGCTGGCCGCCGACCTCTCGCACCGGCTGCGCACCCCGCTCACCGTGCTCCGGCTCAACGCCGCCTCGCTGGGCGAGGGCCCGGCCGCCGAGCAGACCAGGGCGGCGGTCGAGCAGCTGGAGCACGAGGTCGACACGATCATCCGTACGGCCCGGGAGCAGCGCCCGCAGACCCAGGGCGGGCAGCCGGGCGCGGGCGCCGGGTGCGACGCCTCCGAGGTCATCCGGGAGCGCATGGGCTTCTGGTCGGCGCTGGCCGAGGACGAGGGGCGCACCGTCCGCCTCGCGGGCGTGGACCGCACCGTGCGGATCCCGGTGGCCAGGCCCGAACTGGCCGCCGCCCTGGACGCGTTGCTCGGCAACGTCTTCCGGCACACCCCGGAGGGCACCGCCTTCGCCGTCGACGTGCACCACAGCGGCGACGCGGTGATCGTGCTGGTCTCCGACGCCGGGCCCGGCATACCCGATCCGGAATCCGCCCTGGCCCGGGGCGCCAGCGGCCGCAACGGCGCGGGGAGCGAGGTGGGTTCGACCGGACTCGGCCTCGACATCGTCCGCAGGGTCGCCGAATCCACCGGCGGTGACCTGCGGATCGGGCGATCGGTGCTGGGCGGCACGGAGGTGCGCATCTGGATAGGGCTGGACGGCGGCCCGGCCGAGCGAGCCCGCCGGGGGCACCGGGTGGGGCGGCGTAACGGAAGGCGGGGACCACGCGGAGTGAGGGGCCGGAACACAGAGTTCCGAGGCGCCCCGGGCGCCGGGCCCCATCTTTAACCTGCGCCCATGCCCTCCTTAAGCGAACCCTAAGAACATCAACTCGGGTCCTATGGGTGCCTTTTGTCCGGATCGCTGCGGCTAGCGTGCAGACGCAACCACCCCCCGGCAGGACAGAGGCAGGCACGCGATGGGCATCAGTACGCACCGCCGCACCACGAGCACCCGCACGAAGGCGATCGGCGCCGTCGTCGCGGCGGCGGTCGTGGGCGGCACGGTCTTCGCGCTCACCGGCACGGCACAGGCCGCGGCCGTCGGCGCCACGTACACGAGGGCCAGCGCCTGGACCGGCGGCTACACCGGGCAGTACGTCGTCTCGAACGACACCGGGACCGCGCAGTCGGGCTGGACGCTCGAATTCGACCTGCCCGCCGGTACGAAGATCGACTCGCTCTGGAACGGCGAGCACACCGTCAGCGGCAACCACGTCACCGTGAAGCCCGCGAGCTGGAACAAGGACATCGCCCCGGGCGGATCCGTGACGGTCGGCTTCGTCACCACCTCCACCTCGGCCGCCGCCGACCCGGAAGGCTGCCTGATCAACGACGCCGCCTGCTCCGCGGACGGCGGCACGACCCCGGAGCCGAGCGGGCGGCCGACCGAGGCACCGACGCCCACGTCGAGCCCGGAGCCCACGTCGACGCCGACCGAGGACGCGACCCCCACGCCGACCGCCACGGCCGAGCCGACGGGCACCCCCGGGACGCCCGGGGGCACGGCCGACGGAGCCGGCTTCGCCCCCTACGTCGACACGTCCCTGTACCCCGCCTACGACCTGCCGGCCACCGCTTCCAAGACGGGGGTCAAGGAGTTCAACCTGGCCTTCATCACCTCGGGAGGGAGCTGCGCTCCCCTCTGGGGCGGGGTCACAGGACTCGGTGACGACCAGGTGGCCGCCCAGATCGGCGCGCTGCGGGCCGAGGGCGGTGACGTACGCGTCTCCTTCGGCGGGGCGGCCGGTGCCGAGCTGGCGCTGCACTGCTCCTCGGCCGACGAGCTCGCCGCGGCGTACGGCAAGGTCGTCGACACGTACGAGCTGACCAAGGTCGACTTCGACATCGAGGGCGGGGCGCTGCCCGACACCGCAGCCAACTCCCGCCGCTCGCAGGCCATCGCGCAGCTCCAGAAGTCGCACCCGGAGCTCGATGTGTCCTTCACGCTGCCCGTGATGCCCGAGGGGCTGACCCAGGCGGGCGTGGACCTGCTCGCGGACGCGAAGAAGAACGGCGTCACGACCGGCGCGGTCAACATCATGGCGATGGACTACGGGGCCTCGTACAGCGGGGACATGGGCGACTACGCCACCCAGGCGGCCACCGCCACGCAGGCCCAGATCAAGGGCGTACTCGGACTCTCCGACGCGGAGGCGTGGAAGGCCGTCGCGGTCACCCCGATGATCGGCGTGAACGACGTCGCCACCGAGATCTTCACCGTCGAGGACGCCACGCAGCTGGTGAAGTTCGCCCAGGAGAAGGGCATCGGCCGGCTGGCGATGTGGTCGGGCACCCGGGACGTGCAGTGCGCGGAGGGCGAGAAGCCGACCGCGGACGCGACCTGCAGCTCGATCCTCCAGGAGCCGCTGGCCTTCACCAAGGCGTTCGGCGCCTTCGGGTAGCCGCCGCCCCACCGACCATCACCTCGACGCGCGCGCCCCGGCCGGCCCCACACCCCCCACACCCGGCCGGGGCGCGCGCCCCCTTGTGCGCGTGCGGGCGTACGTAAGCGGAACCTCCCCCGGGCGCGGCGGAGTTCGGGGAAAGAACGCGGATACACCCCAGGGGCCCCTTGTGCGCCTCCACGAGGGCTCGCCCCGTTCATCTTCCGGCGGGCGTCCTCCGGTCCGCCGACGAGTCCGGTACCGTCCCGGAACCGGCACACGCATCGGCGTCTTGTCACGGCCGATCGGGGCCCCGGAAGGCCCGATTCTCACCCAACAGGCCCTGACCTGCGGCGATTCCACCCGTTGCCCGTGACCCATGCAGGGCGCGCCCATCGGCGCAAGACCTCTGCCGGACACGGTCGCGTGACTTGCAGGACACACTCGGGCAACGGAAGCGTCTTCAACTCTTGACACCCACCCCCTTGAGGCAGCAATCTTCCGGCATCAGCGCATGGGAGCGCTCCCATATCGAACGAGGTTTTTCGCTCGTACGGGGACGGCACCGCCCATGTCCTCTCCGTACCACCGGCACCCGCACCCACCGGCGCGAATGCCGGGCAGATCGAACGCCAGCCCCACCTGGAACCGCCAGTCCCACCCTGGAACAAGGAGTAGTGGAATGCGCATCACCCGCACCGTCGCAGGTCGAAGCCGCAGAACCGCCGTCATGGCTACCACGGGCCTCACGGCCGCCGCCCTGCTGCTGACCGGCTGCGGCGATTCCGGCTCGGATTCCGACGAGGCCGACGCGGACGGGAACATCACCCTGACCGTCGCCGACTTCGGGCAGTTCGGGTACAAGGAGGCGAAGCTCTTCGAGAAGTACCACGAGCTCCACCCGAACATCACGGTCAAGGCGAACACCGCCGCCGAGGAGCCGGTCTACTACACCAAGTTCCTCCAGCAGCTCAACACGGGCAGCGGCCTGGCCGACGTCCACGGCATCGAGGTCGGCCGCGTCAAGGAGCTCGTCGACACCAAGGCGGACGCCTTCGCCGACCTGTCCAAGGTCGTCGACAGCAGCCAGTGGGTGAACTGGAAGGCGCTGCAGGCGACCACCGACGAGGGCAAGGTCATAGGCGCCGGCACGGACATCGGCCCGATGTCCATCTGCTACCGCCGCGACCTGTTCGAGAAGGCCGGACTGCCCACCGACCGCGAGGAAGTCGCAGCCAAGCTCACCGGCGGCTGGGAGGACTACCTCAAGCTCGGTGAGGAGTACAAGAAGAAGGCCCCCAAGGGCACCTTCTTCATGGACTCCGCCAGCGCCATGTACAACGGCGTGGTCAGCTCCAACTCGGAGCAGTACTACGCGAAGAACGGTGACCCGATCTACAAGGAGAGCGCCGGCGTCAAGGCGGGCTGGAAGCTCGCCTCCGAGGCCGTCGACAAGAAGCTGACCCAGGGGCTGGCCCAGTTCCAGGACCCGTGGAAGGCCGCTCTGCGCCAGGGCACCATGGCCACCGTGGCCTGCCCCGCGTGGATGGCCGCCCAGATCGCCGAGTACTCCGGCGACCAGTACAAGGGCAAGTGGGACATCACCCGCGCCCCGGGTGACACGGCGGCGAACTGGGGCGGTTCGTTCCTCTCCGTGCCCGCCAAGGGCAAGCACGTCAAGGAGGCCGGTGAGCTCGTCAAGTGGCTGACCGCGCCGGAGCAGCAGGCCGCCGTCTTCAAGGCCGCCGGCCTCTTCCCGTCGAACAAGGGCGCCTTCCAGCTCGAGGACGTGAAGACCGCCAAGCTGGAGTACTTCAACAACGCCCCCATCGGTTCGATCTACGCCGACGAGGCCAACGCCATCCCCGCCGCCGTTCTCGGCCCGAAGGACGGCAACATCAAGGACGAGTTCGGCAAGCAGATCAACAACATGGAGCAGCGGGGCACCAAGCCTGACGCCGCCTGGGACGCCGCCCTCGAAGCCATCAGCAAGATCACCGGCTGATTCTCCGCCGGTGCGGGCGGCGGGACGCGTCCTCCACGCGTCCCCGCCGCCCGCACCGGTGCCGGTCCACCCGCCGGCACGAGCACCCTCCGACACTCGCATCCGACCTGGCACAGGCCCGGGCCTGCCCCTGCGGTGTCGGTACACCCAGGGAAGGACTCCCACCCGTGGCAACCACGACCCCCACCCGGAGCGCGCACGGCCCCCAGGGCGGCCGACGCGCTCCGAAGCCCATGACTCCCGGCCGCCAGGCGTGGCGCAGCCGGCTCTGGCGCTTCGACGACAAAGCGTCGCCGTACGCCTATATCGCCCCGTTCTTCCTCGTCTTCGGCGCCTTCGGGCTGTATCCGCTGATCTACACCGGCTGGATCGCCCTGCACAAGGTGGAGATGACCGGCCTCGACCAGATGGAATGGGTCGGCTGGGGCAACTTCAGCACCATCCTGCAGGACTCCGAATTCTGGACCGCGGTCACCAACACCTTCGTCATCGGCGTCATCTCGACGGTCCCGCAGCTGATGATCGCGCTGGGCCTCGCCCACCTGCTGAACTACAAACTGCGCGCCAGCACCTTCTGGCGCACCGTGATCCTCACCCCCTACGCGACCTCGGTGGCCTCCGCGGCCCTCGTCTTCGCCCTGGTGTTCCGGGCGGACGGCGGCCTGCTGAACTGGGTCCTCGGGTTCTTCGGCGCCGGTGAGACGAACTGGGTCAACGGCCACTGGACGTCCAACATCGCCATCGCGGTCATCGTGATCTGGCGCTGGACGGGCTACAACACGCTGATCTACCTGGCCGCGATGCAGGCCGTCCCCTCCGACCTCTACGAGGCGGCCTCGCTCGACGGCGCCTCGCGCTGGCAGCAGTTCCGCAACGTGACGATCCCGGCGCTGCGGCCGACGATCCTCTTCACGATCGTCATCTCGACCATCGGCTCGATGCAGCTCTTCGGGGAGCCGCTCCTGCTCGAAGGGGGCATCAACGGCGCGACGGGCGGTACCGAGCACCAGTACGAGACGCTCAGCATCTACCTCTACAACTACGGCTGGAACCTCGGGCACCTCGGTATGTCCGCCGCAGTCGCCTGGGCCATGCTCGTCCTGCTGCTGCTCATTGCCGCGATCAACTGGCTCGTCGGGCGCTTCGTGCGCAAGTCCGCGGCCTGACGGGGAGCGATACACATGACCACCACCAGCACCGTCACTCTCGCTGACCACCGCAGCGTCTCCAAGGGCGCCGTCCACGACGTACCCCCGCGCCGCCGCCGCTTCAAGCCGGGCGCCGGCCGTCAGCACCACGCGGGCCCCTTCGCCTACTTCGCGCTCGCCGTGGTCGGCATCGGCTCGCTGTTCCCGCTGTACTGGACGCTCGTGGCCGCGTCCCGTACCCAGGACGAGATCCTGGACACCACCCCGCCGCTCGTCCCGGGCGGCAACCTGGTCCACAACCTCCAGGCGGCCTGGGAGCAGGCCCACCTCGGCAAGGCCATCGTCAACACGGTCATCGTGTCCGCCAGCATCACCCTGGCGACCCTGTTCTTCTGCACCCTGGCCGGTTACGCCTTCGCCAAGATGCGCTTCAAGGGCCGTGGAGCACTGATGACGGCGGTCATCGCCACGCTGACGATCCCCCCGCAGCTCAGCGTCGTACCGCTGTTCATGATGATGGCGGACATCGGCTGGGGCGGTCAGCTCGAGTCGGTGATCTTCCCGACCCTGGTGAGCGCGTTCGGTGTGTTCTTCATGCGCCAGTACCTGATCGAGGCGCTGCCGTACGAGCTCATCGAGGCGGGCCGGGTGGACGGGGCGAACAACCTCCGCATCGTGTGGAGCATCGTGCTCCCGGTCGCCCGACCGGCCATGATGGTCCTCGGCATGCTCACCTTCGTGCAGGCCTGGAACGACTTCTTCTGGCCGTACCTCGCTCTGAACCAGGAGAACCCGACGCTTCAGGTGGCCCTCGGCCAGCTGAGCGCCTCCTACGTGCCCGACCAGAGCATCGTGATGGCCGGTGCGCTGATCAGCACGCTGCCGCTGCTCGTCGTCTTCGTGATCTTCGGCAAGCAGATCGTCGGGGGCATCATGTCCGGCGCGGTCAAGGGCTGACCTGCCCGTCCATCGCGGCCCGTACCCGGCCGCCCCGTACGGCCTGTACCTGACCACAGGCCGTACGGGGACCGGGCCCCGCACTTCCCCGTCCTCGTCCCTCCACCCCATGGGAGCGCTCCCGCATGACAGCCGTACGACCCGACACCACCCCGAAGCAGGCGCACGAGGCACAGTTCCCCACGGGCTTCATCTGGGGTGCGGCGACCGCCTCGTACCAGGTCGAGGGTGCCGCCGCCGAGGACGGCCGCACGCCGTCCATCTGGGACACCTTCAGCCGTACGCCCGGCAAGGTCCGCAACGGCGACACCGGTGACATCGCCGCCGACCACTACCACCGCTACCGCGACGACGTCGCGCTGATGAAGCAGCTCGGGCTGAAGGCGTACCGCTTCTCCGTCTCCTGGTCCCGGGTCCAGCCCACCGGACGCGGTCCCGCCGTCGAGCGCGGCCTGGACTTCTACCGCAAGCTCGTCGACGAGCTGCTGGACGCCGGCATCATGCCCGTCGCCACCCTCTACCACTGGGACCTGCCCCAGGAGCTGGAGGACGCCGGCGGCTGGCCCGAGCGCGTGACCGCCGACCGCTTCGCCGACTACGCCGCCATCGTCTCGGGCGCCCTCGGCGACCGCGTCGGCATGTGGACCACCCTCAACGAGCCGTGGTGCTCGGCCTACCTCGGTTACGGATCCGGCGTGCACGCGCCCGGCCGCACCGAGCCCGCAGCGGCGCTGCAGGCGGCCCATCACCTCAACCTCGCCCATGGCCGGGCGATCGAGGTTCTGCGCGCCCAACTCCCCGCTGCGGCGCAGACCTCGGTCACCCTCAATCTCCACCAGGTCCGTCCGCTCACCGGCAGCGAGGCCGACGCGGACGCCGCGCGCCGCATCGATGCCGTCGGCAACCGGGTCTTCACCGGTCCGATGCTGCGCGGGGAGTACCCCGAGGACCTGATCACCGACACCTCGCACCTGGTGGACTGGTCGAAGCTGGTCAGGGACGGCGACCTCGCCACCATCTCGCGCCCGGTCGACGCCCTCGGGATCAACTACTACACGCCGACGCTGGTCTCCACGCCGGTGGAAGGGGCGGACTACGCGCGCAGCGACGCCCACGGCGCCAGCGACCATTCCCCCTGGCCCGGTTCCGAGCACGTCGCCTTCCACCTCGCCGAGGGGAAGGAGCGCACCGCCATGGACTGGTCGATCGACCCCGACGGGCTCTACAACCTGCTCATGGACACCCACCGGGACCACCCGGGCCTTCCGCTCATGGTCACGGAGAACGGCGCCGCCTTCGACGACTACGTCTCGCCCGAGGGCAAGGTCGAGGACCCCGAGCGGGTCGCCTACCTCCACGGCCACCTCGACGCCGTACAGCGGGCCGTCGCCGACGGCGCGGACGTCCGCGGCTACTTCCTCTGGTCGCTGATGGACAACTTCGAGTGGGCGTACGGCTACTCGAAGCGCTTCGGCGCGGTGTACGTCGACTACGCCTCCCAGCGCCGGATCCCCAAGACGAGCGCCCACTGGTACGCCGACGTGATCCGCCGCCACGCCCTGCCCCCGGCCGGCACCGTCTGACCCGGCGAGCACCTGAAGCGGGACCCGGCACTGCGCCGGGTCCCGCTTCGCTGTGTCCGCCCCCGCCTTCTCTGTGCCCGCCCCGCCCGTCTTACGTGTTCGTCATCCGGACCCCGTACGCTTGGGAGCGCTCCCAAGAATGGTGGCGCCGCAGCGGACCGCTGCGCACGGCCACGTGTCAAGGGATCGGCCGGTGGGACTTGGATTGGCCAACCCGCTGTGAGAAATTGACCGCGAACGGGAGGCAGCCATGGCGGCAGCGCGAGTACGGAGTGGCGGGCGGCCCACGCTCGAAGAGGTAGCGGCCCGGGCCGGAGTGGGGCGGGGCACGGCCTCACGCGTCATCAACGGGTCGCCGCGGGTCAGCGCGCAGACCAGGGAGGCCGTCGAGGCGGCGGTCGCCGAACTGGGTTACGTGCCCAACCGGGCGGCCCGCGCGCTCGCGGGCAACCGGACGGACGCCATCGCGCTCGTCGTGCCCGAGTCCGAGACCCGGTTCTTCGCCGAGCCCTACTTCTCCGACATCGTGCGGGGCGTCGGGGCGGCCCTCGCCGACACGGAGATGCAGCTGCTGCTGACCCTCGCGGGCAACGACCGCGAGCGCCGCCGGCTGGCCCAGTACCTCACCGCGCACCGCGTCGACGGGGTGCTCCTGGTCTCCGTCCATGCCGACGACCCGCTGCCCGACCTCCTGGAACAGCTCGGGATGCCCGCCGTGATCAGCGGCCGCAGGCACGCGGCGGAGACGCTGCCCTCGGTGGACTCCGACAACTTCGAGGGCGCCCGCGCGGCCGTCGACCACCTCATATCGCGAGGCCGCCGCACCATCGCCACGATCACCGGCCGCCTCGACGTCTACGGCGCCCAGCGCCGCCTCGACGGCTACCGCAAGGCCGTCGCCGCGGCCGGCCTCGACCCGGACGAACGGCTGATCGCCCCCGCCGACTTCAGCGAGGAGGGCGGCGCCCGTGCGATGCGGGAGCTGCTGGAGCGCCGCCCCGACGTGGACGCGGTCTTCGCCGCCTCCGACGTGATGGCCGCGGGCGCCCGCCAGGTCCTGCGCGAGTCCGGCCGCCGCATCCCGGACGACGTGGCCCTGATCGGCTTCGACGACTCGGCGGTGGCCCGCCACATGGACCCGCCCCTGACGAGCGTGCGCCAGCCGATCGAGGAGATGGGCCGCACGATGACCCGCGTCCTGCTCCAGGAGATCGCGAACCGCTCGTCCGGCGACGCCACCCAGGAGCGGCCGAGGATCGTGCTCCCCACGGAACTGGTGGTCCGGGAGTCGTCCTGAGGGGGTGGGGTGGGTCGCTCACCTGCGCGAACGGTGGACTTTCACAACTTCTTCACGGGTGAGGCGTGTGGCCGTTAAGATGCCCCCGAGTACGGCGAACGTGTGACGCACCACACAACGTCACACACCATCCTGCCTGCCGCGCGTGCGCCCTGGTCCGGCAGCGCTTCTGGGGGACCGCATGCGCAAGATGGTCAAGGGTGCCAACGTCGGTCTGGCCGAGCTGGGCGAGGACGTCGCCTCCGTCGTGATGAGCCTCGGCTGGAACGGTGCGACCGGGGAGGGGGACGTGGACGTCTCCGTGCTCCTGCTCGACCGTAACGGCAAGGTGGGCGGCGACGGGGACTTCCTTTCCCGTGGCAACCCGGCCGCCGGCAACGGCAGCGTGCGGCTGCTCGGCAGGACTTCCGCCGCTGACGGCAGCGAGGAGCGGATCAGTTTCGACCTGGACGCCGTACCGGCGGAGGTCGAGCAGATCGTGGTGGCGGCGAGCCGTCACGACGGATCCGCATTCGAGGACCTGAACGACCTGCGGGTGGCCCTTGCCGGCAGCTCCGGCGAAGGTTTGGCCCACTTCTCCGTCGACGAGGCCGGCGCTGTGAGCGCCGTCATCTTCGGCGCCCTCTACCGGCGTGGCGACGAGTGGAAGTTCCGGGCCGTCGGCCAGGGGTACGCATCCGGTCCGGCCGGCCTGGCGGCGGACTTCGGGGTGGACATCGACGGCGGCGCCGGGACGACGGGCCCCGACCCGCGGGCCGTGTCCCCGTCGGCGACTGTGCCCTCACCCCGGGCCCCGGAGCCGGCGGCCCACGATGACGAAGCCGCACCCGAATCCGAGGTGGACGCCGAAACCGACGCTGCCGAAGTCGAACTCGACGCTGTGGGCGCCGCAGGTGACGATGGCGCCGACCGGGAGTTCGTCGAGCACGAACGTTCCGAGATGAGGGACTTCGTCAAGGGCCTCAGCCCGGACGACATCAAGTCGGGCGGCTGGTTCACCAAGCTCAGTGCTCAGGCCCTGAGTTCCTACACCGACAAGGTCGACTGGAAGTACTTCCAGGAGCGTTACGAGGGCGTCCCCGCAGATGTCATCGTCGATCAGCGGATCAAGATGGCGTCCCGGTACGCCGCGCTCGAAGGCGGGCTCTCCGCCGGCGCCTACTCGGCGGCCGTCGCCGCCACCATCGGGAGCCTCGGCGGTGCCTCGGCTGCCACCGTCCCGGCCGCCGTCGCGACCATGATGGTCGACGTCGCGTTCATCACCCGGCTCCAGCTCCGTCTGGCCTACGACATCGCCGTTCTCTACCGGGTCCCGCTCGACCTGTCCGACCCCGATGACATGTGGAAGCTGATTCGCGTCGCTTTCACGATCAAGAGCGGTGAAGCGGTGCGGGGAGGCGTGACCAAGGCTGTCCCGGCCATGGTGCGACCGGTCGTCAAGCGCTTCTACTCCGGAGCGGTGCTGAACGCCGCGAAGGGGCTCCCCGTCGTCGGGAAGTACCTCCTGCAGCGCAACGTCATCAAGATCGGTATTCCCGTGGTCGGCGTTCCCCTCGCGGTGGTGCTGAACCGCTACACGACGCTGCTCGCGGGGCGGCACGCGCAAGCCGTCTTCCGGAACGAGGCGCGGGTGATCGAGATCGCCGAGCGTCTGACCGGGCGGAGCCGGCACCCGCAGCTGATGCTGTGGGTCGCGTGGCTCGTCATCCTGGCGGACGAGAAGACCACGGACGACGAGGCGCTGTTGATCCGGCACCTGGTGAGGCTGGTCCGGGACCAGCACCAAGTGGTCGACAGGCAGCTCGCTCACCTCGTCGACGTCGACCACGCCGATGTGTGGCGCCGCGTGGACGCCGAGCCCGGGGATCTGAGCGACCTCCTCGACGTGGCCGAGCAGGTGGCCGCTGTGGACGGCTACGTCAACACGGCCGAGAGTGCGGTGATCTCAGAGCTTCGGGGCCGCTGTTGCCGGGTCTGACGCCGTTCTACGTCGCCGGGCGGGTGGGCCTTGTCCATGTAACGGTGATCGCCGGAGCCCGCTGACGGATCCGCCCGGTCCGCCGGAGCCGGGGGAGCCGCGAAGGAGGGCCGACAGTGGTCTGTCGGCCCTCCTCGGGGATGTGTTCCGTTGTCCGGTCAGATCCGGCCGCCGGTGAGGCGGGTGATCGGGCCGGCGTGGGTCCTGGCCGTCTGGCGGCCCAGGGCGAACGCGCCGCCCACCAAGCCGCCGAGGCCCGCCGCGGCGCCCACCGCGATGGCCTTGCGGTGCTTGACGACGGTCCACGCCGTGGTCGCCGTCGAGGTCACCTTGCCGGCGGTGTCCAGGACGGTCTTCCGTCCCGTGTCCCAGCCGGCCGCGGCGGCCCGCTTCGTGGCCAGGCCGGCCGACCGTACTCCGGACTCCGCCGACGCGGCGGCGTCCTGGGCGGACGACTTGGCCTTCGTGGCTGCGACCGCCGAGCCGGACTTGGCGTGGTCGCCGGCTGCCGCTGTGGTCCGTCGCCCCTTGGCGGCGGCCGTCCTGGCGCCCGTACCGGCCTTCGCCGCAGAACCGTTTGCCTTCTTGGTCTGTTCGCTCTCTGCAGTCATGGTGTTCGTGTTACCTCTCGACTCGGGTCGAAACGGAGCGGTGGGATTCAGCCGGAATCACGTGGAAGCAGTGAACCCAGCGGTCCCAGGTCCAGGTTGAGGTCCTCCATGGTCAGGTCGTAGCGCTCGCAGAGCTCCGCCATGCGGTCCTGGAGGATCATCAGGGTCATGCCGATGCGCTCCTCCTGTTCCTCACGGAGATCGCCCACGTCCACCCGGTGCAGAGCGGTGCGCTCCATGAGCTGACGCAGCAGCTCGACGATGGTCAGCACCAGCTTGATCAGGTCGCGTTCGACCGTCTCGGGGTCCGTCTTCAGGCGCTGCGCCAGTCCGTCGGGCGTGCCCGGCTCGTCGGGTCCCGCGGGTACGAGATCGAAGGCGTGGGCCGCGGCCTGGGCGACCTCCTGGAGGCTCGTCGCCTGTGTGCGCGGCGGTGCCTCACCGGGTTCCTCGGCCATCGACTGCTCCTTCCTCTCCCGCTGTCGCCGTGCGGGGCGTGCGCGGGGCGCTCACCACGGCGCCGGTTCGTCCGACGTGACCGACCGGATCACGGCTCTCAGATTGATGTGCACCAGGTCGACGTCGGCGACGGAGAGGACGAGATCGCCCGTGAGCACCGCCCCTCCGTTCAGCAGCCGGTCCAGCAGGTCGATGAGCGCGACCTGGCGCCCGGCCAGCGACTCGACCGAGTCCTCACTCATCGCGTATCACCCTCGGCCGCCGCGGGCGGCGTCGCGAAGGAGTACGGCGCCCACGGGCCGGTGATCTCGACGCGCACGCCCGGTACGTCGTCGGCGAGCCCCGCGAGGGCCGCCCGGAACGCGTCGGCCTGGGCGTCCTGGACGAGATAGGCGTCGTTGAGGATGTTCTCGCCGGCCGCCTGGGCCAGGTCGCCCTGCTGCGGACGGTGGGCGACGTGCGCCCTGGCGATCCCGTCCACCCGGGCGGGCACCTCGGCGGCCACCGAACCCGCCGCCCGGTACGTCTCCCGGTGGTTGCGCTGCTGGCTGCGGCGCCTCTGGAGGTAGGCCCGGCCGGGGCTCGCCGCCGTGTCCGTCTCCGGTGCCCCGCCGGTCACGGCGACCGCCTCGCGCGGGTCGGCGTAGATCTTCACGCCGAGTTCGACGTGGCCTTCGAGGCGGGCGAGCAGCGCGGAGAACTCCGGCGCGCGTGCCCCGAGCATCTCGCCGACCCGCCCGTCGTCGAGGTAGACCGTCACCAGGCGCATGGGCAGGACGGCCGCGTGCTCGTACGCGGCCTCCACGACCGCGTGGTGGGTACGCGCCAGCACTTCGAGCCGGTCGAGATCCTCCATCTGCGCCTTCACGCCCTCGGTGCCGTACGAGACGGAGGGCACCGAGGAGACCAGGGCCGCGAGTTCGCCGGCCCGGACCGTCCGCAGAGGGGCTCCCTCCAGGCCGGGCTGTCCGGCGAGTGCCGTCTCCACCGGGGTCCCGGCCCGGCAGACGGCGTAGACGTACGACATCTCCTGGCCCGCCGCCGGGACTGCTTCCTCCGTCACTTCGACCTACCGCCTTCCTCGGTCTCGGTCTCGGTCTCCGTCTCCACCCGCCCGGGCAGGGCGTCCTGGCCCGCCCCGGCGGCCGACGTGGCCGGCAGCCCCACGGCCGCCCTCAGCTCGGCTATCTCGGCCCGCAGCCGTGCGTTCTCCGCCTCCACCGCCGACGCGTCCTGCGACGCGCCGGCCGCCTGATGGGGACGGGCCCTGGAGGAGAGCGACGGGTCGTGCTCCCACCAGTCGATGCCCATCTCCTTGGCCTTGTCCACGGACGCGACCAGCAGGCGAAGCTTGATCGTCAGGAGTTCGATGTCGAGCAGATTGATCTTGATGTCACCCGCGATGACGATGCCCTTGTCCAGGACACGTTCGAGGATGTCGGCGAGATTCGCGGAGGACTGCTGCTGGCCGTACGGGGATGCTGCCGAAGAGGCCCCCATGCGGCCGGCCAGTGAGTCGGACACGTCGGATCAGTCCTATCCGTGCTGTAGGCGGAGAAGGTCAGCTGCGGGCGGAGGCTGTACGGCGGCGCCGGGCGCGCGGGGCGGGCTCCTCCGCTTCTTCTTCCTCTTCCTCCTCGAGGGGCTCCTCCTCCACGTCCTCCTCCTCGTCCTCGTAGGCGTCCTCGGCGGGGGACTCGTCGGCGGGGGCTTCCTCCTCCGCGTCCTCCTCGTCCTCGTCCTCGTACGCCTCGTCCTCCGGGGGGAGTTCGCCGTCCTCGTCGCCGTCCTCGGCGTCTTCGGTGTCCTCGGCGTCGTACTCCGCGGCGGCTTCCTCGTCGGTGCCCGGCTCCTCGGACTCCTCCGCCTCCTCGGAGCCGTTCTCCTCCTCGGCGCGCGCCTCTTCCTCCTCGACGGCCTCGTCGTGGTCCACCACGACCTCCCCGTCGCGGATCTCACCGCGCCAGCCGTCGGTCGCCTCACCGCGCATCATGATGAACTTGCGGTAGAGCTTCAGATCGAGGCGGGCCCTGCGGCCCTGGGCACGCCAGATGTTCCCGGTCTTCTCGAACAGCCCCTTGGGGAAGTACTCGATGACGAGAAGGACGCGCGTCAGGTCGTCGGTGAGGGCGTGGAACGTCACCACTCCCTTGACGCTCCCCTTGGCGCCCTCGGTGGTCCAGGTGATGCGCTCGTCCGGCACCTGCTCGGTGACGTTCGCCTTCCAGCTGCGCGTGGACTTGGCGACCTTCACCTTCCAGTTGCTGCTGGTGTCGTCGGCCTTCTCGACGCTCACGACACCCTTGGCGAAGGTGCTGAACTCCTGGAACTGCGTCCACTGGTCGTAGGCCTCGCGCACCGGCACACCGACGTCGATGTCCTCGGAGATCGTGACGCTCTTCGACTTGCCTCCGCCGCTCTTGCGGCCCTTGCCGAACAGCCCCTTGACCTTGTCCTTGACGGCGTCCTTCACATGGGAGGCACCGGCGCCGAGGGCGGCCTGGGCCGGTGACTTGCCCTCGCTGAGCGCCTGGCCGCCCTTGGCGAGCGTCTTCACGGCGCCGCCGGCGTCCTTGCCGTCCGCGAGCTTGCCGACGCCCTCGCCCAGCTTGTGGCCGAGGCTCGTGACCGCGTGCTGCGTCCGTGCCTTGAGGTAGTTCTGGAGCTCTTCCTTGAGGCGGTCGGTGGCGGGATTGTTCGCCACGTCGTCCTTGAGCTTGCTGAAGGCGGAGTCAGCCATTGCTGCCACCCCGGTCCCGGCGTGCGTTCGACGAGGCCGTCCTGCGGGCCCCGGAGGCGGCCTTACGGGCGGCCGGAGCGGCCTTCTTCCGGGCGCCGCCCGTGGACTTGGCCGTCTTCCTGGCCGCCGTCTTCCTGGCAGCCGTACGGCGCGGGGCCGGCTTCTCCTCCGTACCCTCGTCGCCCTCGTCGTCCTTGTCACCGTCGCGCTCGTCGTCCCGCGCGTCCGGGGCGTCGTCGTCCTCGGCCTCGTCGGCTCCGTCATCGGGGCGGTCGTCCTTGGCCTGCCCGCCGGACGGGTCCTCGAGTTCGAGGGTGCGCTGGTGCAGGGAGTCCGCGAGGCCCGTGGCCCGCTGGGTGAGGGCGTTGGTGGCGGCCGTCTTCGTGGCGCCCACCAGCTCCTTGCGGACCTGGTCGCTGACGCCTCCGAGGAGCGGGGAGTCGGCCAGCATTTTGCCGAGCTGCTTCGGGTCCAGGCTCAGCTTCTTGCCTGCCAGGAACATTCCGAAGCCGATGGCGAGTTTGGCCTTCTTCGTACGTCCCAGTAGGTATCCGCCCACAAGGGCCGCACCTATCTTCGCGTTGACGGTCATCCGTCGAGCACCTCAATCTCCTGCGTTCAAGAATTTTCGTTGAGACGTCGCTGGTAGGCCTCGCATTCCTCGAGCCAGTCCAGCAGTTCGTCCTCGCGACGGTCGAATTCTTCCTCGTCGATATTCCCGCTCAGCAGTTCACGTTCCAGCTCCGCCAGTTGCGTACGGACGGGTCCCGGGTCGTAGTGCTCGCGTTCCGCGGCGAGCACCACTTGGTCGAGAACCCATGCCGTACCGCGCACCGGGGCCAGCGGAAAGGTGAGCAGTTGCGTGATGAGGCCCATGAAAGGTGCCTCCCCTCTTCGAGGGAGCGTGCGTCAGACGAAGCTGTAGGGCGGAAGCGGGCCGTTCAGGGAGAACGCGTAGTCCTCACCCCGGCGCTCGGCCTCTTCATGGACCGCCTGGGAGAAAGCGGCCGCCTCGTCGCGCCGGACGAGAAAGGACACATTCAGGAAATGCGTCTTCGTGGGCTCGCCTTCCGAGACCCGTTCGGCGGCGGACGCCAGCGTCTGCGCCACGTCCTTCGCCATCGCTTCCTGGCGTGCCTGGATCTCCTGCGACACGAGTTCGCCGAGAGCCATCTTCTCGTTCTGCGCGCCCGGATTCTCCCGGGTGTACTCGCTGAGCCGCCTGGCCTCCGCCGACTGCGTGAGGATCTCCCGCAGCAGGCTCTCCTCCTCGCGCGAGACCTTCAGGTTGTACTCGAGACGGCCGTCCAGCTCGGCCAGGCGGGCCGTGTAACTGTCCTTGCCCTGGTCGAGTGCGGCACGTACCTGCTCGTCGTCGGGGCCCACGAGACCGAACCGCATCGGCAGCGCCGCGCCGTCGGCCATCAGCCGCTCCAGCACGCTCTGGTGAGCGACGAGGTCCCGTCGCTTCGCCCGCAGGTCGGCCGGTGTGTCGCTGACCACCGCCCCCAGGTCCCGTGTCTTCACGGTCCGCAGGTCGGCCGCGGGCTCGCCGACACCGGACAGGCCGTCCAGCCGCAGCGGATGGTCGGCCGCGGTGATGGCGTAGATGTAGGTCGGCATGGGTTACTCCTCCCGCCGCTGGGCGGTCCGGCGGCTGCTGCTCGAAGCGGAGGTCTTGCGGGCCGGCCGCTTCTCCTTCTCCTTGTCGTCGTCGGAGTCGTCACGGCCGCTCTGGAACGAGTCCGTGAAGGCCTCGACCGCGCCGGTCAGCGCTCCTTTCGACTTGCCCTTGGCACCGCTCTCCATCGTGTCCCCGACGATGTCGGTGAGCTGGGCCGGAGCCTTGCGGCCCGACTCCAGGTCCAGCCGGTTGCACGCCTCGGCGAAGCGCAGATACGTGTCCACGCTCGCCACGACGACACGTACGTCGATCTTGAGGATCTCGATTCCGACGAGCGAGACACGAATGAAGGCATCGATGACGAGCCCCCTGTCGAGAATGAGCTCAAGAACGTCGTAGAGATTTCCGGAACCGCCCCCACTGCTGTTGGAGGCATTGCTCTGCTGTACGAGACTCATGGTCGGTCTTCCTTCCAATGAGTGGTGGTGCGCGGTACGGCTGCTCGGTGAGCAGGTCGGTTCAGCGGTCGACCTGTCCTCGTGAGTACCGTCGAATTCGTTCGTATCCCAGGAGTTGACCCTGACCGTCGAGCCTCACGCGATAAGAGGCCATGACGCTCATGGTGTCGGGGATCTTCTCGATCTCGACGACTTCCACATCCGCCGACCAGCCCTCGTCCGTCGCATTCAGCGAGGACACCGAATCGGGCTGGCGCTGGAGGAGTTCGGCAAGCTGTTCGGCCGCTTTCCGCATCGCCGTGGAGACATTGATCCGGCTGTTGCCGCCACTGCTGTCGTGATCGCTCTTGGTGTTCTCGGTCGTGGCCATGTGCTTCACCTGCCGCGCGTCATTGTGGCTTCCTGTCGGCTTCGTTCGGTCAGCCATCCGTTCGGGATGAAGTGCGCGTGCCCATGAGACCCGAACGTATGCATGAAGCCTCCGCACGCCTTCACACAGCCGACGCAAGAAGGCCCTGCCGCGTCGGGGGACAGCGCGGCAGGGCCCGTCGAGCCGGATGCCCGGTCCTCAGCTCTCCATGCGGTGCGGGTTCCGGTGTGGCGGGGCTCACCCGGACGGAGCGGCGGCCGGCCGCGTGCCGGCTCCGGACGGGACCGGTCCGGGCTCACCGGGCGGGGGTCCGCGTCCGGCGTCACGGAGGGAGCGGTGTGACAGGGGGCTACGGAAGGTGAGTGGCGCGCTACGGGCCGCGGTGCGTCCCCCGTAGCGGAAATGACTCAGCCCCCGACCCGTTTTCCCAGGTCAGGGGCTGATCATTCAGGGTGAGTAACGGGACTTGAACCCGCGACATCCTGGACCACAACCAGGTGCTCTGCCAGCTGAGCTATACCCACCATGTCGTCCGGTCGCTTTCCTGACCGGCCGAGAAAAAGTGTACAGGGTCCGAGCGGGTGCTCGCGCCCCAGTTCCTCCGGAGCGGCGTACGGACGGTGCACGGGCCCCGGAGGGCCCGTGACCAGCGGTTGTACGCCTACTGACCGGCGGCCGACGCGTGGCGCGCCGCGATCTCCTTGGCGCGGGCCGAGTCCGGGCCGGGCTGCGGCACGAAGACCGCGTCCCGGTAGTACCGCAGCTCCGTGATGGAGTCGCGGATGTCGGCCAGTGCCCGGTGGTTGCCGTTCTTGTCCGGACTGTTGAAGTACGCCCTCGGGTACCAGCGGCGCGCCAGCTCCTTGACCGAGGACACATCGACGATCCGGTAGTGGAGGTAACCCTCCAGCGACGGCATGTCACGCGCCAGGAAGCCCCGGTCGGTGCCGACGGAGTTCCCGCAGAGCGGGGCCTTGCCCGGCTCCTTCACGTGCTCGCGGATGTAGGCCATGACCCGCTCCTCCGCGTCGGCCAGGGTCGTGCCCCCGGCCAGCTCGTCGAGGAGGCCCGAGGCGGTGTGCATCTGCCGCACCACCTCGGGCATGGTCTCCAGGGCCGCGTCCGGCGGGCGGATCACGATGTCCACCCCGTCGCCGAGCACGTTCAGTTCCGAGTCGGTGACCAGCGCGGCCACCTCGACGAGTGCGTCGTCCGTCAGCGAGAGCCCGGTCATCTCGCAGTCGATCCACACCATACGGTCGTTCATGGGCCCCACCCTACGGGGCGCTGCGCTGCCCCGGCAGGGCCGGGCGGCCCGGAGCGTACGCCTCGGGACCCGGTCCGACGCGCTCCGCGGAGCCGCCGGGAGCGGCCGTCGCGGTGACCGGGGACGGACCGGCCGAGGAGGCCGCGGCGGTCCGCCGGCTCGACGCCGTGCCCTGGGCGGGCACGGACGTCTCCAGCACCGTGGCGACGCTCTCCAGCGCCCCGCCCTGCGGACGGCGGGCCCGGTAGGCGGCCCGGTACGCGGCGGGGGAGGAGCCCAGCTGGCGGCGGAAGTGCCCGCGCAGCGCGACCGGCGAGCGGAAGCCGCAGCGGCCCGCGACCTCGTCGACGGAGTAGTCGGAGGTCTCGAGCAGCCGCTGTGCCTGCAGCACGCGCTGGGTGATGAGCCACTGGAGCGGTGCGCTGCCCGTGAGCGAACGGAACCTGCGGTCGAAGGTCCGCCTGCTCATGTAGGCGCGCGCGGCCAGCGTCTCCACGTCGAACTGCTCGTGGAGATGCTCCAGCGCCCAGGCCACGACCTCGGCGAGCGGGTCGGAGCCGATCTCCTCGGGTAAAGACCTGTCGAGGTAGCGCTCCTGACCGCCACTGCGCCGCGGCGGTACGACGAGCCGGCGGGCCAGGGCCCCTGCCGCCTCCGTGCCGTGGTCGGTACGGACTATATGGAGGCACAGATCGATTCCGGCCGCCGTTCCGGCCGAGGTGAGCACATCGCCGTCGTCGACGAACAGCTCACGCGGATCGACGTGCACCGACGGATAGCGCTTGGCCAGCGTCGGTGCGTACATCCAGTGCGTGGTGGCCGGGCGGCCGTCCAGCAGGCCGGCTGCGGCGAGGACGAAGGCCCCCGTGCAGAGTCCGACGATGCGGGCACCCTCCTCATGGGCGCGGCGCAGCGCCTCCAGGGCCTCTGCGGGCGGCGGGGAGGTGATGGACCGCCAGGCGGGCACCACGACGGTGCCGGCCCTGCTGATCGCCTCCAGGCCGTAGGGCGCGCTGAGTTCGAGTCCGCCGGTGGTGCGCAGCGGTCCTTCCTCGCCCCCGCAGACCAGCAGGCGGTAGCGCGGAACTCCCGCGTCCTGCCGGTCGATTCCGAAAACTGAGAGCGGAATGGAGCTCTCGAAGATAGGGCCGCCACTGAACAGCAGTACGGCTACGACTTCCCGGCGTCGCCGCCCGGTCAGTTTCCGTGCGGCCTCCGTTGCGGTGGCGGAGTCCTGGCTCATGACGCTAAGCCCCCCTCGGTGTTCGCGTCTTCCTGGTCCCTACGGGCCTGTCGCTCCTGCACGTTTCCCCTCGGTCTCGCACGCGTCCCCAGTCCTCGACACTCATGATCGAATCTACTGCGTCCCGTGGCGCCGACGTGACACGTTCCCCCACCGGCACTATGTCGACAAGGCAACTTGGCGCGAAGCGTTCGATCACGAAGCGTTTCACCCGTGAGCCCCACAGGGAAGTGCGCATCGCGATCATGGCCGGGCGCCATAGGGTCAAAGCGTACCGCGCGGTCTATTCCTGCCTGGTGGCACACAGGTTGGGTGCCTGTGAGGGCAAGGGAACAGGGTGGGGGCGAAGTTGGCTGAAAACCGATGGTTGCGTGCGCGTATTCCAGTCATACGACCGGCGTACGCCCCCTGACCCCAGGAGCCTCCGTACGCCTCTGAAGCCTCATGTGGCCGTCCGGACTCCGGATGTGAACGATGCGCAGTCGCCCGATGGCGGCGCGTGACGGCCCGGCCCGGAGGGGCGGGTGGCACATTCGGCCGTCCCGGCGCGTCCGGTGCGCATGCCGGCCGGACACGGTGACCGGAACCCGTCAGCAGCGTCCACGAGCTGGATGTACGACGCAACCGGCATTGCCATACGGGGGGTGTGTCCGGCATGCTCCCTCCATCGCCGCCTGCGATGTGCGAGGGCTGGGCAGTGAAGGAGTGGCGCCGTACCCTTGGGGGTAGGGGATTGGGAAGATGTTTCCCGGACACAGCTTCACCGCTCGCAGGTACACCTCCAAACCGCTCCCTCCTCACGAGGACTCTCTTCGCCGAGACACCGATGGCCGGTCACGAAATCCCTGAACCCGCAGACCGCAAGCAGGTAGCCGACCCCGGGTCGGAACCGCAGACGGTCGGAGAGTCGCGCCCTTCCTGCGATCCCGCCTTCCGGCATGGCGTCGTGGTCGGCTTCGACGGTTCCATGTCCAGCGAACGGGCCCTCGCGTACGCCATCGGCGTGGCGCACCGGCACGGCTCCGGGCTGATCATCGTCCATGTGGCCAACCGGCTGCCGACCACGGTCTGGGCCGGCTGCGAGCCGCCCGTCTTCGTCGATGTGCCCGACCACCGCACCGAGGTCCTCGGCCTGGAGCTGGCGTGCGCCGACTATCTCGCCGAGGTGCCCTGGGTGCTCGTGGAGCGCGGCGGCGACATCTGCCACGAGCTGGAGGAGGTCGGCCGGGAGTATTCGGCCGACGCGATCGTCGTCGGCTCGACGCACGGCCTGGTGGGCCGGATCTTCGGATCCGTGGCCGGCCGTCTCGCGCGCCGCGCCCAGCGCCCGGTCATCGTCATCCCCTGAGCATGCCGGAAGGCCCCTGACGCGCCGTCAGGGGCCTTCCGTGTGCCCGCCCGTGGCATGGCGGGAGGTCCCGGCTACTCGACGGTGACCGACTTCGCCAGGTTGCGCGGCTTGTCGATGTCACGGCCCATCGCCAGGGCCGTGTGGTAGGCGAGCAGCTGAAGCGGGATGCCCATCAGGATCGGGTCCAGCTCGTTCTCGTTCTTCGGGACGACGATCGTGTGGTCGGCCTTCTCCTGCTCCCGGTGGGCGACGGCCAGGATGCGCCCGCTGCGGGCCTTGATCTCCTCCAGCGCCGCGCGGTTCTTCTCCAGCAGGTCGTCGTCCGGGACGATCGCGACGGTGGGGAGCGCCGGCTCGATGAGCGCGAGCGGTCCGTGCTTGAGCTCCGAGGCGGGGTAGGCCTCGGCGTGGATGTACGAGATCTCCTTGAGCTTCAGGGAGGCCTCCAGCGCGACGGGGTAGCCCCGGACACGGCCGATGAACATCATCGACTGCGCGCCCGCGTACTCCTCGGCGAGCTTCTTGATCTCGTCCTCGGACTCCAGGATCTGGCCGATCTGCTCCGGCAGCCTGCGCAGGCCCTCGATGATCCGCTTGCCGTCGGAGACCGACAGGTCGCGGATGCGGCCCAGGTGCAGGGCGAGCAGCGCGAAGGCCACGACGGTGTTCGTGAAGCACTTGGTGGAGACGACGCAGACCTCGGGGCCGGCGTGGACGTACATGCCGCCGTCCGCCTCGCGGGCGATCGCCGAGCCGACGACGTTCACGACGCCCAGGACGCGCGCGCCCTTGCGCTTGAGTTCCTGCACGGCCGCCAGGACGTCGTACGTCTCACCGGACTGCGAGACGGCGACGTACAGGGTGTCGGGGTCCACGACCGGGTTGCGGTAGCGGAACTCGGACGCGGGCTCGGCGTCCGCGGGGATGCGGGCCAGCTCCTCGATGAGGCCGGCGCCGATCAGACCCGCGTGGTACGAGGTGCCGCAGCCCAGGATCTTGATCCGGCGGACCCCGCGCGCCTCGCGGGCGTCCAGGTTCAGCCCGCCCAGGTGCACGGTGGAGAAGCGGTCGTCGATGCGGCCGCGCAGCACGCGGTCCACGGCGTCGGCCTGCTCGGAGATCTCCTTGTGCATGTACGTGTCGTGGCCGCCCATGTCGTACGACTCGGCCTCCCACTCCACGGTGGTCGGCGTGGCCGTCGTGGTCGAGCCCTCCGTGGTGTACGTACGGAAGTCGTCGGCCTTGAGGGTGGCCATCTCGCCGTCGTCCAGGGTGACGATCTGGCGGGTGTGCGCGACCAGGGCGGCGACGTCGGAGGCGACGAACATCTCCTTCTCGCCGATGCCGAGCACGACCGGGGAGCCGTTGCGGGCGACGACGATGCGGTCGTTGAAGTCGGCGTGCAGGACGGCGACGCCGTACGTGCCCTCGACGGACTTCAGCGCCTCGCGGACCTTCTCCTCCAGCGTGAGCGCCTGCGAGCGGGAGATCAGGTGGACCAGCACCTCGGTGTCGGTCTCGGAGAGGAAGACGACGCCGTCGGCGACCAGCTTCGCGCGGATCTCGGAGGCGTTGTCGATGATGCCGTTGTGGACGACGGCGACCTTGCTCTCCGCGTCCAGGTGCGGGTGCGCGTTCTCGTCGCTCGGGGCGCCGTGCGTGGCCCAGCGGGTGTGGGCGATGCCCGTGGTGCCGGCGAACCGCTTGGGTACGCGGGCCTCCAGCTCGCGGACCCGGCCCTTGGCCTTGACCATCTTCAGGGCGCCGGGCTTGCCCGCCGGGGCCTTGCCCGTGATGACGATGCCGGCGGAGTCGTACCCCCGGTACTCCAGCCGCTGCAGCCCTTCCAGCAGCAGCGGAGCCACGTCACGCTTCCCGATGTAACCGACGATCCCGCACATAGAGTCTCTGCCCCTCCATCGACGTACAAAAGTTCCGGTGCCCGGCCGTCCCGCTCAGCCGTAGACGATGCGGCGCAGCTGGCGGAGCGAGAGCTCCTGCGGCGCCACCGCGCGGTGCGGCAGCTCGGCCGCGATCCGCTCGAAGATCTCCGTGTTCACCAGGCCGCCCGCCTGCATCTCGCGGTGGCGGCGCCGGACGAAGTCCTCGGTCGTCTCGTCGAAGTACGCCAGCACGTCGAGGATCACCCGGGCGGCCTCGCCGCGCTGGAGCGCGGTGGAGCGTACGAGGTGGTCGATGAGGTCGTCATGCGTGGGGCGGCGTTCGAGCACTCGTCGATATTGCGTGGATCGGGGTCGCTACGCAAGAAATCTGCCCGATATCGGGCAGGAATCTCATCCAGTGAGGGCCGTATGGCGGAAATGTCCCTTACGTTCTCATCCGGCCCCGCCCACGAGGGGCGGGGCCGGATGCCGGGCTCAGTACTCCGCGATCGGGTTCCGCAGCCGCCCGGTCAGCTGGAGCGCGCCCGCCGGGTCCTCCAGGTCGACCATCTGCTGGTTGTCACGCAGCTGCAGCCGGTTCAGGCAGGACAGCGCGAACTCCTTCGTGAACATGTCGTACTGCGCGAACTTGTCCGCGAGGTACGGCACGGACTCCTGGTAGCCCCTGACGCACTCCGCGACCGTCCGCCAGAAGGTCTCCTCGTCGAGGACCCCCTCCGTGGCCAGGTCCGCCCCCAGGAAGCGGAGGAAGCAGTCGAAGACGTCGGTGAGCACCGACAGCAGCTTCATGTCCTCGGGGACGTCCGCGCGGATCCGCTCGACCTGGGGCGGCAGCACCGCGTCCGGGTCCATGACCGCGATCTCCTCGGCGATGTCCTTGAAGACGGTCCGGCGCACGACACCGTCCTCGATCACCAGGATCACGTTCTCGCCGTGCGGCATGAACACCAGGTCGTACGCGTAGAAGCTGTGCAGCACCGGCACCAGATAGGCGTCCAGGTACCGCCGCAGCCAGTCCGCCGGGCCGAGACCCGACTCCGCGATCAGCGCGCCCGCCACCGAGCGGCCCTCGGCGTCGGTGTGCAGCAGCGAGGCCATCGTCGCCGGCCGCTCGCCGTCGGCCAGGGACGGGACGGGGCTCTCCCGCCAGAGCGCGGCGAGCATCTTCAGATACGGCGAGCCCTTGGCGGTCGCCGCCTCGTAGGCCCGGTGGTGGTAGCCGACGGCGGCCCGCTCCCGGATGGTCGAGAACCCGGTACCGCGCAGCAGCTCGTCGCGCTCGATCAGACCGGTCAGCCAGTCGTTGATCGCGGGCGTCGCCTCCATGTACGCGGCGGACAGGCCCCGCATGAAGCCCATGTTCAGCACGGACAGCGCCGTCTTGACGTAGTGCTTCTCGGGGTGGGAGGCGTTGAAGAACGTACGGATGGACTGCTGGGCCAGGTAGGAGTCCTCGCCCTCGCCCAGGCAGACCAGGTGCTGCTGGGCCACCTCGCCGGCGAAGGTGACGGCGAGCTTGTTCCACCACTGCCAGGGGTGGACCGGGATCAGCAGGTAGTCGTCGAGGTCGAGCCCGAGGTCCGTCATCCGCGCGGCGAACCGGGCCAGCGTCTCCTCGCCGAGCTCCCCGGCGATCAGGGTGGAGTAGTCCAGCCCCGCACCCGCCGTGAAGGTGGCGCGATCACGCCGGGCCGCCAGCCAGACCAGGCTGATTCCGGTCGCCGCCTCCGGGGCGTACGCGCGGTACTCGTCGACCCCGAAGCCGAGCCGCCCGTTGTTGGCGACAAAGCAGGGGTGCCCCTCGGTCATGCCCGTCTCGATGTCCTGGAAACCGGCCACGGCGAGCTCGGCGGCGGTGGTCGGTTCCTTGGTCAGCTTGTACGCGGTTCCGGCCAGCGTGGAGGAGATCTCCTCCAGGTAGACGGGGAGGACCTCGGGCGACAGACCCAGCGTGGAGCGCAGCTCGATGAAGAAGTCCAGCGCGTCCAGCGGCAGGTCCGAGCCGTGCCGGTGCCGGGTGATCGACGCCGCGTCGACCTGCCAGTGGTCCAGCGCGAAGCGGCGGGCGGCGAAGCGGTACTCGACCGCGCCGTCGTCGCCGCGCACGCTCCAGCGGCCGTCGTCGAGCGGGGCGGGGTCCAGCAGCCGTTCGTGGGAGAACTCGGCCAGCGCCTTGCGGATCAGCAGCCGGTTGGCGACGGCCCAGCGCTCGGGGGTCAGGTGCTCGACGGCGGCGGCGGTGGGGGTGATGGTCATCGGTCTGCTCCAGTGGTCGCGGCCTCGAACTGCTCGCGGGTGCAGGTGCTGAGCAGGGCCTGTTTCTCCGGCTTGGTGATCTCGCGGACCACCTCGAAGCCGACCGTCCTGTTCAGCTCCTGCACCGCGGTGTTGGTGACGTCCGGTTCGACGACGACCCTGCGCACCGCCGGATCGGCGAACAGCGTCTCCATGACGGCGGTGATCACGGCCCGGGTGAAGCCGTGCACCGGGGTCTCGGGCGGGGCGACCAGGAAGTGCATCCCGACGTCGCCGGGCTCCGCCTCGTACAGCCCCTTGAGCTCGACCTCGGTGGGGTCGTAGCGCTCCATCAGGAAGGCGGGCCGCCCGTCGTGCAGCCCGATGAAAGCGTCGTGGTGCGGGTGCGCGGCTATCGCCATGTACTCCCGCTCGACGTCCTCCAGCCGGGCGTCGCCCATCATCCAGAAGGCCGCCCTGGGGTGGGTGACCCAGGCGTGCACCACTTCGGCGTCGGACCGGCGGCCGGCCCGGCCGGGGGAGGGGTCCATGGGGCGGACGGTGAACGTCCCGATCGTTTTCGTGCTGGTCATGCTGCGAACTCCTGGAAGGCGACGGACTTCTCGACCGGGTAGTACTCCCGGCCGAGCAGTTCGCCGATGATGTACGCGTTGCGGTAGGCGCCCATGCCCAGGTCGGGCGAGGTGACCGAGTGGGTGTGCACCGCCGCGTTCTGCAGGAAGATCCCGCGCCCGGTCGTGTCGATGCTGTAGTTGCGGGCCACGTCGAACCGGCCCCGGGAGTCGTACCGGATCCGGTCGGTGACGGGCTCCAGGAAGGCGGGCGGGGTGTACCGGTAGCCGGTGGCGAGGATCAGGCCCTCGCTGTCGAGCTCGTACTCCCTGCCCTGCTCCTCCTGGCGCAGCCCCAGCGTGTACGTCCCCGTCGACTCCTCGTAACGCGCGCTCTCCAGGGAGGAGTTGGTGAGCAGGCGGGTGGGGACCAGGCCCGGCAGGTTCTTCTGGTAGAGCAGGTCGAAGATCGCGTCGACCAGCTCGCCGTCGATGCCCTTGAACAGGCCCTTCTGGCCGGCCTCCAGCCGGTAGCGGGTGGCCTCGGGCAGGGCGTGGAAGTAGTCCACGTAGTCCGGCGAGGTCATCTCCAGCGTGAGCTTGGTGTACTCCAGCGGGAAGAAGCGCGGGGAGCGCGTCACCCAGTTCAGCCGGTAGCCGTGCACATCGATCTCGGAGAGCAGGTCGTGGTAGATCTCGGCCGCGCTCTGCCCGCTGCCCACCAGGGTGATGGACTTCTTGGCCTGGAGTGCGGCCTTCTCCTGGAGGTAGCGGGAGTTGTGCAGGAAGTCACCGCCCAGGCCCTCGCAGGCCGCCGGGATGTGCGGCGGGGTGCCGGTGCCCAGGACGAGGTGACGGGCGCGGAAGGCGCTGCCGGCGGTGCGGACCGTGTACAGCCCGTCGGCGTCGCTGTACGTAACCGACTGTACGGTCTGGTTGAACCTGATGCTGCTCAGCTGGGCCGCCGCCCACCGGCAGTAGTCGTTGTACTCGGTGCGCAGCGGGTAGAAGTTCTCCCGGATGTAGAACGAGTACAGCCTGCCCCGGTCCTTCAGGTAGTTGAGGAAGGAGTACGGGCTGGTCGGATCGGCCATCGTGACCAGGTCCGACATGAACGGCGTCTGGAGATGGGCCCCTTCGAGGAACATCCCGGAGTGCCACTCGAAGTCCGGCTTGGACTCCAGGAAGACCCCGTTCAGCTCCTCGACGGGCTCGGTCAGGCAGGCGAGTCCGAGGTTGAACGGACCGAGCCCGATCCCGATGAAGTCGTACGGAGCGGTGAGGGGCTCAGGAAGCGCGGTCAAGGGACTCTCCCAGGTACTGCTCGGCGTGGCCGGCGATCAGGTCGAGGACGGCGGAGATGTCGGCCGCGGTCGTCCCGGGGTTGAGCAGGGTGAATTTCAGGTACTGGCTGCTGCCGACCTTCGTGCCCGCGACCACGGCCTCACCGGAGGCGAAGAGGGCCTTACGGGCGTGGAGGTTGGCCCGGTCGATGTCGCCGGGCGTCCTGACACGGGCCGGGACGTAGCGGAACACCAGGGTGGAGAGGCTGGGTTCCACGACGACGTCGAAGCGCGGGTCGGCGGCCAGCATCCGCCAGCCCTCGGCGGCCAGGTCGCACACCTCGTCGAACAGCTCGCCGACACCGTCCGCGCCCATGGTGCGCAGCGTCATCCACAGCTTGAGCGCGTCGAACCTGCGGGTGGTCTGGAGGGACTTGTCCACCTGGTTGGGGATGCGCTCCGCGACGGTGCGCTCCGGGTTGAGGTACTCCGCGTGGTACGTCGCGTGGCGCAGGGTGGTCCGGTCGCGCACCAGCACCGCGGAGGAACTCACGGGCTGGAAGAAGGACTTGTGGTAGTCCACGGTGACCGAGTCGGCGCGCTCGATGCCGTCGAGGAGACCGCGCCGGGTGGGTGAGGCGAGCAGCCCGCAGCCGTAGGCGGCGTCGACGTGCATCCAGGTGGCGTACCGCTCGCAGAGCGCGGCGATCCCGGTCAGCGGGTCGATGGAGCCGAAGTCCGTGGTGCCCGCGGTGGCGACGACCGCCATCGGGACGGAGCCCTCGGCCTCGCAGCGTTCGAGGGCGGCCGCCAGCGCGACGGTCTGCATGCGCTTCTCGCGGTCGACGGGGACGGACACCACGGCGTCGGGGCCCAGGCCGAGGAGTTTGGCGGACTTCTGGACGCTGAAGTGGCTGCACTCGGAGGTGAGGATCCGCAGCCGGGAGAACTCCTCGGGACGGACCTTGGCCTCTTCGCGGGCCAGCAGCAGCGCCTGGAGATTGGACTGCGTGCCGCCGCTGGTGAAGACGCCGTCGGCCGCCGGGCCGAGGCCGATGCGGTCGGCGGTCCAGTCGATCAGCCGGCGCTCGATCAGGGTGCCGCCCGCGCTCTGGTCCCAGGTGTCCAGGGAGGAGTTGACGGCGGAGAGCACGGCCTCGCCGACCACGGCGGGGATGACCACGGGGCAGTTGAGGTGGGCGAGGTAGCGGGGGTGGTGGAAGTACACGGCGTCGCGGAGGTAGACCTCGCCGAGCTCGTCCAGGACGGCGGCGGTGTCGCCGAGCGGCCGGTCGAGATCGATGGCGTCGACGACGGGAGTGAGCCCGGCGACGCCGATACCGCTGAACGGCTGCTCGGTGGAGGCGAGTCTGGCCGCGACCTGGTCGACTCCCGCGGTGACGGAGCGACGGTAGTCCTCCGCCGTCGTGTGGTTGAGCAGGTGGGAACGCATGGGGGGCCTCCCGGGTAGGGCGTCGTCGCGGCCCTCCGGGCAGAAAAAGGGGGGACGAGGACCGCGACGGTTAAGTTAGGCAAGCCTAACCTAACAAAATGTGCGGTCCTCGCCCCCCTGGGGTCCGTCACAGGAACCCCACAAGAGACGCGGATGCGTTACGCGGCCACCCGCGCCGCTTCCTCCCTCAGCTGCTCCTCGCTCAGCCCGCGCCGCCAGTACCCGACAAAGGTGACGCGGCGGCGGTCGAACCCCCGCTCCTGGACGAAGTGGCGGCGCAGCGCCCTCACTCCGGACGACTCGCCCGCGATCCAGACGTAGGGGTCGTCACCCTCGGGCAGTTCGGCGGCGCGCACGGCCTCCACGGCGGAGGGCGCGCCCTCGTCCCGTACGAGCCAGGTGATGCGGGCGTCGGCCTCGGTGCGGAGCTCCAGCCGGTCCTGGGTGTGCGGGACCTCCAGCCAGACCCTGGCCGTGACCCCGGCGGGCAGCCACTCCAGCGCGGCCGAGGCGGCGGGCAGCGCCGTCTCGTCGGCGAAGATCAGCACGGACGTGGCGTCCTGCGGCGGCTGGAAGCGGATCCCGTTGTTGTTCTCACCGGTGGGGCCCAGCACGGTGAGGCGCTGCCCCGGAGCGGCCGCCTCCGCCCAGCGGCAGGCGGGCCCGCCGTCCTCGTGCAGGGCGAAGTCGATGTCGATCTCGGTCGAGCCGTCCGCGGCGTACCGCTGGGCGCGCACGGTGTACGACCGCATGACCGCCCGGACGTCGGGGGACAGGGCCCGCCAGGCCGGGAACCACTCACCGTTCTCGTCGACCGGGACGACGGCCTCGGTCTGGCCGGGGTGCGGCAGGAAGATCGAGAGGCTCTGGTCCCGGCCCCCGGCGACGAACCCGCCGCTCCCGGGGCCGCCGAGCGTGATTCTCCGCATGGACGGGCTCAGTCTGCGGGTCCTCAGGACCGTCAGGTCGAAGAACCGGAAAGGGGCGACGGCGGGTGCGGTGGCGGTCGTCATGCGAGGGGTCCTCCGGGAACCTGAACGGCGAGGGCCCTGCCGGGAGTCGCTCCCGGCAGGGCCCTCCGGGTCAGCTGACCTTCTTGGCCTTCTCGATGGCCTCGGCGAGGGCGTCGAGGATCGGCGCGCACTTGTCGTAGGAGTAGATGGGCTCGGTCGTACGCGGGACGACCTGGCCGGCCTTGACGGCGGGCAGCTGGGCCCACGTCGGCTTCGAGGTCAGGGCGTCGGGCTGCAGGGCCGAGGAGCGGTTGTCCATCATGATGATGTCGGCGTCGTACTTGTCGACGTTCTCCCAGCTCAACTCCTCGAAGAAACCGGCCGCGTTGACCTTCGGCTCGACGAACTGCACGCCGAGCTCCTGGAAGTACAGGGTGTCCGCGGACGTCTTGGCGAGCGAGACGTAGAACAGGTCCTGGCTGGCCGAGCCGATCATGACCTTGATGTTCGGCTGGGACTTGGCGGCGGCGCGCAGCCGGGCCGCGGCCTTCTCGAACGCGGCCTTGGCGTCGGTGACCTTCTTGGCCTTGACGTCCGCACCGAGGGAGGTGGCGAGGTCCTCGTGGCGCTGGATCGCCTTCGGCATCGTGGTCTGCGCCGCCCACAGGGCGACGCTCGGGGCCAGCTTGAGGATCTTGTCCTTGGACTGGTCCGGCACGTACCAGAGGGCGTCCTTCTCCCACATGGCGGTGACGAGGAGTTCCGGCGCGAGACCGGCGTACTTCTCGACGTTGAACTCGCCCCAGACGTTGCCGAGCACCTCGACCTTGTCGATGTCGATGTCACCGGCCTGGACGTCGGCCTTGCCGTCGGCGGCCTTCGTCGGGCCGAAGACGCCCTTGACCTCGACACCGTAGTCGTGGAGCGCGGCGGCGACACCGATGAACGCGACGATGTTCTTCGGCACGGACTCGGCCTTCGCCGTCTGTCCGCGGTCGTCCTTGAAGGACCAGGGGCCGGATTTCTCCGCGCCCGAACCCGAGGTCGAGCTCTTCTCGTCGCCGTCGCCGCAGGCGGCGAGGACGGCACCGAGACCGACGGCACCGCCGGCGGCCAGCAGGCCGCGGCGGGAGAGTGGGCTGGTCCGGAGGTTGGACATGAGTGGGTCTGCTTTCGTACGCGCCTCAGGGCGCCCGCTGACGATTCGAGGGAAGGCTAGCCTAACCTCACATATCGCGGACAGGGAGGGCAAGGGGGAGCGGCCGTTCCGTTACCCGGCCCGACGAAAAGCCGCCTCCCCCTGACCAGGGAAGGCGGCTGTCGTGCGCGCCCGGCTCAGCCGGCGGCGGGCCGGAGGCGCGGGTCCTGTGTGTGCCTCAGGCGTCCATGCCCAGCTCGCGGGCGATCAGCATGCGCTGGACCTCGCTCGTGCCCTCGCCGATCTCCAGGATCTTGGAGTCGCGCCACATCCTGGCCACCGGGTACTCGTTCATGAAGCCGTACCCGCCGTGGATCTGCGTCGCCTCACGGGCGTTGTCCACCGCCACCGTCGAGGAGTACAGCTTCGCGATCGCCGCCTCCTTCTTGAACGGCTCGCCCGCCACCAGCCGCGAGGCCGCGTCCCGCCAGCCGACGCGGGCCATGTGCGCCCGGGTCTCCATGTCCGCGATCTTGAACTGGATAGCCTGGTTGGCGCCGATCGGCTTCCCGAAGGCGTGACGTTCCTTCGCGTACTTCAGCGACTCGTCCACACAGCCCTGCGCCAGGCCCGTCGACAGCGCCGAGATGGCGATCCGGCCCTCGTCCAGGATCCGCAGGAACTGCGCGTACCCGCGGCCCTCCTCGCCCAGCAGGTTCGCCGCAGGGACACGGACGTCGGAGAAGGACAGCTCGCGGGTGTCCGAGGCGTTCCACCCGACCTTCGAGTACGGGGCGGCCACCGTGAAGCCGGGGGTGCCCGACGGGACGATGATCGCGGAGATGCGCGGGGCGCCGTTCTCCTTGCGGCCGGTGACCGCCGTGACCGTGACCAGCTCCGTGATGTCCGTACCGGAGTTGGTGATGAAGCACTTGGAGCCGTTGATCACCCACTCGCCGGTGGCCTCGTCCAGCACGGCCGTCGTACGGGTGCCGCCCGCGTCCGAGCCGCCGTCCGGCTCCGTCAGCCCGAACGCGCCGAGCGCCTCGCCCGCGCAGAGCTTCGGCAGCCACTGCTGCTTCTGCTCCTCGGTCCCGAAGCGGTAGACCGGCATGGCGCCGAGCGAGACCCCGGCCTCCAGGGTGATCGCCACGGACGAGTCGACCCTGGCCAGCTCCTCCAGGGCGATCCCGAGGGCGAGGTAGTCGCCGCCCATGCCGCCGTACTCCTCGGGGAAGGGCAGGCCGAACAGGCCCATCCGCCCCATCTCCCGCACGATCTCGTACGGGAACTCGTGGCGTTCGTAGAAGTCGCCGATCTTCGGGGCGATCACATCGTGTGCGAACTCCTCGACGGTGCGGCGCAGTTCCTCGTGCTCGGCGGTCAGCCGGTGGTCAAGGGACATCGGTGCTTCACTCCTTGTGGGACAGCGCGCGGACGGTACGGGACGGGCTCGGTCGGCCCAGTTGTTCGGCCATCCACACGCTGGTGGCGGTGAGTGCGCCGAGATCGACCCCGGTGTCGACACCGAGGCCGTCGAGCATCCACACGAGATCCTCGGTGGCGAGATTTCCGGTGGCGCTCTTCGCGTACGGGCAGCCGCCGAGGCCGCCCGCCGAGGCGTCCACCGTCGTCACCCCGTGCTGGAGCGCGGCCAGGGTGTTGGAGAGCGCCTGGCCGTACGTGTCGTGGAAGTGCACCCCGAGCGTGCCGGTGGGGACCCCCGCCTCGTTCAGCGCGGTCAGCAGCGCCGTCACATGGCCCGGGGTGGCCACGCCGATCGTGTCGCCGAGGGACAGCTCGTCGCAGCCGAGGTCCTCCAGCGCCTTCGCGACCCGGACGACCTGCGCGACCGGCACGGCGCCCTCCCACGGGTCGCCGAAGCACATCGACAGATAGCCGCGCACATGGACGCCGGCCGCCTTCGCCCGGGCCACGACCGGCTCGAACATGGCGAGCGACTCGTCCACCGTGCGGTTGAGGTTGCGGGCGGCGAACGTCTCGGTCGCCGAACCGAACACCGCTATCCGGCGGGCACCGAGCGCCAGCGCCCGGTCCAGACCCCGCTCGTTCGGCACGAGGACGGGCAGGGCCACGTCCCCGAGCCCGTCCAGCCGGGGGAACAGCTGCTCCGCGTCCGCCAGCTGGGGCACCCACTTCGGGTGGACGAAGCTGGTCGCCTCGATCGTGGTCAGCCCGGCCGCCGCGAGCCGGCGGACGAACTCCGCCTTCACCTCGGTCGGTACGACGGACTTCTCGTTCTGCAGCCCGTCGCGGGCGCCGACCTCATGGATACGGACCCGGGCGGGCAGCCCCGGCGCGGGCACCCTCATGGGCAGTCCGGCAGCGGTCACGACTCCTCCTTCGGGGCCACCACGGCCAGGATCTGGTCCATGGCGACGGTCGCGCCGGCGGTGACGTCCAGTTCGGTGACGGTGCCGGCGTGCGGGGCGGAGATGACGTGCTCCATCTTCATCGCCTCGACGACCAGCAGGCTCTGCCCGGCCACGACCTCGTCGCCGACCGCCACCTTCACCACCGTGACCGTCCCGGGCATGGGCGCGGCGAGGGTGTCCACGCCCGAGCGGCCGGCGCCGCCGAGGGACGCCTCCACCGGGTCGTGGTCCTGGACGTGCCAGGCGTCGCCGTCCCGGCCGAGCCAGACGCCCTCCGGGGACGTGGCCCGGCTGAACGTGTGCGTCAGCCCGTCGAGTTCGACGACGACCCGCCGCCCGTCCGCCTCGACCAGCCGCGACCGCTCCGCGCCCGGCAGCGACGGGAGCGGCCCGCACGTGTCCGCCGACTCCTCCCGGTCCCCGGCGTGGCCGAAGGTCAGCGCGGCCGTGCCCCCGGCGCCCGTACGCAGGCCCACGCGCACCGGCTCGTGGCCCGGTACGCGGAAGTGGTGGAAGGTTTCCGCGGGGGTGCCGCCGAGGCGCCAGCCGCTGGGCACCGAGAACGGGTCGACCCAGCCGGCCGTGGGCGCGGGGGACGGCTGCCGCAGCAGTGCCGCCGCCGCGTACACCTCCTCCGGCACCCCGTCCGGGACCAGGCCGTCCGCCTCCCGCTCCACCAGACCGGTGTCCAGGTCGCCCGCGGCCACCGCCGGATGGGCCAGCAGCCGACGCAGGAACCCGGCGTTCGTCGGGACGCCCAGCACCACCGTGTCCGCCAGCGCCGCCCGCAGCCGGCGCAGCGCGGTCGCCCGGTCGGGGCCGTAGGCGATGACCTTCGAGAGCATCGGGTCGTACGTGCTGCCGACCGGCACGCCCTCGCTGAGCCCCGAGTCCGTCCGCACCCCGCCGCCCTGCGGCTCGTGCAGTGCGAGGACCGTGCCGCCGGACGGCAGGAAGCCGCGCGCCGGGTCCTCAGCGCAGACCCGGGCCTCCACGGCGTGCCCGGTGAGCGTGATGTCGGCCTGGGCGTACGGGAGTTGTTCGCCGGAGGCGACCCGCAGCTGCCACTCCACCAGGTCGAGCCCGGTGACCAGCTCGGTGACGGGGTGCTCGACCTGGAGGCGGGTGTTCATCTCCATGAAGTAGTACGAGGACGGGTCGCTGCCCGGGACGATGAACTCGACCGTGCCCGCGCCGACGTACCCGCAGGACCGCGCCGCCTGCACGGCCGCCTCGCCCATCGCCGCCCGGGTCGCCTCGTCGAGCAGGACCGAGGGCGCCTCCTCGATGATCTTCTGGTGGCGGCGCTGGAGCGAGCACTCGCGCTCGCCCAGATGGATCACGTTGCCGTGGCCGTCGGCCAGGACCTGGATCTCGATGTGGCGCGGCCGGTCGATCCACCGCTCCACCAGGAGCGTGTCGTCACCGAAGGAGGCGCGGGCCTCGCGCCGGGCCGCCGCGATCTCGTCGGCGAGCAGCGCCTCCTCGCGCACCAGCCGCATGCCCTTGCCGCCGCCGCCCGCCGAGGGCTTCAGCAGCACCGGCATCCCGATCTCCCGGGCCGCCGAAGCGAGCTGGGCATCGGTGAGGCCGCTGCCGGAGGAACCGGGCACCACCGGCACCCCGGCCGCTGCCACGGTCTCCTTGGCGCGGATCTTGTCGCCCATCAGCGAGATCGCCGGGGCGGGCGGGCCGATGAAGACCAGCCCCGCCTCCGCGCAGGCCTGGGCGAAGCCCGCGTTCTCCGCGAGGAAGCCGTACCCCGGGTGGACCGCCTCGGCGCCCGTACGGCGGGCGGCGTCCAGCAGCCGCTCCACCGACAGATAGCTCTCGGCGGCGGGCGCCGGCCCGATCCGGACCGCCGTATCCGCCTCCCGTACGTGCCGGGCGTCCGCGTCGGCGTCGCTGAAGACGGCCACCGACCGCACGCCGAGCTCGCGCAGCGTCCGGATGACCCGGACCGCGATCTCGCCACGGTTGGCGACCAGAACAGTGCTGAACATGGAAGTCCTCACATCACATCCGGAAGACGCCGAACTGGGGGTCGCCCAGCGGGGCGTTGGCACACGCGGTCAGGGCGAGCCCCAGCACCTGCCGGGTCTCCATGGGGTCGATCACACCGTCGTCCCAGAGCCGGGCGGTGGCGTAGTAGGCGTTGCCCTGCTGCTCGTACTGCGCGCGGACCGGATCCTTGAAGGCCTCCTCGTCCTCGGCGGGCCACTCCTCGCCGCGCCCCTCGATCTGGTCGCGCTTGACGGTGGCCAGCACGGAGGCGGCCTGCTCGCCGCCCATGACCGAGATCTTGGCGTTGGGCCACATCCACAGGAAGCGCGGCCCGTACGCCCGGCCGCACATGGAGTAGTTCCCCGCGCCGTACGACCCGCCGACCACGACCGTGAGCTTCGGGACCCTGGTGCACGCCACGGCCGTGACCATCTTGGCGCCGTGCTTGGCGATGCCCCCGGCCTCGTAGTCCCGGCCGACCATGAAGCCGGAGATGTTCTGGAGGAACACCAGCGGGATGCCGCGCTGGTCGCACAGCTCGATGAAGTGGGCGCCCTTCTGGGCGGACTCCGAGAACAGGATGCCGTTGTTGGCGACGATGCCCACGGGGTGGCCGTGGATCCGGGCGAAGCCGGTGATCAGCGTCTGGCCGTACTCCGCCTTGAACTCCTGGAAGCGCGAGCCGTCCACCACCCGGGCGATGACCTCCCGCACGTCGTAGGGCGTACGCGAGTCGACCGGCACCGCCCCGTACAGCCCGAAGGGGTCCGCCTTCGGCTCCTCGACGGGCTCGACGGTCCAGGGCAGCGGTGCGCGCTCAGGGAGCGTCGCGACGATGTTCCGCACGATCCGCAGCGCGTGCGCGACGTCCTCGGCGAGGTGGTCGGTGACCCCGGACGTACGGGAGTGGACCTCGCCGCCGCCCAGCTCCTCCGCCGTCACGACCTCGCCGGTGGCCGCCTTCACGAGCGGCGGACCGCCCAGGAAGATCGTGCCCTGGTTCCGGACGATGACGGCCTCGTCGCTCATCGCCGGGACGTACGCCCCGCCGGCCGTGCAGGAACCCAGCACCGCCGCGATCTGCGGGATGCCCGCGCCGGACATCCGGGCCTGGTTGTAGAAGATCCGGCCGAAGTGGTCCCGGTCGGGGAAGACCTCGTCCTGCATCGGGAGGAACGCGCCGCCCGAGTCCACCAGGTACAGGCAGGGGAGCCGGTTCTCCAGGGCCACCTCCTGGGCGCGGAGGTGCTTCTTCACCGTCATCGGGTAGTACGTGCCGCCCTTGACGGTCGCGTCGTTGGCGACGATCACGCACTCCCGGCCGCTGACCCGGCCGATCCCGGCGATCACCCCGGCGGCCGGCGCCGCGCCCCCGTACAGCCCCTCCGCCGCGAGCGGCGCGAGCTCCAGGAACGGCGAGCCCGGGTCGAGCAGCGTGTCCACCCGCTCCCGGGGCAGCAGCTTGCCGCGCGCCACATGCCGGGCGCGGGCCTTCTCACCCCCGCCGAGCCGTGCCGTGGCGAGCCGCGTGCGCAGCTCCTCGGCGAGCGCGTGATGCGCCGCCTCGTTGGCCTGCCAGGCCTCCGAGGCGGGATCGGCCGCGCTCACCAGGACCGGTGCCTGCTGCATCCTGTCGAGCCCCCTTGCCCGTACCGCAGTAGTCGATCAGAGTTAATGAGCGTTAACGCATTGCGCTCAGGTTAACGAGCGCTAACCCGCCTGTCTAGAATGAATCCCCATGAGCACTCATGCCGCCGCACGTGTCGCGGCTCCCACCCGCCGCGAGCAGATCCTCCGGGAGGCCGCCCGCCTCTTCGCCGAGCGCGGCTTCCACGGTGTCGGGGTCGACGAGATAGGGGCGGCGGTCGGTATCAGCGGCCCCGGCCTCTACCGTCACTTCCCCGGCAAGGACGCGATGCTCGCCGAGCTGCTCGTCGGCATCAGCGAGCGTCTGCTGGCCGGCGGGAAGCTGCGCGTCACCGAGGGCGGCGCCTCCCGGGGCGGCTCCCCGGACGCGCTCCTGGACGCCCTCATCGCGGGCCACATCGACTTCGCCCTGGACGACCGGCCCCTGATCACCCTCCACGACCGCGAGCTGGACCGCCTGCGCGACACCGACCGCAAGCGCGTGCGCCAGCTCCAGCGGCAGTACGTGGAGGTCTGGGTCGAGGCCGTACGCGCCCTCTACCCGTCCCTCCCGGAGAGCGAGGCCCGGGTCACCGTCCACGCGGTCTTCGGCCTGCTGAACTCCACCCCCCACCTCACCCGCCCCGAGGCGCTCCCGGACCGCACGGCCACGGCCGCCCTGCTGCACCGGCTGGCCAGGGGCGCCTTCGCGGCGGCGGCCTCGTAGATCCGGGGTCCGGCCGGGCGCCTTCCCGGCCGGGGAAATACCGCCGTACGAGACACCAGGCACACAGTGCGCCGCCGACGGCACAATGGGTGCATGCCGATACCCAGCCGCGCCGCCCTCGTCGAGCACCTCGTCCGCACACGCATCGCGGGCGACGTCGCCACCCCACGCGACAACAACCTCTCCCACTACCGCCAGCTCGCCAACGGCAACCGCCACTTCTGGCTGGGGCTGGAGCTCGGCGACCGCTGGACCGACGAGCAGGACGTCCTCGCCGTGATGGCCGAGAGATGCGGCGTCAACGACGACCCGGAGCACCGGCAGGGCCAGGACACCATCGACCCGGAGCTGACGGTCGACGCCCTCGACCGGATGGCCGCACGGCTGCGCAAGGCGGCGGCCGGCGGGGAGCGGGTGCTGCTCGCGACCGGGCACCCCGGCGGGCTGCTCGACGTGCACCGGCGGACGGCGGACGCGCTGCGGGCCGCCGGATGCGAGATCGTCACGATCCCCGGCGGCCTGATGGCGGACGAGGGCATGGTCTTCCAGTTCGCCGACGTCGCCGTGCTGGAGCGCGGCGCGACCCTCTGGCACACCCACTCACCGGTCCCGATGGCCGCCATCCTGGACGGCCTGGAGCGCGAGGGCCGGCCGCAGCCCGACCTCGTCGTGGCCGACCACGGCTGGGCGGGCTGCGCCGGGCAGCGCGGGATCGACTCGATCGGTTACGCGGACTGCAACGACCCCGCGCTGTTCCTGGGCGAGGCGGAGGGCACCCTCCAGGTCACCGTGCCGCTGGACGACCACGTCGCCGACCCGCGCTACTACGACCCGATGACCGAGTACCTGCTGGACGCGGCCGGACTGCTCCCCTCCGCCGACCGGGCGTAGGGCGCCGCCCGCTCCTCACGGGTTGGGCCCCGTGCCCGGCCGCCGGGAGGCTCAGGGCCGCAGGCGTACGGGCAGCGACCGGTGGCCGTTGCTGATCAGCGAGGCCACCGGTCCCATGTCCCCCGCTCCGGGAGCGATCTCGGCGTCGGGGAACCGCGCGAAGAAGGCGCTCAGCGCGATCTCCGCCTCCATCCGGGCCAGCGCGGCGCCCAGGCAGAAGTGGATCCCGTGCCCGAAGGCGAGGTGCTCCTTGGTGATCCGGGTGACGTCGAAGACATGCGGATCGTCGTGCCAGCCGGGGTGGCGGTTGGCGGCCGCGTACGAGGCCAGGATCGCCTCGCCCTTGGCGATGGTCCGCCCGTCGGGCAGCGGGACGTCCGCGACGGCGTACCGCAGGGGCAGGTGTTTGACCGGGGGCGAGTGGCGGAGCGTCTCCTCCACGACGTCCTGCCACGACGCACGGCCCGCACGGACATGGGCGAGCTCGGCGGGGTCGGTCAGCAGGAGCGTGACGGCCTGGTCGATCAGGTTGACCGTGGTCTCGTAGCCGGCGTTGATCATCAGGAGCAGCGTGTCCCGCAGCTCCTCCTCGGTCAGCCCCTCCCCGTCGGCGCCCGCCTCGCCCCCGCCGGCGCCCGCCTCGCCCAGGGAGATCAGCACCGAGGCCACGTCATCGCCCGGCTCGGCCCGCTTGGCGGCGATGAGGGCGTCGAGCATCCCGTACAGCTCCGCCGTGTTGGCGGCGGCCTCCTCGGGGGTCAGCGTCGTGGAGAACACGTCGTTGACGACCGCGCGGAAGTCGTCGGCCCGTTCGTCGGAGACGCCCAGGAGGCGCCCGATCACCGTGATGGGCAGCGGGTACGCCAACCGGTCGCGCAGGTCCGCCACTTCACCCCGGGGTGTGGTGCTCTCCAGGCCGTCGAGCAGCTGCTCCACGATGCCCTCGACGGTCGGCCTCAGCGCGGCGATGCGCCGGGCGCTGAACGCCGGGGCGACGATGCGGCGCAGGCGGCGGTGCTCGCCTCCGTACGCGGTGAACATGTTCGTGGCGGCGATCCACAGGGCCAGCGGCCACGAGCGGACCGCCTCCTCGAAGCCCGGCCAGTGCTGCCGGGCGTCCTTGGAGACGTCCGGGCTGGTCAGGAGCTCCTTCAGGAGGGCGGGATCGGAGACCGACCAGGCCTCCACGCCCAGGATGTCGATAAGGACCGCGGGGCCCTGGGCGCGTAACAGCTCGTGCTCCGCGTCCGCGTCGTGGGCGGCGGGGTCGAGGACGAGGGGGGCGGGAGGCTGGGACACGGCCGGTACTCCTCGGTGAGGGGGAAAGATCGGCAGGGTCCTACCCCTTCGCGGGAGCGCGGACCCCACCTCTCGACGTACTCCCGCATTCCGGTGCGCGACGGCGCGTGCCCCGGTGCCTCCCTCAGCCGCCGGAGCGCGCCGCGAGCCGCTGCGCGCGCCCCGGGGTGGGGTCCAGGTACACCCGCTGGATCGACGGATAGCGCTCCCGCAGCTGCTGCTCCGCCTCCTCGCACGCCCACTCGATCTGCGCGGCCGTCGCCGCGTCCCGGAAGTCGATCTTCGCGGCGACCAGCAGCTCCGAGGGGCCCTGGATCAGCGTGGTCAGCTCCACCACCTCGACGATGTGCGGCACGGACAGCAGCTCCTCGCGCACCCCGGCCCGCATGTCGGCGGGGAGCGGCCGGCCGATCAGCAGCTGGGCGTTGGACCGGCACAGCACCCACGCCACGTACACCAGCAGTACGCCGATGAGGATCGAGGCGATGCCGTCCCAGACCCCGGAGCCCGAGAGCTGCCCGCCGAGAAGGCCGCCGGCCGCCAGCAGCAGCCCGGCCAGGGCGGCGGAGTCCTCCATCACCACGGCCTTGACCGCCGTGTCGGGGGTGCGGCGCAGATAGCGCGGCGCGGGCATCCGCAGCCGCGCGGCCTCACCGCGCACCTGCCGGACGCCCGTGCGCAGCGAGAAGCCCTCCAGCAGGAAGGCGACCGCGAGCACGAGGTACGAGACGAGCGGATCGCCGAGCTCCTCGCCCTGCAGCAGGGTGTGGATGCCGTCGTACAGGGAGAACACCGCACCGCCGACGAACGTCGCGACGGCGGCGAGCATCGCCCAGATGTACCGCTCGGGGCCGTAGCCCAGCGGATGGTCCTCGTCGGCCGGCTTCTCGCTGCGCTTGAGCGCGGTGAGGAGCATGACCTCGGTGACGGTGTCGGCGACCGAGTGCGCGGCCTCGGACAGCATCGCGCTCGACCCGCTGATCAGCCCCGCCACCAGCTTCGCCAGCGCGATACCGAGGTTGGCGGCCGCCGCGACGACGACGGTGACCGTGGACCCGCCACCGCTCTGCTCGGCACTGCTGGCGTCACTCGTGGCGTCACTCATGACGGGCAGTATGTCCCGAAGGTGCGGCTTCAGTCCCTCGGGACGCGGACCAGGCCCTCCTGGATGACCGTGATGGCCAGCTTCCCGTCCGCCGTCCAGATCCTGGCCTGGCCGAGACCGCGCCCGCCGGACGCCGAGGGCGACTCCTGGTCGTACAGCAGCCACTCGTCCGCCCGGAAGGGGCGGTGGAACCACATCGCGTGGTCCAGGCTGGCGCCCACCACGTCACCGATCGCCCAGCCGCCGCGCCCGTGGGCGAGCAGCACCGAGTCGAGCAGCGTCATGTCGGAGACGTACGTCGCCATGCAGACGTGCAGCAGCGGGTCGTCCGCCAGCTTGCCGTGCGTCCGGAACCAGACCTGGGAGCGCGGCTCGCGCGGCTCGCCGGCCGTGGCGAACGGCGGCGCGTCGACGTACCGCAGATCGACCGCGGCCCGTGCCTCCAGCAGCCGGTCCACCATGCGCGGGTCCGCGAAACGGTCCGCGTACCGGGGCAGCATCTCCGCGGCCGTCGGCAGGGTCTCCGGGTCGGGCGACCGCGGCATGACCGCCTGGTGGTCCATGCCCTCCTCGTGCACCTGGAACGACGCCGAGAGGTGGAAGATCGGCTTGCCGTGCTGGACGGCGACGACCCGGCGGGTGGTGAAGGACCGCCCGTCGCGGATCCGGTCCACGCTGTAGACGATCGGAGCGCCCGGGTCCCCGGGGCGCAGGAAGTACGCGTGCAGGGAGTGGGCGCCCCGGTCCTCGGGGACCGTACGCCCGGCGGCGACCAGGGCCTGGGCCGCGACCTGGCCGCCGAAGACACGGGGCACGACCGCGGAACGGCTCGTGCCCCGGAAGATGTCCTGCTCGATCCGCTCCAGGTCGAGCAGATCGAGCAGGGAGTCAAGTGCTGCGCTCATGGGAGAGAAACGTAGCCGCTCTCAGAGCCCCATGGACTTGGCGATGATCGACTTCATGACCTCGCTGGTGCCGCCGTAGATGCGGTTGACCCGGTTGTCCGTGTAGAGACGGGCGATCGGGTACTCGTTCATGAAGCCGTAGCCGCCGTGCAGCTGGAGGCAGCGGTCGATCACGCGGTGCGCGACCTCGGTGCAGAACAGCTTCGCCGACGCGGCCTCGGCGGGGGTCAGCTCACCGGCGTCCAGCGCCTCGATCGCACGGTCGCAGACGGCCTCGGCCGCGTCGACCTCGGCCTTGCAGGCGGCCAGCTCGAACTTGGTGTTCTGGAAGGACGCGACGGGCTTGCCGAAGACGGTGCGGTCCTGCGTGTACTGCTGGGCGAACCGCACGGCGGCGGCGGCCTGCGCGTACGCGCCGACGGCGATGCCCAGGCGCTCCTGCGGGAGGTTCTGGCCGAGGTAGGAGAAGCCCTTGTTCTCCTCGCCCAGCAGGTCCTCGACGGGCACCTTGACGTCCACGAAGGCCAGTTCGGCGGTGTCGGAGACCTTCAGGCCCAGCTTGTCGAGCTTGCGGCCGACCGAGTAGCCCTCGGACTTGGTGTCGACCACGAGGAGCGAGATGCCGTGGCGGCGGTCGTCGGCCTTGGGGGAGTCCGTACGGGCGCAGACGATGACCTTGTCGGCGTGCACACCACCGGTGATGAAGGTCTTGGCGCCGTTGAGGACGTAGTGCGTGCCGTCCTCGGAGAGCTTGGCGGTCGTCTTCATGCCGGCCAGGTCCGAACCGGTGCCCGGCTCGGTCATGGCTATCGCGTACATCGACCTGCCGGAGACGAAGTCCGGCAGCCAGCGCTTCTTCTGCTCCTCGGTGGCGTACGCCTTGAGGTAGGGCAGGCAGAGCAGGACGTGCACGCCGGAGCCGCCGAAGGAGATGCCCGCGCGGGCGGTCTCCTCGTACAGGATCGCTTCGAACTTGAAGGACTCGATGCCCGCGCCGCCGTACTCCTCGGGCACCTCGATGCCGAAGATGCCCAGCTCGGCGAGCTTGTAGTAGAAGTCGCGCGGTGCCTGGCCCGCGGCGAACCACTCGTCGTAGACGGGGACGACCTCGGCCTCGATGAAGGCGCGGATGGTCTCCCGGAACGCCTCGTGGTCCTCGTTGTAAACCGTACGGCGCACGGGATGCCTCCTGGTGTCAGCTGCAGCGTCAGCTTCGGTCGCGGTGGCTAAGCGCTTGCTCAGTCCTGGTCAAAAGTTACCCGGCGGTCACGGTGGCTGTCCAGGGTGATGCTGCGCACGCCTGGGACCGTGCGGGGGGCGCGGGCGCGAGGGTTGTGTGCGCCGCTGTTTACGGTGGCCGGCCGGCCGCGTTCCGGTCACCGAGCGTGGCCGCGCCGAGCGGTGTGTCACTCCGATGGCGGCAGGTGACGGGCAGGCGCACAGTGAGACGAGGAGCCGACGAGGGACGAGTCGCCTCGTCGCACGAACCCTCTGTGAGGCAGTCATGGCTGATGTCGAGTCCCTGGGCGGGAGTTCAACGACAGGCAGGAACGGGGAGCAGTCCGGACGCGGCAGGACCACCATCGCCGACGGTGTGGTGGCCACGATCGCCGGAATCGCCATCCGCGAGACCGAGGGCGTGCACTCGGTGGGGCGGGGCGCCTCCAAGGCGCTGGGCGCCGTCGCGGGCCGGGTGCCCGGATCCTCCTCCGGCGGTGGTCGCGGAGTGAAGGTGGAAGTGGGGGAGAAGCAGACCGCGGTCGACGTCGACATCGAGGTGGAGTACGGCATACCGATCCATGAGCTCGCGGACCGGATCAGGACCCATGTGACGGACGCGGTCGAGACGATGACCGGTCTGGAGGTCGTCGAGATCAACATCAACGTCTTCGACGTCCACGTCCCGGACGAGGACGACGACGAGGACGAGGACGAGAACCGCAGCCGGTCGTCCGCGCGCGTGCAGTGAGCGTGCCGGGCGTGCGGTGAGCGTGTTGCGCCTGCGGCGAGCGTGCCGGCGTGCGGTGGGCGTGCGCGGCGCCGCCCCGCCCGGCCGCCCTCGTGGCGGCCCCGCCGCTGCCCCTCGTCACGGCCGTCCGCACGTCACTGTCAGTGGCATGGTGCACCATCGGTCACGACGGGGCATCGAGCGGGCGGGGACGGGCATGGCCGACACGACGATCAGGCATGGGCAGATGGCGGAGTACGGGTTCCTGCGGGGGCTCTACCGGGACACGTACTTCCCCGACCGTGTCGTCGACCGGGGCCGGGAGGTCCTGGTCCGGCTCTGTGAACGCATCGAGGCGGAGCAGCCGGCCGACCTGGCCGGGCTGTATGTGCTGACGCATGCGGCGACCGAGGAGTTCAACGCCCTGGAGGGCGAGTTCGAGGCGGCGGGCTGCGAGATCGAGACCGTCGCCCGCGAGGTGATAGCCGAGGACTTCTGGGCCGTCGCCCTGGCGTACGGCTTCGCGGAGGCGGACGTCGAGGAGCTCATCGCCCCCCGGGAGTGGTGAGAGCGGCGCTCCGTGCCCGCGCGGGGCGGGTGCGCGCGTCGGGTGGTGCGGGCCGGGGCGGAAGCGGGCCCGGCCGGCGACGTCAGCGCCAGTGCGCCGTCCCGCTGCCGGTCGGGACCGTCGATTCCATCTTCGCCCGGATCTCCCGCATCACCGCCACGATCCGCTCCTCGTGCTCCGGTGTCAGCCGGGCCACGGGCACCGAGCAACTGACCGCGTCCTGCGCCGGATCGTCGTACCTCAGGGCGAATCCGAAGCCGACGATGCCGGTCACGCCCTCCTCCCGGTCCACCGCGTAACCGCGCTCCCGGACCTCGGTGAGGTCGGCCAGCAGGGTGCCCCTGTCCGTGTGGGTGCGGGGCGTCAGTGCCTCGTACGGGCCCTCGGGCAGCTCCTCGTCGGGCCGTTCGGCCAGCAGCGCCTTGCCCAGTGCCCCCACGTGCGCCGGGAGCCGCCGCCCGACCCGGCTGATCGTCCGCAGGTACTCGTGGGACTCCCGCGTCGCCAGATACGCCACGTCCCGGCCGTCCAGCCGGCCCATGTGGATCGTCTCGCCCAGCGCCTCGGAGGCCTCGTCGAGGAACGGCCGCACCGCGCGCAGCCGGGGGTCGGAGTCCAGATAGCTGGTGCCGGTGAGCAGGGCGTGGATGCCGATGCCGTACAGCGAGCCGGTCAGATCCGTGCGGACCCAGCCGCGTGAGATCAGGGTCTGGAGCAGCGCGTACATCGAACTGCGGGGCACGCCCAGCTCGTCCGCCAGCTCCTGGAGCCGTGCCGGGCGGTCGCCGCGTGCGGCCAGCACCTCCAGCAGCTCGACCGTGCGCGCCGCGGACTTCACCTCGCGGACGCCGCCCGCCTCCGTCGTGTCTGGCATGCGCCGATCGTAATCGGGCCGCGCGCCCGGGTCGGGCGCCGCATACGAGAACGGTGGTGCGCACCCATTGACGCCCCGAGGTCCGCCTCCCTAATCTCCATCCTCATACATGGATGACGTCTACATAGGGAGATGGCGTGAGTCTCGACACCGGTACGGAGGCCGCGGCGGACGCGGCGCGACGGCTGCGGAACGGGATGGCGGACGGCGTGCTGTCCTTCCCGCTGACCAGCTTCCACCAGGACGGATCCTTCGACCCGGACGGCTTCCGCGGCTATGTGGCGGAGCGGCTCGCCGCCGCCCCCGGCGCCGTCTTCCCGGCCTGCGGCACCGGTGAGTTCTTCTCCCTGGACGAGGACGAGTACCGGCAGGTCGTCTCGATCACCGTCGAGGAGGCCGCCGGCCGCCTCCCGGTCGTGGCGGGCACCGGCTACGGCTGGGCGCAGGCCGCCCGGTTCGCCCGTATCGCCGAGGAGGCGGGCGCCGACGCGCTCCTCGTCCTGCCGCACTACCTCACCGCCGCCCCGCAGGACGGACTCGTCGCCCAGCTCCAGCACATCGCCGCCCGCACCCGGCTCCCGCTCATCGCCTACCAGCGCGGCCAGGTCGCCTACACCGCCGACTCGCTCCGCCGCATCGCCCGCATCCCCGGTGTCATCGGCGTGAAGGACGGCCACAGCGACCTCGACCGCCTCCAGCGCCTCACCCTCGCCGCCCCCGACGGCTTCCTGTTCTTCAACGGCGCCGCCACCGCGGAGATCCAGGCCCGCGCCTACGCCACGGTCGGCGTCCCCGCCTACTCCTCCGCCGTCCACGCCTTCGCCCCCGAGATCGCGAACGCCTTCTTCGCCGCCCTGCGCGACGGGGACAACGGCGCCGTCGACACGCTGCTGCGCGACTTCTACGTCCCTCTCGTCGAACTCCGTGACCGCGTCCCCGGATACGCCGTGTCGCTGGTGAAGGCCGCGGCCCGGCTGCGCGGACTCCCCGTCGGCCCCGTACGCGCCCCGCTCACCGACCCGACGTCCACCGACCTGGGCGACCTGAAGACCCTGCTCACCACCGGCCTCGACCTCGTAGGAGCCTCCCTGTGACCCGCGACCTGACCATCACGGACGTGACGCTGACCCCGATCCTGGTCGCGGACCCGCCGCTGCTGAACACCGCCGGTATCCACCAGCCGTACACCCCGCGCCTGATCGTGGAGGTGTTCACCGCCGACGGGACCACCGGCCTCGGCGAGACCTACGGCGACACCAAGTACCTGGAGCTGGCCCGTCCCCTCGCCGAGCAGCTGGTCGGCCGCCAGATCAGCGACCTCAACGGCCTGTTCGGCGCGGCCGACGAGGTCGCCGTCGACGCCTCCCGGGTCACCGGCCAGGTCGACGTCGGCGGCCTGCGCGGTGTCCAGACCGCCGACAAGCTGCGCCTCTCCGTCGTCTCCGCCTTCGAGGTCGCCTGCCTCGACGCTCTCGGCAAGGCGCTCGGCCTGCCGGTGCACGCGCTGCTCGGCGGCAAGGTGCGGGACGCGGTCGAGTACAGCGCCTACCTCTTCTACAAGCGGTCCGGCGAGAACGACACCTGGGGCGCCGCCCTCGACCCCGCCGGGATCGTCGAGCAGGCCCGCACCTTCACCGAGCGCTACGGCTTCACCTCCTTCAAGCTCAAGGGCGGCGTCTTCCCCCCGGACGAGGAGGTCGCCGCGGTCAAGGCGCTCGCCGCCGCCTTCCCCGGCCACCCGCTGCGGCTCGACCCCAACGGCGCGTGGTCCGTGGAGACCTCCCTCAAGGTGGCCGAGGAGCTCCGGGACGTCCTGGAGTACCTGGAGGACCCGGCCACCGGGGTCCCCGCGATGGCCGAGGTCGCCGCGAAGTCCGGCGTACCGCTCGCCACCAACATGTGCGTGACGACCTTCGACGAGATCAAGGACGCCTTCACCCAGGGCGCCGTACAGGTCGTCCTCTCCGACCACCACTACTGGGGCGGCCTCCGCAACACCCAGCAACTGGCGGCCATCTGCCGTGCGTTCGGCGTCGGGGTGTCGATGCACTCCAACACCCACCTCGGCATCAGCCTCGCCGCCATGACCCAGGTGGCGGCCACCGTCCCCAACCTCCACCACGCCTGCGACTCCCACTACCCCTGGCAGTCGGAGGACGTCCTCACCGAGCGGCTCACCTTCGACGGCGGAAAGGTCGCCGTCTCCGACGCGCCCGGTCTCGGGGTCGCACTCGACCGCGAGAAGCTGGCGTTCCTCCACCAGCGGTGGCTCGACGACGACGGCACGTACAAGGACCGCGACGACGCGGCCGCGATGCGCCTCACCGACCCGCAGTGGACCACCCCGGCCGTACCCCGCTGGTAACCGTCCCCCACCTGCCCGATCCCACCGCGTCCGACGGTGGACAGCCGCCGCCGCGCGAGCGGCGGCGGTCCGGCCGCACAAAGGAGTGCCGCTCGTGCCCGCAGCTCCCCCCACCCCCGAAGTCCAGCACCCACCGGCCGTCAGCTCGGCGATCCACAAGATCTTCCGCCGTGTGGTGCCCCTCTTCTTCGTGATGTTCGTCGCGAACTACATGGACCGCGTCAACCTCGGCTTCGCCCAGGACCAGCTCCGCGCCGACGTCGGCCTGTCCGCCGCCGCGTTCGGACTCGGCGCGGGCATCTTCTTCATCGCGTACGCCATCTTCGAGGTCCCCTCCAACATGCTCATGGAGCGGTTCGGGGCCAAGGTGTGGCTCACCCGCATCATGATCAGCTGGGGCGTCGTCGCCACCGCGATGGCCTTCGTCAACAGCCCCGGCATGTTCTACGCGCTGCGCTTCCTGCTCGGCGTCGCCGAGGCCGGCTTCTTCCCCGCCGTCATCTACTACTTCAGCCGCTGGCTGCCCGACTCCCACCGCGGCCGCGCCACCTCGGTCTTCCTGATGGGCTCCGGCACGGCGACCGTCATCGTCGGCCCGATCTCGGGGGCGCTGCTGGAGATGCACGGCCTCTGGGGCCACTCCGGCTGGCAGTGGATGTTCTTCGTCGAGGGCGTCTTCTCCGTCGTGCTCGGCTTCGTCGTCTACCGCTACCTCGACTCCGGCATCGAGCAGGCGACCTGGCTGACCGACGAGGAGAAGGCCGGCCTCGTCACCGCCATCGACGCCGAACAGGACGCCCGGGACGCCCAGCGCGGCACCAAGGCACGGGTCTCCCGCTGGAAGCTGCTCGCCGACCCCCAGATGCTGCTCTTCCTGTGGATCTACTTCGCGATCAACGTCGCCCTGTACGCGGTGACGTTCTGGCTGCCGTCGATCGTCGACGACATCGGCGGCCTGAGCGACCTCCAGGCCGGATTCCTGACGTCCGTTCCGTGGATCTGCGCCATCGCCGCCGTGTACGTCAGCGGGCGGATCTCGGACCGCATCGGCAAACGGCGGCCGGTCCTGGTGGTGCTGCTCCTCATCGGCGGCTGCGGCACCCTGCTCGCGGTCTTCGTCTCACCCTGGGTCGGCCTGGGCGCGCTCTGTCTGGCCGCGGTGGGCTTCAAGCCCGCCTCGCCCGTCTTCTGGACGATCCCGCAGAGCTACCTCGACGCACGGGCCGCCGCCCCCGGCATCGCGCTGATCAACTCCATAGGCAACCTCGGCGGGTTCGTCGCCCCCACCGCCTTCGGGATCATCGAGGACACCACCGGCTCGACGAAGGGCGGGCTCGTCGGCCTCACCGTCGTCGGCTTCCTGGCCGCCCTCAGCGTGCTGCTGGTGCGCGGCGGCGGCCGCAACGACCGCGTCCGCGTCCGTACGTCGAAGGGGGCCGCCGCCCCCGCACCGGAGGAGTCTCCCGGCGTGGCCCGGTCCGTGCGGCCAGGCACCGGAGCCGCCTGACAGGGGCGGGACGACGAGCGGCCTACGCCGTGACCGTGAGCCGGGCCGCGCGGGTGCCCAGGGAGGACGGCCCCGTCTCCACCGCGAACTCGCCCGGCTCCACCGCCCATTCACCCGCGTACGTGTACGAGGCAAGGGTCCGCCCGTCCACCGGGAAGGTGACCTCGGTGCTCCCGCCCGGCGCCAGCTCCACCCGGACGAAGCCGCGCAGTTCACGCACCCGGGGCCACGCGGTCCCGCCCAGCACCCGGCGCACGTACAGCTGGACGGTCTCCCGCACCGGCCTGCCACCCGTGTTGGTGACACGGACCGTGCAGCTCAGCGGCTGCGTCCCGTCGCCGAAGCGGTCCACCGCCACGGACGGCAGGGACAGCCGGGGCGTGCCGTACTCGACCGTCGTGTACGACAGGCCGTGGCCGAACGGATGGACGGGCGTGGCGGGCTGGTCGACGTAACCCCGGTAGCCGTGGTCCTTGCCGTTGTAGAACACCGGGAGCTGGGCGGCCGAGCGGGGTACGGAGACGGGCAGCCGCCCCTGGGGTTCCGCCGCGCCGAACAGCACGTCCGCGACCGCCCTGCCTCCCCACGGGCCGGGATACCAGGCGCTCAGCACCGCCGCCGCCCGGCCGGTGAGGTCCGGCAGGGCGTGCGGCCGGCCCTGGACCAGCACCACGACCACCGGCGTCCCGGTCGCGGCGACCGCGTCCAGCAGGGCCGACTGGCCCTCCGGCAGGGCGAGTCCGGCCAGGTCGACGCCCTCGCCGCAGGTCATCTCCACCGGGTTCCCCGAGGTGACGACGGCCGCGCCGTTGGCGTCGAAGCGCGCACCGGACTCCCGTGCGCTCGACCCGCCGAGGACCAGCACCGCCACATCCGCGCCCGCCGCCGACGCCACCGCCCCGGGCAGCCCCGAGAGGTCGCCGCCGACGAGTCCGCAGCCCCGGGCGTACGTGACGTCCGTGCATCCGGGCGCCGCCGCCCGGATGCCGGCCAGCACGCTGGCGCCCGTACCGGGCCGCTGCGGCGCGGTGTAGTCGCCGGTCTGCTGCGGCACGGAGTCCGCGTTCGGCCCGATGACAGCGATCCTCCCGAGGCGGCGGCCGGCCAGCGGCAGCGTCACCCCGTCGTGAGCGAGGAGGGTGACCGACTCACGGGCGACACGCTCACTGAGTCGCTCCACGGGCGTGGGGTCCTCCGCCTCGCGGACGCCGGTGTACGGGCGCTCGAAGAGGCCGAGCCGGAACTTCAGCGCCAGGACGCGTCCGACCGCCGTGTCGAGCGTGGACTCCTCGACCAGCCCCCGCCGGACCGCCTCCGCCAGCCGGGGGTAGCAGTCGTCCCACAGGCTCAGATCGGTCCCGGCCCGCAGCGCCAGCGCCCCGGCCGCCACCGGATCGCCCGCCAGCCGCACCAGGCGGTCGATCGCGAGCCCGTCGGCCATCACCAGGCCGCCGAAACCCCACCGCTCCCGCAGGATCCCGGTCAGCAGCTGGTGACTGGCCGCGCACGGCACGCCGTCGAACTCGTTGTACGCCGCCATCACGCCCGCCGCCCCGGCCCGTACGCCCGCCAGCGCCGCCACGAGATGGATCTCGTGCAGCTCCCGCGCGCCCAGCTCGGTGGCCGCGCTGTTGCGTCCGCCGACCGTGGCCCCCTGCCCGGCGAAGTGCTTGAGCACGACGGCCGCACGGTCCGGCCCGATGCGGTCCCCGGCCGGACCCTGCACCCCCCGCACCAGCGCCTCTGTGAACCGCGCCGCCAGATACGGGTCCTCCCCGAAGCACTCCTCCGCGCGGCCCCAGCGCGGATCCCGCACCAGGTCGAGTGCCGAGACCAGCGCGACATGGCCGCCCCGCGCCCGGAGCTGCCCCGCGGCGAGCGCCGCGGCCTCCTCGTACAGCTCCGGGTTCCAGGTGGCGCCGACCGCCAGGTTCACCGGCAGCACCGTCCCGTCCAGGGCCTGGAGGCCGTGCGGCATCTCCTCGACCAGCAGGACGGGGATGCCGAGCCTGGTGTTCTCGACGACGTGCCGCTGCACCGCGTCCGAGACCCGCGCCCCGTCCGCCGCGCCGATACCGGTCTCCGCCGTCACCCCGGACCACGGGTCGGCGCGCTGGAGCCCGTACAGCGCGCCCATCCCGTCACAGGCCGCCACCTCCGCACGGAACGCGTCCGTCAGCCGGTGGCCGGACGGGGTGCGCTCGTACGCGTCCCAGCCGTACATCCGCTGGTTGACCTGGCCCACCTTCTCGGTGAGCGTCATCCGCGACAGCAGATCACGCACCCGGTCGGCGACGGGCGCCTCCGGGTCGCGGAACAAGGGCTCGGACATCGGGCGGCTCCTCAAAGGGGTGGGGCGGTCAGCGCAGTTCGAGGACGCGCACGCCGTACGGGGCGAGAGTCACGTCCCGCACCGGGTCCCCGCCGGTCAGCTCACGCAGCTCCCCGCCCGCCGAAGGGCGTACGGTCAGCTCCTCGCCGGACTGGCTCACCAGCCACACGAACCGCGCCCCGTCCTCGCGGACCAGGGTGTCGGCACTGACGTACGGGGTGTCCACCGTCACCGGCCGTGCCGCACCCGCGAGTTCGGCGAGCGCCGCGTACAGCCGGTGGGTCTGCTCCGGGTTGGCACGGGCCGTACGGGCCGCCATGTGCTCCAGCGGATAGGTGGCCAGGACCGTGCGGCCCGCGCCCGTCTCGTAGCGCAGAAGGGCGGGGCGCCCGTGCGCGTCGGTGGCGACGACCCGCGCCCCGTCCGGGACGACCGGCAGATAGGCGCGGCTGTCCTCGTTGCCCGCGACCGGGAAGGTCAGCACCTCACCGGCGGCTATCGAACCGAAGTCCTCGGTGAACGTCATCTCCAGCACGTCGTCCTCGATCGGCTCGGCGACCCCGTACGACAGCTGGAGCTCCACGCCGAACAGCCCGTCGAGGTCGTGGAACCAGGGCCCGCGCGTCGTCGGGTACTCACCCGAGCAGAACGACAGGTACACCGTCGCGCCTGCCTTCGCCCGCTCCTCCAGCGCGCGCCGGGTGCGGGTGGTCAGCTGGCGGGTCGACGGCAGCAGATACAGGGAGGCGTCGTCCGGCAGCCCGTCGGCCTCCCGGGCGAACGCCACCGGCAGGTCGGCGCCGCGCGCCGCCACATACCCCTGGTGCAGCGAGGTGAAGATCAGCGGGCGGTCGGCCGGCCGGCTGTACGGGTAGCCGCGCTCCAGGAAGGCGGGCACGACGAGGGCCGCGTCCGCGTCCGTACGGCGGCAGCGAGGGAAGTCGACCTGCTCCAGGACCTTCGCGAAGGCGGCCAGCTCACGCAGCGGTTCCTTCGGGCGCCCGGCGCTGTCGGTGATCCCGAAGTGCATCTCGAAGGGGTGGTGGTCGTACGGCGACTGCTCCCACAGGTCGTCGTAGTCCGTGTTGTTCCAGGCCATCCAGCCGGTGGCGCCGCCGAGCAGCGAGTTGTGCAGGGTCTGCCGGTAGAAGATCCCGGCGTTCGCGGCCGAGACCGTGTCGGTGGAGAGCCCGAACTCCTCCAGGACGACCGGCTGACCGGTGACGGCGGCCAGTTCGCACTCGAAGGCGGCCCGGTAGTGCTGGCGCGGCCGGTCCGTGTCGGAGCGGTAGACGTGCGGCCCGACGAAATCGACGTACTCGGCGGTCTCCCGCAGCGAGAAGCCGTTGTCGCGGCCCGTCACCTCGATGCCCCACGCGCCGTCGCCGAGCGACACCGGCTGGGTGCCGCCCGCCGCGCGCACCGCGTCGCACATGAACTGTGCCCAGGCGGTGACGACATCGCTCGACGGCGGGTCGACCTGGTAGATCCGGCCGTAGCCGGGCATCTCGTTGGTGATCAGCCAGCCCGTGACGGCCGGGTGGTCCTTGAAGCGGCGGGTCATCTGGGAGACGAACCACGCCTGCCGGCCGACGAGCCACACGTCCTCGTACAGATCGCGGTCCCCGCGCCAGGCCGGGTCCCAGTTCTCGCCCGACATGTGGCCGACGATGAAGGTGGGGACCGTGCCCATGCCCAGCTCGTGGTGGGCGTCCAGGAAGTCACGGAAGCGGTCGCAGAGTTCCTCGTCGATCCGGCCGGGCTCCGGGTGGAAGTCGGGCCAGTAGAAGAAGGACCGGGTCATGTTCAGACCGTGCTCCCGGAGCACGGCCAGCTCCTCGCGCACCGTCCTCGGCTCGTAGTTCCGCCACATCAGCGGACCGCCGGTGCGGGACCAGAAGTTGGCGCCGAGCCACGGGAGGACGGCGGAGTCGTGGGTGAGCTGGGCGCTGTGGCGTCGCATGGTGTTTCTGGGTCCTCTTCGCTGTGCGGGGGTGCCGGTCGGTGCGGCGGGTTCAGGTGGGGGGTGTCAGCGGGCCGGTCGATTCCCGTACGACCAGCCGGGGGCGGCCGTCGAGCACCGGCGGGGGCACGTCCTCGCCGCAGCCGGCGAGCAGGGTGCGGGCGGCGGCGGCGCCGACGCGCTGCACCTGCTGGTCGACGGTGGTGAGCCGGGGGTGGACCCAGCGGCCGAGCGAGAGATTGTCGTAACCGACCACCGACAGGTCGCCGGGCACCCGGAGCCCGGCGCGCTGCGCCGTGCCGATGCCGCAGACGGCCATGGAGTCGTTGGGGAACACGAGGGCCGTCGGCCGGCCGGGCAGCGCGAGCAGCTCCTCGGTGACATCGACGGCGGCCCGCTCGGTGAAGTCGCTGTGCCGTACGGCGACGGGCGCCAGCCCCGCCTCGGCCAGGGCCTCCTCGAAGGCGTGCAACCTCAGCCGGGTGTGCAGCAGTTCGGCCGGACCCGCGATGTAGGCGACGCGCCGGTGGCCGAGCTCCAGCAGGTGGGCGACGGCCTCCTTGATGCCCGCGCCCTGCTGCCCCAGCCCCACCCGGGGCACGGGCGAGGCGGCGTCGGGGGAGCCCAGCAGCACGGCGGGCAGCCCGAGGCCCCGCAGCAGCTCCGGGCGCGGGTCGTCGGCGCGGGCGTCGGTCAGCACGGCGCCGTCGATCCGGCCCTCCGCGACCAGCCGCTCGTACAGCGCGCTCTCCTGAGCGATGTCCGCGACCAGGTGGAGCAGCAGACCGTAACCGCGCGGCGCGAGTTCGCCCTCCAGACCGGTGATCAGCTCGCTGAAGTGCGGGTCGGAGCCCAGCACATCGGTGGGCCGCCGGACGACGAGCGCGATCGTACGGGTACGGGCCCGGCGCAGCGCCGTCGCGGAGGCGCTGGGGGACCAGCCCAGTTCGGTGGCCGCGTCCAGGACCCGGCGGCGGGTGGCCTCCGAGATCCGGCCGGTGCCGTTGACGGCCTGGGAGACCGCCGCGGTCGACACCCCCGCGGCGGCGGCCACGGCCTTGATCGTGGGACGTACAGCCGTACGACCCTCCAGACGCTTGTTCACATCTTCACCGCCCCGCTCACGAGAGCCTGCTGCATCCGCTTCTGGAGCACGGTGTAGACCGCCCAGACCGGGACCAGGGTCAGCACCGTGCCCGCCGTAAGGATGCCGTAGTCCGTACCGGTCAGGGACTTGAGCGTGGGGAGGGCGACCTGCACGGTCCGCTGCTCGGGGTCGGGGCCGATGATGACGAGCGAGTAGAGGTACTCGTTCCAGAACGTCAGGAAGTTCAGCAGCAGGATCGTGGCGATCCCCGGCATGCACATGGGTGTGTACACGTGCCGCAGGACCGCGAAGGTGGACGCGCCGTCCATGCGCGCCGCCTCCTCCATCTCGCGCGGGATGGTCCGCATGAACTGCACCAGGATCACCACGGACAGCGGCATCGCCGTGGCCGGCAGGAACAGCACCATGAACGCCCGGGTGTGGAACAGCCCGGTGGCGGCGGCCAGCAGGAACGTGGGGAACAGCGCGGCGAACGTGGGGATCAGGAAGCCCAGCGAGAACACCCGCTCCACCAGCGCCCCGACACGTCCCTCCGTACGGGCGATGGCGAAGGCGGCCGGTATCGCGAGGGCCAGGGTGAGCACCAGCGCCAGCACGGTGACCAGCATCGAGTTGAGGACGGCCGGGCCGAGGTGCGCGGAGGAGAACGACTCGGTGAAGTTGGTGGTGGAGAGGGAGGTGGGCAGGGAGAACGGGCTGCCGAAGATCTGGTCGTTCGTCTTGAACGCCGAGACCAGCAGGTAGTAGAGGGGGACGACCAGCAGCACCATGTACAGCCACGCGAAGATGTGCGCCGGCAGCCAGGACCTTCCGAACTTCATGGGACCGCTCCGATCAGTAGTTCTGGCGGAAGACGCGACGGATGGTCAGCAGCCCGGCGAGGCCGACCAGGAAGAGGACCACGCCGACGGTCTGGCTGTAGCCGAGATCGGCCGCGATGAACGCCTTCTGGTAGACGAGGAAGGACAGCGTCGTCGACGAGCTGCCGGGACCGCCCTGGGTGAGCAGCAGGACGTTCTGCGCGGAGCCGAACAGCGTCCAGAGGAACTGGAGCATCGTCACGACGCCCACGAAGTCCCGGATGACGGGGAAGTGGATGCGCCACATGGCCCGCCAGTGCCCGGCGCCGTCGAGCTGGGCGGCCTCACCGATCTCGTCCGGGACGCTGCCGAGCCGGGCCGCGAACAGCACGGCGGTGAACCCGATGCCGCTCCACACGTCGAGGACGATGAGGGAGCCCAGCGCGGTGGACGGCGAGGCGAGCCAGGCGTCGGTGAGCGAGCCGAGACCGGCCTTGTCCAGGGCGCCGTTGAGCAGGCCGTCCGGGGAGAGGACCGCGTAGAACACCATCGCCTTGGCGGGGGTGGAGATCAGCCCGGGGATGAAGAGCAGATAGCGCAGGACACGGTGGCCCGGCGGCTTCTGGGCGACGTAGTACCCGAGCATGTACGCGCCGACGATCATCAGCGGCAGCGCCACGGCGAGCTGTACGGCGGTGTTGCGCACCGCGTCCCAGAAGACCGGGTCGTCCAGGACGGCCCGGACGTTGCCGGTCCCGGCGAACGAGACCGGCTGGAGCATCCCGGGCCAGTGCAGGGCCGCGATGACGAAGATGGCGACCAGCGGGCCGACCATGAAGACGAGGTACCAGACCAGCGCGGGCACGGCGAGGACGGTCCCGCCCTGCGTGCGGCGCTTGGTGGTGGTGGAGGCGGACGGCGGGGGAGGGACCGGCCCGTGGACCGAGGCCCCGCCCGGGGCGGACGAGAGCATCGTCATAGGAGGACTCGCAAGGACTCGGGCGCGCGGTCAGGCCGTGCGGTAGGCGGATTCCAGGGCGGAGCGCACGGAGGCCGCGCTCGTGCCCCGGGTGAAGGCGGTGCTGGTCGCGGTGATCAGCGGCTGGGTGGCCGTCGGGGGGACGTACAGGTCGGGCAGGAGCGCCTGGCCGACCCGGTCGCCGAGCTGCTGGGCCTCGGCCACCAGCGGGAAGTCCTTGCTGACGGTGTCCGTGACGAGCGCCATGTCCCGGCCGCTCTCGGTGATGAAGCGGGACACCACGTCGGGGCGGTACATGAAGCGGAGGAACTTCTCGACGGTGGAGATCTTCTTGGTGCCGTTGGGGCTGACCCAGAAGCCGATCAGGGTGTACGAGCGCAGGATGGTCGGCTTCTCGTGGGCGGCGCCCGGCGCCAGCGGCCAGCCGCCGATCTCGGTGTGCCCGGCGGCCTTCGCGGGGACCTTGGCCAGCGCGGAGGACATCGCGGACTGGATGGCCGCTGCCTCCGTGTTGTACTGCGTGGTCATCGTGTCGGAGGTCAGGCCCTGCGCCTTGTCGGCGAAGACACCGGCGTCCCGCAGGTCCACGAAGTAGTCGATGCCCGCGCGCGCTCCCCGGCTCCCGCTGAAGTCCCCGCTCGTGTAGACCTGCCGGGCCTCCTCCGGGGTGAGGAAGGTCTGGATGATCTGGGCGAGCAGCTTCTGACCCGTCCAGTCGTTGCCGCCGACGGTGACCGGCGCGATGCCCTTGGCCCGCAGCTTCCGCGCGGCGCCGATGAGCTGGTCCCCGGTGGTGGGGACGGAGCCGACGCCGGCCCGGTCGAGCAGATGGGTGTTGTAGGCGACGGGCCAGTTGGTGGCGAAGTACGGGAAGGCGCGGATCCTGCCCTTGCCGTCGGTCCACTCCGTGAGGGCGGCGGGCAGGACCCGGTCGCGCAGCCCCCAGTCGTCGAGATAGCCCTTCACATCGACGGTGGCGCCGACGTCGGTCCAGGCCAGCGTCTTGTCGTACAGGTTGACCATGACCACGTCCGGCTCCTTACGGGCCAGCCGTGAGGTCTCGTACACCTGGGGGAGGTCGTCGCCGTTGACGAGGTTCTTGACCCGGATCCCCGGGTTCTCCTTCTCGAACGCCTTCACGACGGCGGTGTACGTGGCGGAGCCCGGCGCGGTGGTCCCGAGCTGGGTGTGGACGAGCAGGGTGCCGGGGTCGGAATCGGCCGAGGCGAGCGTGGAACAGCCGGACATTGCGGGGAGCGCGGTAGCGGCGGCGAGGCCGGAACCAGCAGCCAGGAAACCGCGCCGACTCAGGGGTGAGCGCACAGCGGGATGTCTCCAACCAGGACGTGAAACCGGGGTGGTTAATCGATGTACCAGCAGGTTGCGAGAAACTTAGGGGCGCATGGCGGAACGGTCAACCCCCGGTTGCACATGCTGGAAGGTCCGACATTTCGGGCATGGGTGAAGGGATGGCCCCGGCACGGGTATTGATCCGAAGATCGTTCTGTTGGAGGCTGAGGCATGCAGAATCAGCCGACCTTCGTCCTGGTCCACGGGGCCTTCGCGAACTCGTTCTCGTTCGCACCGCTGCAAGCCGAACTCGCCCTGCTCGGGCACCGATCGGTCGCCCTCGACCTTCCCGGTCACGGTTTCGAGGCGACCTTCCCGGCGGCCTACCAGGCCCCGCAGGACCTCGACGCCCTCGCCGCCGCACCGGGGAGCATCAAGGGCGTCATGCTCGCGGACAACGTGGCCCGCGTGACCGAAGTCCTCGAACGCGCCAAGCGGAACGGACCCACCGTCCTCGTCGCCCACAGCAGGGGCGGCTGCACGGCCACCGCCGTCGCCAACGCCCGGCCCGAGCTGATCGACCGGATCGTCTACGTCTCGGCCTGGTGCCCCGTCGATCTGGACGTGGCCGGTTACTACGCCGAGCCGGAGATGGCGGACGTCGACCCGGGAGGCTTCGCCGCCGCACTCGTCGGAAACCCGGCCGAACTGGGCCTGCTCCGCACCAACTTCCGCACCGCCGACCCCGCGACGCTCGATGCGTTCAAGCAGGCGTTCGCCGCCGACCTCACCGACGACGAGTTCCGGACCTTCCTGAACACCTTCCAGCCCGACGAGAACCTCGACGCCGGCACGCCCGACGACCGTGCCCAGGCCGCGACCTGGGGCCGGATCCCCCGGACCTATGTGCGCCTGGCCGCCGACGCCAGCCTGCCGCCCGCCGTGCAGGACCGCATGATCCTCGAGGCCGACGCGCTCACTCCGGACAACTCCTTCGACGTACGGACGCTGGAGGGCAGCCACCTGCGCTGGCTGGTCCACCCGAGGCCCGCGGCGGAGGTGCTGGCAAGCCTGGCGGGGAACTGACACCTGCCGGCGGGCGGCCGGGGGAAGTCGGCCGGGACCGAAGGGTTGACCTGGGCCAAAGGGTTGACCTGGGCCGAAGGGTGGCCTCGGCCGAAGGGTCCGCCAGGAGCCCCATCGGCCTGCGCCGGGCCGGGCGGCCGGCTCGGGCCGAACGGTCCGCCAGGAGCCCATCGGCCTGGCAGGTCCTACGCCCAGGAGTGAACGCCCACGAGCTCCTCGGAGATCTCCCAGATACGCCGCGCGTCCTCGGTGCCGCGCAGCCGGCCGTACAGCTTCTGCTCCGCCGGAGGGCCGCCCAGGTGCCCCGGCCCGCTCGGCCCGTAGAACCCGCCGCCCACCGCGCCGGGTGACGTGGCGGCGTGGAGGGCCGGCAGCTGGGCCGTACGCACCGTGCCGACGACGATGCCGCGGGCGGACAGGGCGCGGATCAGGCGCACTCCCAGGGTGTCCTGGGCGCGGCCGACCTCGGGGCGGGCGGCGAGCAGGCTCGTGGGTGCGACGCCCGGGTGGGCGAGGTTGCTCGTGATGCCCCAGCCCGCGGCTTTGCTGCGCCGGTCGAGTTCGAGGCCGAAGAGGCCGAGTGCGATCTTCGACTGGCTGTAGGCACGCATGCCGTTGTACGAACGCTCCCAGTTCAGGTCGTCCCAGTGGATGGCGTGGCGGTTCGCCGCGATGCTGATCTGGGACGTCACCCGGGCCCGGCCGGCGCGCAGCAGCGGCAGCAGATGGTTGACCAGGGCGAAGTGGCCCAGATGGTTGGTGCCGAACTGCAGCTCGAAGCCGTCCGCCGTCGTCTGCCGGTCGGGCGGGGTCATGACGCCGGCGTTGTTGACGAGGAGGTGTACGGGGCGGTCCTCCTCCAGCAGGCTCCGGCCGAGCTCCGCGACGGAGGCGAGCGAGGAGAGGTCGAGCGCGCGGAGCGAGACGTCCGCGCCGGGGATCCGCTCCCGGATCCTGGCGACTGCCCCTTCACCCTTACGCGGATTACGGACCGGCATGACGACCTCCGCGCCGGCGGCGGCCAGGCGCGTGGCGATGCCGAGCCCGATCCCGTCGCTCGCCCCGGTGACGACGGCGCGCCGCCCGGTCAGGTCGGGAACGGTGATGTCGATGTCCTGCCGTGTCATGTGCGTACTCCTTGCACTCCCTGACGATGTCCTTGCTTCCCACCGTGACGCCGACGGCCGGACCTATCCAGGGACTCCCGATCCACTGATACGCGCGGCCGGGCGGCGACCGGCCAGCACGCCCAGGCGGCGACCGGCCGGCACGCCCTGCACGGGGACACGCCTGGCTCCGCCCTGTTCTGTCCGCGACGCGCCGCTCTGCCTGCGACGCGCCGCCGTAGAGGGGGATCGACGATCCGTGGATGAGCGCCGGTGAACGCGCTAGAAAGGACGCGTACGAGAGGGAGAGCACGCATGGAGATCGACCGGCCCGGACTCGCGGCGTTCCTGCGCCGCCGACGGGAACTGCTGCAACCCGAGGACGTCGGCCTGCCGCGCGGACAGCGGCGACGCACCGGCGGGCTGCGCCGCGAGGAGGTCGCCGAGCTCTGCCACATGTCGACCGACTACTACGCCCGGCTGGAGCGCGAGCGCGGTCCGCAGCCGTCCGAGCCGATGATCGCCTCGATCGCGCAGGGGCTGCACCTCTCCCTCGACGAGCGGGACCACCTGTTCCGCCTCGCCGGCCACACCCCGCCCGTCCGGGGCACGGGCACCCTCGACGAGCACATCAGCCCCGGACTGCTGCGCATCCTCGACCGGCTGGGCGACACCCCCGCGGAGGTCGTCACCGAGCTCGGGGAGACCCTGCGGCAGACTCCGCTCGGCACCGCCCTCACCGGCGACACGACCCGCTACACGGGCCCGGCGCGGAGCATCGGCTACCGCTGGTTCACCGACCCGGCCACACGCGCGCTCTACGCGCAGGCGGACCACGCGTTCCTCTCCCGGATGTTCGCGTCCGGCCTGCGCGAGATGACGGCTCTCCGGGGCCCCGGCTCCCGGGCCGCCCACTACGCCGAGCTGCTACGCACGCGGAGCGAAGAATTCCGCGACCTGTGGGACACGCAGGAGGTCGGCGTCCGGCCCCGCAGCGTCAAGCGCTTCCTCCACCCGGAGGTCGGCGCCCTCGAACTCAACTGCCAGACCCTCCTCGACCCGGACCAGTCGCACCGCCTGCTCGTCTACACCGCGGCCCCAGGCAGCGAGAGCCACGACAACCTGCGCCTGCTGGTGGTGCTCGGGCCGCAGGCGGTGCGCTGACCCGCCGGGCCCGTATCCCGGATCAGGAGTCGAGTACGGCGGCGACGCCTTCGATCTCCACGAGCTGGTCGGCGTAGCCGAGGACGGTGACGCCGAGCAACGTGCTCGGGACGTCGTGGTCGCCGAACGTGTCCCGGACCACCTGCCAGGCGGCCACCAGGTCTTCCTGCCGTGTGGACGCCACCAGCACGCGCGTACTGATGACGTCCTCCAGACCGGCGCCCGCCGCAGCGAGCGCGGTCTTCATGTTCTCCAGGGCCTTCGCCGCCTGTCCGGCGTAGTCGCCGACGGCCGCGGTCGACCCGTCCTCGTTCAGCGGGCACGCCCCGGCGAGGAAGATCAGCCGTGCGTCGGCGGGTGCGGTGGCGGCGTAGGCGTACTCGGCCACGTCGGAGAGGGCGGTGGAACGGATGAGCGTGACGGCGCGGGGCATGGCATCCAAGTCCTGGCGTGTGGGCGGGATATCGCATGTCTAGCAGAATCCTGCCGGGGCGCCCTCCCTATTTTCTCCGGCCGCCGCGCATGCCTACGCTGCCGGGACGGGTGATGTGCGGAAGCGCGACCGGGCCGCGGCGTCGTCGGATTCCGATCCTGAAGCCGAGGAGAGGCGCCGAGGCGGTTCCCGCGCACCTCGGGCCGCCGCGGATGTTCACGTGCGGTGCGGGTTCAACCGTCTGATCGGCTTCCCCGCCTGGTGAAGCGCCGTAGCCCCCTTCGGGTGGGCGCGAGAGGCGTGTCCTCGGGGGCGACCTGGACCTGAGCTGCGGTCAGGGCCGCTGCGGGGGCGGGGGTTCCGACGTACGGGCTGCCCCGTTCGATCCGGGCCCGGACGGTCTGGGCCATGGCGTGGTGGGACGGTTCCCGCAGCAAGCCCGCCGCGGACAGCCGCTCCCACATGTGCAGCAGTTCCTGCCCCCTGGTCGCCACCTGGGTCTCGTCCCGTAGCCGTTGCCACGCCGCTGTGGCACGGGCCACCTCGGGCACGGCCCGGTGCAGATCACTGCCGCAGCGGATGCGCGCGACGGTCAGCGCGAGGCCGGTGGAGGTCGTGTAGTCGCCGCGGCGATAGGCGAGGTAGGCCTCGATCGCCCGGGCCTCCAGCGACAGTTCGTCCTCCGCGCCCCGGCGTAGTGTCAGGTGCTCCCGCAGCGCGGCGGCGAGGACGAACGCGGCGTGCAGTTCCTCGCGCTGCGCGTGCTGGATGATCCGCTCGACGCGGGCGAGCGGAGGGAACGCCTTCTCCTCGGCGGTGGTCCGCTCGCGTCCGGGCGGCAGGTCCTCCTCCTCGCCGATGGTCCGGCTGGAGCCGTCGGGATGCACCCGGAGCCGCGCCACCTGCCGCACGCTGCGGTCGATGACGGTCGCCGCCACCGGAGCCCCCAGGGTGCGGGCGAACATGGCCACTGCGTCGAGAATCGCCTCGTTGGGCGGGCGGGTGCCGCCCATCGCCAGCAGGTGGCCGTTGACCACCGTCGACCCGTCGTCCGCCACGTAGGCGTCGAGACGGATCAGCGGTTGTGCGCTGAGGGCGGGGAGGTTTCCCTTGTCACGGGGCGTCAGTGAGTGAGGCATTCGCTCAGACTCCGGGTCGGACCACACCGAGGACGGCCGTGCAGGAAGCCGGTGCAATCGTGCGCCCGGGCCGTGGAACATGAACCATGGGGTTCGCCTCCGAAGTACATGTCCACGTGCGTGGCGTCATTCTAATAGATGATCAGGTCGCCGGGCCGGGCAAATGAGAGAGCGGCCCTGGCGGCATCGCACGGCACGCGCCCGGCCGGTCATCTCCGCCGCAGCGCGAACCACAGCTCCGTCCGTACGTCCATGTCGTCCAGGTCCGCGTCCAGCAGCGTCGCGCACCGGGCGATGCGCTGGCGGACCGTGTTGCGGTGGACCTTGAGGGCTACCGCCGTGCGGTCCCAGCTGCCGTGGAGGCCCAGCCAGCAGCGCAGTGTCTCGGCCAGGGGTTCGGTGAGGGGGGCGAGCAGGGTGCGGGCGTGGGCCTCGGCGCGGTCGGGCGGGATTAGTGCGGCCAGGCCCCCGGTGCCGGGGCGGTGCGTGGACAGCGGGGTGCGGGTCGCCTCCGCGTGGCCCAGGGCGCGGGACGCCTGGGTGTCGGCGTCGGGCAGGGCGGAGACCGGGGCGGGCCCGGAGACGCCGAGGGTCCAGCCGGGCTGCGGGGTCACCGGCTCGTGGGGGCCGGGGAGCAGGACCCGTACGGTCTCGCGGTCCACGTCCGAGAGGGCGGAGCCCAGGGCGGCACCGAGCGCACCGGCGTTCAGCGGACCGGCCGGGGTGCCGTCGGCGCGGCGGGCGTGGATCACCGTCCAGGGGGCACCGTCACCCAGTAGCGGGGCCACGTCCTGAGGGGCCGCGCCCAGCAGCAGGCGTACGAGCGCCGCCGAGCGGCCGGCGGCGTCGGCGCCCTGGTGCGGGGCGGTCAGCAGGGAGAGCAGGACGACGGCGATGCCCGCGACGGTGTGGTCGCCGGAGTCGCGCCGGGGTGTCGCCAGGACGAGGGCGAGTCCCTGCCCGCCGCCCAGCGCGTACGCGAAGAGGTGGGTGCCGGCCCGCGTGTCGGTCGCCGACGAGGGGCTCGGCTTACGGCCGGGGCCGGCGGCGGGCGGTGTGGCACCAGGAGGCATGACACCAGGCATGACACCAGGCGCGGCGCTCGGGGCGTGGCCCGTGGGGCCTGAGGGCGCGGACGGGGCGGAGGAGGCGGAAGGGGCCACCACCCGGGCCAGCCGGGCCAGGGCCGTCTGCACATCCGGTGCCGGGCGCCCGCCCGCCGCGTGCAGTACCCCGCCGTCCGCCGTGAGGAGCGCGACCCGGCCCTCCAGCTGCACGGCGAGCTGCCGCAGCACCGCGGGCACCGGGTCCGGGCGGGCGGCCGCCGTCGCCAGGGCCTGCTGCGCCCGGGTCACCCGGCGCAGCTCGCGGTGGCGCGCCTCGGCCATCAGCCGCCACACCGCCCGGGCGACCGCGGTGAACCGGGTCTCCGGCGGCACCTCCAGCAGCGGCAGCCCGTGCCGGTCGCACGCCTCGACCAGGGCGGCCGGAACCGTGTCGTACACCGGCGCCACCCCGAAGCCGAGCGCCGCCGCCCCCGCCTGCACCAGCCGGGCCACATAGGTGTCCGGGTCCGTGAGCTGCACCCCGGCGGTCAGCAGCAGTTCACCGCCGAGCAGATACGGATACGGGTCCGCCATCTCCGAGGTGTGCACCCACAGCAGATCCGCCTGCTCGGGGCCGGCGATCCGGTGCAGCCCCAGCTCCTCCCGCGCCAGCAGCTCGGCCAGCGGAACGGGCGGGGAGGGAGGCCCGGCGGGGGAGTCCGGCATGGACGATCCATCCATTCGACGAGGTGAGGATGGAGGAAACGTACACTTCAGCGTCGGCTTCCGGCCACCTACCGTCTTCATCACCACCCGACCCCCCGGAAACGAGACGGAGGAAAGCTCATGGCTGTCGACTACGCGGTGATCGTGGTCTATCTGGCCGGCATGCTCGCCATGGGCTGGTGGGGCATGCGCCGCGCCAAGTCCAAGAGCGAGTTCCTGGTCGCCGGACGGCGGCTCGGCCCCTGGATGTACTCCGGCACCATGGCCGCGATCGTCCTCGGCGGTGCCTCGACGATCGGCGGCGTGGGCCTCGGTTACCAGTACGGGCTCTCCGGTGCCTGGATGGTCTTCACGATCGGCCTCGGGCTGCTCGCCCTGTCCGTCTTCTTCTCCGCGCGCATCGCCCGGCTGAAGGTCTACACCGTCTCCGAGATGCTCGACCTGCGCTACGGCGGCCGGGCCGGGGTCATCTCCGGCGTCGTCATGTGGGCGTACACGCTGATGCTCGCGGTCACCTCGACCATCGCGTACGCCACCATCTTCGACGTCCTGTTCGACGTGAACCGGACCGTGGCGATCATCCTGGGCGGCACCATCGTCGTCGCGTACTCGACGCTCGGCGGCATGTGGTCGATCACGATCACCGACATGGTGCAGTTCGTCGTCAAGACCATCGGCGTCCTGCTCCTGCTCCTGCCGATCGCCGTGATCAAGGCCGGCGGCTTCAGCGAGATGAAGGCGAAGCTGCCCACCGAGTACTTCGACCCGCTGGGCATCGGCGGCGAGACGATCTTCACGTACGTCCTGATCTACACCTTCGGCATGCTGATCGGCCAGGACATCTGGCAGCGCGTGTTCACCGCCCGCAGCGACAGCACGGCACGCTGGGGCGGCACCGTTGCCGGTACGTACTGTCTGGTCTACGCCGTCGCCGGGGCCGTCATCGGCACGGCCGCCAAGGTGATGTACCCGAAGCTGCCCAGCGCCGACGCCGCCTTCGCGACGATCGTGAAGGACGAACTGCCGGTCGGTGTACGCGGGCTGGTGCTGGCCGCCGCGCTCGCCGCGGTGATGTCCACCTCCTCCGGTGCCCTGATCGCCTGCGCGACCGTGGCCAACAACGACATCTGGTCGCGGCTGCGGGGCGTGGTCGCCAAGGGCGGCGGCGAGGAGCGCGACGAGGTGAGGGGGAACCGGGCGTTCATCCTCATCATGGGCGTTGCCGTCATCGTGATCGCCATCGCGCTCAACGACGTCGTCGAGGCGCTGACCGTCGCCTACAACCTGCTCGTCGGCGGGCTGCTGGTACCGATCCTCGGCGGCCTGCTCTGGCGCCGGGGCACCGCTGCGGGGGCCCTCGCGGCCGTGGCCGTCGGCGGGATCGCGGTGATCGGGCTGATGGGCGCGTACGGGATCCTCGCCAACCAGCCCGTCTACTACGGCCTGCTCGCCTCCCTCGCGGTGTACGTCGCCGTCTCGCTGGCCACGAAGCCGACGGACCCGGCCGTGCTCGCCGCCTGGCGTGAGCGCCTGGCCGGACGCGGGACCGAGGAACCGGCCACCCCGGACCCGGTCACCGTCTGACCGGCGACCGTCTGACCGCCGACCGGCGACCGACCGGCGAGCGGCCGAGCGGCTGACACACCTGCCCGGTCAAGGTCCGGTGGGCCACCTCTGGCCCGGTCACCGGCCACCGACGCAGGGGCCCGAACCGCCCTGGCAGACTGAATACCGTATGAACGCCCACAAGGCGTGCATGGCACAACGAAAGGCACCCGCACCCATGAGCAGCAACGAAGCGCCGCGCGGCCCCGTCGACTCCTCCCGCGTCCCGCGGTACGCCGGACCCGCGACGTTCGCCCGGCTGCCACGGCTCGACGAGGTCGGCTCCGCCGATGTAGCCGTCGTCGGCGTGCCCTTCGACAGCGGGGTCTCCTACCGGCCGGGCGCCCGCTTCGGCGGCAACGCGATCCGGGAGGCCTCGCGCCTCCTGCGCCCCTACAACCCGGCGCAGGACGCCTCCCCGTTCGCGCTCGCCCAGGTCGCCGACGCGGGTGACATCGCCGCCAACCCGTTCAACATCAACGAGGCCGTCGAGACCGTCGAGGCCGCCGCCGACGACCTGCTCTCCACCGGCGCCCGGCTGATGACGCTCGGCGGCGACCACACCATCGCGCTGCCCCTGCTGCGCTCCGTCGCCAAGAAGCACGGCCCCGTCGCCCTGCTCCACTTCGACGCCCACCTCGACACCTGGGACACCTACTTCGGCGCCGAGTACACCCACGGCACCCCGTTCCGCCGCGCCGTCGAGGAGGGCATCCTCGACACCGAGGCGCTCTCCCACGTCGGCACCCGCGGCCCGCTGTACGGCAAGCAGGACCTCACCGACGACGCCAAGATGGGCTTCGGCATCGTCACCTCCGCCGACGTCATGCGGCGCGGCGTCGACGAGATCGCCGACCAGCTGCGCCAGCGCATCGGTGACCGCCCGCTGTACATCTCCATCGACATCGACGTCCTCGACCCGGCGCACGCCCCCGGCACCGGCACCCCAGAGGCCGGCGGCCTCACCTCGCGCGAGCTCCTGGAGATCCTGCGCGGGCTGTCCTCCTGCCACCTCGTCTCGGCCGACCTGGTAGAGGTCGCCCCGGCGTACGATCACGCGGAGATCACGTCCGTCGCCGCCTCGCACACGGCGTACGAGCTGACGACGATCATGTCCCGCCAGATCGCGGAGGGCCGCACCAAGTGAGCCACGACCACGACGACCGGCCGCAGCTCACCGCCGCGCAGGCCGAGGCGGCCCTGAACCCTTCCCCAAGCTCTCAACTCCGTTCGAGCAGGGGAGACCCCATTCCCGGACGCAACGGCGGCGACCTGGTCGTCGAGACCCTCCAGGGACTCGGCGCCACCACCGTCTTCGGGCTGCCCGGCCAGCACGCGCTCGGCATGTTCGACGCGCTGCGCCGCTCCTCCCTCGCCTACGTCGGACTGCGCGTCGAGAACAACGCGGGCTTCGCCGCCGACGCCTACGGCCGGATCACCGGCGAGGTGGCGCCCCTGCTCCTCTCCACCGGGCCCGGCGCCCTGACCTCGCTGGCCGCGCTCCAGGAGGCGGCCGCCGCCTCCGCGCCCGTGCTGGCGATCTCCAGCCAGATCCCCACCGCAGGACTCGGCGGCGGGCGCCACGGCTATCTGCACGAACTCCGCGACCAGAAGGCGTCCTTCCGCGACATCGTGAAGTCCGTGCACACCGTGCGCACCGCGTCGCAGATCCCGTCCGCGATCGCCGCCGCCTGGGAGTCCGCGCTGACCGCCCCGCACGGCCCGGTCTGGGTGGAGATCCCGCAGGACGTGCTGCTCGCCGAGACCGTCCTGCCCGTGGTCAGCGCGCTCGACGCCACCCCGCGCGAGCTGTACCCCCGCCCCGAGCTCACCGTCGCCGCGGCCCACCTGCTCTCGAACGCCGAGCGTCCGGCGATCATCGCGGGCGGCGGGGTCGTACGCTCCGACGCCTCCGGCAAGCTGCGCGCGCTCGCCGAGAAGCTCGACGCCCCGGTCGTCACCACCTTCGGCGGCAAGGGCGCCTTCCCCTGGGAGCACCCGCTCTCGCTGCGGTCCTGGCTGGAGGACCGGCACACCACGGACTTCCTGGAGTCCGCCGACGTGCTGCTGGTCGTCGGCTCGGGGCTGGGCGAGCTCTCCTCGAACTACCACACGTTCGCCCCGCGCGGCCGGGTCATCCAGGTCGAGGCCGACGCCGGGAAGCTGGAGTCCAACCACCCCGCGCTCGGTATCCACTCCGACGCCCGCGAGGCCCTCGCCGACCTGCTGGAGACGGTGGAGCGCCGCGAGGACGCCACGGCGGCGGAGCGCGTCCGGGAGCTGCTGGAGCGGGTCCACGAGCGCATCGCGGCGCAGGACCTCACGCTGGAGCAGCAGGTGCTGGCCTCGGTCCGCGAGGCGCTGCCGGACACCTCGCCCAGCTTCTGGGACATGACGATCCTCGCCTACTGGGCCTGGTCCGCCTTCGACGCCCGCCACCCGAACACGATGCACTCGGCGCAGGGCGCGGGCGGGCTCGGCTACGGCTTCCCCGCCGCGATCGGCGCGGCGGCGGCCGACCCGACCAAGCCGGTGCTCGCGGTCTCCGGCGACGGCGGCGCGATGTACTCGATCGCCGAGCTGGCCACCGTGCGCCAGTACGACCTGCCCGTCACCTGGCTGATCGTCGACGACGGGGGCTACGGCATCCTGCGGGAGTACATGACCGGCGCCTTCGGCGAAGCCACCGCGACCGAGCTCTCCCGCCCGGACTTCGTCGCCCTCGCCGAGTCCTTCGGTGTCCCCGCGGTCCGTACGACCCCGGAGACCCTCGCCGCCGACCTCGGCAAGGCCCTGGCGGCGCCGGGACCGTCGGTGGTGGTGCTCCCCGCACTGCTGAAGATGTTCGAGCCGACGCACGTGTAGGCGGGCCCCGCGCGGCGGCCGGCCGGTCCGGCCGCCGCGCCCTCGCGCCTTCCCCGCCCCCTCCGCGCCCCGCCGGTGGTCCTAGGACCACCGGTCCTCCGGTTCCGCCCATCGGCCGAGAATTGTTGCGGGAGGATGAAATCCGCAGCTGGCCGCGTTGGAGACATGCGGCAGGACCAGGCGCGGCAACGGGGCGAAGCAGGAGGCACGGGTGGGCGCGGAGAAACAGGACGCGGGTGAGCAGGGCGCGGGGAAGCCCGGCACGGAGCAGCCCGGCACCGGGAAGCCCGGCGCCGAGCAGGAGGGTGCCGAGCGGCCGGGTGCCGAGCAGCAGAGCGCGCCCGGGTGGGGCCGGCGGCTGACCGCGTACGCCTGGCGCTACCGGCGCAACGTCGTGCTGGCACTCGGTTCCTCGGTGGCGGGCATGGCCGTGATGGCGCTCGTCCCCCTCATCACCAAGGTCATCATCGACGACGTCGTCGGCAGTCACACCCGCTCCCTCGGCGTGTGGACCGGCCTGCTCATCGGGGCAGCCGTCCTCGTCTACGTCGCCACCTTCGTCCGCCGCTACTACGGCGGCCGGCTCGCCCTGGACGTCCAGTACGACCTGCGGACCGAGATGTACGACACGATCACCCGGCTCGACGGGAAGCGGCAGGACGAGCTCTCCACCGGGCAGGTCGTGGGGCGGGCCACCAGCGACCTCCAGCTCATCCAGAGCCTTCTCTTCATGCTCCCGATGACCATCGGGAACATCCTGCTCTTCCTCATCTCTCTGGGGATCATGGCGTGGCTCTCGCTGCCCCTGACCCTCATCGCGCTCGCCGTCGCCCCCGCCCTGTGGTTCATCGCACGCCGCTCCAGGGCCCGCCTCTTCCCCGCCACCTGGTACGCCCAGAGCCAGGCCGCAGCCGTCGCCGGAGTGGTCGACGGGGCCGTCTCCGGGGTCCGGGTCGTCAAGGGGTTCGGCCAGGAGGAGCAGGAGACCGGCAAGCTCCGCGAGGTCAGCCGCAGGCTCTTCGCGGGCCGGCTGCGCACCATCCGGCTGAACTCCCGCTACACCCCGGCGCTCCAGGCCGTCCCCGCGCTCGGCCAGGTCGCCATGCTGGCCCTCGGCGGCTGGCTCGCCACCCGGGGCGAGATCACGCTGGGCACGTTCGTCGCCTTCTCCACCTACCTCGCCCAGCTCGTCGGCCCGGTCCGGATGCTCGCCATGGTCCTCACCGTCGGCCAGCAGGCACGCGCCGGCGTGGAGCGCGTCCTGGAGCTGATCGACACCGAACCGTCCATGGCGGACGGCACCAAGCACCTCCCGGCGGACGCCCCCGCGAGCGTCGAGTTCGACGACGTCCGCTTCGGCTACGAGGAGGACCGCCCCGTCCTGGACGGCTTCTCCCTCACCATCGAGCCGGGCGAGACCGTCGCCGTCGTCGGCGCCTCGGGCAGCGGCAAGTCCACCGTCTCGCTCCTGCTGCCCCGCTTCTACGACGTGTCGCACGGCGCCGTCCTGGTCGGCGGCCACGACGTCCGTGAGCTGACCCAGGAGTCGCTGCGGGCCGCGATCGGGCTCGTACCGGAGGACAGCTTCCTCTTCTCCGAGTCCGTCGGCGCCAACATCGCGTACGGATACCCCGGCGCCACCCGGGAGCAGATCGAAGGGGCCGCCCGCGCCGCCCAGGCGCACGGCTTCATCTCCGAGCTGCCCGAGGGCTACGACACCAAGGTCGGGGAGCACGGGCTCACCCTCTCCGGAGGCCAGCGCCAGCGGGTCGCGCTCGCCCGCGCGATCCTCACCGACCCCCGGCTCCTGCTCCTCGACGACGCGACCTCGGCCGTCGACGCCCGGGTCGAGCACGAGATCCACGAGGTCCTGGCGCAGGTCATGGAGGGCCGCACCACCCTGCTGATCGCCCACCGCCGCTCCACCCTGGGCCTCGCCGACCGCATCGCCGTCCTGGACCAGGGGCGGCTCGCCGACATCGGCACGCACGAGGAGCTGGAGCGCCGCTCCGCCCTCTACCGCAGGCTGCTCACCGACCCCGACGAGCTGGGCGGCACCTCACCCGGACACCGCCCGGCGGCCTCCACGGCGCCCGAGGACGACCGCGCGCTCCAGGAGGAGCTCGACGCCGAGTTCGACGCCGAGCGCGGGGTCACCCCGGGGCTCTGGATCCGCAAGGACGAACAGCGGGACACGGCCGCCGCCGGGATGCCTGCCACCCCGGAGCTGCTCGCCCAGGTCGAGGCACTGCCCCCCGCCACCGACACCCCCGCCATCGACGAGGCGAGCGCGGTGCGCCCGGAGAAGTCGTACGGCCTGCGCAGGCTGCTGCACGGCTTCGGAGCCGCGCTGCTGGTGAGCCTGGGGCTGGTCGCCGTCGACGCGGGCATGGGCCTGCTCCTCCCGGTCCTGATCCGCCACGGCATCGACGACGGCGTCACCAAGATGGCGCTCGGCGCGGTCTGGGCGGCCGCCGGATTCGGGCTGCTTGCCGTCCTCGTGCAGTGGGCGGCGCAGATCGGTGAGACCCGGATGACGGGCCGCACCGGCGAGCGCGTGCTGTACTCCCTGCGCCTCAAGATCTTCGCGCAGCTCCAGCGGCTCGGCCTCGACTACTACGAGCGCGAGCTGACCGGCCGGATCATGACCCGGATGACCACGGACGTGGACGCCCTGTCGACGTTCCTGCAGACCGGTTTGGTCACCGCCTTCGTCTCCGTCGTCACCTTCCTCGGCATCACGGTGGTGCTGCTCGTCCTCGACGTCCAGCTGGCCCTGGTCGTCTTCGCGACGCTGCCGCTGCTGATCGTCGGCACGTTCTTCTTCCGCCGCAAGAGCGTCAAGGCGTACGAGCTGGCCCGTGAGCGCATCAGCGTCGTCAACGCCGACCTCCAGGAGTCCGTGGCCGGGCTGCGGATCGTCCAGGCGTTCCGGCGCGAGCGCGACGGCGCCGAGCGGTTCGCGGCGCGCAGCGACCACTACCGCCAGGCCAGGGTGCGCGGCCAGTGGCTGATCTCCGTCTACTTCCCGTTCGTGCAGCTGCTGGCCTCGGTCGCGGCGGCCGCCGTGCTGATCGTCGGCGCGGGGCGGGTCGACAACGGCACGCTGACCACGGGCGCCCTGGTCGCCTACCTGCTCTACATCGACCTGTTCTTCGCCCCCGTGCAGCAGCTGTCGCAGGTCTTCGACGGCTACCAGCAGGCCACCGTCTCGCTCGGCCGGATCCAGGAACTCCTGCGGGAGCCGACCTCCACGGCCGACCACGACGCACCGCAGGACGTGACCTCGCTGCGCGGCGACATCGCCTTCGAGGGCGTCTCCTTCGCGTACGCCGACGAGGAGGAGGCCCTCACCGGGATCGATCTGCGGATCCCCGCCGGCCAGACCGTCGCCTTCGTCGGCGAGACCGGCGCGGGCAAGTCCACCCTGGTCAAGCTCGTCGCCCGCTTCTACGACCCGACGAGCGGACGGATCACGGCGGACGGCACGGATCTGCGGCTGCTCGACAGGACGGCGTACCGGCACCGGCTCGGAGTCGTCCCGCAGGAGGCGTACCTCTTCGAGGGCACGGTCCGCGACGCCATCGCGTACGGGCTTCCGGAGGCCAGTGACGCCCAGGTGGAGGCGGCGGCCCGGGCGGCCGGCGCACACGAGATGATCGCCACCCTGGAGGACGGCTATCTGCACGAGGTCGCCGAGCGGGGCCGCAACCTCTCGGCCGGCCAGCGCCAGCTGATCGCGCTCGCCCGCGCCGAGCTGGTCGACCCCGACATCCTGCTGCTCGACGAGGCCACCGCCTCCCTCGACCTGGCCAGCGAGGCCCAGGTCAACCAGGCCACCGACCGGCTGGCGGGACGGCGCACCACCCTCGTCGTCGCCCACCGGCTGACGACGGCCGCCCGGGCCGACCGGGTCGTCGTGATGGACCGGGGCAGGGTCGCCGAGGACGGCACGCACGACGAGCTGCTGGCCAGGGAGGGTACGTACGCCCGGCTGTGGCGCACCTTCATAGGGGAGGGCATAGGAGAGGACACTCCGGCGGGCGTCTGACGCCGTTCCGCAACTGAAGGCCGCTCTCCCGCGTCGTACACCCATGCGCACATGTGTCTGATGAAGGTCAGTATGTTCGATGAGGTGGACGGGACGGACGAGATGGACGGCGTGAGCGGTGACGGTGTGACGAGACGGCCGGGGTCGCGGAGACCGAAGGTGCCGACGGGGCCCAAGGGGCGCACAGCGCGTCCGGGCCGGCCCGGACGCACGGCGGTGTCGCTCCTCGTCCTGCCGCTCCTCGGGGCACTGGTGCTGGTGCTGGGCCCCACCGGCCCGGCCCCCGCACAGGCCGCGTCGGCCTGCTCCGGACGGCTGGTCAAGACGGTGACATTCTCCACGGGTTCGCTGCGCGTCTACAAGAGCCGCGCCTACGCGTGCGCCGTCGCCGTCGCCAAGAAGCCGGGCGCCCGCCGGGCGATGCGGGTGTCGCTCCAGCCGCGCGGCGGCCGGGCGGTCGTCGACAGCGGCCGCTTCACCAAGCTGGCCGGCCCGGTCACCGTGCACGCGCTGAACCGCTGCGTCCGCGCCTCCGGTTCCGTCGGTGGTTCCTCCGGCTCGACCGGGTGGATCTTGTGCTGAGGTGCGAGTGGGTCTGGCGTGGCAGGTGTTGCCCCCGCTAGGTTCACGGCGACTGTCGTGAATCAAGGGGAGGGTGCATGCGCAAGGCGCTCAGAGGTGTTCTGTCGCTCGCCGTGCTCATAGGCACAGTGAGTGCGACCGGAGCCTCGGCCGGAGCGGCCACCGCCGCAGAACCGGCCGCGAAGCAGAGCAGCGGCCACACCAGCAGCAGCGAGAGCAGCAGCGAGGACATCAAGGACCGCATCCTGGCCATCCCGGGAATGAGCCTGATCGAGGAGAAGCCGTACCCCGGCTACCGCTTCTTCGTCCTGAACTACACCCAGCCGGTCGACCACAAGCACCCGTCCAAGGGCACCTTCCAGCAGCGGATCACCCTGCTGCACAAGGACACCACCCGGCCCACGGTCTTCTTCACCAGCGGCTACAACGTCTCGACCAACCCCAGCCGCAGTGAGCCCACGCAGATCATCGACGGCAACCAGGTCTCCCTGGAGTACCGGTTCTTCACCCCGTCCCGCCCGGCGCCCGCCGACTGGTCGAAGCTCGACATCTGGCAGGCCGCCAGCGACCAGCACCGGGTCTTCAAGGCGCTGAAGAAGATCTACTCGAAGAACTGGCTGACCACCGGCGGCTCCAAGGGCGGCATGACCGCCACCTACTTCGAGCGCTTCTACCCGAAGGACATGGACGGCGTCGTCGCCTACGTCGCGCCCAACGACGTGAACAACAAGGAGGACTCGGCGTACGACCGGTTCTTCGCGAAGGTCGGCACCAAGGAGTGCCGCGACCGCCTCAACGGCGTCCAGCGCGAGGCCCTCGTCCGCCGCGAGCCGCTGGAGAAGAAGTACAAGGAGTACGCCGCCGCGAACGGCCTCACGTTCAACACGGTCGGCACCCTCGACAAGGCGTACGAGGCCGTGGTCATGGACTACGTGTGGGCGTACTGGCAGTACAGCCTGCTCGCCGACTGCGACACCATCCCGGCCGACGCGCCGAACGCCACCGACCAGGAGATCTGGGACTCCATCGACGGCATCTCGGGCTTCTCCGCCTACGCCGACCAGGGCCTGGAGACGTACACGCCGTACTACTACCAGGCCGGCACCCAGCTGGGGTCGCCCGACATCAAGCAGCCCTGGCTCGGGAAGCTGAGCCGCTACGGCTACCAGCCGCCGCGCACCTTCGTGCCGCGCTCGATCCCGATGAAGTTCCAGCCCTCGGCCATGCGTGACGTGGACAGCTGGGTCCGGAACAACGCCAGGAACATGCTGTACGTCTACGGCGAGAACGACCCGTGGGGTGCCGAGCCCTTCCACCTGGGCCGCGGCGCCCGTGACAGCTACGTCTACACGGTGCCGGGCGGCAACCACGGTTCCAAGGTCGCCGGACTCGTCGCCGACGAGAAGGCCAAGGCCACCGCGGCCATCCTGCGCTGGGCCGGGGTCGCGCCCGCGGCCGTCGAGGCCGACCCGGCGAAGGCGAAGCCCCTCGCGACGTTCGACAAGCGCCTGGACGTGCGCGACGACGAACTGGAGCGGGACCGGGGGACGCTGCGTCCGTAACGCGGACGCGTAGGCCGAAGTGGGCTGTGCGCGCCGGGTGTTGTTCACATCCGGCGGGCACAGCCCACCGGCTCGTCCCCGCCCAGCCGCACATACAGATCCGTGCTGCCGGGGCAGAGCGCGCGCCGCGCCACCGCCGAGACGATCACGAACTCCGGTGGGCGCTCGCCCGATCCGTCGCAGGCGGTCTCCTTCACCTCGCCCTCGCGGAAGCCCTGGACACAGTCCCCGACGACCGTCAGCGGACCGCCGCCCCGGCCGGGGTCGCCCGGGTGCGGGGACTCCAGATTGCGCATGCACGCGTACCCGCGCGGTGTGGCGGGGCCGCCGTCCGCCGCGGTGGGGCCGCCCGGGGAGATGTGCAGGACGAAGTCGGTCGGCGGCGGGCACGCCGGTCCGTCCGACGGCGCACCGGTGTGCCGGGCCAGCACCTTCGCCGCCGCCTTCTCGCTGCGGCACGACACCTCACGGAACGCCGCACCGCGCGAGCTGCAGTCCTCCGGCCCCAGGAACTCCACCCCGTACCCCGAGGGCGCCGCGCTGCCCGGTGACCCGCCCGCGGGTGCGCCCTGGGCGCTGCCGGGCGACGGGCGACAGGCGCTCGGACCGAGCACCGCCACCAGGGCCAGGAGGGCGGGCAGAAGGGTGCGCGAGATCCCTGCGGCACGGCGCTCTTCCATGGACGACGACCCCCCGTACGCCCACGAAGGCGTGCACCCAGCGTCACCCGCCGGGGCGGGCACACGCCAGGTGCACGGGGTGTTTTTAGCTCAATTGGGTGGTTACGGCGAGGGTGTGACGTAGCGCCGGTACGACAGCCCGTAGCCGACGGGGTACAGCGCCTGGGCGGGGGCGTCCGCCCGCTGCACCGGGACCGGCAGCCTGCCCTCCGGCCGGGCCCGCCCCGCGATCACCCGGACGGCGGCCCGCAGTTCCACATCCGTCCAGGAGTACGCGGCGAGGCTCGCCGCATGGCCGGTCCCCGCCAGGTGAGCGACGTCGTACGGATTGCGGATCGCGAGCGTGATCACCGGGACCCCGGTCGCCGCCAGGGCGCTGACCAGGGTGCGCTGGGTGCTGGCGGCCGTGACGTTGTACGTGCCCACGACCACCGCGTCCTTGCCCTTCGCCGCGGCCACCGCCTCGGCGATCTTCGCCTGGGTGGGTGCCGTGCCGGTGGACAGCGCGGTCGCCGCGAATCCCAGCTCCTCGAAGGCCCCGGCGAGCGTCGTCGTCGGAGGGCCGGTCGTGCCGGAGGGCGAGGCCGGATCGGCGCCGACCACCAGGACGTTCCTGTGGGACCGGCGGGAGAGCGGCAGCAGCGAACCGGTGTTGGTCAGCAGCGTCGTCGTCCGCTCGGCGATCCGGTCGGCGGCGGCGAGGTGCGACCGGATGCCGACCGTGCGGTCGACGCCCCGGTGGGTGACGTACGGATCGCGGAACAGCCCGAGCCGGGTCTTCAGCCGCAGGATGCGCAGGATCGATTCCTCGATGCGGGCCTCGCTGATCTCGCCGCTCCTCACGGCCTCCAGGACGGCGTTCCAGGCGACCTTGAGGTCCGGCGGGTTGAGCAGCTGGTCCACGCCCGCCAGCAGCGCGAGGACGGGGACGCGCTCGTCGCCGTACTTCGTGCGGACGCCCTCCATCCCCAGGGCGTCGGTCACCACGACACCGTCGTAGCCGAGCTCCTCGCGCAGGATGCCGGTGAGGATCGGGCGGGACAGGGTCGCCGGATCCTCGGAGGGGTCCAGGGCGGGCACCACGATGTGCGCGGTCATGATCGAGTCGATGCCCGCGGCGACGGCCGCCCGGAACGGCGGGGCGTCCAGCTCGGCCCACTGTGCGCGGGTGTGCGTGATGACGGGCAGCCCGGTGTGGCTGTCCGTGCTGGTGTCGCCGTGACCCGGGAAGTGCTTGGCGGTGGAGGCGATCCCGGCGCCCTGATAGCCCTTCACCTGCGCGGTGACCAGGCCGGCCACGGACTGCGGGTCGGAGCCGAAGGAGCGTACGCCGATGACCGGGTTGGCCGGGTTGACGTTGACGTCGGCGTCCGGGGCGTAGTTCTGGTTGATGCCCAGGGCGGCCAGCTCGGCACCGGCGATCCGGGCTGCCTCCCGGGTGTCGGAGCGCGAACCGCCCGCGCCCAGCGCCATCGCGCCCGGCAGCAGGGTCGCGGGCTCCCCGACACGGCAGACGATGCCGTGCTCCTGGTCGGTGGAGACCAGCAGCGGCAGCGGGGTGCGGCCCGCGAGCCCGGCGCGCTGGATGCCGTTGGAGAGGTCGGCGATCTGGTGCGGATCGCGGGTGTTGTGCGCCCAGGCGAAGTAGATGATCCCGCCGACGTGGTACGTGGAGATCAGCTCGGCGGCGTCACGGACCCCGATCTCGGCGAGGTTGGCGTCGATGTCCGCCTGGTCGGGCTCGGTGGCGGAGTGCCCGTACACCCGCATCACGAAGAGCTGGCCGACCTTCTCCTCCAGGCTCATCTGGGCGATGAGCCGCTTGAGACGGCTGTCCGTGGAGGTCCCGGCCGTGGCTGCCTGCGCGGCGCCGGGAAGAGCGGCGACGCCGGTCGCCGCGGCAGCGGCCGTTGCCGCGGTGGCGGTGAGGAGGGTGCGTCTGGAGGTGCGGTGGTGCACGTGAGCCCCTTCCGGTGCTGAAAGAAACTTCCAAGAAGGTACGGATATATGGAAAGTAACTACCAGTCAAGGGGGCGGCCCGAGAACGGGCGTGCCACACGCGGGGGTGGGAGGACATGCCCGGACATGGGGCGCGGCGCCGGAAACCCGTCAGTCCTCCGCCGTCCGGAGCGCTTCGGCCGCATCCCGCAGCGCCGACACCGCGGCGATGATCGCGGGCCGCCGCGCAGCCTCCGTACGCCACAGTGCGTACAGCCGCCGCACCGGTACGGGGTCCAGCCGCACCGCGACCACGCCCGGCGGCAGCGGGCCGCGTCCCAGCCGGGGGATCATCGCCACGCCGAGCCCGGCCGCGACCAGGGCCAGCTGGGTGTGGTTCTCCTCCGCGCGGTGCCGGATGTCCGGCTCGTACCCCGCCGCACGCAGCGTCCGTACGAGCCAGTCGTGGCACACCGTGCCGGGCGGCTGGCACACCCACCGCTCCTTCGCCAGCTCCTCCCGCCGCACCGCCTCCCGGCCCGCCAGAGGATGGCCCTCGGGCACCAGCAGGTCGCACCGATCGTCCCCGAGGACCGCCTGGGCGAGGCCCTCCGGTGCGGGCAGCGGGCTGATGTCCCAGTCGTGGGCCACCGCGAGATCGACGACGCCCTTCGCCACCAGGTCGACCGAGAGGTGCGGATCGACCTCGGTGAGCCGCGCGTCCAGCTCCGGGTGCTCACGGTCCAGTTCCGCCAGCACCCCCGGCAGCAGTCCGCGCGCGGCCGAGGCGAACGCGGCGATGGACAGCCGGCCCGTCGGCTGCCCCCTGCGTTGCTCCAGCGTCGTCTCCGCCTGCTCCACGATCGCCAGCAACTGCTGGGCGGTGGCGGCGAGATGGATCGCCTCCTCGGTGAGGGCCACCCCACGACCGCGCCGTTCGAGCAGCGTCGTACGGGTCTCCCGCTCCAGCTTGGTGATCTGCTGGGAGACCGCCGACGCGGTGTAGCCGAGAGCTGCCGCGGCGCCCGCGACGGAGCCGTGGACGGAGACGGCGTGCAGGGCGCGCAGCCGGGACAGATCGAGCACCGGGACCTCCGGGCGAGCGGAAAGCGTTAGCGGTGCTCAATCCAACCATGAAGAAATCCGCGCTGGTGCTACACGGTCCCGGCGCCGGATGCTCGGTCCATGCGTCCTCTCCACATCGCCCTGGCCGCGCTGGTCGCCGCCGTCTGGGGCGTGAACTTCGTCGTCATCGAGCTGGGTCTCGCCCACTTCCCGCCCCTGCTCTTCTCCGCCCTGCGCTTCCTCGTCGCCGCGCTGCCCGCCGTGTTCCTCGTCGGCCGGCCCACGGTGGCGTGGAAGTACGTCGTCGGGGTGGGTCTCGCCCTGGGGGTGGCCAAGTTCGGGCTGCTCTTCATCGGGATGGACCGGGGGATGCCCGCCGGGCTCTCCTCGCTGGTCCTCCAGGTCCAGACCGTCTTCACCGCCCTGTTCGCGGCCCTGGCCCTGTCCGAACGGCCCGGCAGGACCCGTGTCCTGGGCATGGGGATCGCGCTCGCGGGCATCGGCGTGGCGGCCGTGGACGAGGGGGCGGGCGGGCCCGTGCTCGCCTTCGTCCTGGTGATCGCGGCGGCGGCGTGCTGGGGCGTTTCCAACGTGATCACCCGCAAGGCGGCCCCCCGGGACTCCCTCAACTTCATGGTGTGGGTCTCGACCGTCCCGATCGTGCCGCTCCTCGGCCTCTCCCTGCTCTTCGAGGGCTGGGACCGCGACACCGAGGCCCTGGCCGCGCTCGACTGGCCCGGCGCCGGGACCGTCGTCTACGTCGCCTGGATCTCCACGGTCTTCGGCTTCGCGGCCTGGGGCTTCCTGCTCCGCCACCACCCGGCCTCGTCCGTCGCCCCGTTCACCCTGCTGGTGCCCGTCTTCGGGATGTCGTCGGCCGCGCTCCTCCTCGGCGAGCCGGTCAGCCCCCTGCGGTGGTGCGCGGCGGCGCTGCTGGTCGGCGGGGTGGCCCTGACCTCACTGGCCAGGCCCCGCCCCGCCGTCGCTCCACCGCTGCCGGGGGCCGAACAGGCCGAACGGATGCCGGCCTGACCTACTGCTTCGGCGCGCCGAGCCGCAGGAGGTGCTCCCGGCCCGCCGCGAGCAGTTCCGGCAGGCCGGCCGCACCGGCGTACCAGCGCTTCTCGTACTCCCAGCAGACCCAGCCGTCCTGGTCCAGCGTGTCCAGGCACTCCTTCAGCGGCAGCGTCCCCGCGCCGAGGGGCAGCGGCGTGGTGTCCTCGGCGGAGGCGATGTCCTTCACCTGTACGTATCCCAGGTGCGGGGCCAGCACCGCATGGCTGGCCACCGGCTCCTCGCCGGCCAGCCAGGTGTGCATGACGTCCCAGATCGCGCCGATCTGCCCGTGCCCGACCGTCCCCACCACCCGGGCCACATCGGCTCCGGCACGGTGCGAGTCATGGGTCTCCAGGAGGATCCGTACGCCCCGGTCGGCGGCGTGCGGGGCCGCGGCCCCCAGCCGCCGCGCGGCGGCCGCGTCGGCGTCCGCCGGGTCCTGGTCCCCGCCGCCGGGGAACACCCGGACGTACGGCGCGCCCAGGTCGTGGGCCAGGTCCACCAGTCCGGCGAGCTCGTCGAGCACCGGCTTGTCGTCGCCCTCGGCGGCGACCCTCGCGTAACCGGCGACGGTGAGGATCTCCACCCCGCCGCGCTTGAACTCCTCGGCCACGACGGACCGTTCGAGCTGCGTGAGGCCGACGTTGACCGGCTCCTCGGCGTGGGCGCGCAGCTCCACCCCCTGGTAGCCGTTCCCTGCGGCGAGCCGCACCACGTCCGCCACGGGCATCCCCGGGACTCCGAGGGTCGAGAAAGCGAGCTTCACGGTGTCTGTCCTCTCATCGGTGCAGGCCTGACGCGTACCCGCTGTTCGTGGGGGAGATGCCTCGGCCCCGGATGCCCCGGTCCGGATGCCCCGGTCCGGATGACTCAGTCCAGCCGTGGCGGCGCCGTCGATCCCCGCTCCATGAGCTCCGCCCCGATGGTCGCGATGCCGCCCGGCGGAGGCGTCTCCTTGCCCATCGCCAGCCGGCCGGCCCGCGCCCCCGCCTCGAACAGCGGCAGCCGTACGGTCGTCAGGGCGGGCACGGCGTCCACCGAGAACGGCAGATCGTCGAAGCCGGCCACCGAGATGTCCTCGGGGATGCGGAGCCCCCGCTCCCGCACCGCCGCGCAGGCACCGAGTGCCACGGTGTCGTTGGCGGCGACGACGGCCGTCACGTCCGGTTCGCGGCGCAGGAGTTCGAGCGTGGCGTCGTAACCGGAACGCCGGTCGTACGGGCCGTGCACGGTGACGCTCTCCTCGTCGCCGTACAGCCCCGCCGCCTTCATGGCCTCGCGGTGGCCCTCCAGCCGGTGCCGGGTCGTGGTGCGCTCCACCGGCCCGGCGACGTAACCGATCCGGCGGTGCCCCAGGGCGATCAGATGCTCGGTGATGCGCCGGGCGCCGCCCCGGTTGTCGAAGGCCAGCGCGGCGACCACCGCGTCGGTGCCCGGCAGCGGAGGGCGTCCGCAGAAGACGATCCGGGTGCCGGCGTCCGCGAGCTTGGCCAGCTTCACCGCCATCGCGGCCTGGTGCGCCGGGTCCTCCAGCGCGCCGCCGGTCAGGACGACTGCCGCGGCGCGCTGGCGCTGGAGCAGGGTGAGATAGGTGAGTTCGCGCTCGGGGGAGCCGCCGGTGTTGCAGACGACCGCGAGCTTCTCGCCGCCCGCGCGGCCCGATCCGTCACCCGGGCCGCCGATCTCGCTCTGCGCCGCCCCGGCCATGATGCCGAAGAACGGGTCGGCGATGTCGTTGACCAGGATGCCCACCAGGTCGGACGTGGCGGCGGCGAGCGAGCTGGCCGGGCCGTTCAGTACGTAGTCCAGATCGTCCACCGCGCGCAGGACCCGTTCCCGGGTGGACGAGGCCACCGGGTAGTTGCCGTTCAGGACACGGGACACGGTGGCCGGGGACACCCGGGCGCGGGCCGCCACGTCCGCCAGGGTGACTGTCATCGCTCTCCTCCGAGGAGTTCTGGAGCGGCCCCCCTTGTCCGGGCCACTGTCGGCAGGCTAGCGTCATACCGCATAGAAAGCGCTTGCTACGGCTGTATGGAGGAACTTTCGTGACACGCAGGACAGTGCGCATCGCCATGAACGGCGTCACGGGACGCATGGGATACCGGCAGCACCTGGTGCGCTCGATCCTCGCGATCCGCGAGCAGGGCGGCCTCGACCTCGGCGACGGCGACGTGCTGTGGCCCGAACCCGTCCTCGTCGGCCGCCGCGCCCACGCCCTGGAGGCACTCGCCGAGCAGCACGGCCTGACCGAGTGGTCGACCGACCTGGACGCGGTGCTCGCCGACGAGACGATCGACATCTACTTCGACGCCCAGGTCACCTCGGCCCGCGTCGACGCGATCAAGAAGGCCATCGCCGCCGGCAAGCACATCTACACCGAGAAGCCCACCGCCACCGACGTCGAGGGCGCGCTCGAACTGGCCCGCCTCGCCCGCGACGCCGGCATCAAGCACGGCGTCGTCCAGGACAAGATCTTCCTCCCGGGCCTGCTCAAGCTGAAGCGCCTCATCGACGGCGGCTTCTTCGGCGAGATCCTCTCCGTGCGCGGCGAGTTCGGCTACTGGGTCTTCGAGGGCGACTGGCAGGAGGCGCAGCGCCCCTCCTGGAACTACCGCGCGGAGGACGGCGGCGGCATCGTCGTCGACATGTTCCCGCACTGGGAGTACGTCCTGCACGAGCTGTTCGGCCAGGTCACCAGCGTCTCCGCCCATGTGCAGACGCACATCCCGCAGCGCTGGGACGAGCAGGGCAAGCCCTACGCCGCCACCGCCGACGACGCCGCGTACGGCACCTTCCAGCTGGCGAGCGGCGCCGTCGCCCAGATCAACTCCTCCTGGGCGGTCCGCGTCAACCGCGACGAGCTCGTCGAGTTCCAGGTCGACGGCACCCACGGCTCCGCCGTCGCGGGCCTGCGCAACTGCCGCGTCCAGCACCGCTCGGCCACCCCCAAGCCGGTCTGGAACCCGGACCTCCCGGTCACCGAGTCCTTCCGCGACCAGTGGCAGGAAGTCCCCGACAACGCCGTGTTCGACAACGGCTTCAAGGCCCAGTGGGAGCTCTTCCTGCGCCACATCGTCCTGGACGAGCCCTACACCTGGGACCTGATGGCCGGGGCCCGGGGCGTCCAGCTCGCCGAGCTCGGCCTCAAGTCCTCGGCCGAGGGCCGCCGCTTCGACGTACCGGAGCTGAGCCTGTGACCATCCACCTCCCGCAGGGGCCGTACGAGCCCCGGAGCACCCCGCTCGACCTGACCCACTCCGGGGCGCCGCTCGCCTCCCGTACGGTCTTCTCCGCCGCCCACGTCGTCGCCGACCCGGGCGCCGACATCAGCCCCGACGACCCCGCCGCCGTCGACTGGGACGCCACCCTCGCCTTCCGCCGCCACCTCTGGTCGCACGGCCTGGGCGTCGCCGAGGCCATGGACACCGCGCAGCGCGGCATGGGCCTGGACTGGGCCGGCGCGGCCGAGCTGATCCGCCGCTCGGCCGCCGAGGCCAAGGCCGTCGGCGGCCGGATCGCCTGCGGCGTGGGCACCGACCAGCTCACCGGCCCCGCCACCCTGCCCGAGGTGCGCGCCGCGTACGAGGAGCAGCTCGCGCTGGTCGAGGAGAGCGGGGCCCAGGCCATCCTGATGGCCTCCCGCGCGCTCGCCGCCGCCGCGAAGGGCCCCGAGGACTACCTGGAGACGTACGCCCACCTCCTGCGCCAGGCCACCGAGCCCGTCGTCCTGCACTGGCTCGGCCCGATGTTCGACCCGGCGCTGGAGGGTTACTGGGGGAGCGCGGACCTCGACGCCGCCACGGACACCTTCCTGAAGGTCATCGCGGAACACCCGGACAAGGTCGACGGCATCAAGATCTCGCTCCTGGACGCCGAGCGCGAGATCGACGTACGGCGCCGGCTTCCGGGCGGGGTGCGCTGCTACACCGGGGACGACTTCAACTACCCCGAGCTGATCGCCGGCGACGAGCGCGGCTTCAGCCACGCCCTGCTCGGTATCTTCGACCCGCTGGGCCCGCTGGCCGCCCACGCCGTACGGGTCCTGGACACGGGCGACGTCGAGGGCTTCCGCGCCGTCCTGGACCCCACGGTGGAGCTGTCCCGCCACCTGTTCCGGGCCCCGACGCGCTTCTACAAGACGGGCGTGGTGTTCCTCGCCTGGCTCGCGGGCCACCAGGACCACTTCACGATGGTCGGCGGTCTCCAGTCCGCCCGCTCGTTGCCGCACCTGGCGAAGGCGTACGAACTGGCCGACCGCCTGGGCCTGTTCCCGGACCCGGAGCTGGCCGAGGCCCGGATGCGCGCCCTGCTCACCGTCCATGGGGGAAGCCGATGACGACCGTCCACGGAGGAAGCCGATGACCACCGAACTCTCCCGCCTGTCCATCAACCAGGAGACGGTCCGGCAGCTGTCCCTGCCGGAGCTCGTCGAGGGCTGCGCGAAGGCGGGCATCGGCAACGTGGGCCTGTGGCGGGCCCCGGTGCAGGAGTACGGCGTCGAGCGCGCCGGGCAGCTGATGAAGGACGCGGGTCTCACCGTCACCAGCCTCTGCCGCGGCGGCTTCCTGACCGCGTCCGACGCGGCGGGCCGCGCCCGCGCGCTGGACGACAACCGGGCGGCGGTCGACGAGGCCGCGGGCGTGAACACCGACACCCTGGTCCTGGTCTCCGGCGGACTCCCCGCCGGTGAGAAGGACTTGGGCGCCGCACGGGAGCGGATCGCCGACGCCCTGGCCGAGTTGGCCCCGTACGCCTACGAGCGGGGCGTCCGGCTGGCGATCGAGCCGCTGCACCCGATGTTCGCCTCGGACCGCTGTGTCGTCTCGACCCTCTCGCAGGCCCTGGACCTCGCCGAGCGCTTCCCGGCCGAGCAGGTCGGGGTGGTGGTCGACGCGTACCACCTGTGGTGGGACGACCAGCTGCCCGGGCAGATCGTGCGGGCGGGTGCGGGCGGCCGGATCCACTCGTTCCAGCTGGCCGACTGGATCACTCCGCTTCCGGCGGGTGTTCTGGTGGGCCGGGGTCAACTGGGCGACGGCTGCGTGGACTTCCGCGCGATGCGCCGTCAGGTGGAGGCGACCGGCTTCGACGGGCCGATCGAGGTGGAGATCTTCAACGAGGAGCTCTGGGCCCGTGACGGTGCGGAAGTGATCGCCGAAGTGGCCGCCCGCTACCTGGAACATGCCTGCTGAGAGCGGTGCGGGGACGCGAAGGTAAAGAGATCGTCAAGGCGTGCAACCTTTGCGTACCCTCCCCGGTCGTACTCTGCGTCGGGACTTCCGGGGAGGGGTCCGGGGGGATCGGGAAGCCCGACGGAGGGGGATAGCGAGGGGGGTCCGGCCGACAGGCCGGGCCCCATTCCGCTTTCCGGCGTCGCATGCGCTCCTCGCGCCTCTCCCGGGGCGGTCAGCCGCTCTGTTTGATCAGCCGCTCTGTTTGATCAGCCGCTCTCTGCGGTCAGCCGTTCTCTGTGATCAGCTGTCGAAACCGCGGCGGGACTCCTCGATGTGGCCGAGATACCTGTGGGTCCATTCGCACATCGTGTCGACGGTCTTCCGCAGGGCCCGGCCCGGCTCGGTGAGCGTGTACTCGACGCGCGGCGGCACGGTGGGGTACATCGTCCGCTCGACCAGTCCGTTGCGCTCCAGCATGCGCAGGTTCTGGGTGAGCATCTTGTGGCTGATGCCCTCGACCTCGCCCCGCACCTCCACGAAGCGCAGGGTGCGTTCGCCCAGGGCCTCGATGATCAGCAGCGCCCACTTGTTGGCGACGTCCGAGAAGATCTCCCGCGCCAGCGAGTCCGCCCGCCGCAGATCCGCCTGCTCCTCGGGCGAGCCGCTGAACTGCTTGGTCACCATCGGGTTCCCCTGTCACCTGAAAGTGCGTACTTCCATGTCGGCGGCCACTCTCCTACGGTTCCTGAGTAACCACAAGAGAGCACGTACGGGCCGCTCCGGCCCGCGTGACAAGGAGGCGTACGACATGGCCATCACCCTGGTCGACCCCATCGGGCTGCCCTCGACCGGCATCTACCGGCAGGTCTCGGTCGCGACCGGTTCGAAGCTGGTCTCGATCGCCGGCCAGGTCGCCTGGGACGCCGACGGCGTCACGGTCGGCGAAGGCGACCTCGCCGCCCAGGTCGAGCAGTGCTACGTCAATGTCGCCACCGCGCTGGCGGGCGTCGGCGCCTCCTTCGACGACGTGGCGAAGCTGAACGTCCACGTCGTCGACTGGACCCCCGACAAGATGCCCCTGCTCCTGGAGGGGATCTCCCGGGCGTCGGCACGGCTGGGGGCCACCCCGGTCCCCCCGGCCACACTGCTGGGCGTTGCCGCACTGGACGTCCCCGAGCACCTGGTCGAGGTGGAGGTCACGGCGGTCATCGACTGAGCGGGCCGGCCGCTGCCGCCGTCCGGGGCCATCGGAGGGGCGTCGTGCCGCCGTTGGCGGGCTCCGTCGGCCGACCATGGTCAACGGAGTTCCTGTACCGTCGTCCCGGGCTCGAACCGTTCAGGAATGCCACCCCTCACTTCCCGTCAACGCGGCTGTTTTCCGACGGACTTGGCCCATCCGACGGCCCGGGCGGGCGAGGTCCGGTCGTTCGTGGGCGCGGAGCGCGACGCGGACGCCGAACCCAGATATGAGTAAGGAAATTGCATGGCACGTGAGCATGATCCTTC
>NZ_JAERUC010000137.1 GCF_016745505.1 Streptomyces silvae | reverse complement strand
ACAAGGGCAAGATCATGGACGGCTGGGAGACCCGCCGCCGCCGGGGCGCGGACGCGGACCACCCCTTCCCCGCGCCCGAGGACCACGACTGGGCGATCGTCCGGCTGGGCACCCCCGGGATCATCCGCGGCGTCGTCGTCGACACCGCCCACTTCCGCGGCAACTACCCGCAGCGCGTCTCCGTCCAGGCGACGTCCGTGGAAGGCGCCCCCGGGCCGGAGGAGCTCCTCGCCGACGACGTGAAGTGGGAGGAGCTCGTCCCGCCGACCCCCGTACGCGGCCACGCCGCCAACGGCTTCGAGGTCACCGGCGGCCGCCGCTACACCCACCTGCGGATCTGCCAGCACCCCGACGGCGGCATCGCCCGCCTCCGCGTCCACGGCGAGGTCGTCCCCGACCCGGCCTGGCTCGCGGCGCTCGGCACCGTCGACCTGATCTCGATCCTGAACGGCGGCACGTACGAGGACGCCTCGGACCGCTTCTACTCCTCGCCCGCCCAGATCATCCTGCCCGGCACCTCCCGCAAGATGGACGACGGCTGGGAGAACCGCCGCCGCCGGGTCCGCGACACCAACGACTGGGTGCGCTTCCGGCTGCCCGCGCAGGGCGCGGTGCGCGCGGTCGAGATCGACACCGCCTACCTCAAGGGCAACGCCGCGGGCTGGATCGGCCTCCAGGGCCGCGACGGCGAGAGCGGCGACTGGTTCGAGATCCTGCCCCGCACCCGGCTCCAGCCCGACACCCTGCACCGCTTCGTCCTGGACGCCGAAGCCGTGGTCACCCACGTACGGCTCGACGCCTACCCCGACGGGGGCGTGGCCCGGATGCGCCTGCACGGCTCCCTGACCGGGGCGGGGGCGGCCGAACTGGCCCGTCGCCACGAGCAGTCCACGGGCTGAGGCCCCCGGTCCACCCACAACTCCCGCCCGGCGGACGGCTGCGCACCCGGCGCCCGTCCGCCGGGCGGTTTCCACCGTTCTCCTCCCGGGAGCGCCGGCCGGAGGCGGTCACTCCCTCCTCCCTCGGGCGGGCCGCGGAACCGATGGTGTGAAGGCGCGGTGAAGGGGCACACGCGTGGTCGCGCTACGCTGCCGAGCAGCGCACCACACGGGGCTGAAGCAGAGGGAGTCATCTCGGTGACCGAACAAGACATACCGGCCAGGCTCGTCGAGTTGCTGTCCGCACAGCAGGAGTCGCTCGGCGCGGCCTGGGTGGAGACCGTCTCGCGCACCCTGCGCGGGCGCATCTCGCTCGCGGAGCTCGACCGCGAACTCCGGGAGCTGTACGACGCCCTGGTGGCGGGCCTGCGCACAGGCGGGCTGGACTGGCAGGGGGACGCGTTCGCCGAGGCGCGCGCGCTCCTCACGGAGCTCTCCCGGGCCCGGGCCCGCCAGGGCTTCACCCCGACCGAGACCGCCACCAGCGTGCTGGCGGGCAAGGACGTCCTCGCGCCCACGGAGGACACTCCGGCGGCGGACATCCGGGCCTACCTCCAGCTGAGCAAGCTGATCGACGCGCTCGGTCTGTTCACGCTCGAGGTGTACGCCAAGACGCGCGAGGAGATCATCAGCGCTCAGGCCGAGCAGCTGATGGAGCTCTCGACCCCCGTGGTGAAGCTGTGGGACGGCGTGGTCGCCGTACCGCTGGTGGGCACCCTGGACTCGGCCCGGACCCAGGTGGTGATGGAGAAGCTGCTCCAGGCCCTCGTCGACACCGGTTCGGACCAGGCGATCATCGACATCACCGGGGTGCCGGCGGTGGACACCGAGGTCGCCCAGCACCTGCTCAAGACGGTGGTGGCCGCCCGGCTGATGGGTGCCGAGTGCATCATCTCCGGTATCCGGCCCCAGATCGCCCAGACGATCGTCGCCCTCGGGATCCAGTTCGGCGACATCGTCACCAAGTCGTCGCTGGCCGATGCCCTCAAGCACGCCCTGCGCGGCAGCAGCGCGGTGGTCGCACAGCCCGGCGGCCGGGCGTGACCGAACGCGTACCCGTACTCAAGATCGGTGACGTACTCCTCGTCTCCATCCAGGTCGAGCTGGAGGACCAGGTCGTCCTGGAGCTCCAGGACGACCTGGCGGCCCGCATCGTCGAATCCGGGGCCACCGGGGTGGTCATCGACATCACCGCCGTCGAGATCGTCGACTCCTTCGTCGGCCGCATGCTGGCGACCACGGCGGCCATCTCCCGCATGCTCGACGCGCAGACCGTCGTCGTGGGCATGCGGCCGGCCGTCGCCATCACGCTCGTGGAGCTCGGGCTGTCGCTCGGCGGCGTGCGTACCGCTCTGACACTGGAGAAGGGGCTGGACATCCTGGCCCGGCGGGACACCACCCGCCCGGCTCAGCGATGACCGGGCTCGCGCCCGTCCCCGACACCGGTCATGAGACCGTCCCCATCAGTTCGAACGACGACGTGGTCCGGGCGCGTCAGCTGGTGCGCTCGCTCGCCCAGCGCTGCAAGCTCTCGCTCGTCGACCAGACCAAGCTCGTCACCGCCGCGAGCGAACTCGCCCGGAACACCCTGGTCTACGGCGGCGGTGGAGTCATGCGCGTCGGACTGGTCCGCCGTGACAGCCGGGTCGGTGTGACCGCGGTGTTCGAGGACTCCGGCCCCGGCATCCCCGACGTCGACCAGGCGCTGACCGACGGGTGGACCTCCGGGGGCGGTCTCGGGCTCGGGCTGAGCGGAGCGCGCCGTCTGGTCGACGACTTCACCCTGGACACCGAGGTCGGCAGCGGGACACAGGTCGCGGTGACCAAGTGGGCTCGCTGATCCCGCCGGTCCTGGTCGCGGAGGACGTCGTCTGGCTCCGCGACCAGGAGGCACTCCCCACCGCGGCCCGGGTGGCGGCGGCCTCGCTGGCCAGGCGTATCGGTTTCGACGAGCCGCGGTGCGCCGAGGTCGCCCTGGCCGTGAGCGAGGCCGCGACCAATCTGCGCAAGTACGCCGTCGACGGGGCGTTCCTGCTGCGTACGGTCAGGACACCGAGCGACGCCGGGCTGGAGTTCGTCACGACGGACGAGGGGCCGGGGATGGCGGACGTCGCCTACGCGCTCGCCGACGGCACCTCGACCTCCGGCACCCTCGGCATCGGCCTGGGTGCCATCTCCCGCCTCGCCGACTTCTTCGACCTGCACTCGCTGCCCGGGCGGGGCACCGTACTGACCGCGCGTTTCTGGACGAAGGAGGCGGCGCGCCGCTTCGCCGTACAGGGGAGCCCCGTGGTGGAGGGTCTGACGAGGGCGATCACCGGGGAGGACGTGTGCGGGGACGCCTGGGCCGCCCGCCGGGCCGGTGTCCCGGCGGAGGGCGGGGGCGACCGGCGGCAGGCCAGGGCGCTCTCCTCGGCCGCGCCTCCGGAGGCCCCCCTGGGCTGGGCGCAGCTGACCGGCTTCCGGCGTACGGCGGACGGTTCACGGCACACGGACGGGCCGCGCCACACGGACGACCGGCAGTACACGGACGGTTCACGGGCCGCGGCGCCTCCGGAGCCCCGGACCGGTTCCGGCGGGGACGAGCCGGCCCTGCTGGTGCTCTTCTGCGACGGACTGGGACACGGGCCCCTGGCCGGCCGGGCCGCGCAGGCGGCGGTGGCCGCCTTCCGCGACTCGGACGCCCAGCGGCCCGAAGCGATCCTCATGGACGTCCACAAGGCGCTGCGCGGGGGCAGAGGAGGCGCCGTCGCCGTCGTACGCATCGAACCGGCCGAACGGAGCGTGTACTTCTGCGGCGTCGGGAACGTCAGCACCTTCGTCGTGGACCCCGCGACCGGTACCCGGCGTTCCCTGTCGTCGGCCCCCGGCATCGTGGGCCATCACCTGCCGACCCTGCGGTCCGTACGGCAGGAGCTGCCCCGGGACGGGGCCGTGATCATGCACTCCGACGGTCTCACCGAGCGCTGGCAGGCGACGGCGCTGCCCGGGTTCCTGGAGCACTCGCCGCTGGTGGCCGCCGCGCAGCTCCTGCGTGAGGCGGGCGTACGGCGTGACGACGCCGGTGTCGTCGTGGCGAAAGGACCCTGGTGAACACCTCCGCGGCCCAGGAGGCCGACCCCCTCGTCTCGTTCTCCCTCGCGACGGAGCAGGACGTCTTCGTGCTGCGCCGCAGCGGCAAGTCGGCCGCCGAGGCGCTCGGGGTGGACAACCAGGACCAGATCCGTCTGGCGACCGCGCTGAGCGAGCTCGGCAGAGACCTGCTCGGGTCCTCCGGACTGACCGTCACTTTCGGTGTCGTCAGCGGCCCGCAGCCCGTCCTGCGGGTCGCCCTGTCCTGGCAGGACGGCCATGGGCCCGGCGAGGAGGCCATGAAGGCGGCGGCCCGCCTCGTCCCGCTCCGGCACACCCCGTCGGAGCGGACGGTGGCGGTCGAGCAGCCGATCGCCGGGGAAGCCGGGACGGCCGAGTCCGTCCAGCAGGCCAGGGAGGCGCTGCTGGCGCACAAGGGCATCAGCGTGCTGGACGACACCCGCGCGCAGACCAGTGACCTGATCGCCGCTCTGGAGGAGTCCAGGGCGCAGCGCGAGGAACTCCGCCGGCTGAACGAGGAGCTGGAGGAGACCAACCGGGGGGTCGTGGCGCTCTACTCCGAGCTCTCGGAGGAGCTGGAGGAGACCAACCGCGGCGTCGTGGCCCTCTACGCCGAACTCGAGGACAAGTCCCGCCAGCTGCGTGAGGCGAGCGAGGCCAAGACCAGATTCTGGGCCAACGTCAGCCACGAGCTCCGTACGCCGGTCAACTCCGTCGTCGGGCTGGCCCGGATGCTGCTCGAATTCGATGTGGAGCGCCTTGACGAGGAGCAACGCCGACAGGTCTCCCTCATCTCCGCCTCGGGCGCCACCCTGCTCGCCCTCGTCGACGAACTCCTGGACGTCGCCAAGGCGGAGTCCGGACGCCTGGAGCCCACCTGGGCGGTGGTGAACCTGCGCGTGGCCCTCGGCCAGCTGCGGGGCACCCTGCGCGGTTACGGGACTCCGGGCGCCGCCGAACTCGTCGTGGCCGAGTCCGACGCGCGGATCGTCAGCGACGAGGTCATGCTCGCCCGCATCCTGCGCAATCTGCTGTCCAACGCCCTGAAGTTCACGCCCGCCGGGACCGTACGCCTCGACGTCACCCGGGAGGACGGGCCCGACGGCGACCACGTCGTCTTCAGCGTGTCGGACACCGGCATCGGCATCCCCGAGGAGGAGCAGCAGCAGATCTTCGAGGAGTTCTACCAGGTACGGGGACCGCACCAGCGCGGACGTTCCGGGACCGGCCTCGGCCTGCCCTACGCGCGGCGGCTCACCGAACTCCTCGGCGGCAGCCTCTCGCTGACCAGCAGCCCGGGATCCGGGACCGTGGTCACCGTGCGGCTGCCCGCCGACGGGCCGGCCGCCGCCGGGCCCGACGACCAGGAGGCGCCGGCACCCCTGGTGGCGGCCCTGGTCACCGTGGACGACGACGACGCCTTCCGCGCCACGATCCGCCCCCTCCTGGGCCGGCTCGCCGGACGGGTGGTCGAGGTGGGTGAGGGCGGACTGGCGAGCTCGGTGGTGCGCCGCGAGCGCCCGGACGCCGTCCTGCTCGACCTGCACCTGCCCGACCTCGACGGCTACGCCGTACTGGCGCAGCTCGCGGCCGACCCCGGCCTGCGCGCCGTCCCCGTCGTCATCCTGACCTCCACGCCCGCCGAGGACCTGGACCGGGACCGGCTCACGCACGCACGGGCGGTCCTCGAGAAGTCCACGCTGACCCTGCCCAAGCTGGTCGCGGCCTTCTCGGAACACGTCACGCCCGCCCTGCCGGGAGCGGACCAGAAGGACGACACCGCATGAGTACGCATCTGCATCAGGACAGCGCCGCCGCCAAGGTGCTGGTGCTCGACGACAACGACACGAACCGCTACATCGTCAGCAGCTGGCTCCGCCGGGCCGGCCACACGGTGGTGGAGGCCTCCGACGGGACGGAGGGCCTGTCCCTGCTCGCCACCGCCCCCGACGGCGACCTGCCCGAGCTGGCCGTCGTGGACGTGCGGCTGCCCGACATGAGCGGCTTCGAGGTGTGCGAGCAGATCAAGGCCGATCCCCGGACCGCCTCGCTGCCGGTCATCCACGTCTCCGCGACGGCCATCGAACTGAGCGACCGCACCCAGGGACTCCACCGCGGTGCCGACGCCTACCTCACCGAGCCCATCGCCCCGGACGAGCTGCTGGCCACGGTCACCGCGGCGCTGCGCTACGCCCGCGCCCGGCGCCGTGCGGAGCGGCTCGCCACCCGGGTGGCCGCGCTGAACAGCAGCACCCTGGCCGTGTACGCCGCCAAGGACGGGGAGACGTTCGTCGCCGCGGCGGCGGCCGGTGCGGCCGCGCTCATGGAGTCGCCCGCCGTCGCCGTGGGACTCAGCCCGGACAACCGGACGCTCCACCTCGCCACGGCCGCGGTGAGCCCCCGCCCCGGGGGCGCGGAGCCGTCGGTCACCGGCGTCCACGGGGGATCACGGCTGCTGGACACCCTGACCGAGCGGGCCCTCGGCGAACGGACCGGGACGGAGACGGTACTCCTGTCCGGCGCGGACTGGCGCGCGCTCACCGGCCACGAGGGGAGCGGCCGAGCGGACGTGTTCCCCGAAGGGGTCGCCCTGACCCTCGCCCGTACGAAGCGGGGCCGGCCCGCCGTCGCGTTCGCCGTCGCCGCCACGGCCCTGGCCGGCGCCGACGACCGTGAGCTCCTGTCTCAGCTGGCGCAGGCCTGCGCGCTGGCCCTGGAAGCCCTGCGCACGCGCAGCGAGGAACACGCGCTGGTCCTCACCCTCCAGCGCAGCTTCCTGCCGGACAGGCTCCCCGAAGTGCCCGGCGTGGACATGGCCGTACGCTACGAACCCGCAGCCGACGACGCGGAGATCGGCGGCGACTTCTACGAGGCCATCGAGACCCCGGCCGGGCTGCTGCTCGCCATCGGGGACGTGGCCGGGCACTCGCTCAAGGCCGCCATGATCATGGGCGAGATCCGGCACGCCCTGCGGGCCTACGCCATCGAGGGGCACGACCCCCGGTCCCTCCTGACGAACCTGGACGCCCTGCTGGTCCGCCTGCGGCCGTCGATGACCGTCACCGTCTGCCTCGTGCTCGTGGAGCCCGGCGGACGGCGGATCCAGGTGGCCAACGCCGGTCACATACCGCCCCTGCTGCGGCACCCGGACGGATCCACCCGCTACCTGACCGAGCACGGGCCCCTTCTCGGGCTCAACCTGCCGCACCCGCCGGCCGTCAGCCACGACGTGCCGGAGGGGTCCACGCTTCTGCTGCTGACCGACGGCCTCGTCGAGGTCCCCCGGGAAGACCTCGACGAGAGCCTGGAGGCCCTGGGCAGCACCCTCTCCCGGGCACCGGCGGAGGTCGAGGAGCTCTGCGACCACCTGCTCGCGATGTTCGGCAAGGGCAAGACGGACGACATCGCCCTGCTCGCCGCCTGCCTCCGCTGAGCCGGCTCCCCGCCTGCCCCCGCTGAGCCCGCTCCCGCCCCCCCGGCACCACGAAGGGGGCGCCCCCTGACGGAGACGCCCCCTCGCCGTGCGGGTTCCGCCTACGCGGTGGCCGCCGCGGCGTCCGCCGCCTGGGCCTTCAGCGCGCGCTCCACGCCCGCCCGCGACTCCGACATCAGCCGGCGCAGCGCGGCGCTCGGCTGCGCCGAGTCCAGCCAGGCGTCCGTGGCGTCCAGGGTCTCCTGCGAGACCTGGAGCGACGGGTAGAGGCCGACCGCGATCTGCTGGGCCATCTCGTGGCTCCGCGCGTCCCAGACGTCCTTGACCGCCGCGAAGTACTTCTCCGCGTACGGCGCCAGCAGCTCACGCTGCTCGGTCTGCACGAAGCCGCCGATGACCGACTCCTGGAGGGAGTTCGGCAGCTTGTCCGACTCGACGACCGACGCCCACGCCTCGGCCTTCGCGTCCTCGGAGGGCTGGGCCGCGCGGGCGGACGCCGCGTGGCGCTCACCCGCGGCGGTCCTGTCGCGCTCGTACTCGGCGGCGATCTCCTCCTCGTCGATGAGACCCGTCGCCGCGAGGCGCTGCACGAACGCCCAGCGCAGCTCCGTGTCGACGGCCAGGCCCTCGATCTCCTGGGTGCCGTCCAGCAGCGACTGCAGCACGTCCAGGTGGAGCGGGCTGCGCGCCGTCGCGGCGAAGGCGCGGGCCCACGCCAGCTGGTGGTCGCCGCCCGGCTCCGCCGCGCGCAGGTGCGCCAGCGTCGCCTCGGTCCACTGGTTCAGGCCCGCCTCGCGCCACTCCGGGGCGGCGTAGAGGTCCAGGGCCAGCTTCACCTGGCGGTGCAGCGACTGCACGACGCCGATGTCCGTCTCCTTGCCGATCCCCGAGAGGACCAGCGCGAGGTAGTCACGCGTCGCCAGTTCGCCGTCGCGCGTCATGTCCCAGGCCGAGGCCCAGCTCAGCGCGCGGGGCAGCGACTCGGTGAAGTCGCCCAGGTGCTCGGTGACGACCCGCAGGGACTCCTCGTCGAGGCGGACCTTCGCGTACGACAGGTCGTCGTCGTTGAGCAGGACGACCGCCGGGCGCGGGGTGCCGGTGGGGAACGGCACGGTGGTGCGCTCGCCCTCGACGTCCAGCTCGATCCGGTCCGTGCGGACCAGCTTCCCGGCGGCGTCGAGGTCGTAGCAGCCGATCGCGATCCGGTGCGGGCGCAGCGTGGGCTCGCCCTTCGCCCCGGCGGGGAGCGCCGGAGCCTCCTGGAGCACGGTGAAGGAGGTGACGTGGCCGTTGCCGTCGGTCTCGATCTCCGGGCGCAGGATGTTGATCCCGGCCGTCTCCAGCCACGCCTTCGACCAGGTCCGCAGGTCACGGCCGGAGGTCTTCTCCAGGGCGCCCAGCAGGTCCGACAGGCGCGTGTTGCCGAAGGCGTGCGCCTTGAAGTACGCCTGCACGCCCTGGAAGAACGCGTCCTTGCCGACGTACGCCACGAGCTGCTTCAGGACCGAGGCGCCCTTCGCGTACGTGATCCCGTCGAAGTTCACCAGGACGTCGTCGAGGTCCTGGATGTCCGCCATGATCGGGTGCGTCGACGGCAGCTGGTCCTGCCGGTAGGCCCAGGTCTTCATGGAGTTGGCGAACGTGGTCCAGGAGTGCGGCCACTTCGAGCCCTCCGCGTCGGCCTGGCACGCGATGGAGGTGTACGTGGCGAACGACTCGTTCAGCCAGAGGTCGTTCCACCACTCCATGGTGACCAGGTCGCCGAACCACATGTGGGCCAGCTCGTGGAGGATCGTCTCGGCGCGCGTCTCGTAGGCCGCGTCGGTGACCTTCGAGCGGAAGACGTACTGGTCGCGGATGGTGACCGCGCCCGCGTTCTCCATCGCCCCGGCGTTGAACTCGGGGACGAAGAGCTGGTCGTACTTGGCGAACGGGTACGCGTAGTCGAACTTCTCCTGGAACCAGTCGAAGCCCTGCCGCGTGACCGCGAAGATCTCGTCCGCGTCGAGGTACTCCGCGAGCGACGGCCGGCAGTAGATGCCGAGCGGCACGGACCGGCCGTCCTTCTCGTAGCTGCTGTGCACCGCGTGGTACGGACCGGCGATCAGGGCCGTGATGTACGTGGAGATGCGCGGCGTCGGCTCGAACGACCAGACGTCGTTCTCGGGCTCGGGCGTCGGCGAGTTGGAGATCACCGTCCAGCCGGAGGGCGCCTTCACGGTGAACCGGAAGGTCGCCTTCAGGTCGGGCTGCTCGAAGCTCGCGAAGACCCGGCGCGCGTCCGGGACCTCGAACTGGGTGTACAGGTAGGCCTGCTCGTCGACCGGGTCGACGAACCGGTGCAGGCCCTCGCCGGTGTTGGTGTACGAGCAGTCGGCGACGACCTTCAGCTCGTTGGCACCGGCCTGGAGGTGCTTCAGCGCGATCCGCGAGTCCCGGAAGACGGCGGCGATGTCCAGGTCCTTGCCGTTCAGCACGATGTCGTGCACCGCGGGGGCGACCAGGTCGATGAAGGTCTCCGCACCGGCTTCGGCGGAGTCGAAGCGCACGGTGGTGACGGACCTGTAGGTGCCGCCCTCCTGTGCGCCGGAGAGGTCGAGATCGATCTCGTACGCGTCCACGGTCAGCAGGCGCGCCCGCTCCTGTGCCTCTTCGCGGGTCAGATTCGTGCCAGGCACGCGGTCATCTCCTTGGTGTGCGACTTGATATGCGACGTTTTTCGCCATCCTTCCACGTGAGGAGGGCGCAGCGCGATGTCCGTTTTCCGCCGGACCGGCGGCGGCGTCCGGGCCACCCTCGGATCATGACCACTTACGAGGCACGGCCCATCGGGCCGGACGTCCTGAAAGAGCTCCGCACCAGCGACGACGCCGGGCGGCCCTGCGTCCCGTACACGGCCACGGAGGGCGGCGAGCCGCTCCGCTGCTGCCTGCGGGGCGCCGGGCCGGGGGAGAGGATCGCCCTCGTCTCGTACGCCCCGCTGCGGCGCTGGGCGGCCGGGACCGGGGCGCGCCCGGGAGCGTACGACGAACAGGGACCGGTCTTCATCCACGCCGGGGAGTGCGGGGGCCCGGCGGCGGACCGGGCCGGCTACCCGTTCTCGCGGGCCGGGGCGCTGCGCACGGTCCGGCGTTACAACGCGGCCGGCGAGATCGTCGGCGGCCGGCTGCTGGAGATCCCGGCCGACGAGGAGCGGGGCTACGACGAGGCACTGGCGGAGGCCTTCGCCGACCCCGAGGTGGCCCTGGTGCACGTGCGGGCCGTGGAGTACGGGTGCCTGCACTTCGAGGTGCGACGGGACTGACACCGGCGCGGGCAGCGGCATGCGGAAGGGCGGCCACCGCGATCGGTGGCCGCCCTTTCCGGGGTGAGGAGGAGCTCAGCCCTTGAGCTCGGCCGCCACCAGCTCCGCGATCTGGACCGCGTTCAGCGCGGCGCCCTTGCGCAGGTTGTCGTTGGAGACGAACAGCGCCAGACCGTGCTCGACGGTCTCGTCGACGCGGATGCGGCCCACGTAGGAGGCGTCCTTGCCGGCCGCCTGGAGCGGGGTCGGGATCTCGGAGAGCTCGACGCCCTCGGCGTCCTTCAGCAGCTCGTAGGCGCGCTCGACGCTGATCGGGCGGGCGAAACGGGCGTTGATCTGGAGCGAGTGGCCCGAGAAGACCGGGACCCGGACGCAGGTGCCGGACACCTTGAGCTCCGGGATCTCCAGGATCTTGCGGGACTCGTTGCGGAGCTTCTGCTCCTCGTCGGTCTCGAAGGACCCGTCGTCCACGATCGAGCCGGCGAGCGGCAGCACGTTGAAGGCGATCGGGCGCTTGTAGACGGCCGGCTCGGGGAAGTCGACCGCTTCGCCGTCGTGGGTCAGCTTGTCCGCCTCGGCGACGACCTTGGACGCCTGTCCGTGCAGCTCCGCGACACCGGCGACACCGGAGCCGGACACGGCCTGGTAGGTCGCGACGGTCAGGGCGTCGAGCTGCGCCTCCTGGTGCAGGGGGCGCAGCACGGGCATGGCGGCCATCGTGGTGCAGTTCGGGTTGGCGATGATGCCCTTGGGGCGGTTCCTGATCGCGTGCGCGTTGACCTCGGAGACCACCAGCGGGACCTCGGGGTCCTTGCGCCAGGCGGAGGAGTTGTCGATCACGACGGCGCCCTGCGAGGCGACCTTCTCGGCCAGTGCCTTCGAGGTCGCGCCACCGGCGGAGAACAGCACGATGTCGAGACCGGTGTAGTCCGCCGTGGAGGCGTCCTCGACCGTGATGTCCTTGCCCTCGTAGGAGATCGTGGAGCCCGCGGAGCGCGCGGAGGCGAAGAGCCGCAGTTCGGCGACGGGGAACTTCCGCTCGGCCAGGATCCTGCGCATGACTGTGCCGACCTGACCGGTGGCGCCGACGATTCCGACCTTCACTGGGACTCCCTCACAGATGCGAACGGGCACGGTTGCCGGTCCATGATGCGTATGTCCACGGCTTCCTTGTCCAATCCATTGTCCGGCAGTCGGACGGACGGCGACCGGGGCGCGGACAGAGCTGTGGGGCGGGAGCCCTTGCGAGCCCCCGCCCCACGGTCCGCGCGTGTCGTGCGGATCACACGGCCGTTCCGGTTACGGCGCGACCTTCTCGATCACGACGCTGCCGGTGCCCGCCGCGGTGCCCCGGGCGTTCACCAGCTGGACCTCACCGAAGAACTGCCGGCCCTCGGGAGCCGCTCCGGCGACCACGACCTCGGCCCCGACCTGGGCGGACGCGCCGTTGGCCAGGTTCACGGCCTTGGACTCGTCGACCTTGATCGCGCCGAGCGACGGTGCGTAGTACACGTCGCGGTAGTCGTACTCGGTGGTCCCCGCCGGGACCGAGTAGCCGTCGATCACGACGGTGTACGTGCCGGCCGCCGGCTTCACCAGGCTGACCGTCTCCTCCGAGCCCGCCGTCGTCGAGGCGCCGACCTCGGTGGCGCCCTGGTAGACGTACAGGTCGATGTCGGCGTTGGCGTCCGAGGTGTTGCCCACGGCGATGTCGAGCTTCTCCACGCCCTCGCCGATGGTCACCTCCTTGACGTACTCGCCCCCGGTCCGGATCGACGGACGCTCGACGTCGGCCGAGCCCAGCGAGCCGCCCTTGAGCGTGCCCTCCAGGTCACCCGCGTTGTTGGTCACGGTCCAGTTCACCGCGGCCGGGGTGCCGATCTTCGCCTCGGGGATGGTCTGCACCGCCGGGTCGAAGGAGGCGCCGAGGAGCGAGACATCCAGCTTGTACGGGTTGTCCAGCAGCGGCGACGTACGGCGCGCCTCGACCTCGATCTCCCAGACGCCCGGCTGCGGGGCCTTGTAGGAGCGCGTGTCCGGACGGCAGGTGTTCGTCGGGTTCTCGTAGTTCGGGTAGCAGTAGATCGTGGAGCTGTCCTCCACCGCGACCCCGTAGGGGTGGATGGAGATGAACCGCGTCTGGCTGCCCGAGCGCAGGGCGCTCATCGCGACCTCGAGGGTCTCGGCGCCCTCCGGGACGTTCAGGAAGTACGACGTGGTGCCGTTGCGCTGCACCGAGCCGCTCGTCGAGAACGCGTACCCCGGCTTCACGAGCTCCTTGGCGACGACCACCGTGGAGAGGATCTGCTGGTCCACACCCTTGGTCTTCGCGTCGTCCACCAGCAGGATCGCGCTGTGGACGCCCGCCGTGCGGGGCTTCGCCTGGACCTTGACGGTCACCGGCTTGCCGAGCGGCAGCGAGACGGTGCTCGAACCGGTCAGGGTGAAGGTGCCGTCGTTGTTCTTCCACGACAGCTTGTGCTTGACGGCCTTGTCCGGGCCCGTGGTGCGGGTGACGGTGACGTCGTACGACTTCTTCTGGCCGGCCTTCAGGCCGCCCTCACGGTCGTACAGGCCGGTGCCGAAGCCCGGGGTCTTCAGCGCGAAGTCGATCGCGGTGTCGACCGGCGCCTTCACGGTGTACTCGTGCGCCGGGGTGCCCTTCTTCTCGATCTGCTTCCAGGCGCCGACGATGTCGATCAGACCGGAACCCTGGGCGTGCGCGGGCACACCGTCGATGTGGGTGGCGGTGCTGGTCAGCGCGGTCCGCAGGTCGGCCGGGGGCAGCTCGATGTGCTTCTGCTTCGCGGCGGACAGCAGCAGCGCCGTCGCGCCGGCGGCCTGCGGCGAGGACATGGAGGTGCCCTGCAGCATGGAGTAGCCGGCCGGGAGCGAGTAGCCCGCCTCCTTGACCGGGCCGCCGGGCAGCCAGGTCTGGGTGGTGTTGATCGAGGCACCCGGGGCGGTCAGGATCGGCGCGAAGCCGCCGTCCTCACGCGGGCCGCGCGAGGAGAAGGGCAGCATGTCGTACTTCTTGGTGACGTTCGAGCCGTAGTTGGCCGCCCAGGTCTCCTTGGAGATGGACGCGCCCACCGAGATGACGTGGTCGGCGAGGCCGGGGTCACCGATGGTGTTGACACCGGGGCCGTCGTTGCCGGCCGAGATGACCAGCTGGACGCCGTAGATGTCGATGAGCCGCTTGTAGAGCTCGGCGCGGGCGTTGTTGCCGTCGTTGAGCGGCGGCAGGCCGCCGATCGACATGTTGACGACGTCGACGCCGCGGTTGACGACGAGGTCGATCATGCCCTCGGTCAGCGCGATGTTGGTGCAGCCGCCGGACCAGGTGCAGGCACGCGAGGAGACGATCTTGGCGCCGGGCGCCGCACCGTTCATCGCGCCGCCGAACAGGCCGTTGGCCGCGGTGATGCCCGCGACGTGCGTGCCGTGCTCGCTCTCGATGACCCCGATGTTGACGTAGTCGGCGGTCTTGCCGGCCGCGTCGACGACGACGTTCTTGCGGGTCTCGACGACGAACGGGATGCGCTCGACGACGTCGGTCCGCGGGTCGTCCGTACCGAAGTAGGAGACCTGGTGCTTCTCCTTGTACGGCTTCAGGACAACGTCGTCACCGAAGTCCGCGTTGTTGTTCAGGTCGACGCGAGTGGTGCCGGTGACCGGGTCGTACAGCACGCCCCACTGGTCGGTGGTGTCACCGTCGCGGTTGAGGTCGCCCGCCATGTCGCCGCCGCGGGTGGCGGACTCCTTGAAGACGCGGAAGGCGTACGAGCCCTTCGGCGCGGAGTACGTCGTGCCGCCGCTCGTGAACGTCGGGCCGGACACCACCTGGTCCATCCGGAGCCAGGTGCCGTCGCCGTCGCTGACGGGGTCGGTCGCCGTCACCCAGTCGACGATCTTGCGCTCGCCGGTGGTGGTCTTCTGCAGCGCGGGGTGACCGAGGTCGACACCGGAGTCCAGGACACCGATGGTGATCCCGCGGCCGTCGGCCTTCGGGTGCTGCTTGACGAAGTCGACCGCGCCCGTCTCGAAGGACGGGTTGTACGGGTTCTTCGCGGGGGTCTTCTTGTTCGGCGCCGCGTAACTGCCCGTGGACTTCTGCTGCTTCGCCCCGGCGGCCCGGTCACCCGTGGGCGTCGGGTCGTCCAGCTTGATCTCCTGCTTGAGATCGATGCCCTGGACCGACGACAGCTTCTGCGCCGCCTTGATGGTCGCCTCGGCGGTCGCGGTCGGCACGGTCGCCCGGACGTAGCCGAGCTTGTCGTACGTCTGCCCCAGCACGGACCCCTTGACGGCGTCCAGCTGTTCGGCGACCTTCTCGGTCGCACCGGGGGTGGTGGCGACCATCATCGTGATGTTCTTCTCGCCCTTGGCCTCGGCCTTCGCCAGTACATCGGCGTCGGCCTCGCCCAGCTTGTCGCCGTTCGTGCTCGCGGCGGCGGGCTTCACGGGGGAGGCCACCGGGTCGTCGGCGGCGAAGACCGGGGCGGCGCCGGAGGCGGCCAGCGCGGCCGCCAGACCGGCTGCGGCAGCTATGCGTGCCGCGCGTCTCGCCCCGGGTATGGAGCTGGGGGATTCCTTGGTCATCAGCATCCCTGATTGTGAAAGAAAGAGAGAGTCCGGAATTCGGTACCCGATGACCGCTCAGCCTTTCGTAAATGACAGGGGTTTGTGGAGAGTTGGCGGGGACGAGAGAGCGACATGGCGTAGATCCGCCAACGCGGCCATTGCGCCACTCACCGCGGCATGACCACCACGTACGCCGCCGGCTCCCGGTCCTCGGCCGCCATCATCGCCGTACGCAGCACCACCGACAGCTGTGCCGTCGAGTCCCGCAGCTGCTTCGGCGTCACCCGCACCACCGTCACCCCGAGCCGCTCCAGGTGCTCCCGCTCGGCGGCGTACGCGACGTGCTCCTCCCGGGGTGAGCGGGCGCCCAGTTCGAGCGCGACCGCCTGTTCCGGCCAGTACGCGTCCACCCCGCCCAGGAAGCTGCCGCCCGGCAGGGACAGCTCCACGTTCCACAGCGGCTGGGGCAGCCGGTGGGTGCGCACCATCTCGTACAGCCGGCCCTCCGCCATCGCCCGTCCCTCGACGAGCAGCGCGTCCACCGCGTCCACGACGTGCGCGCGGCCCAGCAGCTTGGCCTCGTTCAGCTCCCGTACGACGGACGCCGGTTCGCAGTGCCCGCCGCGCACCGCCTCCGTCAGGATCCGGCGCACCGTCGAGGCGTCCGCGAGCGAGGCCACCGCGTCGGCCAGTGCCCGCTCCACCGGGGCCAGCGGCACCCCGAGCCGGCGCTGCGGACGGGGCAGCACGGCGGCCCGGGTCACCTGGACGAACCGGGTGGAGCGCAGCCGCCTGGTGCGCGGCACCAGCACGTCGATCCGGTGCAGCGCGATCCCGGGGGGTGCCGAGCTGAAGCCGTACAGGGCGAGGGCCGCCAGGCCCGTGACCATGGCCTCGCCGAAGCCGGGCCCCGACTGGGCCGGCACCGTCCGGCGGGCCCCGGCCGGCGGCCGTCCGGCGTACAGCAGGGCCCCGTGCACCCGGTCGTCGTTCGTGGGCTCTCCCGGGTGCAGGAGGTACACGCCGGGGAGCAGTTGCTGCCACGGGCCGCCGGGCAGGCACTGGGCGGCGGTCTGCGCGGCGGACACGCCCTGGGCGCGCAACTGGGCGGACGACTGAACGCGGTGGGTGACTTCGTGGACGGGGCGCGGGGACAGCGGGGTGTTCTGGGTCATGCCGGGGAGGTTCCCGCAGGCTCACCGCCCGATAACCCGTGTTACACGCCCGTCGACAATCCAGGACGACGCCGTCCTAAAGTACGGCAGTTCGAATGACGAAAAGGGTGGTCGCG
>NZ_JAERUC010000136.1 GCF_016745505.1 Streptomyces silvae | reverse complement strand
TCAGCTGCTCTAACCAACTGAGCTAACGGCGCCTGCTGACGTCGTAGACATTAGCACCCGGATCGGCGGGAGGAAAAATCGAATTCCCGGTGGTCGACGGGGCCGCCGACCTGCCCACCCTCACACAGGCCCACAGCAGCACGTCCGGGCCGGGGAGCCACGGGTTACGGGTGTCGGGGGCGACCATCCAGCGGGGGCCGCCGGCGCCCCCGCCGCCGGTCAGGGGCGGGACCGTGACCGCGTCCCCGGTGCCGTGACAGAGCACCGGGGGCAGAGCGCCCTGGTGGCCCCGGGCGCCGCCGGCGGACCCGGTGCCCCACTCCTCCCAGGCCAGCAGCGACGGCAGCCGCTGCGCCGTGCCCGGGGAGGCGAACAGCAGCATCCGGCCCCGGTGTGTGGCGACCGGGCCCGACCCAGGCCCCTCCGCCCAGAGCCGCTCCAGCATGCGCCTGCCGAACAGCGCGGGCACGCTCACCACGTCGAAGGAGGAACCGCACGGCACCACGCCGGGGGAGGAGGGGTGCGCCTCCCACTGCGAGAGCGTGCTGCGGGGGTAGGGCGTCGCGCCCGCCAGCCAGGCGGCACCGGACGCGGTGACCTGGGCGGCCCTGTCGTCGGCCCGGTGGTCGGCGCGGTCCCGCAGCAGGGCGAAGAGGTCGACACCGTGGCGCGGGGCGGCAGCGGTCCGCAGGGTCGTTTCGTCATTCAGCCATGCGCTCATGACGTCATGTCTACCGGGCGTGACGCTCCTGTTCCCCAGAGTTGCCGAAAGCCGGACAGGGCGGGCCCCGGCGGAGTATCTTGCCCGACGGCATATGCCACGGGTGTACCCGCAGTGACGGACGGTCGTGCGGTGGCCGTGCCCGGATCGCGGCGTGGGGCCTTCGCGGAGGCCCGGTAGCAGGGCGCGGGGCCTGCGTGGGGCCCCGGGATCAGCCTGCGGGGGCTCGCGGGCCCCGGGATCAGGGCGTGGGGCCCTCGCGGGGGCCCCGGATCAGCGGGTGGGGTCGTTCAGCAGGGACCGGCCGAACTCGATCATCTTCTTGGCGTAGTCCTCGGTCCACTCCGCGCGCTCGGCTATGTCCGCGGCCGTGAGCCGGTCGAACCGGCGCGGATCGGCGAGCTGGGCGGCGGCCACGGCCTGGAACTCCACGGCTCGGTCGGTCGCCGCCCGGAAGGCGAGCGTCAGCTCCGTCGCGCGGGCCAGCAGCTCCTTCGGGTCCTCCATCGACTCCAGGTCGAAGAAGTGCTCCGGATCGGCTGCCGCCTCCGACGGCTCGAAGAGCAGCGGCGCGGGACGCAGCCTCTGCCGCTCGTTCCGCTCGGGTTGTGCCATGTGGTGTTCCTTCCTCGGAGGGCCGGACGGCCACCTTCCATTGTCCAGCTCCGCGCAAGAGCGCTGCCCAGGATCAGGGCGTCCAATGCACGCGGTGCTCGGCGAGATGCGCGAGGACCGCGTGGTTCGCCTCCCAGCCGTCGGGGAACTTCACCGTCACGCCCAGCTGCACCGGCTCCGTCGACGGGTGCTCGTCCAGCAGGTCGGCCACCCCGGCACGGCACACCACCACGCACGCGTGCCGGTGCCGCGAGGCCAGCACGCACAGACGGCCGGTCTCCAGATGGAACGCCGTGGCGTCCGGCCGGCCCGACAGCGGATGCAGGACCACCGTCACGTCGAACTCGCGGCCCTGGAGCCGGTTCGCCGTGTCCACCGCCACACCCGTCACGCCCAGCTCCGCGAGCGCCGCCCGCACCGCGGCGGCCTGGTCGCGGTGGGCCGTGCCGACCGCGACCCGCTCCGCCGTCACCGGGACCGGATCCGGGCCGCGCTCGCTCGTCGCGGCGCCGCCCCGGTCCAGCAGCCTGCGCACCACCAGGGCAACCGCGCGGACCGCCTCCGGGTCCGTGCGCGGGGTGTGCCGGGCCGGGAGCTCCAGCAGCCCCCAGCCGGACTCCGCCGCCTCGTCCAGCACCCGGTCCGGGCCCGACCCGTCCGAGGGCACGCCGAACGACAGCCGCCGGTCGCCGTGGTCCGTACCGCTGCGAAAGGGGGTGTACGGGTAGAACGCGTCCGAGACCAGCGGCGCCGCCGACGCGGGCAGCCGCCACGACACCGGCAGCCGGTGCTGGGGCAGCTCCGGATTGTGCGCGAGCAGCGTCGAGACGGCGCTCGCCGACGGGTCGTACGACAGGCCCGCCCACTGGTCGGCGCCCACGATCGAGAACGGGTCCAGCTGGCCCGGATCCCCGACGAACAGCGCCCGCTCGAACAGCCCGGCCACCGCCAGCAGGGCGTCCGACCGCATCTGGTACGCCTCGTCGACGATCGCGTGCCCCCACGGCTCCACGTTCTTCACGTGTCCCCACTTCGCGGCCGTGGAGATGACGATGTCCAGGCCGGCCAGGTCCGCCGCCTTCGCCGACTTCCGTACGTTGTCCAGGCCGTCCAGGACCTTGTCGTACGGATCGGAGTCGCTGCTGTGCAGCCGGCCCACCGGCAGCTCGGGGGCCTTCTCGGCCAGCCGTACCACCAGGTCGTCGACCTGGGCGTTGGTCTGCGCGACCACCATCAGCGGGCGCCCCGCCGCGGCGAGCTCCAGCGCGGCACGCACCACCAGCGTCGACTTGCCCGCGCCCGGCGGCGAGTCCACCACGACGCCGCGCGCCGTACCGCGCAGGGTGTCGCCGAGGATCGCGTCGGTCGCCCGCGCCGCCGCGGCACCCGGGTCGAGAACGGCTGTCACAGGAGGTCCTCCGCGGTCACGGGGTCGGGCTGCTCGGCGGGTCCGGTGGCGCGGTCGGCGCCCGGCGGGCCGCCGTGGGTCCACGGGGTGTCCTCCGGGTCGGGCAGCTTCGGACCGCCCCGCTGGTCGTGCTCGAACAGGGTCCAGGCGATCCGGTCACCGGGCTCCGGCACCGAACCCGGCGCGGGCTCCTTGCCCCGGCCCATCCGGTCCGTGATCCGCAGGACCAGACCGACCGCGCTCTCCGGGTCGTCGGTGGGCCCGGTGGCCCCGGTGGCGTCGGTGGCGTACCCCACGAACTCCGCCGTCTGCGGCTTGCCGTCCAGCGAGCGGTACACCTTGGTGCGCTCACCGAGATGCGGGCGCTCGGCGGTCCGCACCGTCACCAGGGGGCGCGGCGAGGGCCGCTTCGACTCGCTGTACGCCATCTCGACCTCCGTCACCTCCCCGACGAACGCCTCGCCCGCCAGCCTGCGCCCCGCCAGCACCAGCGGGTCGTCGAGCGCCTCCTGGGCGTCCAGCTGCGCCTGGGCCGTCTCCCGCGAGGCCAGCTTCTGCGCCGCCGTCACCGCGTCGTCCCGGCGCGGCTGCGGGGGCTCGCCCGCCCGCACCCGGTCCCGGTGCGCGGTGAACGACCAGCGGTCCCTGGTCCAGCGGTCCTCGGCCCTGGCCCCCTCGGGCAGCTCCCGCAGCAGGTCGAGCCCCCGCCACACGGCGTCCCAGGTGGGCAGCATCACCCCCGCGAGCAGCGACCTGATCTCCCGCTCCGCGGCGCTCAGCTCGCCGAGCCGGGTGTCGGCGTCGATGCCGTCCTCCGCGGCGGCCAGCGCCGTGCGCGCGCGGTCGTACCGCTCGATCGCGGGCGCCAGCAGCTTGTTGTCGAACGCCGGATCCGTCGCCGGTCCGGCCGGCGGGCAGACCAGCTGACCGGCACGGTCCCGCTCCAGCTCCGCCCGCAGCGCCGCCTCCGCACCGGACTCACCGGCCGGCGGATCGACCCAGGCGAGCAGCGCGCCGAGATGCTGGTCCTCCAGGCTGCTCTGGCCCGTGGCCCAGTGGCGGTTCAGCAGGTCCGTCGCCGCGAGCAGCAGCGAGGAACCCGGCACCCTGGCCCGCTCCCCGTAGTGCGTCAGCCAGCGGCCGAGCAGCGGCACCCGCGCGGGAGCCGGGTACGGGGTGTCCGGATCGTCCTCGGCGGTGCGCCGGAACCGCATGGACCGCCCCAGCAGCCGTACGAAGTCGAGGCCCGCCCTGCTGGGCACGATCAGCTGGGCCGCGTCCGCGCACAGCTCGACCTCGACCTTGACCTTCTTCCCGGTCTCGGGGTCGACCTCGGAGCGCTCGGCCGGCTCGACGGCATCGGCGTACGCCTCGATGTGCGGCAGGACCGCCTCGGCCAGCTCGGCGAGGAACGCGAACCGCAGATCCCGGTCGCGCGGCTGGGCCACCGCCAGCAGCCGGGGCGCCGCGCGGTCCGTGCCCACGAGCGCGCCCAGCGGGGCGCCGGCCTCACCGGCGGTCGTCAGCGGCACCACCACGAGCGGGCGGTCGGTCAGATGCCGGTGGCGGACGGTGGCCAGCGGCTGGGCGCGCCCGCTGTCGACCGCCTCCAGCCGGGCCAGCGTGCTGATCAGCGACACGGGACGCCACCCTCCACCCCGGCCAGGGCCTCGGCGCGCAGGGCGGCGGCCCTGCGCAGCGCCGCCACCGTCGGGTCGGCCGGGTCGCCCTCCTTGCCGGCCGCCGCGGCCAGCACCCCGGCGACCGTCGTCAGACCGCCGAGCTCGCCCCGCACACTGCGGCCCAGCGACTCCACCGCACCCTCGGCGCGGGCCTTGGACCGGCAGTGGAAGGCCAGCTCGCACGCGGCCAGGCACTCGGGGGCGTACGCGGCGGGGACGGCCTCGACCGCGGTGCCCAGCTCCTCGGGGGAGCAGCCCGGGTCGAAGGTGGTGCCCTCGGGCAGGGCGGCAGCGATGTCCTCGACCCGGGTCAGCCTGGTCAGCTGGCGGCTGGTGACGGCGCGCTGCTTGCGGACGTCCACGACCGAGGCGGTCGGCAGGTTGGAGAAGTCCTTCGGGCAGACCAGCAGGACCCGGTGTGCGACCTCGGCGCCCTCGGTCTTCGCGGCGATCCGCTCCAGCGCCAGGACGTAGACCGCGGACTGACGGGCCGCCGCACCGACCTTCGCGGCGTCCGCCGAGCTGTCGATCATGGGGAAGGACTTGATCTCGACGACCGTCCAGGTGCCGTCGGGGTGCACCACCACGGCGTCCGGCTCCAGATAGGCGGGGGAGCCCGCGACCTCAAGGGCCAGCATCGGATGGTCGAGCAGCGCCCAGCCGCCCGCCGCCGTGGCCTCGCGCAGCGCCAGCGCCGTACGCGCGGCGCGGCCCTCGGGGCCTGCCGCCGTCAGATCGGGGACCTCGGCCGTTGCCGGGGCATCGGCGTCGCCGCCGAGCCGCTCGACGAGGAGGCGCAGCAGCTCCGTGCCGCCGTCGGCCTTGACCTTCGCCTCGAAGGCGTTGCCCCGCACGAACGCGAACTGCGACTGGCCGAACGCGGCGGGGGAGCCGAGCGCGGTGGCCAGCACGGCCTTGTCGACGCCCGCGCCGTCGAGCAGGGCGCGCCGCTTGCATCCCGGGTTCGCGGCGAGCGCGGCCAGCGCGCGTGCGTCGAGCGGATGCGGCGCGACGGCGGGGCCGCGCAGCTCAGCGAGCCGCTGCCGGAGCGTCGTCGCTGGCTTCGGCTGCGGAGAGGGCGCGCGCGTCGCTGGGATCTGCGGAGGCGGTCCGCCGGCCGGGTATTCGCTCACCCGCGGAAGTCTTGCATCCGTCACTGACAATCGTGGATCTCGTGGGGGTACGGGATGCGGGCACCTGTGCGAACACCGCCCTCACCCGGTCCTTGACGCGGTCCGCGAGCCGCATGAACGGCCTGGTCAGCAGTGCCCCGACGGCCATCACGGCGGCGCCGGCCACGGCGTCGAGGAAATAGTGGTTCGCCGTGCCCATCACGACGAACACGGTGACCAGCGGATAGACGACACCGGCCGTCCGGACGAGCGGGTGACGGCCGTGGCGCCACAGCAGGACACCGCACCACACCGCCCAGCCGACGTGCAGGCTCGGCATCGCGGCGTACTGGTTGGTCATCCCGCTGAGGCCGCGCGGGGCGCTCGCGCCGGCGCCCCACCAGCCGTACGCGCTGTACTGCGCCATCGTGTCGACGAAACCGTGATGGGCGTCGAGCAGCCGGGGCGGACAGGTCGGCATCAGCGTGAAGCCGACCAGTCCGAGGAGGGTGGAGGTCATCAGCCAGGTACGGGCCGCCCGGTAGGCGGCGGATCGGCGCCGGAAGATCCAGACGAGGACGGCCGGGGTGACCAGGTAGTGCAGGGAGGCGTACGCGAAGTCGGCGGGTATGCCGAGTGAGGCGTGACCGGTCAGCAGACGGTTCAGGGGGTGCTCGGCGTTGATGTGCAGCGCCTTCTCCAGGCGGAGGATCGCGAGGCCGTTGTCCACGGCCGCGGGTATGTTCTCGTGGACCAGCAGCCGGCCCATCGAGTACAGCCCGTACACCACCGCGATCAGCGGGAGCTCCGTCCACCAGCGGGGCCGGTGACCGGAGGACGGTGTCGCGGCGGTGGCGTGCGGCATCCGGTGGCTCTCCCCATGTTCATGTGGTCGACGGCGAACGTTCAACCGTACGGTGGTCGTATGCCCTGATTCCCCTTGGGGGCCGTCCCACGCGGACGTTCCTGGTCATGCGGAGGTCGTGCGGGCCGGGCGGGCGCCGGGCAGGCGCCGGTCGTGCGAGGGGAGGGACGCCCATGGCGCCCCGCAGGTTGCCCGTGCAGCGGGTGGGAGATGATGGAGCGGGGCCCGCGCCCGCACCGGTCCCCGGCCGGTCACCCGTGTCCGCCGCCCCCGTCGCCGTCCCGGACACCGCCGTCCCGGACCCACCAGATCCTAGGGTCCCCGGATCATCGGATCTTCGTATTTTTCAGGGAGAGCCGTCATGGCACCGCGAATCCTGCTCGCCCGGCACGGTCAGACCCAGTGGTCCGTCCAGGGCAATCACACCGGCAGGACCGACATCCCCCTCCTCGACACCGGCCGGCAGGGCGCGGAGCTCCTCGGCGAACGGCTGCACCGGGAGCCCTGGGGCGGGCTGCCCGGCGTCGAGGTCCGGACCAGCCCGCTCGTCCGGGCCTCGGAGACCTGCGCCATCGCCGGGTTCGGCGACCGGGCCCAGCCGTGGGACGCGCTGATGGAGTGGGACTACGGGGATTACGAGGGCCTGACCCCGGCGCAGATCAAGGCGGACCGGCCGGACTGGCTCATCTGGCGCGACGGGGTCCCGGGGGGCGAGAGCCTGGCCTCACTGGCGGCCCGGGCGGACGAGGTCGTCGCGTGGGCGCGGTCCGCCGACCGCGATGTGCTGGTCTTCGCGCACGGGCACATCCTGCGGGCGCTGGGGGCGCGGTGGCTGGGGGAGGACGTGTCGTTCGCCGCGCGGATCCGTCTTGAGCCCACGTCGCTGTCGGTGCTGGGGTGGGCGTACGGGTTGCCGGCGCTGGAGCGGTGGAACGACACGGGTCACCTGGACCGGTAGGCGTCTTCGCCCGGTCCCGGGCGCTTCGGCTCGGGGGTGTTCTCCGGTGGGGGTTCACATGGTCAGCCGG